>JBBQBE010000079.1:0-15436 GCA_038317225.1 Tepidisphaerales bacterium | reverse complement strand
AAACTCCGGCCACATCCTCCAGCGCAAAAGGCAAATAGCTGGGATGCAACGTGAGTTTTTCCGGCCGCACGCTCAGACGCAGCGTCGGCTGAGTGGTTGACTGGGCAACCGCCGCCGGCATGGTCGGCGCGGGGCCGTGGGTAGCGGCAGCAGGCGTGGTCGAATGATCTGCAGCTTGCGTGGGCGGCACACCCATGGCGGCTGTTGTGTGTTGGACTGCCGACGCGGGCACCGTGGCCGCGGGCGAATCGGGCGCGGAGGTTGGCGCGATGCCGCCGCCGCGATATTCCGCTTGCAACGAGATGGTTCCACGTGGGTCCAACATGGCCAAGGCTTGGCGCGACTGCGGGGGCAACATTTGCACAAGCTGCTTGTCCAGAGACAGATTTTCCGCCTGTCCGCGCACATCCATCAGCGGGTTGGCCTCGTCCAGCGAGATTTGGCCGGCCAGTTGTAATTTGGCCTCCTGGCGGCGGCCGGTCATTTGCTGGATCGTCAACTTGCGCGGGGTCAGACGCATCGAGCCGCCAAGGTCCGTGGCCAGCGCTTCGGGCTGGCCCATGCGGATCGAGCCATGCTTAAGCAGCAGTCCCAGATCGAAATTGACGGCATCGTCGCCCTGGCCGCCGGTGATGGTTCCGGATATGTCAACCAGGCCGGCCAGTCCGCTTTGAGTCAGCCAGTTGCGCTGCTGGCGCGGGAGGGCGTGGCGTAACGCATCATCCAGCGGCACGTCGGCGGCGCGGATGGTCAAGTCGGGCGTTACCGGGCCGTTGCGGGGAAAATTCACCCGGCCGTTAAGCAGCAGCGACGAGCCGCCACGTTTCATCGAGGCGTCGATAATCTCCAGGTAGCCGTCGCGGATTTTGACCAGGCCGCTGACGTGTTCCAGCGGGTAGGGGAAGAAGACCAAGGCCCCGGAGGCATCGGCGATTTTCAGGTCGGTGGAAACCGTCCAGCGTTTTTTTCGTCCCACGGGCCGAAAAATATCGCAGACAAAATCCCCACGGAATCGGGGCCATTGAATATCATCAGCGCTACTGGTCGGCGGCGGCACCGAGGCCATATCCGGCGGGCCGAAGATGCTCAAAGCCTCTTTGACTTCCGAAGGAAAGGCCCGCAGCAGGATCGGCTCGGAACTGATGTTGTCGCCGGTGACGCGCAGGCTCACGCCGGTTCCCAAATCCAGCGGGCCTAGCACGCCGTCCAGTTGCACGACGGAATTTTCATTGGGTCCGTCCGGCACGCCGTAGCCGCGCAATGCGGTGATCTGCAACACCTCAAAGCCCAACTGCGGGTCTTTGCCAAATGCCAGGGTGCCGGTGGCGTGGCGCAGGGGATAGGGAAAATCGTCAAAAATGAAATTGCCGTCGAGAATCCGCACTTTGCCGGAAACATCCAGCCGCCCGCCGACGCGGTCGCGGCGGAGACTGAGGCTTAGCGCGCAGGATCCCTCCGGGCGCAGGCGGTCGTATATTTCGCGCACGTCGCCGGGCATGGAGGAGATGTAGGCCGGGGCGTGGGGGATATACAGATTTTCATTCTCCAGCGAACGGATAGTTACCTGCAACGGCGCGTCGGGGGAGTAGCCGGCAAGCGTGCCGTCGATGCGCACGGCGTTGGTCTCCACGCGCCCGGTCAGGTTGGTGATTTGCACCCCATCCTGGGTGAACAAAAATGCACCGGAGACGCGCTCCAGGTCGATGGGTTTGGGTCGCCAGCGACCGGCCAGGGCATCGAGCAGTCCGGTGGAATTTAAGCCGGCGGCCTTAAGTAGCGCGGTGGATTGTTCCAGGGCCTCGATGCGCCTAAGTTCCTCGCGCCCAAGCCACTGGCGGGGATGGCCCGTCAGGTGCACGCCGTTGAGTTCCATCAACACGCGAAACTGCGCCGGCTTGCCGTCGGTCGGCGGCAGGTAACTCAATTCCGGCACATCCACGCGCCCGGCCAGTTGGTGTTCGGTCCAGAACTGGCGGATTTCATTCATCAAGAGCGAACGAATGTCGTGGCCAAATTCAAAATGGCGCAGCGAGGCACGGATTTGTCCATCGGCCAGGTTGATGCTGCCGCTGACCTGCGGGCCGACGCCCTCGATTTCGCCGCGGCTTTGCAGGTGGAAAACATATTTTTTCGGCTCGGCGCTGGGGGCCAGCCGTCCTTCCAGGGTCATCGAACCGAGAGTGTGAAATTCACCGCCGCGGATTTCGCTGTAATCAAAGCGGGCGTTACGCAACAGCACTTCGGGCAGGGCCATGGCGGTGGCCAAGCTCGGCGCGGCCGAGGGGGCGCTGGACGCCGGGGCGCGCAGTCGCTGGTAATTCCAGGTGCCGCGGTCCACGTCTTCGCACAAGCGCACCCGCGCGTCGATGGCCACAAGCTGGGTCGCTTCCAGTTTCCCGCTCAGCAGGGACGCGACGTTATATTTGAGTATGAAGCTGTGTGCGGAAAAGAGCAGCGAATCAGGTCGATCCTTGTCATCCACGCGCACGGTAACATCCGCCAGGCGCAGACCCTCAAAGACGCTGAGCGTGGCGCGGCGCACGCGCACCGGGCCGCCCAAAACGTGCGACAAATATCCTTCGGCCAGACGGCGCACGCGATTGGAATCGGTGAGATAAACGTATCCCCCGATCACCAGCAGCAACACCAAAAGCAAAACGGCGATGCACCACTTGCGCCAGCGCGACTGGCGTGGCTGAAAGGGGTTGCCCGGCCGCCAGGGGCGGTCAAAGAGCCGATCGACGCTTGCGAGGTTCTGGCTCATGGGTTGGTCTTGGCACCGGAAATTGCCAGCAGGCCCGCGGCCGCTAATACCGCCATCGGCGCTTCGGCGGGGAGTCGATAACGCAAAGAACCCACCGTCAGGGCCGAAGCCAGCGTAAAATAGAGCGCTGGTAACAACAAAACCGCCTTTAACCCCGCCGGCAACCTCCCGCGTCCCAGTCCCAGCGCCACCAGCGCGAAAAAGGGAATGCTCCAGGCCAGGGCGATGGCCATATTCCGCCGCGTGGCAAAGGCGGCGCTGGTCGGCAGCGGACTCCAGGTGCGCGCCATTTTGATCGCCGCCAACCGCGCCGCTCGCGCCGGATGCTCCGCGGCGTACTGGCGGGCTAAGCGCATAAAATACGCGTCGCGCTGCAATTCCATCCCCGGGCCGCGAACTTGCGGCATCGCCTTGAGAAAATCCTGATTGCTGGCGCCGTCGGCGTCGGGATTCATTCCATCATAGGCGGTGATCCCGCTGTTACTGGCGGTCCACAGCCATGCTCCCAGGACCAGGCGATTGCGAATCGCCCAGGGCAAAAGGGTTAGGCCCAGCAATAAAAGCGTGGTCGCTCCCGCCGCCAGCGGCCAGCGCTTGGCTTTTAATGGATACGTCTGATTCGATGGGCGGTTCAGCGCCATCGCCAAGCCCAAAAGCAGCGCCAGCCACAGCGCGCCGGGGCGCACCAGCGCTGACAGGCATAACAGCCAGGTTCCCAAAATCCACCAGCGCGGCCTCCATAGCAGCAAAATTCCCCACATGAGCAGCGCCGTGTAAAGACTTTCAGACAAGATCAGAGAGGAAAAATAGATCGAAAAAGGATTGAGTGCCGCGAGCGCCGCCGCCCATACTCCGCCGCGGCTGCCGAGCCACTGGCTGGCCAGCCAACCGACGGCCAGTACGGTCAATGCGTCCAGCACACTTTGCGCCGCCCGCACAGCCTGGGGCTTGGCCGCCAGCGCCGCGATAAATAAAGGATAACCCGGCGTGCGATAGGCCTTCAGATCGTCGCCAAAACGCTCGTCATAGAGATGCAGTCCCTGGCCGGCAAGGAGATTTTGAGCCAATTGCAGATATTCCACCTGGTCGGGCAAACGCTCCAGTTGCGCCGGGTCCGCTGGCCGCGACAGTCCCCAGGCCAAGCGCAAGCCCAGCGCCGCCAGAGCGATCAGCCACAGACCACGAGCCATGTCCGCCACGATACCGTAAGCGGCCCGCGGCGCGTAGCGTGGAGGCGGGGTGATGTCTGGTAACGCAAGTTAAAATGCCCCAGTGCGATCAAGTGGGGCGCTTTTTGCTCCCTCTCCTGGTACTCCGGGGGAGCGTGGCGGCGGGGCGATGTCTTGTATCGCAAGTTAAAATGCCCCAGTGCGATCAAGTAGGGCGCTTTCGCTCCCTCTCCTGGTACTCCGGGGGAGGGAGGCGGCGGGGCGATGTCTTGTATCGCAAGTTAAAATGCCCCCAGTGCGATCACGCAGGGCGCTTTTTGCTCCCTCTCCTGGTACTCCGGGGGAGGGTTGGGTGGGGGCTTCCTTATTGCACTCCCAAGCCACTGCTGAAGATCGGGCCAGAGCACTGTTCGCCAAAGGCGCTTGGCCTGGTGCGGTTGCGGTTCTTGCGCGGGGCAATTCGCCCGACCGCTAGTGGTTTACTCATAGGCAAGAGGGGTCAAATGTCGATCAATGGTTTATACTTAGGGCATGATTGAGATACAGGTCAACGGTCAAGCCAACAGTGTGGCTCAGGGGACGACGGTGCGACAATTATTGGAAATTCTCAAATTGCAGCCCAACCTGGTGGCCCTGGAACTGAATAAGCGTTTGCTGAAAAGCGACCGCTACGACAGCCAATTGCAGGCGGGGGATGTGGTGGAAATCGTAACCTTTGTCGGCGGCGGGGTGTGAAAAATTCTCCGGCGCGGGCTGGCGCTTTTCCCCGGCGACAAAATGCGTAAAATCCGCCGACTGGCGGTGGCGGCGCGTTTTGTTGATGATGGACCAGTGTGGCGCAAAAGCGGTTGACCAATTTGGCGCAGGTGGCGGCGCTCTGTGTCGCCTGGGGATGCTGCGCGCCGTGGGCGGGGGCGCAAACAACCCAAAGCGTTGAGCCGCCGGCGACCATTTTGAACGATCCGTCGGCCGCGGGCGCTCAGCGTGAGGAGGCGGCGCGGCGGCTGCTGATGCGCCGCGATGCGAACAGCCGCACTTTATTGCTGAAATTACTGACCGATTTTAACAATCCCCGCGCCCAGTTGGCCGTGGCCCGGGCACTGATCTGGGAACCCAATCCCGATGCGGTTTATCTGACGCCGCTGAAGCAATTGCTGGGCGCCGAGCGCAATGTGGCCGAGGCCGCGGCGCTGGCCCTGGCGTCGTATCCGGATCAGCCGGAGGCGGTGGATGCGCTGGTGGGCTGCGCCACCGCCCGCCAGCAGCGTGAGGCCTTGCGGGCGGCGGCGATACGGGCACTGGGTTCGGTTCCGCAAAAAGCGGCGGCGCAAACGCTGGTGGACCTTTTGAGCGATCCGCAGGAGAGCGCGCGGATTCACGCGGCGGCGGCCGAGGCGCTGGCCGATATGAGCGGGCAGGGGGATTGGGGGTCGGATGCGGCCCGCTGGCAGCAGTGGTGGGGGCAAAATCGGGATAAGCCCGAGCAGCGTTGGAAGGCCGATCTATTTATCGAACGGGCCGGGCGCTTGACGGCGCTGCAGTACCAGTACCGTCAACTGGTTGAGGATCTGCAAGCGCTGTTGACCGAGCAATACCAGCAAGCGCCGCAGGATTCGCAAAGCGATTTGTTGATGAAGTATCTTAAAAGCCCGACGCCGCAAATGCGGGCGATCGGGGCGCGGATCGTGCGCGATGAAGCCCAGGCGGCGCGGCGCGTGCCGCAGGCGGCGCGGGATTATCTGCGCACGCTGGTGGGGGACAGTTCCCCGGCGGTGCGGCTGGCGACGGCTCTGGCGCTGCACGCGATTAATGATGCCCAGGCGCTGGGTGAACTGCTGGCGCAGTTGCCGCGGGAAAATAGCGCTGAAATCCGGGCGGCGATCGCCGCCGCCCTGGCGTCCATCGGCGACTTAAGCGCGGTGCCGGCGTTACGTAAACAGCTCGAGGATCCCTCGACCAGCGCCGCCACCGCCGCGGCTCAGGCTTTGCGCGACCTGGGGGCCAAGCTGCGCCAGGCCGATCCGGCTCAGGCGCGGCAACTGGCCGAACAGTTGCGCTCGCTGATGGTAGCGCGGCCCAGTCAGCCCGGCTCAACCAATTTGCGCGATGCCCTGGTGGAAGCGATGGTGCCGCTGCGCGACCCGGAATTATTGGCGACGTTTTACCGCGTGCTGCGCGAAGGCGATACTTCGCGCATGCGCCGGGCCGCATTGAAAGGGCTGGGTGAACTGGGCGAATCCAAAGCCGCCGACGCCATCTCGCATTATCTGGATGACCCGGAGCCGACGGTGCGGCTGGAAGCGGTGGTGGCCCTGGGCCGAACCAGCGCGGTGGACCACGCGGGCGAGCTGTTTCGCCGCACCCTGCCGGCTGAGGAATCCGATCCGCAGGTGCGCGAGCGCGCCTGGCGGGTGCTGGAGAGCTTGTTTCCCACCATGCCTGCTGATCAATTGGCCGGTTGGGTGGATCGGTTCAAGGATGATCCGTCGCGGCGTTTGATCGTGCTTAAAGCACTGGCCGGAAAATATGTCAAGGACCGCAAGGAGGAACAACTGGCCTACACTCGCCAAAGCATCGGCGACGGCTCGATGGAGTTGAACCAGCCGGCCGAGGCCGCGCCGTATTACAAGCTGGCGCTGGACTACTGGCGCGGGCGCGGTGCCGAGGACATGGTTACCGAAAAGCTCATCGAGCAATATCTGGTGGCGCTGTTGCGGGCCAGGATGTATCCCGAAGCGCTGGCGTTTGGTCAGGAATTGATTGCTTACAAGCCGGTGTATCAACAAACGGTGGGGGCCAATGTGCGGGCGGAGGTCGAGCGTTTGAAAAAAGCCGCCGAGGTGGATAGCGCGTTGAAACTCATCGACGGGGCCTTGGCGATGACCCCGGCTCTGGCGGCGCAATACCGCGAGGATTTAACCGACTTACGCAACGAGCTGCGCAAGACGCCCTCCACCGCGGCCAGCAACGGCGGGCCGGCGGGGAAATAATCCGCTGAGCCGGCGCGGATGGGGGCAAAGGATGTGGCGATGAATGATGAATCAAACAATCCGCGTGCGCTGGACCGCCTGGCATCGCGGCGGGCCTGGGGGGAATTGTCGGTGCGGCGCTGGTGGCTGGCGGCGGCGGCGGTGTTGGCGGTCTGTCTGTATATCGCGCTGACCCAGTGGACGCAGTGGCGCCAGGAAGTGGACCTGCTGCGAAGCGGCACGCCCGTCAGCGCTACGGTGCTGGAAGGGAACAATCGCCGGCTCACCAGCCAGCGCATCGAACCGACCACGCCGGTGAAAATGCAATTCACCTTGGACGCCAAGACCTTTCTGGTCGAGGGGGTTCTGGCCGGTCGAGAGCAGTTTATCACGCCCCAGGAGCAGGTAACCTTGCATGTGCGGGCGGACAATCCCAATGTGTGGACCGGCCGGCAGTCCGATCCGGCGCTGGCGGGGATGCTCACCGGGGCTTTGTTGCCGCTGGGGCTGTTTCCGCTATTGCTGGGGGCGGCGTGGCTGGCGCGGCGGCGCGTGTTGGGGGTCTATCAACTTGGCCAGAAGCGCCAAGCGGTGATCGTGCGCGTCAGCCGCTCGCCGCTGGCCCCGCGCTCACAGGTATTGGGCCTGCGGCTGCAAGGAACCGACAACCGTTTATATCCGGTGCTGTGGCGCGGGCCTATGCGGGCGGCGGGGCAAACCATTGATGTGTTGCATAAACCGCAAACGCCCGGACTGCTTTTGGCGGCCGGGGATTATCTTTCAGACAAGTGAGTTGTGATGAACCCGTCCAGCGCCCAGGAGTCGCCGGCAGGGAGGTGGCCGGTTTATTTGATCGGCTATCGCGGCAGCGGCAAAAGCACGGTGGGGCGACTGCTGGCCCAGCGGCTGGGCTGCCCCTTTTTTGACAGCGATCAATCTATCATTCAGCAAGCAAATTTGTCTGTCAGCGACATCTTTGCCGAATTCGGTGAAGTGGAGTTTCGTCGGCGCGAAAGCCGGGTCATCACCGAGCTGTCCCAGTGTGGCCAAAGCGTCATTGCCCTGGGCGGCGGGGCAATTTTGCTTGCGGCCAACCGTGATATTATTTGCCGGGGACCCGTCCTGTTTTTGCACGCGCCAGCGGAGGTGCTGCTGCAGCGCATTGACACCGACGCGGCCAGCGCCGCCAATCGTCCGGCCTTGACAAATCTGGGCGGCGGGCTGGCGGAGGTGCGGCGCGTATTGGCCGAGCGATTGGCGATTTACATGCAACTGGCCGACTATGTGCTGGAGGTCGCCGACGCCGCCCCCGATCAACTTGCCGACCATGCGGCCAAGTGGCTGAAGCGCACATTTGGCCGCAACCCGTCGGGCGGTTAATATTCCGCCCATGCTCAAGCACCAACTATTGCATCCGGAGATTCTCGGCGCTCTGGCCAAAAGCGGCCATAGCTCCAAGATTTTGATTTCCGACGGCAACTATCCGCATTGGACCCGCCGCGGCCCCCATGCCCAAGTGGTTTATTTAAACCTGGCACCGGGCATGCCGACGGTAACCGATGTGCTGAAGGTTTTGCTGACGGCGGTGCCGATCGAGGCCGCCGAGGTGATGGCCCCGATGACCAGCGGGCCATATGCCATGAGCCAAGACCCGCCGATTTGGAATGAGTTTTGCCAGGTGATTCAGCAGGCGGGGTTGGACGCGCCATTACAGAAGATCGAGCGCTTCAAGTTTTACGACGTGGCCGGCGGGCCAGATGTGTGCCTTAGCATCGCCACCGGCGAGCAGCGCATTTATGCGAATTTGCTGTTGACCATCGGCGTGGTTCGCTAGAGCCGGCGGCGTGTGAAAGCGTATAAACATTACTCTATAAATAATTTTATCCCATGACCAGCCAGCAGATTCGACAGCAGTTCATCGAGTTTTTCGTCAGCCGCCACGGGCACGCGTTTGTGCCCTCCAGCCCGGTGGTGCCGCAGGCCGATCCGACGCTTTTGTTCACCAACGCGGGGATGAACCAGTTCAAGCCCATTTTTCTGGGCGAGGAGCGGCGTCCCTACAGCCGGGCGGCCAACAGCCAAAAGTGCATCCGCGCCGGCGGCAAACACAACGATCTGGATGATGTGGGCAAGGACACCTATCACCATACGTTTTTCGAGATGCTGGGTAACTGGTCGTTTGGAGACTATTTCAAGAAGGAGGCCATCGCCTGGGCCTGGGAATTGTTGACCGGGGTATGGAAGCTGGACAAAAGCCGGCTGCACGTAACGGTTTTCATGGGCGATCCGGCCGAGGGGCTGGAGGCCGACCGTGAGGCGGCGGACTTGTGGAAAACCGTAACCGACATCAATCCCGCCCACATTCACCTGGGCAACAAGAAGGATAATTTCTGGGAGATGGGCGAAAGCGGGCCATGCGGGCCGTGCAGCGAAATTCACATTGACCTGACCGAGGACAAAAGCGGCGGCAAACTGGTCAATGCCGGCGATGCGCGGGTGATGGAAATCTGGAACCTGGTCTTTATCCAGTTCAACCGTGGCGCGGACGGACGTTTGTCAGCGCTGCCGGCCAAGCACGTGGACACCGGCATGGGTTTTGAACGCTTGTGCGCGGTGCTGCAGGGTAAAAAAAGTAATTATGATACCGATGTGTTTTCTCCGCTGATGGAAGCGATCGCTCAACTGGCCGGGCGTGCCTACGGCGGACAACTGGCCGACCCGGCGGATATCGCCTTCCGCGCCATCGCCGATCATGCGCGCATGGCCACCTTCGCTATCACCGATGGGGCTGTTCCCAGCAACAAAAAACGCGGAGCGGTTTTGCGCTCGGTGATTCGCCGCGCCGTGCGCTTCGGCTGGCAGGTTTTGAAATTACGCCAGCCGTTTTTGCACACCCTGACCAGCGTGGTGGTGGCGCAGATGGGGGAATTTTTCCCGGAACTCAAACGCGATCCGCAGCGCGTGGCCGCGATTATCAAAAGCGAGGAGATCGATTTCCTGGCCACCATCGAGCGCGGATTGCACACCTTCGATCAAGCGGCGCAAGCCGCCGCCGGCGGATTGATCGAAGGCCGCCAGGTTTTTGATCTGCACGCCACTCTTGGTTTCCCGGCGGATTTGACGGTGCAGCTTGCCGCCGAGCGCGGATTGCGCGTGGATATGGAGGATTACAACCGCCGCTGGAATGAGCATGTGGCCATTAGCGGCAGGGGTCGCAAAACCCATGCGCAAACCGTCATCGACTTAGGCGATGCGCCGCGCACCGATGATTCGGCCAAGTATGATGGCCTGGAGTCCGACGCCACGGTGATCGGCTGGGTCAGCGATCAACAGTTGGTCCGGCGCGGTCGGCTGGAGGAAGACCAGCCGGCGGCCCTGGTGCTGGACCGCACCTGTTTTTACGCCGAGCAGGGCGGACAAGTGGGCGACATCGGCGTTATCCAGACCGACAGCGGACGTTTTGAGGTCTCAAGCACGGAGAAGCGCGGGCAATGGGTGCTGCATTTTGGCGCGGTGGCCGAGGGACACCTGGAAGCCGGGCAAAGCGCCCGCCTGCGCGTGGATCAAACGCGCTTGAACACCATGCGCAATCACACCGCCACCCACCTGCTCAACTGGGCGCTGCGCCGCGTGCTGGGGGATCATGTGGAGCAAAAAGGCTCGCTGGTGGACGGCCAAAAGTTGCGCTTTGATTTTTCCCATCCCCAGCCGCCGACGCCGCGGGAACTGGCCGTCGTGGAGCAACTGGTCAATCAGCGCATCTACGCCGATTCGCCCGTCTGCTCCGCCGTGATGCCGCTGGAGAAGGCCAAGGACATCGCCGGCGTGCGCGCGGTATTCGGCGAAAAATATCCCGATCCGGTGCGCGTCATCAGTATCGGCCAGGACGAGCCGGCGATAGTGAACGGTGCCCAGGTAAGCGTGGAATTTTGCGGCGGAACGCACTTGACGCGCAGCGGCCAGGCCGGGTTATTCAAAATTATCGCTGAGGAGGCGGTGGCCAAGGGCGTGCGCCGCATCACCGCGGCCACCGGCCCGGCGGCGGTGGAATTGGTCCAGCGCCAGGAAGCCAGTCTGAAAGCCGCCCAGCAGGCTTTGAGTTGCCCGCCGGAGCAAATCCCCCAGCGCATCGCGGCCCTCAAGGAGCAAATGGAAGCTCTAAAAAAGAAACTCGCCGGCGGCGGCGGGGGACAGCAGGACCCCAAGGCATTTGCCGATCAACTGCTGACCCAGGCGGGGACGCTGCTAGTGGCTGAATACCCAGGCGCGGCCACCGAGCAGCTATTGATCGTGGCCGATTCCATTAAAAAACGCCGCGACAGCTACGCTGTGATGCTCGCCGGGGCCGATGAGCAGAAGGTGAATTTTGTCGCCGCCGTCAGTGAGGACTTGATCGCCAAGGGCCTCAAGGCCGGGGACTGGATTCGCCAAACCGCGCAAGTGGCCGGCGGCGGCGGGGGCGGCCGTCCGCAACTCGCCCAGGCCGGCGGCAAAGACCCTTCCAAACTCGCCGAAGCCCTGCAAACCGCCCGGCGGGTTGCCGCGGAAAAAGGAATTAATGTTAGTCAGTAGTCAGTAGTCAGTGGTCAGTGGCGCGTGAGTGTTGAGTGTTGAATGTTGAATGTAGATAAAGTCAGTAGTCAGTGGCGCGTGAGTGTTGAATACTGAGTGTTGAGTGTGGAGCGTTACATTCCTTAATATTCTCCCTCTCCCGGTACTCCGGGGGCCGGGGTGGGGGCCTCCTTTTACCGTATGAATATTGAATGTGGAAAAAGTCAGTGGTCAGTAGTCAGTGGCGCGTGAGTGTCTCGTCCTGAAATAGGTTGTCACTCTGCGGATAGGAACCAAGGAGTGATTTATGCGAAATCGGGTTATTTTACGTTACAGTGACAGCTTCAAGCGTCAAGTGGTTTCAGATTTGGAAACGGGTCGTTTTGCAACGGTTGGTGCGGCGTGTCTTCATCACGGGATTGGTGGTGCGACGACGGTGAAGCGTTGGATGAATCGTTTGGGGAAGTATCATTTACTGGCCAAGGTGGTGCGTGTGGAGAAGCCCAATGAGGCGGACATGGTTGCGGGTCTTCGTCGGGAGATTGGTCAGTTGCACAAGGCATTGGGTCAGACGCAGGCTCGGAGCCTGTTGAACGAATCGTATTTGCAATTGGCGTGTCAGCGGCTGGGTGAGGAGGTGGAGTGTTTCAAAAAAAAGTGCGTTGGGAGGCAGTTCATCGGTGCGTCGAGTGAGTCGTTGCCGTTGGTTCCAGCAGGTCAATTGGAGGCTACGGTATTGGAATGAGTATCGGTTTACTGTGTGGCTGTACGGGGATGACTCGTCAGAATTACTACAAGCAGCGTTCGTTGCGTCAGCGTGAGCGTGTGGATGAGTCGCTGGTGCTGGCGTTGATCCATCGGGAACGTTGCCTGCACCCTCGGATTGGCAGTCGCAAGTTGATGTATTTGTTGGAGAAGGAGCTTAAATCCGCGGAGGTTTAGATAGGCCGGGATCGCTTTTTCGCTCTACTGGGCCGGCACAATCTGCTGATCGAGCGTCGGCGGAACTATGCGAAGACGACGAACAGTTGGCATGGTTTTGGGGTATATCCGAACAGTGCCAAGGATTTGGTATTGACCGGGCCGCACCAACTGTTGGTGAGCGACATCACCTACATTCGGACGCTGCGGGGGTTTATGTTTTTGAGTTTGATCATGGATGCGTTTAGCCGGGCGATCGTGGGTTACGACAGCAGCGACAGCCTGGAGATGGAAGGGGCGTTGCGGGCACTGTCGATGGCCCAGGATCAATTGCCGCGTTCAAGGTCGATGGATGCCATGCACCATTCGGATCGAGGCAGCCAGTATTGCTGCGGGGCCTACATTGCCCAGCTGAAAAAGTATAGGATGTCGATCAGCATGACGGAGGCGAATCACTGTTATGAGAACAGCCAAGCGGAACGCTTGAATGGGATATTGAAGCAGGAGTACGGCCTGGGGGAGACGTTTGCCCAGAAGAGTGAAGCAAAGTTGGCGGTGGAACAAGCGGTTGATCTGTACAACAATTATCGTCCGCACGGGTCGCTAGGCAACCGGTTTCCGATGTCGGTGCATCGGGAGGGGTCGCGGTGAGTTATTTGGCTCAGGCGGCGGCGGCTGAGCCGAACAGCAAAGAAGAATTTAACAAGGTAAAACAAGCAAAGGATGACAAATTTTGATCAGGACTTGACATGCATTTTCAACAATCAACAATCAACGATCAACGATCAATAATCACCAACCCCGCTGCCCATCCATTATGAATTGCTATCACCCTGCTGACGCTTCCTGGTTTAGCCAATGCCGCTTCGGCGTGGCGTTTCACTGGACTGCCCAAAGTATGCCGGCGTCGGGGACGGCCTGCTCCTACTTTGAGGCCGTTGACTCGCTGGATGTCGATTTATTGGTCAATCGCGTCGCCGATTGCCGCGCTGATTACCTGCTTTTTACCCTCACCCACGCGCGGCATCTGGTCCCAGCGCCATGCGCCGCGGTCGATCGCTTGATCGACGGCTATACCGCGCGGCGCGATTTGCCGGCGGATTTGATCCGGGCCTGCAAGCGGCGCGGTCTGCGTTTTTTCTTGTATTACAATCATTCCTGCAATCAGGCAGAGGATGCCGCCTGGGAGCGGGCCGTGGGATATCACGGAGCCGACAAAGCGATTTTTGCCGACAATCTGTGTGATATCGTTGGTGAATTATCGCAGCGCTACGGCCAAGACCTCGACGGCTGGTGGTATGACAGCCCTTACTCATTGGATCCGTCCGGCCCCAATAATACCGTCAGTACGGATATGAAAGGCTACCGTTTCCCCTGGGAGCGCTTTACCCAAGCCGCCAAGCGCGGCCACGGGCAACGGCTGGTCAGTTACAACCCCGGCATGCAGCCGCATTTGTGGTATTTTCTCTATACCACGCATCAAGACTACCTGGCCGGCGAGGCCAACGATCTGGTCGAACCGCCTCAAGGTGCAGTGGCGCCCAATGGTTTAGCCAATCATCGATGGATTTGCCTGGACAATCCCGACTGGGTGCATTCCAAGCCGCAAACGCCGCTGGTGCCGCCGCGCTTCGGCCGGGCAGAACTCTCGGCGTATCTGTCGGCCTGTCGAGCGGCGCAAACCCCGCTGACGATCAATGTGGATATCGACCAGACCGGCGCGGTGCATCCGCAAACCTTGCAACTTCTCGCATCACTATGAATTGGTCAGTTGTACCTTGTAGCGCCGCAGTACCACGCTGTGAGCCATTGCATGAATGACTGTGGAATGTGGATTGTGGAGACTTCAACACTCAACAATCAACAATCAACAATCAACTTGCCACGGACCACGGACCACGGACGAAATCTCTGTCGCGCATTAGTGCAAAAGCCACGGGAAACGCCCCGATAATCGCCGGCTTTCATTGTCCCCAGTAATAATACCGACCGGAATCTGGCCCGCCGACTTGGAATTGCAGCGACCAGTTGTTGACGTTCAATTGGTTGGAATGGTTATTGTTGACGCTGTCGAAGTAGTCCGGCCGCTGGCCTTCCACATGGCCGTCGGCGAACAAAACATTTTGAAATTCCGCGCGGGAATAATCTCCGCCCTGGCGATGATTGATCACGTAGGTATTACCCCAGGCCCCGCCGCCGCCCCAACTGACGGTATCGGCGGCCAGCACATAACTGGCCGGGTTGTTGTTGCGCATGGCGGGGATGCGCGTGCCGAAATTAAAGCCGCTGATATTGTTGATCGCGCCGAATTGCGGAAACGAGCCGATCGTCCGCGCTGTCAATCCGCCGACATAGACATAGCTGGTCTCAATCCCCCAGCCCCATCCCCCGCCGACATTGCTCCAAACCTGGTAGGCATCGGAGGCGGTGCTGGGACAGATCAGCCACTTGGCCAGCGTTTGCGCCGAGCCGTTGAGATTGACCATTTGTTGATCGCCGCTGCCTTGAGAATAGCGAAGCAGCACTTGGTACGGCGTGCCGAAGCGCCGCCAGGCATCCGATGACGCGGCGGTTTCCGTATCGGGGTTGTAGTTCAGCAGCACCGGCAAGCAGACGGCGTTGCTGCCGTTGCCGTCCTGCCCGAACGCCCAGGCGGCGGGAAAATAGCCTTTGTGGTCATTGGCAAACAAATGGGCCACCTGCCCGAAAGTGCGCAGGTTGGCGGCGCATTTGATGCGGTTGGCGCTTTCGCGGGCTTTGGCCAGCGACGGGAGCAAAATCGAGATCAGCAGCGCGATGATGCCGATGACCACCAGCAATTCCACAAGTGTAAAAGCACGACGTTTCATCATCTGCTCCCAAAAACATAAACACGACAAGAGGCGCGTTCCGATCCCTCCCCCGATTGGTCGTCGGGGGGAGGGATTCAGGAACGTTATCCCGCGCAGGGGAAACTTACTTACGCCGACGCAGCAAAGCGCCCGCGCCCAAGGCCAGCAAGCTCAGCGATGCCGGCTCCGGTACCACGGAGCTGACGCTGATCTGATCAAAGAACAGATTTT
>JBBQBE010000078.1:0-15559 GCA_038317225.1 Tepidisphaerales bacterium | reverse complement strand
ACTTCCCCCCCTGTCCGGTTTTGCTATTCAACGCTCAATATCTTTTTCCCCCGCCTGCGCTCTTGCCGTAAGCGGGTTGGCGCTTTACCTTTGTGCCACTCGCGATTGAAGCACGATAAACCGACTGGAGAATATTTTTATGCCCGAGAGTTCCGCATCGCCCCGTACCGACGCCGCCCATGATGTGCTTCACCAGGAATCCCAGCCGCTGGACGCGATTTTCGCGCCGCGGAATGTGGCGTTGATCGGCGCTACCGAGTCGCCCGGCTCGGTGGGCCGCACCATTTTGTGGAATCTGATCAGCAGCCCGTTCGGCGGCACGGTTTATCCTATCAACCCCAAGCGCGCAAGCGTGCTGGGGATCAAGGCCTATCCGCATATTTCGGCGATTCCCGAAAAAGTGGATTTGGCGGTGGTGGTAACGCCGGCGGCGACGGTGCCGGGCATTATCCGCGACTGCGTAACCGCCGGGGTTAAAGGGGCGATCGTCATCAGCGCCGGATTCAAGGAACTGGGCGCGCCGGGGATCGAACTGGAGCGGCAGGTATTGGCCGAGGCCCGCAAAGGCAAGATGCGCATCATCGGCCCCAACTGCCTGGGCGTCATGAGTCCACTCAGCGGGGTCAACGCGACTTTCGCCGCGGGGATGGCCCGGCCGGGCAACGTGGCGTTTCTCAGCCAGTCCGGGGCCTTGGGCACGGCGGTCTTGGACTGGAGCTTTAAGGAAATGGTGGGCTTCAGCGCGTTTGTCTCCATCGGCTCGATGCTGGATGTGGACTGGGGCGACTTGATCGACTACCTGGGCAACGATCCGCGCACCCAGAGTATCGTCATTTATATGGAATCGATCGGCAACGCCCGCTCGTTTCTTTCGGCGGCGCGGCAGGTAGCGCTGAACAAACCGATTATTGTCATCAAGGCCGGGCGCACCGACGCCGCGGCCAAGGCCGCCGCCAGCCACACCGGCTCGCTGACCGGCTCGGATGAAGTGTTGGACGCGGCATTTCGGCGCGTGGGCGTGCTGCGCGTCAATGAGATCGCTGAAGTGTTCCACATGGCCGAAGTATTGGCCAAGCAGCCGCGTCCCAAAGGCCCGCGGATGACCATTTTGACCAACGCCGGCGGGCCGGGCGTGCTGGCGACCGACGCTTTGATCACCGCCGGCGGGGAGCTGGCCTCGATCAGCGACGAAACCAAAAAATCATTGGACGCCTTTTTACCGCCGCAATGGAGCCATTCCAACCCCATCGACGTGCTGGGCGACGCCAGCGCCGAGCGCTATGCCAAGAGCCTGGAAATAGCGGCGCATGATCCCAATTCCGACGGTTTGCTGGTCATTCTCACGCCGCAATCGGTTACCGACCCGACAGGCACGGCCCAGGCGCTGCGGCCGTATGCCAAGATCGAGGGCAAGCCGGTTCTGGCCAGTTGGATGGGCGGGCCGATCGTGGAAGCCGGAATCGATATTCTTACCCGCGCCGGCATCCCCTGCTTCGACCATCCGGACGCCGCGGCTCGGGCATTTAATTACATGTGGAAATACAGCTATAATCTCAAAGGGCTGTATGAGACCCCCAGCCTGCCCGAAGCGTCCGCCGACGATGCCCCCGACCGGGCCGCGGCCAAAAAGATCATCGACACCGCCCGCGATGAAAATCGCACGATCCTGACGGAATTTGAAAGTAAGCAGCTTTTAGCGGCGTATGGCATTCCCACGGTGCAAACGGTTATCGCCCGCACCGAGGCCGAGGCGGTCAAGGCCGCCGATGAAATGGGTTATCCGGTGGTGGCCAAGCTGTTCAGTGAAACCATCACTCACAAAACCGACGTGGGCGGGGTGATTTTGAACCTGGCCGACGCCCAGGCCGTCAAGGGGGCTTTTGCTAAGATCAAGGCCTCGGTGGCCGAGAAAGTCGGCGCCCAGCATTTTCAGGGCGTAACCGTGCAGCCGATGATCAAGCTGGACGGCTACGAGATTATTTTAGGCTCCAGCCTCGATCCGCAATTTGGCCCGGTGCTGCTGTTTGGCATGGGCGGGCAACTGGTGGAAGTGTTTAAGGATCGGGCCTTGGCCTTGCCGCCGCTGAACGCGACGCTGGCCCGGCGGATGATGGAGCAGACCAAGATTTACACCGCCCTCAAAGGCGTGCGCGGCCGCAAGAGCGTGGATATGAACGTTCTGGAGCGGCTGATGGTGCGCTTCAGTCAACTGGTGGTGGAGCAAACCTGGATCAAGGAACTGGACATCAACCCGCTGATCGCCTCGGCCGAGCGCATTTTGGCCTTGGATGCGCGGGTGGTGATCCACGCCCGGGACGTGGATCAGGCATCCCTGCCGCAACTGGCGATTCGGCCGTATCCGGTCCAGTATGTGCAGCAAATGAAGCTCAATGACGGGACGCAAATCACCTTGCGTCCGATCCGCCCGGAGGATGAGCCGCTGTTGGTGCAGTTTCACCAGACGCTCTCGGAGCGCACGGTGCGGCTGCGCTACTTCCACCCGATGAAGCTGGGCCAGCGCGTGGCTCATGAGCGGATGATTCGCGTCTGCCACAATGACTACGATCGCGAGATCGCTCTGGTGGCCCAGCGCATGGATGAAAAGACCGGCCAAAGCGAAATTTTGGCGGTGGGCCGCTTGACCAAGATGCCCAACAACACCGAGGGTGAATTTGCCGTGCTGGTCAACGATCAGTGGCAAAATCGCGGGCTGGGCACGGCCATGCTGGCGGAAATGATCAAAATCGGCAAAGACGAAAAGCTCTCGCGCATCAGCGCCGATGTATTGCCGGACAATGTGGAGATGCAACGGGTCTGTCAGAAGCTCAATTTCCGCATCGAGCGCAGCCCCAACGAGCCGGTGGCCAGCGCCGTGATCGACTTGTAAAAAGGCGTGGTCCGAGCCGGTGCGCGTGAATGGCAATCAAGCATTCTATGGTTTGAGGATGGCGCGGCTACCCAGCGGCCACCCAATGGCAAGAGCACGATAACGGCTAACGGGACTCCGCGAGATAGCGGGCCGGCGGGTGATCCAACTGGTAATCGTCGCTGGCCTGGGTCAAGCGCATGGGCCAAGTATACCGCGCGCCCGCGCCGGCCGGAGCGGGGGTTTGGCGACGCAGGCCGCAACCGGTGAACAGGGCCTTGGCGCGCCGCGGATTGTCCCGTCGCCCGCAATCCGCAGGAGAAAGCGGCAAAACCGCCACACCAAATTGCCTTATGCGACCGCCAGCCGCAATGGCGTGTTGCCATTTCCAGCGGGTTTGTGGTTCAATTGGCTCATGGACAGTCCTTTGTATGCGCCGTGGCGGATGGATTACATTCGTTCGCTGGAGAAGCCGGCTGAGAGCGGATGTTTTTTGTGCAAGGCGGGCTGCGCGGCCGATGAGCCGCAACAACGCGCGGGCTTGTGTTTGTGGTTAACGCCGCTGAGCGTGGTGCTGATGAATCGCTATCCGTATACCAATGGGCATCTTTTAATTTGTCCGCGCCGCCACATCGCCGAACTGGAGGAATTAACCGAGGCCGAAGCGCTGGACCTGCAAACCCAAACGGCCGCGGCGGTGCGCCTGCTGAAAACCGCCGTGGCCGCCCAGGGGTTTAATATCGGCATCAATCTGGGCCGCTGCGCCGGGGCGGGCGTGCCGGGGCACCTGCATCAGCACGTGGTGCCGCGCTGGGCGGGGGATGTGAATTTTCTGGCCGTGGTGGGACAAACCCGGCTGGTCCCCCAGGCACTGGAGCAGTTATATACGGAACTATTGGCCTGCATCAAACAGCAAATCAAATAGGCTCTCTGCGGAACCCGCTGATGGATGCCAAACTGCCAAGCTCGGACCTGCGATATTTCGCCCAGAACGTGGGTTCTAGGACATGGCAGGTATGTTTACCAGCGTCTTTCGCGGAGAGCCATCAAATAGAATTGATGTTGCGCCCAAATAGAAATGCTCGACAAACCGTGCGGGGTTAGCTTATCATCCGCCCCCTATGACCGAGAGCGCAACTTCACCGGCAAATGGCAATTCCGAGGCTTTTGACGCTACCGCCGCCCGCCAGCGCCTGCGGCTGGACCAGGGGTGGAAATTCACCCTGGGCCCAGGGCAGAATTTTCCCAATGGCCCGCTGGATGACAGCGCGTGGCGCACCGTCAACCTGCCGCACGACTGGAGCATTGAAGGGACCATCGAGCGACAGCATCCCATGGGCGGGGCGGGCGGTTTTTTCCCCGCCGGAGTTGGCTGGTATCGGCGGCGCATCACCGCGCCCAATGAACTGAAGGGCAAGCGGGTTTTGCTCGAGTTTGAAGGGGTGTACATGAATGCCGACGTGTGGCTTAACGGCCGGCACGCAGCGCATCATGCCTACGGCTACACCGGCTTTGTCGCGGATTTGACGGAGTTTTGGCTGTGGGGCCAGGAAAATGTTATCTGCGTGCGGGCGGATAACTCCCAGCAGGTCAATTGCCGCTGGTACAGTGGCTCGGGGATTTACCGCCATGTGTGGCTGACGCTGTGCGACCCGCGCGGCATCGAGCCGCAAGGCGTATTTGTGCAAACCCCGCGGGCCAGCGCCCAGCGGGCAAGCGTAATCGTGCAAACGCAACTGGCCGGCGGCGGCGACAGCCAAAATGCCAAGCTCCTTTTGCGCACCGAACTATTGGGGCCAGACGGCAAGCAAGTCGCCAGCAGCGAGTCTTCCGCCCAACCAGGCCAGTGCGTCGAGCAGACCTTGGAACTTTCGGCCCCGCGCTTGTGGTCTGAAAGCACTCCCGATTTGCATGTGGCGGTCTCGCGGCTGCTGGATGGCGATCGGATACTGGACGAAGTGCGCACCCATTTTGGCGTGCGGCAACTGGCCTGGTCGGCGCAGCAGGGGCTTGAAATTAACGGCCAGCCAGTCAAATTGTGCGGCGGGTGTCTGCATCACGACAACGGCCCGCTGGGTGCGGCGGCACTGGACAAAGCGGAATATCGCCGCGTGGAATTATTGAAAAATGCGGGATTTAACGCCTTGCGCACGTCGCACAATCCGCCGTCGCCGGCGTTTCTGGACGCCTGCGACCGGCTGGGGATGCTGGTGATGGATGAATCCTTTGACGGCTGGGCGATGCCGAAAAATCCGCATGATTATCATGTGGTATTTGAGCGCGACGCCTTGGAGGACACGGCGGCGATGGTGCGGCGCGACCGCAATCATCCCAGCATTATCTGCTGGAGCGTGGGCAACGAGATGTATGAGCGGTTTCTGCCCGCCGGGGCGGTTATCGCGGCCAAGTTGGCCGGACAGGTGCGCAAGCTGGACAAGTCGCGCCCGGTGGCGGCGGCGCTGTGCGGATTCTGGGTAGCAGGCGGCGACTGGTCCGACGCCGATGCGCTATTTTCTTCACTGGATATATGTGGGTATAACTATTTGACAGATCGCTGCGCCTCCGATCACCCGCGCTATCCTGAACGTTTGATCGCACTGACCGAAACCTTCCCCATCCGCGTTTTTGAAGGCTGGCAGGCCACCGCCGACCTGCCTTACGTGCTGGGGGATTTTGTCTGGACGGCGTGGGATTATCTGGGCGAAGCGGGCATCGGCCAGTCGCATCCCGAAGGCAAGCCCTTTGGCAATCACGGCACCGACCAGCAATATCCCTGGCATGGGGCCTGCTGCGGCGACCTGGACATCTGCGGACATCGCAAGCCCTGGTCCCACTATCGCAATATTATATGGCAACGTGGCCAGATGCTGCATATGACGGTGCATCCCCCGCTGGCCGAGGGGGAAAAGATCGTTACCACGCCCTGGGGCTGGCCACCGAGTGTGGACGGCTGGACCTGGCCCGGCTGCGCGGGCCGGCCAACCGACGTGAGCGTTTACAGCCGCTGGCCGATGGTGCGTTTGCTGCTGGATGACCAAGTGATCGGCGAAAAACCGACGGGAATCGAGCAGCAGTTTGCCGCCCGCTTCACCCTGCCCTACGCCCCCGGACGGCTCACCGCCCAGGGCGTGCGCGATGGCAAGGTGATGGAGCAAACCACGCTGCAAACCGTCGGCAAGCCGGCGGCGATCCGTCTGACAGTGGAAAACCAACGGCTGCGGGCCGATGGACAGGATGTGGCCTTTGTCAAGGTGCAAATCACCGACGCCGCCGGCCTGCCCCATCCGCTGGCCGAAGATCACGTGGAATTTTTCCTCGACGGGCCGGCCACCCTGGCGGGCATCGCCAGCGGCGACATGCAAAATACCCAGCCTTACTTTGCCAGCGCCCGCAAAATGTACCAGGGACGCGGGCTGGCGGTCGTGCGCGCCGGCACCCGGGCCGGCACCGTGCAACTCTCGGCCAGCGCCGCGGGCCTGACCGGGGCGCGGGTAACGATCGAAATCGCGGATTGAAAGTTACCTATGCAACAAATAATGGTTGAGCCAATCATCCATCCACAGACATTTTCTTGACCCGGCCCACGCTTGGCCCTTACAGTTTGGTTCTATGGAAAACCTTGGCGATTTGAAGCGGACATTTTCGGATCTTTTCGGCCACGGCGGCAAAATCCGCGTGGTACGGGCACCGGGGCGCGTGAACCTGATCGGCGAGCATACCGACTACAACGACGGCTTTGTTTTCCCCATGGCCATCGAGCCGCAGGTGCTTTTGCTCTGCCGCAAGCGTGAGGACGAAATCATTCGCCTGGCCAGCACCTTCGCCCCCGGCCAAGTCGTCCGCTTCTCGCTGGTTGAGCCGATTGAATCGGGCGAGCCGACCTGGGCCAACTATTCCCGCGGCATCACCGCCGAACTGTTGGGCGTGGGCATCCCGCTGGTGGGGATGGACATACTGATCACCAGCACCCTGCCCGTGGGCGGCGGCCTGTCCAGCAGCGCGGCCTTGGAAGTGGGAACGGGCCGGGCCTTGTTGACCCTCGCCGGCCAGGAACTGGACCCGATGCGTCTGGCGCTGTTGAGCCAGAAAGCCGAACATGAATACGCCCATGTGCCCTGCGGAATCATGGATCAGATGATCGTCGCCACGGCCCAGAAGGATCATGCCACGCTCTTTGATTGCCGCGATTTTACCCGCCGCCTTGTTCCCATCCTCGCCGACGATCTGCGGGTTTTTATCGCCAATAGCCAGGTGCGCCACGAACTGGCGGGTGGGGAATATGCCCAGCGCCGCCAGCAATGTGAAGAAGCAGTGGCCTATTTCCGCAAACGCAATCCCAGCGTCAAGGCCCTGCGCGATGTGGATATGCCAACGCTGCTGCAAGCACAAAAGCATCTGGATGAGGTGATATTTAAACGCGCTCGGCACGTCATCAGTGAAAACGCCCGCACCGTCGCCGCCGCCGAGCAATTGGAAAAACACAATTACGAGCAGTGCGGGCAATTGATGGTGCAAAGCCACCAAAGCCTGCGCGACGATTACCAGGTAAGCATCGAGCAACTGGATTACCTGGTCGAGCAGGCCGTGAGCGTCAAGGGCGTGTACGGGGCGCGCATGACCGGCGGCGGCTTCGGCGGCTGCATCGTGGCCCTGGTGCAGCCGCGGGCGGTGGAGGCTTTGCGCCGGCACGTGCAACAAACCTACCAGGAGAAATACGGTAAAACTCCCGACTGCTTTGTTACCACCGCCACCGCAAGCGCCAGCGTGGTGGAATAATCCGCCGCCGGCGACGGCGCTGAGCGTTACAGGTCGGCAAGAAATTGGCTAAACGCCCGCAGATCGCGCACCGCCAGGGGGTGGGCCAATTGGAGGACCTGGTATAAATAGTCCAGCCGCTTCCAATCATATTGCAGGTCGAAATAGTAGCGGCGAAAATGGCGAAAGCGTTGCAGTTCCAGGAGCTTGGCGTAATTTTCCTCACTGACCGCCGCCGCCCGCACCCCGGGAATATTCAAAACCATTTTCGACAGCAAATCCGCGTGCCAGCGATTGGAATCCAAATGATTCTCATAATGCTGCGAAATCTGTTGAAACACGGTTTCCAAGCAGGTGTAATAATTTTCAATCAATCCGGCGACCATCACGGCGGCGTTGGCGTTTCTCCCCAGCAGCGGCGCATCGTGTTCCATGGCCCGCGCCAGATTATCGCCAGTGGTCTGGGCCAATCGTGTCTGACGGGCAATGACGCTGATTAACTCGGCATTACGGGCGTTCATATATCACCCTTCCATACTGATTTATGTATTCGACAAATGCCGGCAGCAGCGATTCCATTTCCACGATATGCAGTGGAAATTGCGTCAGGGCCTCGGCGTCGCCATAGAGAGCGAAAAATTCCTTTGGCCCGGCGATCCCCTGCACGGCGATATCAATATCGGAAATCTCGCTGAACTTGCGGCGATTGAGCAGCGATCCCCATTGCAGCACGCGCCGCGGAGCGTAGCGGGTAACGAGCATCTGGACAATCCGCGAAAAATCCGCCGTCGCCTGGGCGAAGCGCTCATCGAGCATCGTCTGCCGCCGCCGCTCTTTGTCGGCCAGAAAAGCGCGCACCGCGTCCAAGTCAATCGGCGGGTTATGGGAAACAGGTTGGCTCATGGCGTTACTCGATTCGCCATTCATTTTAACACCCGCATCCATTGCGACCAATCGATAAGCGCCACGGCTTTTTCCCGCCGGCTCCCGGCGGTTTGCATTGATCGGCCACATGCTTACACTATTAGCCCAGACGGGTCGGGCCGCGGCGCTGTGCCGCGGCGGTTGAGGCCCGCGACCAAACGTTACTTTTTGCGATTTATAATCGAAAGGATCGAGTCTTATGCCGCTGATGACCACCAAGCCGATGTTCGAGTTGGCCTATACGGGCGGATTCGCCGTTGGCGCGTTCAACGTCAACAACATGGAAATCACCCAGGGAATTATCGAGGCCTGCGCCGCTGAAAAAGCCCCGCTGATCCTCCAGATTTCCAAGGGTGCCCGCAAGTATGCCAACATGCGCTACTTGAAACACATCATCGACGCCGCCGTCGAGGAACACCCGGAATTGCCCATCGCCATTCACCTGGACCATGGCGACACGGTTGATCTGGTCAAGACCTGCCTTAAAGACGGCTTTACCAGCGTGATGGTCGATGGCTCGCATCATGCTTATGAGGATAACGTGAAACTGGTCGCCGAAGCCGCCAAGGTCGCCCACGAAGCGGGCGTGCCGGTGGAAGCGGAACTGGGCCAGCTCGGCGGCATCGAAGAGGACGTCAAAGGCCTGGATGCTGAGGAATATCAAAAGAACCTGCACAAATTCCTGACCGACCCGGTGCAGGCCGCCGATTTCTGGAAGCGCAGCCATTGCGACAGCCTGGCGGTGGCCATCGGCACCAGCCACGGCGCTTTCAAGTTCAAGCACGAAGCCAAGCTGGCGTTTGACGTGGTTGAAAAGCTGATGCAGACCTGCCCGGGCCTGCCGCTGGTGATGCACGGCTCGTCCAGTGTGCCCAAGGAATTTCTCGATCTGATCAACAAATACGGCGGGGCCATGCCCAACGCCATGGGCGTGCCGGAAGATCAGATTCATATGGCCGTTACCAAGTACGGCGTGTGCAAAGTTAATATCGACACCGACCTGCGCATGGCCTTGACAGCCAAAATCCGCGAGGTCTTCGCCACCAAGCCCGGCGAGTTTGATCCGCGCAATTACTTAGGCCCGGCCCGCGAGGCGATCGTCGGCATGGTCAAGCGCAAGCTGCACATGCTCAACGTCGCCGGCAAAGCCGAAGCGGTCATCAAGCAGTGGGAAAAGACCGGCAAGAAACTGCCCAAGTTCTATGAAAAAGGCTGCTGCTGTTAAAAGTTCCGAAGTCTTGTAAAAAACCAACCCCCCGGATGGCCGCAATTAACGGTTGTCCGGGGGGTTGGTTTTTGAATGTGGAATGCGAATGGAGTCCGTTGTCAGTAATCAGTAGCAAAATGCTTTACTTTTGACTACGAACAACGAACAACGGACTACTGACTCCATCAACATTCTACATTCTACATTCCCTCGCTAGTGCACGCCTTGGTCCGCCAGCCAGCGTTCGGCGTCGAGGGCGGCGCGGCAGCCCATGCCGGCGGCGGTGATCGCCTGCTTGTATAAGGGGTCGGCCACGTCGCCGGCGGCGAAGACGCCTTCCACGCTGGTGTAGGTGCGGAACGGGTCGGGTAATTGCACAAATCCCTTGGGGTCCAAAGCGATTTGCGTGCCAAGAAATTTGGTGTTGGGCGTGTGGCCGATGGCGACAAAGACGCCCGTGGCCGCGATGGTGCGGGTGGAATTGTCGCGCACGTCTTTCAAGTGAACGGAGGTTACGCCTTTTTCCGGTTCGCCGAGGATTTCCTCCACCACCGAATACCATTGCGGAGTGATCTTGGGATTGGCCAGCAGCCGATCGGCCATGATTTTGCTGGCCCGAAGCTGATCGCGGCGGTGGACCAAGTGGACCGTGGAGGCGAACTTGGTCAGGTAATTGGCCTCCTCGGCCGCCGAGTCGCCGCCGCCGACCACCACCACCGGCTGGCCGCGAAAACGTGGCAAAGCGCCATCGCAAACGGCACAGGCGCTGACGCCGTAGTTTTTGTAGCGGCCCTCGGATTCCAAACCCAGGTATTTGGCGCTGGCACCGGTGGCGATGACCAGGGTGTGGGTTTGGATTACGGTTCCCGCGGCGTCGGTGAGAGTAAATGGGCGCTGGGCCAGATCAACCGAGACGATGTCTTCGGTGATAATGCGCGTCTCGAAGCGCTCGGCCTGGCGGCGCATGTTCATCATCAGTTCCGGGCCTTGGATGCCGTCGGGGAAGCCGGGGAAATTTTCCACCTCGGTCGTCAGGTTCAGTTGCCCCAGCGGCAGCATGCCTTGGAGGCGATTGTCCTCGCTGATGGCCCCTTCATACACCACCGGCGCCAGGTTGGCCCGGGCCGCGTAGATCGCGCACGTCCAGGCCGCCGGTCCAGAACCGATAATCACCATTTTTTCGATCATAGACGCATTGTAGCAATCCATCACAGTGGCGAAAGGCGCACAATGAGCGGCTATTCGGCTGCATCGGCGGCTAATTGAATTTGTTGAGCGGAAGGCTTGCATTTGGTCGATGAATGGTCAAACTATCCTGTGAAGCCGGGCGTGCTGGGCAATTGGCGCAAAGCCGCCGGCGACGGGAAATTATCAGAAAAAATTGTTCGCCGGCGGATCGTTTCGCTGGCGGGCCTAAATGTCTTTAGGCTGTAAATGTTTTTTATCTTCAATGGAGGCACTCCGATGGCGCGGATGCATCAATGGCTTGGAATTGTGTCGTTGGCCCTGGTCCTCACCGGCTGCGTGGCCCAGGAAAAATACAATGCTTTGAAAATGGATCGCGATCAGTTGGCCGAGCATCTGGCCCAGGCTGAGGGCGAGGCCAAGAGCGCTCGCGCCGAGGCTGATGCTTACAAGAACCAGCTCAACGCGCTGATGCGCGGCGGCGGGGACTTGCAGGCCCTGGTCAGCAATCTGACCAAACAAAACGGCGAGCTGCAGGGTCAATATGATGAGCTGAACAAAAAGTACCAGGAATTGCTGGCCCGCCCGGCGATGGCCGGCAGCCCGCTGCCTGAGCAGCTTGATACCGCACTCAAGCAGTTCGCCCAGCAGAACCCGGATCTGGTCGAATACGATTCGGCCCGCGGCATCGTGAAGTTCAAGAGCGACGTAACCTTCTCCGCCGGCAGCGCCGAGGTAACGGCCAAGGCCAAGGACGCCATCAGCCGCTTTTCGCAAATTCTCACCAGTTCCGCCGCCGGCAGCTTTGAATTGATGATCGCCGGCCACACCGACAACACCAAAGTGGTCAATCCGCAGACCATCGCCGCCGGGCACAAGGACAACTGGTATCTGTCGGCCCACCGGGCCATCAGCGTCTCCAACGAACTGCGCAGCCACGGCGTGGCGGCCCAGCGCCTGGCCGTGGTCGGCTACGCCGATCAGCGTCCGGTCGCCTCCAATGGTTCGGAATCCGGCCGCTCGCAGAACCGCCGGGTGGAAGTGCTGATTCTCCCCACCACTGTTCACAACGGCCCGGAAGCGGCCCCGACCAAGAGTGCCCCGAAGCTGAACAAGGATTCGATGTCCAAGGAATCGGGCCCGTCGCTGAACAAGTAATTGTCGGCAACCGGCGAATCGCAAATCACCAGCGCCCCGCGGCAACGCGGGGCGCTGGCGTTTATGCAGGTGCTAACACGATGTTTGGGCATGTGCTGCGGTGATGCTTGGGCATGTGCTATGTTGATGCCAGCTCATGTGCCTTAATGGATGCTTGCGGAGGTGCCAAGCGCCCCTTTACGCACATGCCAAAGCTGCGTCGGCGCCGACAGACCAAGACAACGTTTACGGTTTGGCAATCGTTTGAATTTGTGCCCACAGCAGCGGGTGATCTGAAGCGCCGTTGTCGATCTGGCCGCTGGCGGAAATATGCAGGCCGCGGGTGAGAATCCAGTCGATATGCGGCTGGGTCAGGCCCGCCGAGGCATCGCTGACGCCGGGGGTGTTGAGCAACTGGCGCATTTGCGGATCATCTTGATCGCGGTTTAAATCCCCCATCAGCACCGCCGGCGGTTCCAGCGCTAGAAAAGTCCGGCTGATCAGACGCATCTGTTCCGGCCCATCATCCCGGCGATCCAGATGCGTCAGCAGCAGGCGCACGCTCTGGTCGCCTAAGCGCATGCGAACCAGCAGCATGTTGCGAAAACCGCGGCGCTGCGTGGCCGGCAGCGGCGTGCGCGTCCAGGATTCCACCGCGCGATCCACCAATAGAGCGTTGCCAAAATCATTTCGCCCCCACCGCCGCTCGGCTGGCACGAAAAGCCCTTGCAAACCCAATCGCCCCGCCAATTGATCGGCCTGCGAGCCGCCGGACCAGCCGACGGCGTGTACCTCATTGAGCCAGATCAAGTCGAAATCGTTCATCGCCGCCGCCGTGCGCCCCAGTTCCAGCCGATCATCCGCGCCGCGGCCGCCATGAATATTGAATGTCGCCACCCGCAGCCAGTCGCCTGCTGGCGTGGCCGCGGCGGTTGTGGTGGCGCTCATGGGCACCGAGCCGAACGGCCCTCCCGCCGCCGGCCCCAAAGGCACGCGCCGCTGGGCGACCCAAAACCCCGCCAGCAATACCAGCCCCAGCAGCCCGACAATCGCCTTGCGGCGTAATAAATGCGGTTTCACGAAAAATATGTTAATTGCACGGCCAGATGATGGCCAACAGGGTGTGTTTATAAATTGCGCTATTGAGCAGTGTTGTCGTGCGGATATTCACCACACCGCGGCTATGGACCGCCAAGGTCATGGTTCATTTTCTGGCGATAGCGCCGCGGCGTGTCGCCCACGATTTTGCCAAAGGCGGCATAGAAGCGGCCGGGGGTATTGAAACCGGCGTCGGCGGCGATGCGGCTGATTTTCCAATCACTGCTCAAAAGCAATCGCTGGGCGTGGCTGACGCGCAGGCGCGTCAGGTAGTCCCATAGACTCATTTTCATGCTTTTTTTAAATAGCCCCATCGCGTAATTGGGGTTCAGTCCCACGGCGGCGGCGATGCGGGCGATGGACAAATTTTGCTGATAATGCTTGCCGACAAATTCGGTCAAACGCTCCACCTGCCCCGGCTCGCCGACGACCGCGTGGCCGGGCCGGGCGTGGTGTTTCCAGGAGAGCGCAAAGCGGCGCAGGCGCGCTTCCACCTCCAATAGCAAAATACGCTGCATCGCCAGCGCTGCGCCGGGAAATTCCCGCGCCCAGCGGGCAAACAGGTCCGCGTCGGCCAGTCCCGCCGCCGGCGTTTCCCGTCCCAAAGCCAACTCGCCGCGCAAAAGTATTTCGTTGAGCGATTCATCCAGTTCCCACTGGAGAAACCAGGCCAAAGGAAGGGTCAGCCAGATCATGTGGGTGGCTGGCAGGGCGCTGATCAGCCGATGCGGCGTGCCCGCCCACAGCAAGGCCAAGCTGCCGGGCGACAAGTCGCGCCGACCGCCGGCCATTAAATAGCTTACGCGGCCGCTGAGTACCAGATTGCATTCGATATCGCCGTGGGAATGCGACAAACTCATCGGCCGCACCGGCCCGCTCCAAATGCGAAAACCCATGCTGTCGATGGACTGAAGTCGATCAGGATGCTGGCGGCGAGTGGCGCGCAAGTTCATATACCTGAGGATACGGGATATTTATCGGCGATGCACGGGAGATTGCGCCATAAACTAGCGGCCTAAAGTCTGTTGTGGCCTGAAAACTTGTGAGTATGAACGCAGGCTAATTTTTACCGGAGCATGAATATGTCCCACGACGCTTTTCCCGTGATCGATGCCCGCACCCAGCCTTGTTTGACCGACCAGCAGGCGGAATTTTTCAAAGCCAACGGTTTGTTGGTCATCCGCAATCTGCTGCGCGGCGCGGAACTGGAGGCGATGCGCGCCCAAACCCTGCCGCTGGTGCAAAAGGCCAACGCCTCCAGGGTGGCAGATGCCGATTTTCTCTATCAAAAACATTCCATCACCGGCCAGGAGGTTCCTTTCCGCGTGGAATACGTGATCGACAAATGCCCGGCGGCCAAGGCGCTGCTCGGCCATCCGTTTATTCTCCAAAGCGTTCAGAAAATTCAAGGCCCCAATTTCATCCCCACCTGGGACTCGATGGTCTTCAAAAACCAGGGCGGCGGGGTCGCCATTGCCTGGCACCGCGACGCCGGCGACGGCAACGGCGCTACTGAAGCGCCGCTCTTTAATGTCGATTTTTACCTCGACTCCAGCGACATGAGCAATTGCCTCTGGGGTATCCTCGGCTCGCATCGATGGCCCGCCGCCCGCGCCGCCGAGGTGATCGGGCGACTTAATCAAGGCGGTTTTCAAACCGCAGAGGGCGCTGTGCCGATCCTGATGAACCCCGGCGACGTGATCTTTCACAACATCCTGGCGCTGCACGGCTCGCCGGCGGCGCAGTCGCAATTACGCCGCGTGGTTTATTATGAATTTCGCCCGGCAGAAATTGAAACCCGCCACGGCCCGCACACGCCGCAATATCTGCCGCTGAAGCAAAAGATGCTGCAAGCCTGCCTGGGCCACCGCGCCGCGGCCGACTACGCCGCCGGCGAGGAGCGATTTAGTTACCAGCCCACCGGCGCGTTTGCTGTTGCGCCGTCGGCAGCGGAGGCACCATTAACCACTTATCGCTATCCGCACGAAAAATACTGGCGGGGATAAGGGCCACCAAGTGTAAAAAAGAAGGCGTGTGCGTATGAGCTTGCCCACCATTCATGAGCAAGCTCATACGCCCTTCCCCTGGGAACTCCGAGCACTAGCTCGGCGCGAACTGAAACCTTTCCATACGCGCCGAGCTGGCGCTGGACGTGCCTAGACCCGCAATGCCCTGCTGCTGCCCGGCGTTGCCAAGCTGTGATTCGCCGCTGGCCAATAGCTTTTTCGGCGGCTGGGGTCTGTGAAGCCCCCCCCAAAAAAACCTACGCCATCGCGACCAGATACAGCACCGCCATACGCACCGCCAGGCCATTGGTTACTTGTTTGAGAATCCCGCTTTGCGGGCCGTCAGCGATGCTGCTGGAAATTTCGATGCCCCGGTTCATC
>JBBQBE010000077.1:0-15655 GCA_038317225.1 Tepidisphaerales bacterium | reverse complement strand
ACAATCAACAGGCCCTGATAAAACAAACCATCGCTTGTTTCCAGGCGGCCATTGACCATCGCCGCGCCGTCGGCACACGCCGATTCAGTGCCCTGGAACTTGAGCAACTGGAATCCGCGGAGGGTGCATGAGCGCCGCGGCACCGCTGATCAGCGTGATCTTGCCGGTGTATAACTGCGCCCCTTATCTGGCGGCGGCGGTGCGCAGCGTGCAGGGCCAGACTCGCGGCGATTTTGAACTGATTGCCATTGATGATGGCTCCACCGACAAGAGCCTGGAAATTCTCCGGCAACTGGCGGAATACGACGTGCGGATGCGGATTATCAGTCGGGCCAACACCGGTTACACCCGAGCGCTCAATGAGGCGCTCGCTTTAGCACAAGGCGCATTGATTGCCCGCATGGATGGGGATGATCTTTGTGAGCCACGGCGCTTTGAATGGCAAGTGTCGTATATGCAAGAGCATCCCGACTGTGTGGCCGTCGGCGGGCGGGCGCTGCTGATTGATCCGCAAGACCGGCCCATTCGCCACATGGGCCAGTTGACCGATCACCCGGCGATCGACGCGGCCAACCTCGCCGGCCACGGCGGCACGATTATCCATCCGGCGGCGATGATCCGGCGCTCGGCAATCGAGCGCCTCGGCGGCTATCGCGTGGATCTGGAGCCTGCCGAAGATTTGGACCTGTTTTTGCGATTGGCAGAGATGGGCCAACTGGCGAATCTGCCGCAAGTGGTTTTGCGCTATCGGCAGCATCCCAACAGTGTCGGCCACGTGCGCCGCGTCCAGCAGGCCGCCAATGCGCTGCGGGCGGTGCAGGATGCCCGCCGGCGCCGGGGACTGCCGCCGTTGGATGCGCCGCCGCCAGAGCCGCAAGACGCGCAATCGCCGCCGGATCAACATTGCAAATGGGCGTGGTGGGCGCTGGCCGAGGGGTTTTATGCCACGGCGCGCTTTCATGCCTGGCAGGCGGTGAAATTGCGGCCGAGCCGCTGGAACCACTGGAAAGCGCTGGCGTGCAGCTTGCGGGGGTATTGATATGTCGCCGCGGCGCATTAGTTTTATTTTGCCGCAGTCGGATTTGTCCGGCGGGGTGCGCGTGGTGGCAATCTACGCCCGCAAGCTCCAGCAGCGCGGGCACCAGGTAACCGTGTTAACCCGCCCCGATCCGGCCTCGCGCTGGCAGTGGCGCGCCAAGTCGCTGGTGCGCGGCCGCGGCTGGCCAGAGCTTCCGGCGTCGCATTTGGACGAACTGGGGACCATAGTCAAGGTGTGTCCGTTCGGCCGGCCTATCGACGCCTCGATGGTTCCCGACTGCGATGCGGTGATCGCCACCTGGTGGCAGACCGCCGAGTGGGTGGCCGGCTATCCGCCCGCCAAGGGCCGGCAGTTTCATTTTATTCAGCATTACGAAGCGTTTCCCGGCCAGCCGGTGGGGCGCGTGGACGCGGTGTGGCGGCTGGGACTGAAAAAAATCACCATCTCGCAATGGCTGGTGGACCTGGCGGCGCGGTTTGGCGATACTCAGGTGGCGCTGGTGCTCAACAGCGTGGACATGTCGCAATTTTGTGCGCCTCCGCGCGGCCGCCAGCCGCGGCCGACCATTGGCATGCTCTATTCGGATGTGCCATTCAAAGGTTGCGATGTCAGCCTGGAAGCGCTGCGGCATGTGAAAGCGGTTTTTGATCAGATGCAACTGGTCAGTTTTGGCTTGCACCCGCCGCGAGCGCACTTAGCGCTGCCGGAGGGCACGTTGTATGATGTGCGCCCCAGCCAGCGGCGGATCGCACAGTTGTATGGCATGTGCGACCTGTGGCTTTGCGGCAGTCGGGCCGAGGGTTTCCACCTGCCGATATTGGAGGCGATGGCCTGCCGCTGCCCGGTGGTCGCCACGCGCGTCGGCGGGGCGGTGGACGTGATTCGCCAGGGCGTCAATGGCCACCTGGTGGACGTGGAGGACGCCGCGGCGCTGGGACAGCGCGCACTGGACGTGTTACAATTGCCCGATGCCGCCTGGCGTGCCATGAGCGACGCGGCCTATGCCACCGCCGCGGCCTATAGCTGGGACGATGCCGCCGACGCTTTTGAGCGGGCATTGTTTGAAAACTCTTAACGGACAGGCTCCGGGTTGCCGCCGCAAGGCAAGCGCAGTCTGGCGACGTGAAACGATTATGGAATACTTCGGCAGTCCCATGGTGCTGATCGCGCTGTTTGGCTTTGTGCCGCTGGCGGTGCTGCTGTTTGTGGCCCTGGCGCCGCGGCAGGCGGTGATATGGGGTTTTTTGCTGGGGTGGCTTTTTTTGCCATTTGCGTCAGTGAAAATTGCCCAGGGCATTCCGGTATTCAGCAAAGTGGTGGCGGTGAATCTGGGGGTCTTTCTGGGGGCGATGATCTTTGACAGCGCGCGCTTGTTGCAGGTGCGCTGGCGCTGGTTTGACGGGGCGATGATAATGTGGGTGGCGGTCTCCACCTTCAGTTCCCTTTCCAACGGCCTGGGTTTATACGACGGCTTATCTTCATCCATGACGCATATGCTGATGTGGGGCTTGCCGTGGTGGATCGGACGGGCGTATTTCAGCGACCCGCAAGGGTTGCGTGAACTGGCGCTGGGAATGGTCAAAGGCGGGCTGATTTACATGCCTTTGTCCTGGTATGAAGTGCGCATGTCCCCGCAACTGCACAACGCGATTTACGGGTTCAGTCAACACGACTGGTTTCAAATGTTGCGTTTTGGCGGCTATCGCCCGATTTTGTTTATGCAGCACGGACTGGCGGTGGGGATGTGGTTTACCGCCGCAACGCTGTGCGCCTTGTGGCTGCGGGCCACCGGAAGCATCCGGCAGTTGTGGGGAGCTCCGATGACGCTGTGGGTGGCGCTGCTGGTGATTACCACCATTTTGTGCAAGAGCGTCAACGCCATTTTGCTGCTGGGGATGGGGACCGCGGCGCTGTGGATCATGTGGCGCATGCGCTGGAGTGTGGCGGTGCTGGGGCTGCTGCTGATTCCGCCGACGTACATTTTGCTGCGGGCGCCGGGCCTATGGTCGGGCCAGTCGCTGGTGGACGCGGTGAACCTGGTGGTCAACCAGGAACGCGGCGGCAGTTTGCAGTTTCGCATGGATAACGAAGATCGCCTGGCGGAAAAAGCGATGACCCGCCCGCTGTTCGGCTGGGGCGGCTGGGGCCGCGAGCGCGCGGTCGATGAGACGGGGCATGATATCTCCACCACTGATGGATTGTGGGTGATCGCACTGGGGCAAAACGGTTTGGTGGGGCTGGTATCGATCAGCTTGTGTTTTTTGCTGCCGGCATTTTTGCTCTATCGCCGCATGTCGCCGGCTAACTGGGGGCATCCGGCCGTTGCCCCGGCTGCGGCGCTGGCGGTTTTGGCGTCGCTGCACATGATCGATAACCTGGCCAATGCGATGATCAATCCCTTTTTCATTCTCGCCGCCGCGGGCGTGGCCGGGGCCGCCGGGGCCGGTTCGCGCGCCGCCGGATTTATGGCTGGCCACCGCCCGCTAGCGGCCAGCGGGCAGGGGCGGCCCACGGCCACCGCCAGAGGCGCGGCATGAATCTGGCGATTATCATCGTCAATTACAAAACCGCGCCGCTGGTGATCGACTGCCTGCGCTCCCTGCAAGATCAATTGCAACTCGGATGGCACGTCTATCTGACTGACAACGCCAGCCCGGATGACTCGGTGGCGATTCTGCGCGGGGCCATTGCGGAAAATCACTGGGAATCGTGGTGTACGCTGATGCCGCTGCAAAAAAACGGCGGCTTCGCCTATGGCAACAATGCCGCGTTGCAAACGGCGCTGGCGCTGGAACAATCGCCGCCGTTTTATCTGCTGCTCAATCCCGATACGGTGGTGCGGCCGGGGGCGATCGCGGCGTTGCTGGATTACGCCGCGGCGTATCCCCAGGCCGGCATTTTCGGCAGCCGCCTGGAAGACTCCGACGGCACGCCGCAGCGCTCGGCGTTTCGCTTTCCCGGCGTGTTGAGCGAATTGGAGGGGAGTGTGCGCCTGGGGGCGGTGTCGCGCCTGCTGCATCGCTATGTGGTGGCCCCGCCGGTCAGCGCACTGGCGGGGGCGTGCGACTGGGTTGCGGGGGCGAGTTTCCTGGTGCGCAGCGGCGTCTTTGCCGCTATCGGATTGATGGATGAAGACTATTTCATGTATTATGAGGAAGTGGACTTTTGCCTCCGCGCCCGACAGGCGGGATGGGCTTGCCATTATGTGCCGGCCAGCCGCGTGGTGCACCTGGTGGGCCAGTCCAGCGGCGTAACCGATAAGCGCCAGGCCAACCGCCGCCGTCCGGCATATTGGTTTGAATCGCGCCGGCGGTATTTGCTCAAGCATCTCGGGCGCGGCAAAACCCTTTTGGCCGATAGTTTGGCCATGATCGGTTTTACGTTATGGCGTTTGCGGCGCTGGCTGCAGCGCAAGCCCGACACGGATCCGCAATATTTCCTGCGCGATTTCTGGCGGCACAGCGTTCTCAATCCGCTCAATAGCACAATCGCACCTACCGGTTTGTCCCCTCGCCCGCTATACCGGGAAAGCAGTGAAATCGCACATCCCGCTTTGTCCCCTCGCCCGCTACCCCGGGAGAGGGATAGGGTGAAGGCCGAGCTTTGAAAAGGCCGAATTTTCAACCGATCCCCAAGTCCCCCACCGCAGCCCCCCAGCGCCGGTACGCGGCAGAGGGAGCAATAACCGCCCAACGCGATTGCCCGGATTGGCGCAAAGCCTTTTCACAAAAATAAATCCTGCAGCACGCTTTTGGCGCCATAGGCATAGCGGTGGTAGTCGCCGCGGGCGGCTGCGGCGACGATGCGCGGCCACGACAACGGGCGGCTGACACCGCGCTTGTGTAACTGGTCCCGAAATGTCGCGTGGCAGATTTTGTCTTCCAGGAGTCGCCGCCGCCGGTCGTCAAGGGGGATATTGTGCCGGCTCAAACGTTCCAGCAGCGCCTGGAAAAATTCCGCCTCCTGGGCAAACGCGCCGCGATTGACCTGCCGGCGCGCCTGGGCGAGTTGTCCCGGCAAATTCCAGCGCCGCAAGCCGATCTGGTTGTTTTGGTGCAGGCGATATCGGATCAGCGGGTGCGGGATAAGGCGCACGTGCCCCACACACGCCAGCAGCGCCGCACACCAGGCATCATGCACGCTGGGCATGGATGGAAAAGGCACAAGAAGCGCTCGATGCGCCGCGCGGAAGGCCATGGTGGTGCCGGCCGCCACGGTATGTTTTATAAACACGTCCAGGGCCTGGCTGCGCATCACGCGGCGCTGCTCGCCGCGGGTAAACCACAGGGCCTTCCACAAATCATACCCGCGGGGCGACAAGCGCTCATCGACCACGGCGCCGTTGGAAAAAACCAGCGCGCACGATTCATGCGCCTCCAGTTCCCCGGCCAATACCTCGACTTTATTCGCTTCCCACAGGTCATCCTGATCGGCTAAAAAAATGATCCCGCCGCCGCACAATGATATCGCCCGCTGGAAATTGTGGGTTGTTCCCAGGGCCGGGCGATGGATGTGCCAGCGCACTGAAAATGGCGCGGTGGCGGCAAAATCAGCTACGATTTGCGCGGTGGCATCGGTCGAATCATCATCACAGACGACCAGTTCATCAATCGGGCGCGACTGGGCGGCGATGCTGGCCAGTTGGTCGGGCAGATAGCGCGCGCCGTTGCATGTGCAAAGGGCTACCGAACAGGTCATGGCATCGACCTTGTACCAAGCGGGCACAATAAATCTTGCAAGGCACTGCGCCATCCCAAGGCGTAGCGCTGGTAATCGCCGCCCAAAAAGTCGGCCAGTACCGCGGCGAGGCCGCCATGACCAACCCGCAAAGTGGTGCGGCGGTGCCACAACCGTTCTTTGGCCCGCAGATGTGCGAAAACCGCGGGGGCAATCGCACAGGGCGCTGCTTTCAGTCGCTTGGCGGCGGCGGCGGCCAGGTCCGCCTCTAGTTCACAGGCCGTCGCCGTCAGTTTTGCGGCATTGCGCCATCGCCTAAGCGGGTGTCGATTCCATACTCCGGTTTGTTGGCCGGCGTGAATTCTGTATCGCAATAATGGTAAAGCCAGCCGGTGCAGCTTTCCCGCCGACGCCAACAGCAGCGCCAGCCACGCATCATGTTGTCCGCCGGGGGGGATGGGCAACAGCCAGTTTAAGTAATTGGCCTCGATGATCATCGCCGATCCGGTGGCCACATTGCGGCCAAGCAAAATGCGCCAGGCGGTAGACTGGTTCCATTGCGATTGTAGCAATTGCCCAAAACCAACCGCCGGCCATAACCTGCGCCCAAGGTCTCTATCCGCCGCATCAATCAGCCGCCCGTCGCAAAAGACTCCGCCGCCGCCTGACTGCTGGAGACGATATACACTTCGCCGCAATTTGTCCGCCCGCCAGCGGTCGTCCTGGTCGCATAACGCGATGAATTCACCGCCGCATTGGAGCATGGCACGCTGAAAATTGGCCGCCACGCCCAGCGCCGCGCTGTTGCTAAACAGTTTTACCGGCAGGGGAGCTGCGGCTGCGGCGCGGGATAAAAACTCCCACGTGCCGTCGGTCGAGCCGTCATCACTCACGACAATCTCGTCGGGCAAAAGCTCTTGCGCCAGCAAATCCTTCCACAGCGCCGGCAAATACGCCATGCCGTTGCGCGTGCACAGGGCCACCGACACGCTCATTGGCCCACGCTCCAGGCTTGGTGCAGCAAACGAGCGTAGCTTTGGGCGACATGCTGATTGTCCCCCAGCCGCAACAGCATCCAGCGGGCGTTTTGCCGCAATAGCTCACACAGCGGCGCATTATCCCACAGTTTAAGTAGCTGCGCCGCAAGCTGGGCCGCATCGCCGGGGGCGTAAAACAGGCCGCTCTTGTCCGCGATAATTTGCTCGGCGATGCCGTAAACACCCGTGGCCACCACCGGCAGATCATAGTGCATCGCCTCCAGCACCACCCGCGGAAAACATTCCATTCGCGAAGTGCAAACAAATATATCCGCCGCTTGGTAATAGCGCCCGGTGTCGGAGGTTTCAGCAACGATGGTTACCCGATCGCGCACCGCCTTGGGCAAATGGGCCACCGCTTGATGAAACTGGCGGCTGTAATCGCCTTGGCGGTCGCCGACGATGAACGCGCGGGTCTGATTCTGACACCGCGCCGGCAACCGCGCCAGCGCCGCCGACAAATCCAGTTGCCCTTTACGCGCGCAGACCGTTCCCAAAAGCAGCAGCATCTTTTCATCTTCGCCAATCCCCAGCGCGCTGCGGGCCTGGGCGCGCGTGCATTGCGATTGTTGCAAAGGCAGCGGCTCGGTTTCAATCAGATTGCGCAAGGTGGTGAAATTATGATGCGTTTGCAGCGGCTGGTAGACGCTTTGCGTCGCCCGCGAGCCGAAAATCACGCGGTAGGGCCGGGCAAAACATTCCAGCGCCCGTCCGCGGATCGCCGGCCCCAGTGGATCAAAAAAGGGTCCGCATCCCTCGCTTTCGTGGATGTTCCACAAACAGCCGATCTTGGCCCGATGCGCCGCCTCCACGCCAAAAAAACTGTTGAGCGTGTTGGCGAGAACAAACTGCGCTTCATGCTTTATAAGAAGTTCCGCCAGAGCCTTTATGGCGTGGTCGTAATTGTGCTGGCCGCTCATCACCTCGGCCAGGGGATGGTTTTGCACAATCACCCGCGCCCCCAAGCGTTCATAGCGCTGCCGCAGCGGCCCATCGCTTACGCTGAAGACCGTCGGCGTAAAACCCCACTGGGCGCGCAAGCGCGTCGCTAGCTCGAATTGAATCAAGGGAGCGCCGGTCAAATCCAATGCGTTACTGAACAAAAATAAATTGCCGCCCTGGTGCGCCTGGCGCGCTAGCCGCGTGGGCGCAAGGGCATATTGTTCATTTTCCAGCGATAAATTGGGATTGTAGTAGGTATCGGTCTTATCGCGCCAGCGCCCGGCGAACCGCGCCGTCTCGCCAGGATCATCATCAAACCCGCGCGTAGCGCCTTCGTGGTGAATCAGTTCCACATTGCCGGCCATCACGCAGCGATACCCCGCCTCCGCCAAGCGGTAGCAGTAATCCACATCGTTGTACGCCACCGCGAATTGCGTTTCATCCAGGCCCCCTAGTTGCTTATACAACTTTCGCGGTGTAAGCAGACACGCCGCCGTAACCGCCGCGGCGTTGCGGGCCACTTTCGCCTGCGACAGATACCCGCCAGAAGCTCCGTCGAGCAATTTGAACGCGTGGCCGGCCAGGCCGTCGTGCAACCCGTGCACGATCCCGGCGTGTTGCACCCGCCCATCGGGGTACAAAAGCCGCGCGCCCACCGCGCCCACTTGTGGAAGCCGGGCATACCCCATCATTCGGCTGAGCCACTTGGGATCGATCACCTGCGTATCGTTATTTAGCAGCAGCAGATAATCGCTGTCGCATAATGCCGCGCCTTGGTTGTTCAGTCGCGCAAAGTGGAAGCGCTTGCCGTCGCCTAAACGCTCGACGCGGCAGGAAAGTGTGGACAGATACTCCACCGTCGCCGGCTCGTCGCTACCATCGTCCAGCACGATAATCTGATAATTGTCATAGCGGGTCTGCCGTAGCGACTGGATGCACTGGGCCAGCAGTTTGCCGCGGTTGCGGGTGGGAATCAGGATCGACACGCTCGGGCCGCTGTCGGGAAAATCATGTGTGAAAATTCCCAAATGCGCCTGGGTCGCCCAATCGGGCCGATACACCGTCGCCCCGCGCGACCCCCGTCGCTCCAGCGCTTCGGCCACGGCCCGGCGGCCGGCCTCATAGGCGTGCGGCTTGGCCCCGCCACTGCTGGCGGTGCTTTGGGCCAAAGCCCGCCAGTGATACAGCACCAGCGGCAGATGCCCCACCTGTTTTGCCCGCTCGGTGGCCCGCAAGGCCAAGTCGTAATCCTGCGCCCCCTCGAAGCCCACGCGCATCCCGCCTAGTGATTGATACAAATCGCGGCGAATCACCACCATATGGCAGGGATACATGTAGCTCAGCAACAGTTCCGGCGAGAAGGCGGCCTTAAACTGCGGCGAAAATCGCTTGCCCGATTCATCTATCTTATCATCATCAGTATACAGGTAGTTTACATCGGGCCGATCCGCCAGGTACATCGCCGCCTCGGCCAGCGCGTCGGGGGCCAGTTCATCATCGTGATCCAGAAAGCAAAGATATTGCCCCTCGGCCATTTCCGCGGCGCTGTTGGTCGCCACAGAAATATTGCCATTTTTCTCCCGCCGGCGCACGCGCACGCGCGGCTCGCGCCGTTGCCACTGTTGGAGCAGTTGCGCCGTGGCCGCATCGGTCGAGCCATCATCGGCGATGCACAGTTCCCAGTTCTGGTAAACCTGGCGTGCCACCGAAGCGATTGCCCGATCCAGCCACTTGGCCGGGGTGTTGTAAACCGGCATCACCACCGAGATTTTCGGCAGCCGCGCTCCATATTGCGCCAGTCGCTTGCCCACATTCTCCGCGGCCGCTTCGGTCCAGGGGTTGACCGCCAGCCACGCTTCATATGGGTCGATCGCCGCCGCTGAGTGCTGGGGTTGGTCGCCGCGGCGCAAGGCTTGAAAATACAACCAGCCGCGCCGCGCCAGCCCCGGCATCGCGGCGGCGGTGGCGAAAAAGCCGTCGCGCCGAATCTGCCGGCGCACTTGCACAGCGGCTTCGCCCGTAAAGTGGCGGCTGATTTGCCACAGATGCGCCGCCCGCAGCGCCAGCGGTTGCTTGACCACGTGCAACGGTGCCGCCCCACGCCAGCGCACCTGCCGGCCGTCTTGCAAAATGCCTTGCAATTCCCACTGATGCACGCCGGGCGGCAATTCCAGCGCGGCGCAAAATCCGCTGAATCGCGCCTGTTGCCAGCCGCCATACGCCTTGGCCACATCATCCCGCGGCTGGCCGTGGCGGGTTTCCACTTCCACGCCGTTTACCTTTAATCGCAACTGCGATAAAGGCGTTTGAAAATGCCAGCACCACCCGCGCAATTGCACTGGCCCGGCCATTAGTGCGGCCCCCGCCGGCACATCCAGCACCGCCACCAGCCCGTCCGGGTTGGGCAATGCCAGCCCCGCCGCCGCCGCCGCTTCCCAGGCCCCGGCACGAATGCGCGTTTCCTCCAAGCCCTGACTCAAACGCTCGGCCTCCTGGCGCTGGGTATGCAATTCCGAGTGTAGCTGCGCGCACTGCTGGCTCCGTTGGGCATTTTCGCGTTGCTGTTTTTCCAGCTCCCGCGCCTGTTGTCCTGCCAATACCTGATCCAGTTCATGCAACCTTTCCAGTTGCGTGATGCGCCGTCCGAACGGCCGCGTCGGCCGCCAGCCGCGCCACCGGTCCATTTGACGGTTGGTTGCCTCTTGCACCTGATCCAGCCGCGCCTGAAGGTCCGGGCACTGATCCGCCGCCGCCAGTTCATACCCCTGGTGCGCCGCCATCACCAGTTCCACCAGCGATTCATCGGCCCCGCTCAAGGGCCGCTCGGCCGCCCGATGATGCCTTAACCCCGGATCGAGAAATTCATCCACCGCGCTTCCCGCCGCGTCGATGGACACCGGCCACTCGATTTGCAGTTGGCCGCCCATGCGCCTGGCCATCGAGCGCCAGTCGGTGAGTACCTGGTCGTAGGTAACAAAGCAGCGGGGGGTGTCGCGCGTGAATCGCTCGGCGTCCAGCAGGTGCAGCAGGCATACCGCCAGGGCCTGATTGATCGGCATGCCGTCGCGTCGATTCAGCGAACCGGCAATCTCCAGCGGATGCCGCGCCATCAGCACCACTTTCGCCCCCCAGCCCAGTTGTTTGAGCAGTTGATCCCACAGTGGCCAAAGTCGGCAGGCCCGTGGATCCTTAAACGCCGCCAGCGCATGGCCGGCAAACTCGCGCTGAAGAATTTCCAGAATCTCTCGCCGATCGTCGGCCAGTGTTTCGTCCAGCCACCAATTTTCCGGCAGGGCGATTATATCGTCATACCAGGTGCCCAGACGGTCGAAGATGCGCTCATGAACCACCCACAAGCCCCGATGCTCCCAAAAACCTTTGGGATTGTCCGGTGCCGCCGCCAGCAAGTCTTGGCCAAGCTGCGCCCCCAGCAGATTGATCACTCGCGCCAACGCCGAGGTGCCGCTGCGGTGCATTCCTAAAATACTTAGCATCGTCCGTAGTCCATTATGTAGAGTCCGTTATGATTGGTCAGTAGTCCGCAGTCAGTAGTCCGTAGTCCGTGGTCAGTTACGTGGGGTCCGTTGTCAGTGGTCAGTAGTCAGTAGCAAATGCTTTTACAACGGACTACGGACTACGGACTACTGACTACTGACTCTACACTACTGACAACTGACTACTGACTCTACATAACTGACTACGGACAAATCATTTGTCGATGGGCGCTTTAATCGCGTCATCGCGCCCTTTCCGCGTTTGCTGTCCCACCTCCTTAAGTACCACATCGTCAAACATCACGCTTCCCGGATTCAAATATGCATACAAGTCCACCCGCAACGTCGTAACCGGAAAATACACATGCTGCGGATTCAAATCGTCGGTGATGGTAACCCACTGTCCATTGGTTTTCTCGGAGGTGGGCGTCTGTCGCCGATAAATTTCCCGCTCGGTGGGCTTGCCGTTGATGTCCTTGGCCGGCGTGTATCCTTTGACAAATATGTGCAGCTTCGGCCCATCGCTGCGATAGCGAAAGCTCAGCCGGTAGCGCCGATCGCGCTGGATGGGAATCGCCGCCGACAAGCAGGCCATGCCGTTGTTCTCCGCGCAGGTTTTGCTCAGGTTCATCGCCAGCACGTTGTTACTTTTGCCGCCCGGCTCCGTCAGCCGCAAAATCACCACTTTGTCCGTCGCCGGTGGCCGCTGGCTTACCGGCGGCTCATAGCGCTCCGATTGATAAATCGCCTCCCACTTGCCCGGTTGGGAAAAGTCGCCATTGACCACCAGGTTGGGATTCTTTTCCCACAGCGCCTTGGCCTCGGCGTCATCAAACACCGACACCACCACCGGATGCTCAAATTCCTTGACCCCCGGCAACGCCTCCAGCACTTTCTCGCACGCGAAGCGCAGGTCGGTCGGCTGCTGGATGGTCTGCTCCATCGGCTCGGACGCATCGGCGGCGGCGTCGGCCTGGGTCCAGCGCGTTTTCAATATATATCCCTGGCTCGAAGCGTTCACCTGGCCCCAAAAAAGCAGCGTCGCGTCCACTTTCGTCGCCGCTTGACGCAGCTCCTCCACCGGGCTGGCCAAATCCGCCGGCCGGCTGAGCAGTGCGGCCACATCCTCCATGCGCGGCCCGTCGATCGGCTCGTAATGCCCGTCGCGGTGAAGTTTTTCCCGCAGCGCAAAGCCGATCTTGGCCCGCACATTCTGGGGCGCATCGCCGCCCAACGGGAAAACCGCCGCCAGCGGCTTAGACACCAGCGGCTTAGTCGCCGGCGGCGCATCGCCACCCCAGGCTCCGGTAACACACAAACTCACCAATATGATAATTCGCGCAAACATACAAAAATGTAAATTTTCAATACCGCAGCGACTGCAAAAGCATTTGCCACTGACTACGAACTATGAACTCCTAAAAAAGGAAGCCCCCACCCTGCCCTCCCCCATGAGTACATGGGAGAGGGGAGTAGGAGTAAAATTCCACAATCCACAATCTACAATCAACAATCCACAATCAACATTCGCATTTGCTACTGACTACTGACCACTGACAACGGACCCACGTAACTGACTACGGACTTGACATAAGGAAGCCCCCACCCTGGCCCTCCCCCATGCGTACATAGGAGAGGGGAGTAGGAGTAAAATTCCACATTCCACATTCCACATTCCACATTCGACAATCAACATTCGCATTTGCTACTGACTACTGACCACTGACAACGGACCCACGTAACTGACTACGGACATAAGGAAGCCCCCACCCTGGCCCTCCCCCATGAGTACATAGGAGAGGGGAGTAGGAGTAAAATTCAACAATCTACAATCCACAATCTACAATCAACAATCAACATTTATTCCATCACCACCATGGCGTGCCCGACGATTTCCGGCACCAGCAGATTTACCCGCCCGTGCATATACTCAAACTCCACCGCTTCCTGCTCCGGGGCCAGGTACACCTTTTTGGGCGCTTTGGCCAACTTCAGCGACAACGGCACGTCATACAGCGGCACGATATCTTCCACCAGGTCCAGCGTGCCGGCCCGCCGCTCCGGGCAATATTGCAGCAGATGCACGATGGTGCGGTTGCTCTGGCGCATCACCGTCGCTTCCGTGCTGGTGGGCGCATCGACCCGCAATAAAGGCTCGGGCAGCAAAAGCTCCAGCATGTTTCGCACCAGCAGCCGATACATCGCGCTGCCGTGATTGGCAAAGGCCGAGAAGATGGGATAGGCGATATAGCCTACCTTCCCCTTGATCGTCGCCGCCGCATATTGCGTCAGCCGATCGTCCGGCGTCTGGTTGTGCGAGCTGAAATGGTTCCAGGCCCGCTCGAAATACGGGTCCACCACCTTCGCCAGCACCTGCGTCCCCTTGGCCGGCTTGACCAGCAACCCTTTTTCATACATCACATGATTGCTGTCGGGCACATCCTGGCCGATCTGCTTGCCAAAGCGCAGGTAAGTCGTGGTAAACGCGCTATACCCTTCCGGCTTGATCCCCCATTGGGGCATCAATAACTTGCTTCCATCTTCGGATAATCCGCTGATGCCGCTGGCCAGCACCGCGCCGCCCTGTTGAATATAGCTCTTGAGTCGCGCCGCCATCGCCGCGTCGATCTGGATTCGATCCGGCAAAACCACCAATTCATATTTTTCCAATTTGGCGTCGGGCAAAATGATATCAAACTGCTGCTTGAGTTGCGTCAGCATGCGCGTGGCGCCCTCCTCCGTACCGCCGGCGCCGAAATACGTCCCGCTGGAAACCTGCATCACGCCCACCTGCGTTACCGGCACCGCTCCCTCCAACCACGGCTCGCGCTGCTCCACCCGGTCGTAAATTTCCCCGATCAAAGCGTAGGCCCCGGCGTCGGTGGTGCCGCGCGGATGCAACTGATCGCCGATCGAGCAGCGCGCCCCGTGCGCCATCATCTGCGACGTTTCATATTCCAAGGCCGGATAGGGCTTAAGCCCGCCAAAATCCGCCCAGCTTTTATGAAACCGCGCCGTCATTCCCAGGTACGGCTTACCGAAATTGCGCGCAAAGCGTACATTCTTCGGAAAGTACATATACCCCCACCCCCCGGTCGGCAGCGCCTCGATCTCTACTTGCGCCAGAAAATCGATCTCCTCGGCCAAGTTGCTCAACGGGCGGCTGTTAAAATGAATGGTCGCCGACGCCTGGGCGTTTTTGACCTGCTTATAAAACCGCTTCATATAACCCAGCGCCACATCGTGGGCATAGCGGGCGCGATCCTCCTCCTTTTGGGGGTTTAAGTTGGCCTTGGCCATCCCCGCGCAGGCCCATTGGCTGACCGACGGCTGATCCCAGCACATATCATAAAAAATCCCGTCCACCGGCTTAAAGAGCTTAAGCACCTCGGCGGTCTGCTCTGCCAAATAATCCTGATACGGGCTGGACATTTCCAATATCTGCCAACTGAACGGATCACCGCTCAGCGGCTTGCGGCCCACCAGGGTGCCATCGGGGTTTTTGGCGATCCATTCCGGATGCATATTGGCCGCGTATTCATCGCATTGCACGCTCAGATAAATCGGCGCGCGGATGCCCACGCTGTGCAACGCCTCAATTTGCTCGCCCAGCAGATTCAACCCCTTTTTCAAACCCGGATGCCGCTCCGGCCGCTGGGTGTTGTAATACAAATGCCCATGGTGGCACTTGGCAAAGAGCGTAACGCTGTTCACGTGCGCTTCTTTGAATACGCGGGCAAATTCCTTGGCGTCAAAGTCCCGTCCCACATCGTCTATCGCCGGGCCGGTGTGAAAATCTAGATGAATTTGCCGCCACGGCAGCGAAAAGCGTTTATTTTTCAAGGCCAGCTCCTAAAGGGTTAAATTGTCCAATAGACGGCTTTTATACTGATTTTTCCCCCGCCGGGCAAAAATCCGCCCCTCCCGGCACCGGGCGCTGAAGATATTTACTGACTGGTGGACTGTTTAAATTGGGGAATTTGCTTGACATGCGCCCCTCAAATGAAATACCATCTAACCAGTGCGGTGTTGAAGGGTTTATATAATTTTTAATTATCCCTTTGATCCCGCATCGATTCGTCGGCCTCTTGGCAATGGCGGCTTTCCGTTCGGTGCCGCCTCTCTTGCCTTCCGGCTGGCCCATCCGTTCTGTCTGGCATCGGTGGTGTTCACCGATGCAAAAAATGGTCTGTCGCGGGAGGTTCTCCGCGGTGTTGATCGACGTGAGCAGCTTTTTGCGTAAAGGCTGAAACCGGCACTCATCTCATAATATATACCGTAGCCGTCGATCGAAATTGCGGGTAATCCGACGCGACAAAGTTAGATAAGAAAGGAGCTTCTTTATGAAGCTTACGTCTCGTCGACAGGGTTTTACCCTGGTGGAATTGCTGGTCGTTATCGGCATCATCGCGTTGCTGATCTCGATTTTGCTTCCCTCGTTGAATCGCGCCCGTGAAACGGCTAAC
>JBBQBE010000076.1:0-15665 GCA_038317225.1 Tepidisphaerales bacterium | reverse complement strand
GCATAGTTCTTCCAGTCCTTACCCATCGCCATGTATTCCACGCGGCCGGCGACGCCGAAGTTACTGCCGGTGGCCGGGGGATCCTGGAAGTTGGGGTTGCCCGAGCCGACGCCGTCGGTGAGGGCCATTTCCGCCTTGATTTGCTCGCCGTTGTCATAGATCAGCGAGATGCCCTGGATGTAGTTGTCGCTGTTTTCCAAAATCTGGTTGATCAGCGAGCGATCGGCGGCCAACTGGCGGGTGGCGCTGACCAGGCCTTCGCGGAAGACCGGGTCTTTGAATTGACCGGCGCGCACGGCCCATTGATCGGCGAATTTATACTTGATCCAGGCGTCTTCCAATCCGGGCACGCCGCTTTTGCGGTCGGTTGCCCACTGGAAGGTGTAGCTGAAATCGGGGCTGAAGGCGTTGCCGTCGAAGCCGAACTTCAGGCGGCGCAGTTCAAAGCCGTTGTCGGTGCTGCTGTTGCCGTTGGGCTTGGCGGCGTCGGAGTAGTTGGTGGTGTTGCGAATCTGGAACTGCAAATAAGGATGCAGCAGAAAACTGCCGTCGGCGCTTTGCAGGACAAAGCCGCGTGAGGGGCTGTATCCGGCGGTAAAGCCTTCGGCGGCCATTAACTGGCTGCGATGGTTGGAATCGGCCATCACGCGGGCGACGGCGGCATCGACATCTTTGCCGCTGGTTTGGCGGGTTTCCAGTTGCGCCACTTTGGCTTGCAGTTCAGCGACTTGCCGCTGCAACTGCTCACTGCTCAACTCCGCGGCCATGGCCGAGGTGCCGAGGCAGAGGGTTGCGGCCGCGGCGGCGGCCAAAATCCGAGAGTTCATCATACCTTGCTCCTTGTTGCGGCCATTTTCGGCCGCTTGATCCTATTGCGGATCGGGGGTTTGACAAACCGCCTGATCAATCCGCGCTGGCTGGGGGGCACCATGCCCGCCCGTTATTTTACTGACTTCTATTGCACGCCTTATCGGCATTTACTGTTTGAAAACCTTGTAAAATCGCCCGTTTGCCCGCTGGTGGCAGCGGCGGCTGACCTTCTGTATGGTCGTCGGCGGCACATTGGCCTTTTAACCCCATGTTCGCGAGCGAAGCTGCCGCTTGGCAGCGCTGTTTATTGCCGCGATAACGATTATGCGGCGAATTGTGAGCAATTGATGAGCGCGGTGTAAATAACCGGTTAATTTTACAGGTGCCGGAGCTAGCGGAAACGAACTTGTCGGAGGGCGTTTTATAAGCGGTACAGGCGCGGAAAACCCCTACATTTCCGGCATAAAAAAGAGGGTGAAATATTTCACAAATTGTGTTTGCATTGCCTCTGGCCGTTCCCTAAGATGCGATCAACTTGGAGGTCGGCAGGTGTTGCAGGTTGAGCACATTTCGCTACCGCTTACGCGTCGCCGCTGGCAACTGGCCGGGCAGGTGCAGGGCGTGGGGTTTCGCCCGCTGGTCTTCCGATTGGCCCAACAACATCAACTCAGCGGCCGCTGCGGCAACGATCAAACGGGCTTGTGGATCGAGGCGCAAGGTTCGGCGCAACAGCTTGAGGAATTTGCCAAGGACTTGATCGCCTTGGCCCCGCCACTGGCGAAAATCTCGCGGGTTGATGCCTGGACAATGCGGGCTATCCGCCAGGAAGAGGACTTTAACATCGAAGAGAGCCGCGCTGGGGGGACGCGGGCGGTGCAGCTTACCAGCGACAGCGCGGTGTGCGAAAATTGTTTGCGGGAAATGCGCGACCGGGGCGACCGGCACTATGGTTATGCGCTGATCAACTGCACCGATTGCGGCCCGCGCTACAGCATCATCACCGCCACTCCTTATGACCGGGCCAATACCACCATGGCGGGCTTTACGCTGTGCCCTGGGTGCGCCGCGGAATACGCCGATCCGCGCGATCGGCGGTTTCACGCCCAGCCCACGGCCTGCGCGCGGTGCGGGCCGGGGGTGTGGCTGCAAATCGGCGGGAAACGAATTGATCAAGAGCCGATCAAAGCGGCGGCGGATTTGCTGGCGGCGGGAAAGATTCTGGCCATTAAGGGACTGGGGGCGTTTCACCTGGCCTGCCGGGCCGATGACCAGCGGTCGGTGCTGCGGCTGCGGCAAGGTAAGCAGCGCGACGCCAAGCCGTTGGCGCTGATGGTGGATAGTGTGCAGCGGGCATTGCAACTGGCGGATTTCAGCGCCCTGGGGCTGAAACTGATGCAATCGCCGGCGGCACCGATTGTGCTGGCCAATCGGCGAAGCGATGCGGCTTTGGCCGAGGCGGTGGCGCCGGGTCAGGCGCGCTTGGGTGTAATGCTTGCCTCCACGCCGCTGCATCATCTTTTGTTGGATCAGTGCCGCGGTTTTTTGGGGGCGCTGGTGATGACCAGCGGCAACCGGCATAGCGAGCCGCCGGCCATAGACAACGCCGAGGCGATGGAGCGATTGGGCGATTTGTGCGACGGCTTTCTGATGCACAGCCGGCCGATCGCGCGCTGCGTGGATGATTCGGTGGTGCTGGATATGGGCGATGAGGCCCCCCTGCCGCTGCGGGTGGCGCGGGGGATGTCGCCGGGGCGGATCGGGCTTAGGCGAGCGTTTGATCAGCCGGGTTTGTGTGTGGGCGGGGAACTGAAAAACACGGTGGCGGTGGCGCGGGCGGATGAAGTGGTGTGCAGCCAGCATGTGGGGGATTTGTCACATCCGCTTGCCTTGGAACATTTTGAGCGCACCATCGCGGATTTGCTGGACTTGCTGGAGGTGAAGCCGCGGTGGATCGCCCATGATCGGCATCCTGATTATTTATCCACCCACCACGCGCGGCAACTGGCAAAACAATGGCAGGCGGATTTGGAGCCGGTACAGCATCATCACGCGCATGCGGCGGCTTTGCTGGCGGAGTGGAAAATGGATCGGCCGGCGCTATGCCTGGTATGCGACGGGGTGGGGTATGGAACCGACGGAAGCAGTTGGGGCGCGGAGCTTTTGCGGGTGGATCCCAGCACGGGAACATTTGAGCGGCTGGGAAGTTTGACGCCGCTGGATTTGCCGGGCGGGGACGCGGCGGCGAAGGATGTTCGGCGCTGCGCGGCGGGGTGGTTGGCGGCGGCCAATCGTGAAAATTTTCACGATTTGGGAACCATGAAGCGGCTTTTCCCCGACAATTTTGAGAAAAACATGATCGTGAACATGCTTCAGCATCGGGTCAACTGCGTATCGAGCAGCGCTGCCGGTCGTTTATTTGACGCCGCCGCGGCGCTGCTGGGGATCTGCCGGCGCAATGATTTTGAAGCCCAGGCGCCGATGGCGCTGGAGGCGGCGGCGATGCGCAATCGCCAAGCGCTGTCGGATGAAGATTTGTTTGAGGTGGTGGAAGCGCCAACAGAAGATATGTTAGGGCGCGACGACGAGCGGCATACTGCGGTAAATGGTGCGGGGGAACAAATTCCGGCACGCTTGCGGCGGCTTGATTTTTCCTCTTTGTGCCGGTGGATATGGCAGACCAGCCCGGTGCCGGCGCAGGGGGCGGCGATGTTTCATGAGCAGTTTGCCCGCGGGTGGGCGCGGCTGATCGGCCAGGTGGCGCGTCAGCGGAAGATGACGACGATCGGGCTAAGCGGCGGCGTGATGGCCAACGCGCTACTTTGCCGGCGGCTGGAGCAATTGCTGGTGCGACAAGGATTGAAGGTGCTGCGGCACCGCTTGCTCTCGCCGGGGGATGGGTCGATCGCCGTAGGGCAGGCGGCGGTGGCGCGGGCGCGGCGGCAAACGAGTAGTATTACAAATATCGTAAAACCAATGACAGTCGAGGTGTGATATGTGCCTGGCGGTTCCGGGAAAATTGATTGAGCGCGACGGCGAGAGCGGGCTGGTGGAATTGCACGGCAACCGCGTGCCGGTGAGCGTGGTGCTGACCCCCGAGGCGGCTCTAGGGGATTGGGTGTTGGTGCACGCGGGGTTTGCCATTTCCAGTTTGAGCGAGGCCGAGGCGATGGAGACCTTTGCGCTGTTGGGCGAACTGGAGGAGGCGGGCAAGAGCGATGAGTGAGCGGCCGACCGATTTGTGGCTGGATCGACTGCGGCGGGCCGCGGCGGCGGTGGCGCGTCCGCTGGCGTTTATGGAAATATGCGGAACGCACACCATGGCGGCATTTCGCTGCGGATTGAGGGCGCTGCTGCCTGATTCGGTGAGGCTGATCAGCGGGCCAGGATGTCCGGTGTGCGTAACGGCACCAGGGGATATTGACCTGATTTTGCAGGCGGCGCAAAAACCGGATGTGGTGCTCTGCACCTACGGGGACATGTTGCGCGTGGGGGGGATTGACGGCGATTCGCTGGAGCAGCGCCGGGCCGACGGGGCGGATGTGCGAATTATTTACAGCACGCTGGACGCGGTGGATTTGGCGGAAAAGTCGCCGCAAAAACAGGTGGTTTTGGCGGCGGTGGGATTTGAGACCACCACCCCGGCGACGGCCGCGGCGGTATTGCAGGCGCAGCGGCGCGGGCTGAAAAATTTTTCCATCCTGGCCAGTCACAAACGGGTGATGCCGGCGCTGGAGGCGCTGCTGGCCGAGGGGGATGTGTCGGTGCAGGGGCTGATGTGTCCGGGGCACGTTTCGATCATCCTGGGCGCGGGGGTGTATCGGCCGCTGGCGCAGCGCTATCGCATGCCCTGCGTGGTGGCGGGCTTTGAGCCGTTGCAGATGATGCAAACGCTGGCGCTCTTGGCGGAGATGAACCAGCAGGGCCAGGCCCGGGTGGACAATATTTACGCCCCGCTGGTGCGCGAGCAGGGCAATCAGGCGGCCTTGCGATTAACGGAGCGGGTGTTTGAACCGTGCGACGCCGAGTGGCGCGGGCTGGGAAAGATCGGCCAGAGCGGCTTGCGATTGGCTGCGGAGTTTGAGCAATATGACGCGGCGGCGCGGCTGGGCCTGAGCCGCCGCGAGGGCGGCGAGCCGCCGGGCTGCCGCTGCGGACAGGTGATCAAGGGCAAGCAGACGCCGGATCAGTGCCCGCTGTTTGCCACCGTCTGCACGCCGACGCGGCCGATCGGGCCGTGCATGGTCAGCGGCGAGGGCACCTGCGCCGCGTGGTTTAAATATGGACGGGCGACCGCCGCCGGGGAGGCCTCTTGAGCGGCACGATTCTGCTGGCCCACGGCGGCGGCGGGCAACTGACCGATGAACTGCTGGAGCAAGTGGTCCGTCCGCGCTTGGGCAATCCGCTACTGGATGCGCAGCTCGACAGCGGCATGATCCCGCTGCCGGATGGCACGCGGCTGGCGCTGACGACCGACAGCTATGTGGTGCAGCCGTGGGAATTCCCCGGCGGAAATATCGGGCGACTGGCGGTGTGCGGAACGGTAAACGACCTGGCGGTGTGCGGGGCCAAAGTGCTGGGGCTGGGATTGAGTTTGATCCTGGCCGAGGGATTGGAGAAGGCGGGTTTGGAGCGGGTGATGGACGCGGTGGCGCAGGCGGCCAAGCAAGCGAACGTGCGGATCATCACCGGCGATACCAAGGTGGTTGGCCGCGGCGCGGCCGACGGGTTGTATATCACCACCTGCGGAATCGGCCTGGTGCCGGCGGGGGTGGATTTGTCGCCGATGAATGTGCGCCAGGGGGATGTGCTGCTGATCAACGGGCCGATTGGCGAACATGGGCTGGCGGTGATGATGGCCCGCCAGATGCCGCAAATGGTCTGCCCGCTGCAAAGCGACAGCGCGCCGCTCAACGGGCTGATGGAGGCGCTTCTGGCCGCGGCGCCGCTGACGCGCTTTGCCCGCGATGCGACCCGCGGCGGCGTGGCGGGGTTGTGCGCGGACCTGGCCAAGGCGTCGGGAAAGCGGATCGTGCTGCGGGAAGCGGATGTGCCGGTAACGGCCGCCACGCGGCGGGCGGCGGAGGTGCTGGGGATCGACGTATTGGAAGTGGCCAACGAGGGCAAGCTGGTGGCGGTGGTGGCGGCCGAGCAGGCCGAGGCGGCGCTGGGGGCGATGCGGAGCCAGTGCTGGGGCAAGGGGGCGGCGATCATCGGGCAGGTGGGCGCGGCCGGGGGAATTTGCGAGATGGTTACGAATATGGGCGGACGGCGAATTGTGCAAAAACCGTATGGAGAACAGTTGCCGCGCATCTGCTGATTGGGCGCGGCGACAAATATAGTATACAAAGGTGAAATAGTGATGTGCCGCTCGGAAAAGGATCAAGGAATGCGAAAAGTTTTAACTCCTGTTTTGGTGGGGTTGATGATCGACTAAATAACGTCGGCGGGCGTATCCGCCGGCGAAGTGTTACCTTGTTTTGACCAGAGGTTCCCATGTCCATGCTCAATGCCCCAGCGCAGCCGCCAAGTGCGGACAAGCGGTGGAAATTGGTGGACGCCACGATTCGACGGCACGGCCGTCAAGGCGATTCGCTGATTGAGTGTCTGCATACGGTGCAGGAATGTTTCGGTTTTCTCGACGAACAGGCTTTGCGCTATCTGTCGCAGGCTCTATCGTTGCCGCTGAGCAAGGTGTTCGGCGTGGCCACCTTTTACAATCTCTTTACCCTCAAGCCCAAGGGAGAGCATACCTGCGTGGTGTGCATGGGCACGGCCTGCTACATCAAGGGTGCCCAAGCGCTTTTGACGGCGATCCAGGAGAAGTACGGGGTCAAACCCGGCGAAACCTCCGAGGACGGGAAGATGTCGGTGCTGACGGCGCGCTGTCTGGGAAGCTGCGGACTGGCACCGGCGGCGGTGTTTGACGGCGACGTGGCCGGGAAAATCAACGGAAACGACATGCTCAAGCGCGTCGAGAAATGGATGGAGGCATGACCAGCGAAGAACTCAACAAGATCGTGCAGGCCGAGGCCGAGACCTCCGCCGGCTTTACCGCGACCATTGACATTTGCATGGCCGCCGGGTGTTTATCCAGCCATGCCGACCAGGTGCGCGACGCCCTGGCGGCGCAGGTCAAGAGCAAGGACCTGGGCAAGAAGGTGCGCGTTCGCGGCGTGGGGTGCATGGGATTGTGCGCCGCCGGGCCGCTGGTGAACGTGTCGCCCAAACAGGTGATGTACCAGGAAGTGTCCCAAGCCGACGCCGCGGAACTGTTGCAAAGCGTGCTGGACGACAAACCGATGCAACGTCTGGTCTGCAACACACAGATCCCCTTTTTCCAGCGTCAGACCAAGATCGTTCTGGAAAACTGCGGCGTGATCGATCCGGATCGGATCGAGGAATACATTGCCGCCGAGGGATACAGTGCATTGCAGAAAGTATTGTCGGGGATGACGCAGGCGGAGGTGCTGGAGCAGGTAACCCGTTCGGGGCTTCGCGGCCGCGGCGGAGCCGGGTTCCCCACGGGTTTGAAATGGACGACCGTGGCCAAAGCGCCGATGACGCCCAAGTATGTGATCTGCAATGCCGACGAGGGCGATCCGGGGGCGTTTATGGATCGCAGCGTGCTGGAGAGCGATCCGCATCGCGTGCTGGAGGGCATGGCCATCGCGGCCTACGCCACCGGCGCCAGCGTGGGCTACATTTACTGCCGGGCGGAGTATCCGCTGGCGGTCAAGCGGCTGAAAAACGCCATTCGCCAGGCCGAGCGCATGGGATTGCTGGGGGCGAACATCTTCGGCACACAATTCGGGTTCACGGTGGATATCCGCCTGGGCGCTGGAGCGTTTGTGTGCGGCGAGGAGACGGCCCTGATCCACTCGATCGAGGGCAAGCGCGGCACGCCGCGGCCGCGGCCGCCCTTCCCGGCCCAGTCAGGCCTGTGGGGCTGCCCGACACTGATCAACAATGTGGAAACCTTCGCTAACATCGCGCCCATCCTCCGCAAAGGCGGCGACTGGTTCGCCTCCATCGGCACGGAAAAGAGCAAGGGCACCAAGGTCTTCGCGCTGGCCGGACGCGTGGCCAATACCGGCTTGATCGAAGTGCCCATGGGGATGAAACTCCGCGATATTATTTTCGAGCTGGGCGGGGGCATTCCCGACGGGCGCAAATACAAGGCCGTGCAGACCGGCGGGCCGTCGGGCGGTTGCATTCCCGAACAGTTTTTGGACATGGACGTGGATTACGACTCCATCGCCAAGGTTGGCTCGATCATGGGTTCCGGCGGCATGATCGTGATGGACGAGACCAGTTGCATGGTGGATGTGGCCAAATTCTTCCTGGAGTTCTGCCGCAGCGAATCGTGCGGCAAGTGCACACCCTGCCGGGTGGGCACGGCGCATATGCACGATCTGCTGTGCCGGATCAGCGAGGGGCTGGCCAGCGAAGAGGAGATCATTCTGCTGGAAGAATTGTGCGACCTGCTCAAGAGTACCAGCCTGTGCGGGCTGGGCCAGACAGCGCCCAATCCCGTGCTGACGACGTTGAAATATTTCCGTAACGAGTACATCGCCCATATCCAGGACAAGTCTTGTCCGGCGGGCGTGTGCGCAATCAAGGCCCCGGCCCATCAGGAGGTGCAGGCATGAGCGTTGTAGCCCCCGTAAAAGTTGTAACGTTGAAGATCGACGACAAGGACATCGGCGCCCGCGAGACCGAGACGATTTTGTCGGTAGCGCGGGAGAATGGCATCGACATCCCCACCCTTTGCTTTCTAGAGGGGCTTAAGGGATACGGCGCGTGCCGTTTGTGCCTGGTGGAGATCAAAGGATCACCCAAGCTCTTTCCGGCCTGCACCACGCAGGTGGCCGAGGGGATGGAAATCACCACCCATTCCGAGCGTTTGCAGCGCTACCGCAAGACGCTGGTGGAGCTGTTGTTCACCGAGCGCAATCACGTGTGTTCCGTGTGCGTTTCCAACGGCCACTGCGAATTGCAGGCGATGGCCCAGCGGCTGGGGATCACGCACGTGCATCTGCCCTACCGCTATCCCAAGCTGGAGGTGGACGCGACCCATCGCCGCTTTGTGCAGGATGATAATCGCTGCATCCTGTGCACCCGCTGCGTGCGCGTGTGCGATGAGATCGAAGGGGCGCACACCTGGGACGTGATGAACCGCGGGATCGAAGCCCGGGTGATCACCGACCTGAATCAGCCCTGGGGCGACAGCGAAAGCTGCACCAGTTGCGGCAAATGCGTCATGGTCTGTCCCACCGGAACGTTGACCGAGAAAGGTCGATCGGCGGGAGAGCAAATCAAGAGAACTCAAACCGTCAGTAACCTGGCGGAGATGCGCGAGGTACGGCAATGAGTAAGGCAAAACTGGCCACGGTGTGGCTGGACGGATGCTCCGGATGTCATATGTCATTATTAGACATGGATGAACGGCTGCTGGTGCTGGCCCAACTGGTGGACGTGATTCACTCCCCGGTGGTCGATCCCAAGGAATTTCCCGAGGCGGTGGACATCACCCTGGTCGAGGGGGCCGTCTCCAGCGACGAGGACATCCACAAAATCCGTAACATCCGCAAGCACACCAAGCTGCTGGCGGCCCTGGGAGACTGCGCCGTTACCGCCAACGTGCCGTCGATGCGCAACAGCTTCAAGACCGAGGCGATTTTGCATCGGGCGTATATCGAGCTGGCCACCACCGAGGCCCAGGTGCCCTATCGCTCGGTGCCGCTGTTGCAGCCCAAGAGCCGGCCGCTGCATGAGTTTGTCAAGGTGGACCTGTTTATCCCCGGTTGTCCGCCCAGCGCCGACACCATCTTCTTCGCCGTTACCGAACTACTGGCCGGAAGAGTGCCAAACCTAAGCGACCGCACCCGCTTTGGAGCGTGAGAGGAACGTTCAGTATCGATTGTTGATTGTGGATTGTGGATTGTTGAAGGGCGCTGGTTTTGTCAACCACCTTCGACAATCAACATTCAACACTCAACAATCAACAATCATTAATATTTGAGGTTGTTATGAGCCGAGAAATTGTTATTGACCCCGTAACCCGCATCGAGGGGCACGGGAAAATCACCATCCAACTCGATGACAAGGGACAGGTGGCCGATGCCCTGTTTCACGTAACCCAGTTCCGCGGATTTGAAAAATTCTGCGAGGGCCGGCCTTTTCACGAAATGCCCGCCATCACCGCGCGCATCTGCGGCATTTGCCCGGTCAGCCACCTGCTGGCCAGTTCCAAAGCCTGCGACGCGATTATGGCCGTGAAGATTCCGCCCACCGCCGCCAAATTGCGGCGCATGCTCAATTTCGGGCAGTACATTCAAAGCCACGCCTTGAGCTTCTTCCACTTGTCCAGCCCCGACCTGCTTTTGGGCATGGATTCCGACCCGGTGAAGCGCAACGTTTTTGGCGTGATCGAAACCCACCCGGAGCTGGCCAAGGACGGTATCCGCCTGCGCCAGATCGGCCAGAGCATCATCCAGGTTTTGGGCGGCAAAAAAGTACATCCCGCCTGGACGGTCCCCGGCGGGGTCAATAAAGCGCTGGACGCCCACAGCCGCGACCAGATCGCCGCGATGCTGCCCGACGCCCGCTCGATCATTCTGCGCACGCTGGAGTGGTACAAATCCGCTTTTGAAAATTTCCGCGACGAGATTCGCACCTTCGGCAACTTCCCCTCTTTGTTCCTGGGGCTGGTTACGCCGCATGAAAAAGGCGATCACAATGCCATGATCGAACACTACGACGGCGTGTTGCGCGTGGTGGACGCTTCGGGCAACGTGGTGCACGACAATTTCGATCCGACGGAATATGAAAAGATCATCGGCGAAGCGTCGGTGCCCTGGAGCTATTTGAAAGTGCCGTATTATCTGCCCCAGGGGTATCCCAACGGCATCTACCGCGTCGGCCCGCTGGCGCGGGTGAATTTGATTGACCGCATGGGCACGCCGGCGGCCGATCAGGAGTGGACCGAATTCCGCGCCCTGCGGCGCGGCGTGGTGCTCTCCAGTTTCCACAACCACTATGCGCGGCTGCTGGAAATCCTCTACTCGGTGGAGCGCGTCGAGCAACTGATCAACGACCCGGACATTTTGGATCCGCATGTGCGGGCCTATGCCGGTCCCAACTGCCTCGAAGGCGTGGGCGTCTCCGAGGCCCCGCGCGGCACCATCATCCACCATTACAAGGTGAACGATCAAGGACTGATCACCAGCGCCAACATGATCGTAGCCACGGGCCACAACAACCTGGCGATGAATCGCTCGGTGGCGCAGGTGGCCAAGCATTTTGTGCAAGGCGAGCAGATCCGCGAGGGGATGCTCAACCGCGTTGAAGCGGTCATCCGCGCTTACGACCCGTGCCTCAGTTGCTCCACGCACGCCGTGGGCAAAATGCCGCTGTCAATCGACCTGGTGCGACACGACGGGTCCGTCATCGGTCATGCGCAACGCGATTAAGTGTTAAGTGTTGAGTGTTGAATGTAGAATGTAGAATGTAGAATGTAGAATGTTGATTGTGGATTGTTGAAAGTTGATTGTGGATGCAAAAATCGCATTTCCACCCTCAACAATCAACAATCCACAATCAACACTCATTCCTCCAACTGCCCACTGACTTCCCCCATGGCCCCCCTACTAATCATCGGAATTGGCAACACCTTACGCAGCGACGATGGGCTGGGAGTATACGCCGCGGAGGAACTGGAAAAACGCCTGGACCCCGCGGAGGTGGAGGTGTTGCAGGTGCATCAACTGATGCCGGAGCTCGCCCACGAATTGCAAAATCGCCGGGCGGTGCTCTTTCTCGATGCCGCCGCCCGCGGCCCGGCGGGACAGATTACTTCCAGCACCGTGGAGCCGGACAACAGCACTTGGGGCGCGTGGGTTCACCAGCTTGCCCCGGCCACGCTCATGACGGCTGCGGCCACGCTTTACGGTGCCACCCCCCCCGCCACCCTGCTGAGCGTCGCCGGAGAGGACTTTTCCATGAGCGAGCAACTTTCCCCGATCATGGCCCAAACCCTGCCGTTACTAGTTGAGCGCGCCTGCCAATGGGCACAGGAACAATTGGCCTCGCGCTGATATTGGTTGCAACCCAATAGTCGGCCACGCGCCAATATCGATGTGAACCCTCAACACGTTACGCGCTGCACATCAATCCTCCAAAAACTCTTAGGCTGAAACAAAAAACGGCATGACTGTTTTGCAATCGACGTTCACAATCGACGTTCGCCAGCAAAATAATTATCTGCCATAACCATTGCGCAACTTCACATGTCGCCACGGCTGTCCCCACGGCGCGCGCTGGATAACGACGATGGACGGCAAAAACGCGCGGCGATTTCTGATTCCGCCGCTTAAAGATTATCATTGGGCGACATGAATCCGCGGCGGGCAATTCTGTGGGTTTGGGCGGCGCTGCTGGCGCTGGCGGCCGGCGGGTCGGCGGCGGCGGTGAGCCTGGATATGGAGGCCGGGTGGGATGGGCAAACGCGAGTGGATGCCTGGACTCCGATTTTTGTAACCCTGCGCAGCGATCAGCCGCTCAATGTGCTTTTGGAACTCTATGCGCCCCAAAGCGGCGCGGCGGCGATGTCGGTGCGGCAAGTGGTGGCCGCCGGGCAAACGGCGCAAACCTACATTTTATACAGCCCTTTTATTTTCAATCTCAACCAGGCGGGCATCACCGTGCGCGATGCCCAAAGTGGCAAGTTGCTGGCCGGCGATAAATTTGAAGGGGAAGACGCCTCGGGCGGTTTGCAACGCAAACTCACTTTGCGACTTGCCGAGCAGTCGTTTTTCGCGCTATGCGGACCGGGAAATTCTTTGGGCATATTGCGCGGGCACCTGGAATTCATGAAGCTAACGGCGGCGGCGATTCGGCCGGATCGCCTGCCGCCAGACGCCGTGGGATATGACGCGCTACACGTGCTGGTGCTGGCCGATCCATCGTGGGAGCAGTTGACCATCGAACAGCAAAGGGCGATTGCCCAGTGGGTGCGCGGCGGTGGAAGTCTGCTGGTGATCGCCGGATCGCAGACGCCGGCGGCCGATTCGCCGCTGGGGGAAATCCTGCCCTGTCGTTTAGGGCCACCGACTCGTTATGAACTAAGTCAGGCGACGCTGGCGCGCTATGGACTGGGGGCACGATTTGCGCACCTGAACGGCCGTAAACTTGTTGCCGCCGAGTCGGCGATTTCCATGCCGCTGTTTGGCGACGGCGAGCCGACGCTGGTCAGCGGGCGGGCTGGATTCGGGCAGGTGCGGGTGCTGGCGGCGGATGTGTCCATGCTCCTGTTTGACGATGAAAAACGCGCCGATGCGTTTTGGCGACCCATTTTGACCGGATTGTGCGATCTGGCGACTTTGCGGCAGGACAACACTTCCGCAGCGGTTTATGACCCCGCGCTAAACGCCCAGCGCCGCGAGCTGGTGAGCCTGATCGCCAACGACTTGGGCGATGTGCCGGGGGTGGGGACGTTTCATTTTTCCTACATCGCCTGGACATTGGTGGGGCTGATGCTGGTGGTGGGGCCGGTGGACTGGCTGATTCTCAAGCGCACCGGCCGACAGCCGTGGACCTGGGTAACCACCAGCGGTTGGATCGCGCTGGTTACGGTGGGAGCGATTTACCTGGGCCATGTGCTGCGCAGCGGTGATGTGCATGTGCGCACGCTGACGGTGCTGGACCAGGCCGACGGGCAAGTGGTCGGGCGGGTCTCGGCCACTTGCATCTATTCGCCCCAAACCACCGATTACGACCTGCGCAGTCAGCGGGAGGGATGGTGGCGGCCGCTGAGCGTGATGGAGGATTACTGGTCAAACTCCCGGCTGAGTTCACAGATGGACTGCCGGCAGGATGAACATGGCAATCAGCCGCTGCCGCTGCGCGTCAACGTGTGGAATCTGCGTTTCTTGACCGATGCGGATAACCGACCCCAAGAGCCTTGGCTGGGCGCGACATTGCGTATTGCGCCGGGTCAAAGGATCAGCGGTGTGGTGAAAAATGTCTCCCCGTGGCCGATCGTGGTGGATCAGATTCTCACCAGTGCCGGCGACGCGGAGATGCAACTGACGCTGGCCCCCGGCGCACAGCAAACCATCAGCGCCAAATTGACGGGCGGCGTGCGCTACCCGCTTGGCCAGTTGCGGGGATACGGCCCCTATGCACCTAAATCCACCGCATTAACCTATGCCCAGCAGGCCGCCCTGGCCTGGGATCGCACCGGTAAAATCGAGCGGCTATTGAAGGATCAACCGCTGGCGCTGGTAGTGGCGCATTGCACGCAGCCGCCGGCACCGGTAACGCTGGGCGGCCAAACGCCACTGCAGCGCCATACGCTGGTGCTGCGGGCGCTGGTGCCGGCAAGTCAATAAACTAAAGGAAGCAAAGCCATGCCCTGTCCCAATCCCGACGCGGCCATTTGCGCCGTTGGCCTATGCAAACGCTACGGCACGCTGATGGCGCTGGATCAGTTGAATTTGCAACTGGCGCCCGGAGACATTTTCGGTTTCATCGGTCCCAACGGCGCCGGCAAAAGCACCACCATGAAAATCCTGGCCGGGCTGCTGGCCCCCAGCGACGGCGAGGCATTTATCCTTGGCAAGTCGGTGGCCGGGCATGGGGATTTTGTGCGCCGCCACATCGGTTATATGCCGGATTTTTTCGGCAGTTACGAAGATTTGACGGTCGCCGAATACCTGGAATTTTTCGCCAGCGCCTACGGACTGGCGCGCACGGCGCGCAAGAAAATCGTGGCCGATGTGCTGGAACTGACGGACCTGGGCTATAAGCAAGATGCGCTATGCGATTCGCTGTCGCGCGGGATGCAGCAGCGCTTGGGGCTGGCGCGGGTGCTGGTGCACGATCCGCCGGTGCTACTGCTCGATGAGCCGGCCAGCGGGCTGGACCCGCGGGCGCGGATCGAAATCCGCGAGCTGCTCAAGGAACTGCGCCGCCTGGGCAAAACCATCTTGATCTCCAGCCATATCCTGTCGGAACTGGGCGAATTTTGTAACAAACTGGGGATTATCGAGCGCGGCAAACTGCTGATCAGCGGCACCTTGGAGCAGTTGATGAACCAGGCCGCAGCCCAGCCCTGCATCAGCGTGCGCGTGCAAGGCCCCGCGGAGCTGGCGGCGAACTGTTTGCGCCAAGACGCCCGCGTCCACAGCGCATTGGTGCAAGAGGAGCAAATCCAGGTAACGCTCAAGGACGCAGGGGAACATCATCATTTCCTAGTGGAAAACCTACTGGCCGGCGGCTTTCGCCTCCACAGCATCGCCCCGCATCAAATGAAACTGGAGGATGTGTTTTTACGCTTAACGCAGGGGCTGATTCAATGACAAGGTCAGTAGTTTAGGGTCAGTGGTCAGTGGTCAGTGGTCAGTGGTCAGTGGTCAGTGGCGCATGAATGTTGATTGTTGATTGTTGATTGTGGAGTGTTGAGTGTGGAGCGTTGCATCCCTTACTATTCTCCCTCACCTGGTACTCCGGGGGAGCGTTGCATCCCTTACTATTCTCCCTCTCCTGGTACTCCGGGGGAGGGCCGGGGTGGGGGCCTCCTTTTTGCCATATCAATGATGAATGTGGAGAAAGCCAGTAGTCAGTGGTCAGTAGTTGGGATGATTGTTGATTGTTGATTGAGGCACGTAGAATGTTGAGCATTTTCCACAATCAACAATCCACAATCCACAATCACTTCCCCCCCTGTCCGGTTTTGCTATTCAACGCTCAATATCTTTTTCCCCCGCCTGCGCTCTTGCCGTAAGCGGGTTGGCGCTTTACCTTTGTGCCACTCGCGATTGAAGCACGATAAACCGACTGGAGAATATTTTTAT
>JBBQBE010000075.1:0-16352 GCA_038317225.1 Tepidisphaerales bacterium | reverse complement strand
TCCCGCCAAAGACAAAGACACTACCTTACACATAGACCACTCCTTGCAGTACTCGGTCCGAAGACCGGGGAGTCTAACGACTCCCAAACCACCAAACTATTCGCCCGGCCGAACAGCCGGCGCGATCGGGGGGGGCAACATGCTCCCACCGTTTAATTTCATACGATCAGTAGACTGACGCCAAACCAGTTGAACCTGGGGCGGCGGTGTTGTTTGTGCGAAGGACTCATCGGTCCGAATACCCGCCATCAATCGCTCCACCGCGACTTCAGCAATCACGTCATAGGGAATACGCAAGGCCGTGAGGGCCGGATCGACCAGTTCGCCGATGCGATACTTGCCGCCCACGCGTAAATCGCCGCGAATGATGATGCCCACTTCGTCCGGCACCCGCTTGCCCAGCCGTTGACACAGCCGCAGCGACTCGATGCCCAACCAGTCAGCTTCACACAGCAAGGCCAGCGGACCGCGGGCGGCGGCGATCTGCCGCTCCGCCTGCCGCATCATGGCCTCCGAGCTGTCGGTGGCGACGAATTGCACATCCAGCGACGATTCGCCCGCCAAATCCAGCAGCATCGCCGCGCAGGTCTCATTGGCGGCTGATCCCAAAGTGGGTTTGCAAAAGCACAGCCGCTGGTAGCCCTGTTGCTCTAGACCTCTGAGCAACTGTTGAAGGGCTGCTTGCTCATGGCTCCAGACGCAGGTCGATTCACCAAAATCCAGCAGCTTATTCTCCAGCAACACCGTGGGAATCTCGGCCTGCCGCAGCATCTGCACCTGCTTTGCGTAATCGCGGCGGCCGTCGGCGGGCATCCAGAGCAAACCATCCACCCGGCGCTCAATAGCGCTGGTGATGGCCCGCTCCTCGGCGTCTAGATCGGGATGGGGCGTGAATTCGAGCATGGTGGCGAAACCCTGCCCCTGACAGTGCTGTTGCAGGCCGTCCAGCAGTTCAGGATTGTTCCAAGGGATTACCAGCCCGATCAAACTGGTGCGCCCAGTGCGCACGGCGGCGGCAGCACGATTGCGCACGTATTTCAGCTCCTTTGCTGCCCGCAGGATGCGTTGACGCATGGCCACCGAATAGCGTTCGTGTTTGGGATTACGCAAAATCTCCGAAACGGTTCCTTTGGAAACGCCAGAATGGGTTGCGATGGTTTGCAGCGTAATCGCCATAGATAACCGATATTATACGGTGCAAAACCGATATTGCAACAAAAATATCGCCACCCCGCGAATTTTATTTTTTTTATTTCGTCACCAGCATGATTGATGTGCTAATCCAACAGCCCTAAGTGGCTTGGCGTGCGTCACTTCTGCTCTGAGCTCAAGAGGCTGCGCAGCTTATTTCTTACCCAGCAGGGCTTGCACTTGCTCAAACAATTTGCCATTGGTGGCCATGGCGTCATGGCCCCAGATGGTCGGTTCGCCTTGCCAGTTGGTGAAATGTCCGCCGGCCTCGGACAAGATCGGCGGCATCGGGGCGCAGTCCCATACCTTCATCGCCGCGTCCACCATCACCTCGGCGCGGCCGGTGGCCACCAGCGCGTAGCCGTAGCTGTCGCCCCAGGTGCGCACCAGTTTCGCCTGCCCGGCCAGTTCATCAAACGCCCCGCCGCGAGCCTGGGCGCTGGTGATACTGGAACTCATCAGCGCCGCCTCGCTTAACTGGTCCACTTGCGACACCCGCGCCGTCCGCCCATTCCAGCGGCAGCCCAGCCCGGTGGCCGCCGTTACCATCTCATCCAGAGCCGGCAGGTAAATCACCCCGATTTGCGGCTTGTTTTGCACTTCCACGCCGATCAGCACCCCATACAACGGCACCCCGTGAATAAACGTTTTGGTGCCGTCGATGGGGTCGATAATCCAGCGCACGTTGGGATCGCCGGGAGTGTCGCCCTCTTCCTCGCCGATGATCCAATGGTCGGGATAGTAGCGCCCGATGGTTTTGCGAATCAGCGCTTCGGCTTCGCGGTCGGCGCAGGTAACCGGCGTCTGGTCCTCCTTGGTCTGGACCGCCGTCCCGGTATTGAAGTACGCCAGCGTGCGCCGTCCGGCCAAATACGCCGCTTCCTGCGCCACCTGCCATAGATCATTGAGTGAAATATCCATGACACGATCATGGCTGACAGCCTGTAAATTGCAACTTCATTTTTCTCCCGCCGGCTTGTGCGCTTCGCTGGTTGCGCCGCGACGACATGCTTCATGGCGCTTGGCCCGCTACAATGCCCGCGGAGCGGCAAATGCCCATGCAAATTGATCAACTGACACTTTCGACCCCGCTGCTGCTGGCCCCGATGGCCGGATATTGCGATCTGGCGTTTCGCGCCCTGGCGCGCCACATCGGCGGCGTGGGGCTGGCCAGCACCGATCTGCTCTGTCCCCAGGGGATTTTGCGGGAAAAAATCAGCTCGCTGGTTTTGGCCGCCAGCAGCGGCGACGATCAACCGCTGGCGATGCAGTTATACGGCTCGGCGGATGATCCGCTGCCCGAGGCGGCCCGCTGGGTGGAGGACCACGGCGCGGCGGTGGTGGACATCAACATGGGCTGCCCGGTAGATAAAATCACCAAGCGCCAAGGCGGCAGCAAGCTGTTGTGCGATCCCGATTCAACCTTAAAAATGGTGCAAAAGGTCAAAGCGGCGCTGCGCCATACCCCACTAACATGCAAATTGCGACTGGGATGGGACAATCAGCATCGCGTGGCGCCGCAACTGGCCCGGCAACTGGAGCAACTGGGCGTGGCGGCCATCACCATCCACGGCCGCACCACCGAACAGGCCTTTTCCGGCAGCGCCGATCTGGACGGCATTGCCCAAGTGGTGGCGGCGGTGGACAAAATCCCGGTCATCGGCAATGGCGACATCCGCACGCCCCAGGATGCCCTGCGCATGATGCGCCACACCCGCTGCGCCGGGGTCATGATCGGCCGGGGGGCCTTGTCGCGTCCCTGGATATTCCGGGATATCTGGGAGCTACTCAATGGCCGACCGATGCCGGCCGAACCGTCGATTGAACAAAAATGCCAGTGGATGCGCCACCACTTTGAGCGCCACGCCGCCACCCGCGGCCAGGCCGCCGCCGTACGCGAGTTTCGCCAGCGCATTAGTTGGTATTCCAAAACCATGCACCCCTGCCGGGAATTGAAACTGGCGATGCGCCTTATCCAGTCAAAAGAGGATTTTGATCGGGCGCTTGATGAATTTATCACCTGGCGAAGCAACCTCCCGCCGGCCCAGCCCAGCCGGCTATCGATGGCTCAATAACAACAAAATGGCCGCTGGGGCGTATAGTTTACATCCAGTCCCTTTCCACCGGCGACAGGAAAGTTACACTGGCTGTTTACGATGAATTGCCGATATTTCACGATTTTGCTTCCGTTTACGCTTTTGGCCTGTTCGCCGGGCGACTACCAGCGCGCCGCCGACCGGCAGGTAAATCAGTTGCTTGCGGATCGCAAGAAGCAAACACTGGCTTATCAGCCCCAGGTCGCCGCGCCTACCACGGCCAAGACGCAGGTCGCTTCGGCGGCGTATAACAAAATCCCCTTCACGCGCATCGCCCCGCCGACCACCTCGCCGATGGAAATGCGCGATGCCGCGCCGGAATATGGCCCGTTGGGTCCGCAAATGCTCTGGCCCAGCAATACCCAGCCGCCCAGCGAAGATTATTCGGCCACCGATTCCCTGCGCGATCTGGCGGCCCGGCGGCTGGCTCTTGGCCCCCCCAGTCCCGGCGGAAAGGCCGCGGAAATTGATCTGCTCGGCTCCGTCCATTACGCCGTGCAGCACAGCCGCCCCTATCAAGATCGCATGGAAGACCTGTATCTGGCGGCCCTGGATGTTACCTTGCAGCGGCATCTGTTTGACCCGCGCCCCTTTGTGCGCACCAGCTACACCTACGACGGCGGGCAGGCGGATGTGAACCATCGCTCTGCCCTGACGGCCGCCGCCAGCGCGGGATTTCGCCAGCGGCTTCCCTACGGCGGGGAGATTGTCGCCGAATCGCTGGTGCAGTTTGTCGATGCCCTCAATCAAAACACCGCCGACGGCCAATCAGCCTCACTGGCTTTAAGCGGCACCATCCCGCTATTGCGCGGGGCGGGCATGGTCAACCTCGAAGGCCTGATCGGCTCGGAGCGCACGCTGGTTTACGCGGTGCGCAACTTTGAGATTTATCGCCGGGAATTTGTGGTCAATATCGCCACCCAGTATTTCCGGCTGATCAACCAGCAGCAGCAGATCGCCAATCGCAAACTCAATTACGCCAGCTTGGCGCTGCTCACCGAAAGAACCCAGGCGTTGTACGCCGCGGGGCGCATCAGCTTTCTGGAAGTGCAGCGCTCGTTGCAGGCCCAGTTGGTGGCGGAAAATCAAATCATCGACTCCGAAGAACGCTACCGCTCCGCTTTGGACGATTTCAAACTATATCTCGGCATGCCGGTACACGATGAGATTGACGTGCAGCCAGTGGAAATGTCCCTGGATGTGCCGGATTTGCAGCATCAGGACGCGATTGAAACCGGCATGAAATTCCGGCTGGATTTGCAAACCGCCCAGGATCAAATTGACGACGCCCGCCGTCAGGTGCGCGTGGCCGCCAACGGCTTGCAGGCGGATTTGGACCTGGTGGCCAGCGGGCAGGTTGGCAACCGCGCCGATACTGTGGCCCAGCGTTTGGACAACCGCACCGGCACGTATTCCGCCGGCGTGCAACTGGATTTGCCGGTCGATCGCCTGGCCGAGCGCAATGATTACCGCCGCTCCTTGATTCAACTGGAGCGGGCCAATCGCCATTACGTGCAAACGCGCCAGCAGATCACCGCCGATGTGCGCAGCGCCGCCCGCGGCATCCGCGCCGCCCAAGCCACCTTGCAGATCCAGTTGCGCGGCATCGAACTGGCCCGGCGGCGACTGGACTTCGCCAACGAACTGTTGATTCAAGGCAAAGTCAACGCCCGCGATGTGGTCGAAGCGCAAAGTTCGCTGCTCAGTGCCCAGGACGCCTACGATCTGGCCCGCTCCAATTTGCAAATCCAGGTTTTGGTGTACCTGCGCGACACCGGCACGTTGCGCCTGGACCCCAACGCCGGCGCACTGGCTCTGGCGATGGATCGGAGCAATAATTCCGTGAACAATTCCCAGCCGGACAGGTAGATAACTGATAGCAGGATCGTTTATTGTGATTGTGAAGGACTGAGTATGACCGCCGTTGCCACCGCCATTAACCCCAGTAAAAGTGCCACCACCAGCCGCGTTAAGTGGTGGATGCTGCTGCCTGTGCTGGCCGTGGCGCTTTTGGCGACTCTGGGCTGGAGTCTATGGCGCGGCGCGGCACCAAGCGATATCTCGCCGGCGGCGTTTTACACCGTGCAGCCGGTGGATATGGATGTCAAGCTGATCAAAGATGGCGAATTACAGGCCGTGAACAATATCGACGTGGTCTCGATGGTCGAGGCACAAAACACCATTCAACAACTGGTCAAGGAAGGAACGACGGTTAAAAAAGGGGATACGCTGGTGGTGATGGATTCCTCGCAGATCAAGCAGAAGATTGAAGATGCTTTGCTGGACGTGCAAAAAGGGGAAGCGGATTTGACCACGGCGCGGGAGATGAAGGAGATACAGGAAAGCTGGAACTCCGCGGCGATGGAGGGGGCGCAGGTGATGCTCACCCTTGCCCAGCTTGATGAGCAGCAATATGAGCGCGGTTCCTATCCGCAATTGCTGGCCAACGCCAAAACCGATCTGGAAATGGCCCAGATCACTTTGAAAAACCGCCAGGAGGATTTGGATCAAACCAACAAACTTTTCACCAAGGGATTTGTTACCGCGGCGGATGTGAAAAAAGCCGAGCTGGACGTAACCACCGCGCGCAACAGCGTGGCCAAAGCGCAGACGGCTTTGGAAGTGTTGACCAAGTACACCCACCCGATGGACCAGACCAGCAAGCGCAACGCCACCTTGCAAGCCGAGCAGAAATTGCTGCGCACCAAGCGGGAAAACACCAGCAATCTGGCCCAGAAAAACGCCGAGGTGCTGGCCAAGGAACAGGCTTTGGCGGTACTCAAACGCCGCTTGCAACGCGCCCAGGAGCAGTTTGCCAACTGCACCATCAAAGCCCCGGCCGATGGACTGGTTTTGTATGGAACCAGCACCGACCGCAACGCCCAAAACCCCTTGCAGGAAGGCTCGCAGGTGCGTGAGCGGCAACTGCTTTTGCGCCTGCCGGATACCAATTCCATGAAAGCGGTGGTGCGAATCCTGGAAGCCCAGGTGCCGCACTTGGAAATCGGCCAGCGTGCCAAAGTGCGCATCGCGGGCATCGCACAGCCGATTGGTGCCCAGCTATCCAAAATCAGCGTACTGGCTGACAATTCCCAGCGCTTTTGGAATCCCGATTTGAAAGAATATCCAGTGGACCTGGACCTGGACCACACCCCGCCGAACCTCAAGCCCGGCGGCGGCGTCTCCTGTGAGATTCTGCTTAAGAGTCTCAAGCAAGTTTTGGCGGTGCCGCTGGATGCGATCTACTCTGAAGGTAACGATCGCTACGTTTTTGTGCCCCAGGGCGATAAAGTCAAACCCGTGGCCGTCAGCGTCGGCGAAAGCACTGAAACCATGGTTGAAGTAACCGACGGCCTGTCGGCCAACATGAATGTGTTGCGTCTGCAAATTGGCCAGGGTCGCCAACTACTGGAAAAAGCGGGCGTCAAATCAACCAGCCAACCGACCAAGCCCTAACGGGGCCGCCGCGCCTTGTTAGCCAAAGTGCGCTTGGGCGCTTTACCAATTTATTCCCCGGCGCTACCATGATCGGCATATGGAGCAAGCAAAAACCCCACCCGATGTGATCGGGCGGCTGGCCGCCGCGCGCCCGCTGCGGCAACTGGCCCGTCAATTAGCTGATGCCAAATCGCTGGGCGCTTCGGGCGTGTGGGGCAGCAGTCTGGCCGCCATCACCCATAGCCTCGAAGTCGAATTGCGCCGGCCGATTTTCGTGTTGTGCGGCCATGTGGATGAGGCCGACGATCTGGCTGACGACATGGAACTGTTCCATGGCCGCCGTCCTGAAGTGCTGGCGGCGCTGGAACTGGCCGGCTCGCTGGGAAAAGTCTCCGAAGAGCAAGTGGCCGCGCGGATGCAATTGATCTCGCGACTGGCCACGCGCCCCGGCGACTCGGCCACGCCGCTTTTGCTTATCAGCTCCATCCACGCGGCCATGCAGTCGCTGCCCAGCCGCAAGCAACTTGAGCAATTGGAAAAAACCATCCAGGTTGGCCAGGAACTGGAACAGGAAAAACTGATTGTCTGGCTTGCCGAACACGGCTATCACCGGCTGGAGCAGGTGGAAGTGCCCGGCGATTTCGCCGTTCGCGGCGGGATTGTTGATATTTATCTGGCCGGGGATCATGAGTCATCGGGCGACCAGGTGGGTCTGGCCATTCGCATTGATTTTTTCGGCGATCAAATCGAATCCATCCGCCGCTTTGATCTGGAAAGCCTTGGTTCGCACGAGGCGCTGGAACGGGTGCATCTGCTGGACATTCGCGGACAGTTGCCCGAAAGCTCCGAATCGACCAGCATCTTCAGTTATCTGCCGCCGCAAACGCTGGTGGTGCTCTGGGCGCCGCTGGAAATCGCCGAGCAATCCAAGGCCTATCTGGACCGGCTCAGCGAAGCGCGCGGTATCTATCCCTTGTCGGCACTTTTGAAACTGGCCGGACAATTCACCTTGCTGGAACTAAGCCAGTTCGACCAAGGCTCATCGGCATCACCAAGCCTGGTAGGCCCATCGACGGCGACCCCGTCCGTGCGCCTGCCGATCGGTTCGTTGCAGAAATTTGAGACCGAGTCGGCCAAAGCGATTGGCGAACTGGCGGAACTGGCCCAAAGCCACGATGTAACGGTCTTTTGCGATAAGCCCGCCGAAGCTCAGCGATTTGGTGAATTGCTCGACCAGCAGCAGCCCGGCCTGCGCGACCGTATCGCCGTGCCCATCGGCTATCTGCATCGCGGCTTTGTTTGGCAAGAGGAGGGGCAACGACCCCTGGCCCTGCTGGGACACCACGAATTATTCCATCGCTACGAGATGCGGCGGCGGGTTAAGAAAGTCATCGCCTCGCGCCCGGTCGATTCTTTTTTGGACCTCAAAGAAGGGGATTATGTCGTTCACGTCGCCCACGGCATCGCCCGCTTCACCGGCATCCAAAGCATCACCAAAGAGGGACGCAGCGAGGAATATCTCACCCTCCGTTTTGCGGAAAATGCCGTGCTGCACGTGCCGGCGGCCCGCATCAATCTGATTCAAAAATATATCGGCGGATTCCACGGCCACCCCCAACTCTCGCGCCTCGGCTCCGGCCAATGGGAAAAACAGAAGGCCAAAGTTGCCGAAGCGGTAATGGACATGGCCGCGGAACTATTGGAAATTCAAGCGGCCCGAGCCGCGGAAAATGGCCTGGCCTATCCGCCGGACACCGAGTGGCAAAATGAATTTGAAGGAGAATTTCCCTTCGATGAAACCCCCGACCAGTTGACCGGCGCCCAGGAGATCAAGCAGGACATGAGCCGCCCGCGCCCCATGGATCGGCTGCTCTGCGGCGATGTGGGCTACGGCAAAACCGAACTGGCCATGCGGGCAGCCTTTAAGGCTGTGGAATTTGGCAAACAAGTGGCCGTGCTGGTTCCCACCACCGTGCTGGCCGAGCAGCATCAACGCTCTTTTTCCGAGCGCATGGCCAATTACCCATTCGTCATCGATTCCATCTCCCGCTTCAAAACTGCGCGGCAACAAAAAGAAACCGTCAGAAAGCTCGCCGCCGGAGAATTGGATATCCTCATCGGCACCCACCGGCTGATCAGCAAAGACATCAAATTTGCCGACCTGGGACTGGTGGTGATCGACGAGGAGCAGCGCTTCGGCGTAACCCACAAGGAGCGGCTCAAGCAGATGCGCAAAACCGTGGATGTGCTGACCATGTCGGCCACCCCCATCCCGCGCACGCTGCACCTGTCCATGCTCGGCCTGCGCGATATCAGTTCCCTGACCACCGCTCCGCAAGATCGGCGCAGCATCGTTACCGAGGTCATGCCCTTTGATACGCAGCGGGTCAAACAGGCTTTGTTGCGCGAACTGAATCGTGAGGGTCAGATTTATTTCGTTCACAATCGCGTCAGCAACATCCAGGAAATGGCCGAGCGCGTGCAACAACTGGTCCCCGAGGCCCGCATCATCATCGGCCACGGGCAGATGGGCGAGGGGGAACTGGAAAAAGTGATGCTGGCGTTTATCCATCACGAAGCGGATATCCTGGTTTGCACCACCATCATCGAGTCCGGGCTGGATATTCCCAACGCCAATACCATTTTGATTAACCAGGCCGACCGCTTTGGCCTCAGTGAACTGCACCAGTTGCGCGGCCGGGTGGGGCGCTGGAAACACCGTGCTTACTGCTATTTGCTGCTGCCGGCCGACCGGCCCATCACGCCGGTGGCCGCCAAACGTCTCAAGGCTATCGAGGAATACAGCCACCTGGGCGCTGGATTCAAAATCGCCATGCGCGACTTGGAAATTCGCGGTGCCGGCAACATCCTCGGCCCCGAACAGTCCGGGCATATCGCCACCGTCGGTTATGAAATGTATTGCCAGCTTTTGGAAGAGGCGACTCGGCAACTGAAAAATCAGCCCAAACCCACGCAACCCGAGGCGCATGTGGATATCGGCCTTTCGGCCTTTATCCCCAAACAGTGGATCAGCAATGATCGCCAGCGCCTCGATGCCTACCGCCGACTCAGCAGAGTTACCGATTTGCCGATGCTGGAGGAACTTAGCAAGGATTTGACAGACGCCTTTGGCGAGCCGCCGCGGCCGGCGGTGCTGCTCCTGGCCCTCACCGAACTGCGGCTGCTGGCCGGCATTTTCGGCATCGAGAGCATCATCAAACGCGCCCCCGACGCCATATTGAAGGTTGGCGACGCCGCCCGCGCCCAGGCCGGCCTCACCGGAGCGCCGGGCACGCTGCGGGTGGTGGATGAGTCCACCATTTATTTCCGCCCCCCGCCGGTCTATCTGGAACCGGACACCCTGCTACTGGTGCTGCGGAATTTATTGAAAATGGCCTACGAAAAGCAGCCGGCGGCGGCGGGCGCAACCCCACCGCAACCTGAGCCGGCCGCAAAGTCCAGCGCCTAACGCCAGGCCAAAGCCAGCCAGTCCAACACCACCAGGCTCAGTCCCGCCAGCCATAAAGCCAGCTTAGACCAGCCGATGCGCATCTCCCGAATTGAAATCCGTGCCACGCTGTTCATATCCCGCTCCGCCGCGGCCGCCGCTGGCGACCTTGTAAACCATCAATGATGAATTCCCATTCATCGCCCCCGCAATGTATCGTCGGCCAAAATGTGTTGGCAATGAAGAAACTATGAATTTTGCGTGAGAATTTTTTCAAGCGGCACAGCGCGCGGGCAAAACGGCAAGGAATACCACGGCACTTAGCAAAGCTTCACGCCGCCAACGGAAAAACGCCGTCAACTCGCCGTCATCCCTCAACCAGGCGACAAAATGCCAATGATTGCCCATCAGACAATACGACAAAATACGCAGGGGACATCGCTCATGGGCCTGGATGATACTCCGATCAAACGCGGCGAAGTCCTTTGGCGTGCGCAACATCTTTATCCGGCCGACAGAATGATTGACCACATGTACAGACTTACCCACCCGGCGCAACTCGTGCTTTTCTTGCCATGAAAAGGAATCTATTAACCGATGGCTTAATTACCACTAGCTGCGTCCCCGTATTCATTCCCTCCAGTGCCTTTGCACTTGTGGGATGCCCCCTTTTAATTCCCCAGACAATACGCCAGAATCCGCATGTTCGTGCGCTTGCGGCCCTCCTCCATCAAGCGCAAAAACGCCAGATAGTCGGCCGCCTTGCCGTAAATCTCCATCCGGCAGTTGCCACGGTTCATCACGTGATAGATTTCGCCGGCAACCACACTGCGTGCTCGTCTTGCCATTTGCCCAGCATAACGCGGCGCCACTGCCTTTGCAAATGTGGGATGTCCCCTTTTCATTTTCTTTTTCTTTTCTGGGCAGCCGCTTCGGCAGCGAACTGCTCAAGGGCGGATTCAAAGGCAAATACAACTACATCGGCACAAACAAAGAAGGCCCCGGCGGACTGTGGCAGCAGATGGGATACCAGGGACTCGATCCCGACGGGATCGCCAAGGCGGTGAAGGCATTGGGGTAATCGCGGGCTTGGCGACGCGGAAATTTTCCGGCTTTAAGTTCTAGAGTTTGAAAAGCACGCGCAACCGTTGCTCCACCTTAGTTGCAAGGCTCGGTCTCAAAACGCCCAATCTCCGCTGAATGATCGTCGCCGATACCGTCACCATCCGATGCAGCCGAAGCGCCGAACGGATCTTTAATCCCGTGTGTTGAAAGTCAGGATCAACGGGGTCTAACAACACGTCTGATTGTTCAAGCGAACTGGGCACAACACTGGTCACAAACGCCAAAACTACATGCTGATGCACGCCAACCGCATCGGTCAGGCATACCGCCGGCCTCACTTTACTGCCGCTCAAATCGTCAAACGGAAACGGAACCAAAATCACGTCGTACCGCATCGGCTTATTCCCCTGGCGAAAAGCTATCCCCGTCCGTGATGGTGTAAATGTCCTCCGCCGGATCAGCTAAAAAAGCAAAAGCGTCGCTCTTTGCCACGGCTTTTAGCCACACATCTTCACGCATATCCGCACCAGAATCGGGCAGCAGTGTCACCAGCAAATTGGCGTTGGTGGGCAGATTGTACGGCTCGTCAAGAACGATTTGCTTCCCGTCAAAATGGGCCGGAATTGCGATAGTAGCCATATCATAAACATAACCGGTGCCATCCGGGCGGGCAACCACGAATAATGCAAAGGGGATAATGCAAATAATGTAAGATAATGCAAAGGGGACATCCCACATTTACTGATAATGCAAAGGGATAATGCAAAGGGGACATCCCACATTTACTGGCCCTGCCTCACCGCTCTCTCGGTTCCCTTGCCTTTGGGGCGGCCCCGGTCCCGCATCGTCCATTCCAAGCCCATGCGCTTTACGGCGTCCGCCGTCCATGCCACCTCGCCATAGGGCCGCTGCCGTTGCAGATGAAGCCGCAACCGGTTCAGTTCCGCCGCCTCGATCGGCTCATTGACCCACTGCGCCCAATCCGCCGGTCGATGCATCGGCCATGGCGTCAGTTCCACATGATCCTCCACTCGACGCGGGCCGCTGTACAAACTGCCGTATCGCCAATCCTCCGCACGCTCGGCCAGTTTCGCACGCCGGGCATTGCCTTCGACATATCGCAATACCTCTTGCAGCCCCTCGCCCGCCTGTGCCGCAAATGCTTTGAATCGTCCCTGGTATAGATGTCCTTCCCCGACCTGGTGCCGATGCTCTCGCCACCGGCGAACGTGCGTGTTGCTCACCCACCCCACGAACCCCGCGAGGTCCTTTGCCTTCCGCGGCCACAGCACCATGTGCCAGTGGTTGGGCATCAGACAGTACGCCAGAATCCGCATGTTGGTGCGCTTGCGGCCCTCCTCCATCAAACGCAAAAACGCCAGATAGTCGGCCGCCTTGCCGTAAATCTCCATCCGGCAGTTCCCACGGTTCATCACGTGATAGATTTCGCCGGCAACCACACTGCGTGCTCGTCTTGCCATATCCCTCAGCATACCGCAACGCCACTGCCTTGGCAAATGTGGGATGTCCCCTTTTTCCCCCTCTGTGTTTCAGCCCGTTGCTACGAACGCATGAGCAGCCCCGTTCTGCCAAGCTCCAAGAAGGAGTACGCTTGGAACTCACGAATGATTGCCGGTATGAGAGGAAGCATCAATGCTTCTAATTCAGCATTGTTGAAGTTCCCCGTCGAGATGAGCAGTAGTTTCGCGGGTCGGCGGTAGAGTGTGTGCGAATCAACGAAGTCCGCGTCTTTCGTAACCACCGCCCGCAGCTCGCGGTCGGCAAGGTCGGATATCTGCGCATCGGTTGTCCTATTACCCTCTGGCAAGTCAAGCGTGTGCAGGGTGTCACAGTCGGCTGCGGTTAACCAACCGGCCATTCGTCGCGGCAACTGCGCATCCACCAAAAACTTCACGTCGACACCGGCTGGAGCCGACCGGTGCGGACGAGCCGCGCGGCGAATGCGAGGGCGGCAAGCAAGTCACCCCTGTCGAGGTCTTCGTAGTCGGCCAAAATCTCCTCGAACGTCATACCCGAACTCAGCAGTTCCAGAAGCGTTTCCACCGGGTATCGGAGTCCGCGGATGGTCGGCTTTCCGTGACAGATGGCTGGGTTAATCGTAATGCGAGAAAGTAAGTCGTCCATACTCACATTGTACCAGAATGGCCACCAGTCCCGCACGAAAAATGCACCAGCTAACCGACCGGAGACCGCCGGCGAATGAAGGCGAATGGTCATAATGCAGGATGACCCGAATGCCATTCGGTTAACGCTAAAACCGGATTCTCCTAAGAAAAACGCTTAAATGATCACGATCTAGCGCTGTCTGACAACGACCGGTGCATATCAGTCATGCAGAAAAACCGCGAATTCATAAGAAACACGATTGGGGCGATCCCATGCACACTTTCCACAAGTGGCGATATTTACGGACTTTATGGCTTAACCGAATGGCATTCTGGGATGTCCCCTTTTTCCCAGACACAGATTACAAATGTGGGATGTCCCCTTTTTTCCAGATAAGTAATTACACCTGCCCATTTCTGTTTGGGTTTGACATATTTGCCGCTTGGCCTTGACGTGATGGGAAAAAGTTGTATACTGTATGGTTCAGGTTAATTTATGATTCGATGCATTGGACTTATGGTAGTCGTACGATAGGCCGGTTCCGACGCCGGCGGCTTGGGTAACCTTGCCGCCCCGCGACCGGCCCACTCCGTTTGCTGGTTCCCAAAAATTACATTGAAACCGCAGCCGCCGGCCGCTACAGTGCCTCGGCTTTAGCTTTTGCAAACTAGAAGGATGATGCCATGAGTACGTTGGAAGCACAGATTCCCGCCGCTATGAATACCCCGTCCGCCGAGCCGAGCCGCTATAAGGGCAAGACCGGCGCCCAGATTTTCCATGAAATGCTGATTCAGCGGCATCAAGTGGAGGTGATGTTCGGCTATCCCGGCGGAGCGATCCTGCCGGTTTTTGACCAGTTATACAAAACCCCGGCCAAGTTTATTTTGACCCGCCACGAACAAGGTGCCGGCCACGCCGGCGACGGCTACGCCCGCGCCACCGGCAAGCCCGGCGTTTGCATCGTTACCAGCGGCCCCGGGGCAACCAACATGGTTACCCCCCTGGCGACGGCACAAATGGATTCGATTCCCCTGGTCTGCTTTTCCGGGCAGGTGGCCACCAAGGTGATCGGCAACGACGCTTTTCAGGAGGCCGACGTTACCGGCATCACTCGACCCTGCACCAAGTGGAATTACCTGGTCAAGGACGTGCGCGATTTGCCGCGAATCGTCAACGAGGCGTTTCTGGTCGCCACCAGCGGGCGACCCGGTTCGGTGCTGATCGATCTGCCCAAGGACGTTACCAACGCGGTCATGCCCGAGGAGGTGGACGATACGCCCAGGGCGCATTTGCTGAAGCGCAAGACCAACTACTCCCATAGCGGCCATAACCAGCAGGTGCAGGATGCGGCGGAATTGATTAACCGCAGCGCCAGGCCGGTGTTGTATGTCGGCGGCGGGGTCATTCTGGCCAACGCCCACGAGGCCTTGCGCAAGCTGAGCAAAGCGGGCAACATCCCCGTTACCACCACCCTGCTGGGCTTGGGCGCGTTTGACGAATTGGACCCCCGCGCTTTGTACATGCTGGGAATGCACGGCAGCGCGTTTGCTAATTACGCGGTGCAGGAGAGCGATTGCCTGATCGCCGTCGGGGCGCGGTTTGACGATCGGGTTACCGGCAACCTGGCGACCTTCGCTCCCAAGGCCAAGATCATCCACATTGACATTGATCCCTCGTCGATCTCCAAAAACGTCGATGTCGATATCCCCGTGGTCGGCGATGCCCGCATGTGCCTGGAAGAGATGGCCGAGTATATCGAACATCGCGACCGCGCCGAGTGGTTCAACCAGATCAACGCCTGGAAGAAGCGCTACCCCTTCCGCTTTTTTGACGACACCGACAAGATCAAGCCGCAGGCGGTGATCGAAGAAATCTCCCGCCAGACCAAGGGCGATGCGATTTTGAGCACCGGCGTCGGCCAGCACCAGATGTGGGCGGCGCAGTTTTACCGCTGGCGTTTCCCGCGTCAGATGATCACCAGCGGCGGGCTGGGGACGATGGGCTTCGGGTTGCCCTCGGCGATGGGCGCGGCGCTGGGACGCCCGGACAAGACCGTCATCGACATCGACGGCGACGGCTCATTTATGATGACCTTGTGCGAACTGGCGACCATCGCCGAGTACAACATCCCGGTCAAGATCGCCATTTTAAATAATGATTTTCTGGGTATGGTTAAGCAGTGGCAGGACTTGTTCTACAACCGGCGCTATTCCTCAACGCCCATGCGCAATCCCAACTTCCAAGCCCTGGCCGAGAGCTTCGGGATTCGCGGCCTGCGCTGTCAGGAGAAGTCGGACGTGGCCCGGACGGTGGGCATGATGCTGGAGCATCCCGGCCCGGTGCTGGTCGATTTCCGCGTCGAACCCAATGAGCACGTTTACCCGATGGTTCCGGCGGGCAAGGGCCTGCATGAAATGGAAATGGGAACGCTGGCGTGAAAGCCAAGCGGCATGAACGGCGAATATTGATTGCGGAATGGGCGGAGGATGCCCTATTGATTGTTGATTCCGGATTGTAGATTCCGGATTGTAGATTGTTGATTGTGGATTGTTGAAAAATGCAAATTCAACAATCTACAGTCAACACTCAACAGTCATGCGATAAAAGGAGACCCCCACCCCGGCGCTCCCCCATGTTTTGTCCGTGGTCCGTGGTCCGTGGTCCGTTGCAAATGCATTTTGCTACTGACAACGGACTACTGACGACGGACCAAAGCAAGCCCCCACTCCGGCCCTCCCCCATGAGTACATAGGAGAGGGAGGAGGATTAAATTCAACAGTCAACACTCCACACTCAACATTCAAATGTGCCACTGACCACTGACTACGGACCACTGACCCATCATATTAGACCACTTGCACCTTGCGGCCCACGCGGCGTTTGCGGTTGATGGTTTGGCGGCCCTTTTTGGTTCTCATGCGGGCGCGGAAGCCGATCTTGCGGGCGCGCTTCACTTTGCTGATGCGGTGCGGATAGTGCATGGCTCA
>JBBQBE010000074.1:0-16392 GCA_038317225.1 Tepidisphaerales bacterium | reverse complement strand
CGCGATATGATTCGCGGACGGTGACGGTGCGGTAAGTCTTGCCGTGGCGGTGGAGGCAATTGGTCTCGACGTACATACAGGCCACTATACCATATCGAATATCCTCTTTCAAGCACTCAACGCCTTTTTAACACTTCAACGCACAGGCTACATTTTGAAACTCAAAAAGGCGGTTCCGCATCGGTGGTTACAGCGTAAAACGCATTTGGGGTGGGGGTAAATTACGTCAAAAATTCAAACGTCATGGGCCGCCGCTCATGATATGGAGCATATCGAGTAACGCAAAATCGCCCGGGAAACCGGGCGATATTGCGTTACACGATATCTGGAAAAATCAAACAATGGGCCCGACAAGATTCGAACTTGTGACCTCGTCCTTATCAGGGACGCGCTCTAACCAACTGAGCTACGAGCCCGGTTTCGCCGCTGGTGGCGAGCCGGTGGGCTTTTTGGCCGACGAAGGGGGGATTGTAAAATTCCCCAGTCGCTTGTCAACCTGGCGGGGCGTAAAAATTCAGGGGTGCTGGGCCGCGGCGGTCGATTCCAAGAGGCTTGGACGGGCCGCTTGGGTGGCCGTGACCTGCCGCTTGGCCGGGGTTCGGCTTGAGCGCTTCAGCGTGGTTGGATCGGCGGGGTTGCGTAGGGTGGAGCGATCAGCGCACGAAGCATGGGCCGTTTGGCCGGCCTTGACCTGCCGCTTGGCCGGGGTCTGGCTTACGCGCTTCTGCGTGGATGGACTGGCGGGGTTGCGTAGGGTGGAGCGATCAGCGCACGAAGCATGGGCCGTTTGGCCGACCGTGACCTGCCGCTTGGCCGGGGTTCGGCCCGTGCGATTCTGCGCGGCCTTGACCCGGATGATTGGCGGCGGACAATGCAGCTTTGGGCCGCTGGCGGGGTTGGTGGGTATACTTATATGGGAAATATGGTTATGAGCGATGCCTTAGAACAAATTGAGCAGTTATCCGTTGACGCCCGGCGGGATTTGAGCCAGGCCGCCGATGCATTGGCACTGGAGCAGTTCCGTATTCGTTACCTGGGGACAAACGGTTTGTTGAAAGAGGCGATGGGGCTGTTGAAAACCGCGCCGCGCGAGATCAAACCGCAGGTGGGACAGCGGCTTAACAGCCTGAAAAACGACTTGCATGAGGCGTTTGACGCCAAAATCGCTCAGGCGGCAGCCGGCCAAAGCGACTGCGGAATCGATGTTACCGAGCCGGGACGCCCGCCGCGGCTGGGGCGGCGGCACATTCTCATGCAGGTGGTCGATGAGTTGACGGAATTATTCGGTCGCATGGGATTCGCCGTCGCCGCCGGCCCGGAGGTGGAGGATGAGTTTCACAATTTCATCGCCTTGAATATTCCGCGCAGCCATCCGGCGCGCGATCCCCTGGATAATTTTTACCTTGCCCCCGCCGGGCAGGCTTCGCGTCCGGGTAGTTTCGACGCCCTGCCGGAAGGCAAGGCCACGTTGCTGCGCACGCAAACCAGCACGGTGCAAATCCGGGTGATGGAAACCCAGGAGCCGCCGATCCGCGTGGTCATTCCCGGCCGCGTCTACCGTCCCGACACCCATGACGCGACGCACCTGTCGATGTTCACGCAGCTCGAAGCATTGGTGGTGGATAAAGATGTAAGCATGGTGGACCTTAAGAGCACGATTGTGCAGTTCATTCATGCCTACTTCGGCCCGCAGGCCAAGGCGCGCTTCCGTCCCAGCTTTTTCCCATTCACCGAGCCGTCGGCGGAAGTGGATGTGTGGTTTGAGGACAAACAGCGCTGGATCGAGCTGGGCGGCTGCGGCATGGTGCATCCCAACGTTTTCAAAGCCGTGGGCATCGACCCGGAAGTGTACAGCGGCTGGGCCTTCGGATTCGGCATCGAACGAATCGCTATGCGGAAGTACGGCATCACCGACATCCGCTATTTCGTTGAAAACGATCTGCGGTTTCTTTCGCAGTTTTGATTGTGGGGCAGATAAAAATAATCGCGCCGCGGGGTAATTGCAGGTGGCGTTTTTACTCCCTGCGGCGATTACTGGCGGCGGAGCGCTGAGTGTGGGGGTCTTGGAACACTCCTGAAAAAGTAGGCATTTTCACCACTCGGCCCTCACCCTCCCCTCTCCTATGAGTACATGGACGAGACAGTTAAATTCAACACTCCACATTCAACATTCAACAGTTCTGGGGTAAAAGGAAGCCCCCACCCTAACCCTCCCCCATGAGTACATAGGAGAGGGAATAGATATAAGGAGGCCCCCACTTTGGCCCTCTGGCAGAGGATTGGGCGAGGGGAAAATCCGGCAAATGCAAATTCCCTGGATGCGCCTGGGGTTGCGTGGCACTTTAAGCGGCGGAGGCGGTTTCTTGCGTTGGCGCGGGTTGTCCGATATTGTTGGCCCTCCGGCGGTCGAGAGCGGCGCGCCGGGCACTTTTCCGGCGACGCTGGGCGCTTGATACCCCCTTTATTTTTTGGAGCGATGTTATGATCGGTTTGTCGCAGCGCGTACAACTTGTCAGTGAGTCTATTACCCTGGCGGTTTCCGCCAAGGCCAACGCGCTGAAAAAAGCCGGCGTCGATGTGGTTGGCTTTGGCGCGGGTGAGCCGGATTTTGACACCCCCGCATTTATCAAGGAGGCCGCCAAGGCCGCGTTGGACCGGGGCATGACCAAATACACCCCCACGCCTTGCGCGCCGGAACTGAGGGTGGCCATCGCCGACAAATTCAACCGCGACAATGCCCTGCCTTATAAGCCGGAAAACATCACCACCGGTGCCGGCGGCAAGCATTGCCTGTACATGGCCTTCCAGGCGGTCATCAACCCCGGCGATGAGGTGATTATTCCCTCCCCGTACTGGGTGAGCTATCCCGAACAGGTGAAACTGGCTGGCGGCGTGTGCAAATTCATCGTGGGCGAGGAAACCAACGGCTTTAAGATTACCCCCGAGCAATTGGAAGCGGCCATCACCCCCAAGAGCAAAGTCTTTTTGATTAACTCCCCCAGCAATCCCGCCGGCCACGCTTACAGCCCCGAGGAGCTTAAGGCCTTGGCCGAGGTGGTGGCGCGGCATCCGCAACTGGCGGTCTTCAGCGATGAAATTTATGAAAAACTGGTTTTTGGCGGGCTGAAATTTGTCAGCTTCGCCACGCTGCATCCGAGTTTGCTGGAGCGCACTTTAACCTTTAACTGCCATTCCAAGAGCTATGCCATGACCGGCTGGCGCATCGGCTATATCGGCGGGCCGAAGGAAGTGATCAGCGCCATCAACAAATTGCAAAGCCAGATGACCAGCCATATCACCAGCTTCACCCAGCCGGCGGCGGTGATTGCCCTGACCGACCCGCGCGGCGCTGAGGCGATCGAAACCATGCGCCAGCAGTTTGAGCAGCGCGGCAATCACATGTGGAAGCGACTATGCGCGCTGCCCAAGGTTACCTGCGTGCGACCACAAGGGGCATTTTACTGCTTCCCCAATTTCAGTGCGTATATGGGCAAAAGTTGCGGCGCAGCGAAAATCACCGACGCGGTGAGCTTCGCGGCCGCTTTGCTGGAACAGAATCACGTGGCGGTGGTGCCGGGTAACGACAGCGGCTTTGATACCCATGTGCGGCTCAGTTTCGCCACCGGCATGGAGCAGATCGACAAGGGCCTGGACCGCATCGCCGAGTTTTTAAAGAAGCTTTCCTAAGCGTCAGGCCCGCGGCCAAAACAGGCGGCGGTTGAGGGTTGGCAAACAACCCACAACCGCCGCTTTTATTTTGTTTGCTGACGGGTTGGACCCGTCTTTACTTCTTGTAATACTCGGTGTTTTCCTCGATGAAGCTGGACCACTCGGCCGGCAGATCATCCTGCGGGAAAATCGCCTTGACCGGACACTCATCGACACACAACCCGCAGTCGATGCAGGTGTCGGGATCGATGTAGAGCATTTTGGCATCGGCGAAATGAGGCTCATCCTTGGTGGGATGAATGCAATCCACCGGGCAGACCGCCACGCAGGCGGTGTCCTTGGTTCCAATGCACGGTTCAGCGATGATGTGGGCCATAGTACAACTCCAAATAAAGTTATTATTGATTCACACGACCAGCGGATTATAGGAAACCCGCAGACGATGGTAAACCGCTGCTGGGAGGAAATTGCCCAGGGCCGGTGGCAACGGCGATTAGCCCAGAGCGGCCCAAAGCGCATTAAAAAGCAAATGGGGGTGTCATAAAGGCGGCAAGCGGCGAGGCAAACCAGGCAAAATGGCTGGCGCGTAAAATCTCCCGATCTTTACATCGCGGCGAAAACGGGTATGAATAACCCGGTAACGGCGGCGCGGCGCTTTGGGCTGATCCGCGGCGTGCGGCTGGCCGCAAAGCGTGGTGTCTATCCTTTAATCCCTTGGCAGAGGCCGATTTATGTTTATGAACGCACATCGCTGGGTTATGGCTCTTGGACTTTGCGCGGCTCTGGCCGTGCCGCTGGCATCGGTGCCGGCAGTGGCGCAGGATCAGACCGCGCCGGAAGTTCCCGACGCCAAGTATAAATTTTCCGGCACCATCAATTCCTCGGCCGTGTACGTGCGCAGCGGGCCGGGCGAAAGTTATTATCCCACGCTCAAGCTGGAAAAGGGGGATGCGGTTACGGTTGTGGGCATGAAATTCGACTGGCTGAAGATCGTGCCGCCGCCGGGAAGTTTTTGTTATATCTCCCAGGCGCATGTGCAGCGCCGCGGGGATGGCTCGGTGGGCCGGGTTACCAAGAACGATGTGCTGATCAAGGCCGGCAGCACACTCAACGCCGTCAAGTACATGGTCCTGTCCAAGCTGGATGAAGGGGCCGATGTGAAGATTTTAGGCGAGGCCGATGAATATTTTAAGATCGCCCCGCCGCCGGGAACTTTCCTGTTTGTCAACAAGCAATACGTCGATCCCGGCAAGGCCCTGAGCGACACCCAGCCGGTAGCGGAAGCGGCCACGGAGAAAACCACCGATACGGCGGCGGTGGACACCACTTCCACACCCGATCGCGGTGCCGCCGATAACCATGCGGCGGTGGAAGACAGCGGGCAGCAAACCCCGTCCACCCAGCAGCTCGCCGCCGACACCCAGCCCGCGGCCACACAGGCGGCGATGAGCGCTGAAGCCGCTTTTGAAAAATTGGAAACCGAGTTTCAAACCGCCACCAACCAGAAATTGGAGGAGCAGCCGCTGGATGATTTGATCAAGGGATATGAACCGTTGGCCAAAAGCGGCAAGCTGGCCGAATCCATGCGGCGGATCGCCGAGTTCCGTTTATCGGTCTTGAAACTGCGTGTGGCCCAGCGCGTGCAGCTTGATGAAGCGCGCAAGGCCGATGAACTGGTCCGCCAACGCCGCCAGGCCATGGGCGCTGAGCGTGAGGAATTGCAACAACGGATCAAGGAGAGCGGCATCGCTTTCTATACCGCCGTGGGCACGCTGCAAACCTCCAGCCTGCAACAAGGCGGCGAAACGCTTTACCGACTGACCGACCCGGCCAACGGCCGCACCATCGTTTACATTCGCTCCAATGACAGCAAGCTGCCGGCGATGCTGGGCCAGTTTATCGGCGTTAAAGGGGATGTGGTAACCGATCAGGTGATGAGCCTGCGGAGCATCACGCCCACCAGTTACGAAACGGTGGACGTTGACAAAGTCAATAAAACCGTGGCGGCGCAGATTATGCCGCCCAGCCTGTTGCACGGAACCACCACCGCGCCGTAAGCAGCCGCGTAATCGGTATAGCGCGGTAACGCCAATGGGGCCGTCCCGGTTGATCCGTGGCGGCCCCGTTCACTTGCCCCCAGTCATTTGTCCGATATATGCCGTAGAGGCCGCCGCCATGATGTGCGGCGGAATGTCTATGGGACAGATCAATCCATTTTTAGCCTCGGTGGTGCAGGCCCCCAGCGCCCAGCGTCTGGCTTCCGATCAGAAGGACCGCCATATCCGCCAAACCGTCCAGCGGCAGCGCACCGCCAGCGGCACAGAAGATATGCTGGAGGTGAGCGTGGAATCCTCCGAAGCCATCGGGGCCATCGACGCCCGCGACAAACACGATCAGCAACAGCGCCGCCGGCAACAGGGGCAACAACAACAACCCGCCGAGCAGCCGGAAAATCCGTCGGGATTGAATATCACGGCATGAGGTGCGCCGGGCGCGGCAAGCGATTTTCCAGAGGATCAGAGGGTGGCGGATGGCGCTTCAATCGTCTTACGCCATTGGCAAAAGAGAAATAAGGAAGCCCTCACTCGGCCTCTCCCATGAGTACATGGGCGAGGAGATTTTAAGTCGCCGCTGGGGGGCTAGGCTAACTGTTCAAACGCCTGGCGGATGCGCTGGCGGGTGTCGCCTGCGCTGGGCATCTCCAGGCTCCCCGCCGCGAGGTCTTCGTTGACGATGCCCTGGAAGGTGCTGAGGATATAATCCACATCCTCCCATGCCAGGCCGTAGAGATGGAAATAGGCCGCGTCCAGTTCGGCGCGCCACTGTGCCCGCGCTTCATCGTTCCACTTGATGATGCCCGGCGCGAACTCCGCCGCCTGGGCCAGCGGCAGCATGTCGTTGGCGGTGCAGCTCAGGTGCAATACCCGTTCGCTGATCCATTTTTCCAAGGTCTGCTTTTTGTCCCACGGGCATTTTTCGTCGTACTTGTCGGGACCGAATGTGGGCAACTGCTCGACGATGAAAAAATTCAGATGTAATCCGCCGACCTTCTGGCGAGCGATGAAGTCGTAGGCCAAGGTGTTGAGGTTGGCCAGGAGGCAGCACCAGCGCCGATGAGTGATCCCATTGGTTGTGAGCATCAGCGGCGCGGAATTGACAACGCCCGACCAGGGAATAAACGATGCGATCATGGTGCGCTGATTGGTGGGGCTGGTTACATCCTTGAGGACGAGGAATGCCTCTTTGCGCTGGTTGCCCCAGCGCGCCAGCACCTGGCTTTGGGGAACCCAATATCTGGGCAGGACCACAAACTCCGGGTTCTGCTTTTCGACCAGATTGGTGTCATCGGTCTGGCCCTGACGCATCCAGTTGCCCGCCTCGACGCGCACGCCGGCGGCGCGATGGTCATACGCCTGGATCATCTTTGCTTCGTAGAGGGGCAGGAAAACTTCGTTGCGACCCATCCAGTGATTGCCCTCCAAATGCAGCCCCTCACTGGCAAGCTGCGCGGCATCGCGGAAAAGATCGGCGTTGTTGGTCTGATCGAACATGCGGAGAAACTGGAGTTCCCAGGGATTTCCGCCTTGTTTGCGGTTGCGGTCAATCAGGATCGGCACGCGCCGGTAAATGGCCTTGGTGATTTGGGCATCGCGGCGGGTGCGGAAGATCGGGCAGGTTTTGGTGTTCGGGTTCAGCAGCTTCAGATCCCTGGCGCTGAGGGAGACGTGCTTGTTCTTGACGGCTAATTCCTCCACGTCGTGGGCGAAGAAGACGAAGTCGGCTTCCTTGGTCTTGGTGGCGCTGCCGTTGATCAGCACAACGGAGAATTTGAAGGCGCGATGCACCTCGTCGAAATGGCCCTTCTTGTTCTCAAAATCATAGAGCGCACAGAGCGTTTGCGTTTCAATGAGGTTGTTGAAAAAATCGGCGGTGGTCTTGTCGGTGGCGATGCCGCTGGGGACCAGCAGGCCGACCCGGCCGGCGGGGTTCACCAGCGTTCGGGCCAGTTCGGCAAAGAGCATGTAGGTGTTCACATCGCCCTGGGCGGTAAGGGGAAACCGCCCGGCGGCGCGAACGTGGTCCAGCAGGGTCTGAGCGTCGCCAGCGGCCTTGGTGAAACGGGCAAAGAGTGCGGGTCGTTCGCTGGCGGCGCGAGCGATGAGAGTCTTACGGTCATTGGCATTGACGGCGCTGGCAATATCCGGCGCGCCCAGCGCGAAGAATTCGCGCTGTTGCAGCTTCATCCGTTCCCAGGGCGGGTTGCCGATCACGCAATCAAAACCGCCCCTGGCGAAGATGGCCGGAAAGGCGGCTTGCCAGTTCAAGGCCCGGGGATGAATGGCCGGATCGCAAACCAGCGAATTGCCGCAGCGGATATTGGCGGAGAGGTCGGCCAATGATCTGTTTTTGCGGGCGGTTTGCAGCCACAGGGCCAGTTGGGTGATCTCCACGGCTTCGGGAGAGAGGTCCACGCCGAAGAGGTTGGCGGTAACAATATGCTCAGGATGCTCGGCGGCGATGGCGTCGGCCAGGACATCATCGCCGTCGGTGCGGGCCAATTTTTCCAAGTCGGTGTACGCCACGGCGAAGCGGGCGTAGGCGGCGATGAGAAACGCCCCCGATCCGCAGGCGGGATCGCAGACGGTGATGGCGCGGAGGGCGTGGTATTTTTCGCCCGGCGTTGCCAGCGCGTCGGTGCGCTCGGCGATGAGGCGGCCAACGGTTTGCTCGACGATCAGTTCGGTAAAGTCCGGCGGGGTATAGTAGACGCCGAAGCGTTTGCGGGCAGCGCTCTTGGGCATTTCCGGCGCGTCGGGATCGAGGCGCGGGCCGCCCTTGGCGTAGCGGCCAACGGCGCGAAGTTTTTCCAGTTCGGTGATGGATTTTTCAAACAGGTTGCCCAAAACGTCCACGTTTACTTCGTCGCGGAAATCGTAGCCGTCCAGGCGGGTGAAAAACTGCGTGGCCGGAAACTCATCGGGCAAATCCAGATTGTCCACCAGCGGATCGGCGCGAAACAATCCGCCGTTGAATGGCGGGATGGCGTAGCCTTTATTGCCCTTGTCGATCATGCCGAAGAGGGATTTGAATTGTTGCCAGATGGGATTGATGACGGAGGTAAATGACAGGGGGCGCATCGAAGCGCGCTTGAGGGTTTGATCGGGAAGCAGGCCGCGGGCGTCGCAGAAGGCGATGAAGATCACGCGGTCCATGAGCTTTTGTGCCGCGGAGATAGCCTGATCCTCGGAGTAACTGGCTTGGTCGATCAGGTGTTCGATAAGCAGTTGGCGGTTGAGGGAGTATTCGGCGTAGAGCTTATCTCCGACTTCGCGCTGGCGGTTGCGGGATTCTTCCAACAGCGCCAGTGTGCGGGGGCTGACTTGCTTGCCGCCCAGCATCGAATCGCGGTGAAAGACGTAAAAGAAACGTTGAAAAGCGTCGCGGTCGGCCAGGTCCAGGAAGTTGAATTCCTCGTAGGCCCGCGGCGTGCGGTCGCGATGATAGAGCCGGATGGTCAGATAATTGCTGACAATGCCCCAGGGGCAATCGGGCACCTGATTGAGATAATCCCAAAGCTGCTGGACGGGCGTTCGGCCGCTGGATTTATCGTGGTCCAGATCCGCGCCGATGCCTTTGATTTCGATGAGGGCGACAAATTGATCGGGCTTATTGGGGCAAAAGACGCCGAGGGCGCCGTCGGGAGTTGCCGAAGCGCCGATGGAGGGATGTTTGCGGCGATGGAACAGGTCGGGCTTGTCGGTGCTGGAGGGGTAGCCCAGACAGCGCCCGAAGATTTTATCCAGGAAGTCGGCGTCGAGGGCGGTTTCTTTTTGATTCAGGGCACCCGATTCGATCAGCCCGGCCCACTGGCGGGCGATGGCCCAGGCGTCATCCAGATCGAAGGTTTGGCCGGCAATGGTCTTGGAACGAGCCGCCAAGAGACGCGGCAGAAAAAGCGAACGGTGCTTGGGGGCGGCGACGTGGCGAAGGATGCCAGATTGGAGTGCGCGGTTCACAACCGCTTTGGCGCTATCGGATTGACCCCGGATCCCGGAACGCTTGACCATATGCGCCAGTGTAAAGCGCCGGGCTGTGCGCGGCAAAGCAAGGGGCGACTTTGTGGATGAAGCTGGAGTGGCCAAAAACCCCTAGCGCGCGGGCAGTGTGATACACGCGGGTCTTGCGGGGTGCGTGCGACGAGCCTGTGCCTTGGCTTCGACAAGCCAGTGCCGTGCCCGCGGCGCGGCCGGCGGGCTGATTCATCGCATCATTCCCCGAGGCGGAGCAGGGAAAAATGACCGTCCTCGGGTGTGCCCATATATTTTTGAACTTACCATTTCTAAGCAGGAAACACGGTTTCTGACTGGCCATAATGGCTGATTTCCTGCCCCCTCTGCAAAAATCCGTGGGCACGCTCCCGGCCTCTTTGGTGCGCGAAAAAATCAACCGGCAAGGCGGGTCAGGTGGTATAGGCAGATTCCCGTCGCCACGGCGACGTTGAGCGAGTCGGTTTGCAGTTGCATGGGGATGGTGATGCGCTGGGCACAGCGCTGGACGATGGCCGCGTCCAGGCCTTGGGCTTCATTGCCCACCAATAGGGCCCAGCGCGGCGGTGCGGGCACTTGTTCCAGAGGGGTTGCGTGAGTGTCCAGCACACTGGCGAGCGTATGCACGTTCGCCGCGGCCAGTCGCCGCATATCCTCCAGCAGGTTTTGGCATTTCACCAGGGGCAGTTGGAAGACCGCACCCATGCTGACGCGCACGGCCTGACGATACCACGGATCACAACAGCGCTCGCCCAATACCAGCGCATCGACGCCGAACCCCGCCGCCAGGCGCATCAGCGAACCGAGGTTTTCCGCATTGGCAATCTCCGGGCAGACCAGCAGCTTGAGCGGGCCTGGTCCAGCCAGAACTTTTTCCAGGGGCACATAGTCCTTGCGCCGCCCCACCGCCAGCAAACCGGAATGAAAGCGATATCCGATCAGGTTGCGGATTTTGTCCGCCGACAAGACGTATACGCTGGTGGCCGGGTCAAGCTGATCGGCCCATTTTGCCACGCGCCGTTGGTCCAGCAAAATCGCCGGGCATGGCAAATGGGCATCGAGCAGCCGCCGCACCACCAACTCCCCTTCGGCGATGAAAAATTCCCCCTCGCGGGCCAGTTCACGCTCTTTGAGGGCGGAAAACCAGATGAGTCGGGGGTCGTTTACATCATCCACTTCGATCAGCATGGGCGCAGGTATACGCCGAGGGGTTTTGCGCGTCCATGTGAGGGTGGACCTGTCGCACCAGTGGGCGGCGCAGTTTTACCGCTGGCATTTCCCGGTTTTGCACGTCCATGTGGGGCCGGCCTGTCGCACCCTGTCGCAATCCTCGCCAAAGCGATGGGGAAAGATCGCCACCAAAGTTCTGGGTGAAACGTCGCCGCCAAGGCAGCAGTGATTGGCCGCTGCCTTAGAGCCGCCGGTTACCACGCGTCAGAAAACCCAGCGCAGCCACGCACCTATCGCAGGGCGTAGAGTTCCTTTTTTAACCCGCCAGTGGCCGCGCGGCACAAATGCCAACTCCGCGACGCACCTGCCGCAGGGCGTGGAGTTTGTTTTTTAACCCGCCAGTGGTCGCGCGGTACAACCAGTGGTCGCGCGGTACAAATAGGGAAACCCACACCATACCACGGGTATTTTCCCGCGATACCGCATGGGTTTCCTTATCAATTTGGACTGACCTAAGCTGACCGCATTAGACGCGGTTGACCAGGCCGATCACAATAAACAGCACCGCCAGCACCAAAAAGACGAATAGCAGTGTGCGGCCGATTCCGGCGCTCATTCCCGCCACTCCGCGCGCACCCAGTACGTAGGCGACGATGGCGATGATAAAAAACAGGATGGCCAGCGAGATCAAACCGCTGGGCATCGTTACCTGGGCAAGCAAGCCACTAAGGGCTAAAGACGTAAGCATGACAGACTCCTTAAAAAAAAATTGTGTACCTTGGTCCCCAATGGACCAATCTGGTAAACTGCAAAGGGCGTGCCGATCTTGGCGCTCATTTGCCCGACCCCACGCTTTGGGTTCACAGGAAAGGATGACCATGAGCCTCTACTCGCTGGAAACTCTCGGACAACTTGAAGGCTTTGTTGATCGCGAGTGGTTGCTGACCAACCATCTGGGCGCATTTGCCGCCTCCAGCGTGTTGGGATGCAATACACGACGCTACCACGGGCTGTTGTGCGCGGCGATACACCCCCCCGTAGGCCGCGTGATGCTGCTGAATCGGCTGGCGGAAACCATGGTGCTGGCCGGCAGTAACCAGCGCCACGAATTGGCCGTCAATCAATTTGACAATGTGTTTCATCCGCAGGGCCAGCGTTATTTGCAGCGCTTTGAACTGGATCAAACCGCTTGCTGGATTTATGAAGTGGAGGGGGTCAAAATCCGCAAGGAACTGCAAATATTATGGATGCGCAACGCCGTCATGTTGCGCTATGAACTGTCCAATGTGTCGCGGCCGATGAGTCTGCATGTCCGACCTTTTGTCGGCTTTCGCGATTTTCATAGCCTCCGACATGGCCGCGAGGGGCAGTTTGACGTGAAAAATACTGAGCATGGCGTGTGTATCGCCCAGGGACAGAACAACTTATGGCTCCGGTCCGCCGGCTGCGACCAAGCGGACGGGCAGTGGGAAACCTCGGCCGACTGGTGGATGAACCACACTTATCGGCGGGAAAGCGAGCGGGGATTGGACGACCGGGAAGACCTGTTCACACCCGGGTGCTTCAATTTTAACATCCAAAGCGACTGCGTTATCGAATTGTGGGCCTCGGCAGAGCCGCTGGCCCGGCCGGATTGGCAAGGCGAACTGGACAAACGGGCCGCGGCGCGGCCGGCGAGCGAGGATTTATCGACGCCGCGGCGGAAGTTGCAGCGCGCCGCCGAGGATTTTGTGGTATCCCGTGCGCAGCCAGACGCCAAGCCCGGCACGACCATTCTGGCCGGCTATCCGTGGTTCGCCGACTGGGGGCGCGACACCATGATCTCCCTGCCGGGGATATTGTTGTCGCGCGGCAAGGTGCGGGAGGCCGGGCAGGTGCTGGGCGTGTTTGGCCGCCATATTTCCCAGGGGATGATCCCCAACCGTTTTGACGACTACACCAATCAGCCGCATTACAACACCGTGGACGCCAGTTTGTGGTTTATCCATGCCGCCTTTTGCTTCCGCGACAGCGGCGGCGATGCTGAGCTATTTACCCAGGAGCTTTTACCGGCCTGCCAGGCGATCGTGGAGGGCTACCGCAAGGGAACGCGCTTTGACATTCACATGGATGACACCGATGCCATGATTATTCAAGGCGATGCCCACACCCAGCTTACCTGGATGGACGCCAAGCACGGCGATACGGCCTTTACGCCCCGTCAGGGCAAGGCCGTGGAGATCAACGCTCTGTGGTATCACGCGCTATGCCTGCTGGAGCAGACGCACCTGGCCCAGCGGGCCAGGGCGGGATTCATCAAGAATTTCTGGATCAGCCCGTGGCGCGGGCTGGCGGATGTGGTGAACGGCTCGACGCGCGACGCGGCGATTCGCCCCAACCAGATTTTCGCCGTCTCTCTGGCTAACAGCCCGCTGGATGAGGATCAGCGCCGCGCCGTGGTGGAGCTGGTGCGGCGCGAGCTATTGACGCCGTACGGTCTGCGCACCTTGGGCAAAAACGAGCCGGGGTATCATTCGCATTTTCGCGGCACCATGGCCCAGCGCGACCAGGCGTATCACAACGGAACGGTCTGGCCGTGGCTGCTGGGACCATTCATTGAAGCGTACTTGCGCGTGAATATGTACGCCCAGCACGCCGTCGTGCAGTCGCGCGCATGGCTGGCGCCGCTGATGGCGCATCTGGAAAATGACGGCTGCATCGGGCAAATCGCCGAGGTCTTTGACGCCGAGGAGCCGTATCTGCCCGGCGGGTGTTTCGCCCAGGCCTGGAGCGTAGCGGAGGTATTGCGCATGGCGGCGGAAGTGAAATTGTAAACGGTGGTTTGGTTTTGTCGAGGTTTTGCCTATACTTGCCGCAAAGGGCGAGTTGCACCGGGTGGCTATGAAAAAAGTGCCGTATAACGTTCAGCAGATCGGGGTCAATACCGTAGTGGAATTCCAAACCGCCTCGCTGATGGACTTGGTGGAACTGGAGGTCATCGGCCGGGAGCTTTACAAACTGGTCGATGAACAGGACCACCGGCGGCTGGTGCTGGATTTTGAACGAGTTCAGTATATTTCCAGCCAGGCGATCGGTATTGTTTTGAATCTGCAAAAACGGCTGACCAGCCTCAAAGGCGGACGGCTGATTCTCTGCGGGCTAGGCTCGCGTTTGATGGAATTGATTAAAATTACCGGGCTGGATCGTATTCTGGTCATCAAGTCCTCGCAGCAGGAAGCATTAAGCGAAGCCTCGCGAGTGAAAACTTAGGAGTTGATATGCCGCAAACTGAAAACGCCATGCGTTACCTTGGCTGGTTGATCCCACTGGTGGTGCTGATCCTGTTTTTAGCGCCGCAGATGTTTCGCATTTTGCGGGAATACGAGCGCGGCATCATTTTCCGACTGGGCAAACTGGTGGGCGCCAAAGGTCCGGGACTGATCGTGCTGATCCCGTTTGTGGACCGCATGGTGAAGATGGACATGCGCGTGGTGACCATCGATGTGGCCCGCCAGGACACCATGAGCAAGGACAACGTGCCCATCAGCGTGGACGCGGTGGTCTATTTCCGGGTGATCGATCCGGCGGCGGCGGTGGTCAAAGTGGAAAACTACTGGAAGGCCACCAGTCTGATCGCGCAAACCACGCTTCGCAGTGTGCTGGGACAAGCGGAATTGGACGACCTGCTGGCCCACCGGGAAAGCATCAATGAGCAGCTTCAGGAGATTATTGACCGCCACACCGGCCCCTGGGGCATCAAGGTAACGGCGGTGGAAGTGCGCGATGTGTCGTTGCCGGACGGCATGAAGCGGGCCATGGCCCGCCAGGCCGAAACCGAACGCGAGCGGCGGGCCAAAATCATCAACGCCGAAGGTGAATTCCAGGCCGCGGAAAAACTGGTGCAGGCGGCGGGCATGATCGCCGTGCAGCCGATCGCGCTGCAACTGCGCTATTTGCAGACCATGGCGGAAATCGCCAGCGAGCACAACACCACCACCTTCTTCCCGCTGCCGATTGACCTGCTTCGTCCGCTGTTGCAACTGCCCACGGTCCAGGCAACGGCTCCGCAGCCGTCCAGCGCCCCGGCCGGGGCCACGGGGACGGCGGCGACCGTGGCGAGGGCCGACGCGGCGACGGCCGAGAATCCCCAAATGGAATAATGTCCCATGCGCATTGACGGGCTGTGGTGTCAGAAGCGTCCAACGCTGTCATTTGAGTTTTTCCCGCCTAAGAATGAAGCGGGGTTTGCGCAGCTTTACGCGGCCATCGGCGAGTTATACGCGCTGCATCCCAGTTATGTGTCGGTAACCTACGGTGCCGGCGGCTCAACGCGCAGCAAAACCGTCGATCTGGTCGGGCGCATCCAGACGGAATTGAATCTCCGCGCGATGGCCCACCTGACCTGCGTGGGCCATAGCGTGGAGGAACTGGAAAAGATCCTGGATGATTTGTGGGCCGCCGGCGTATTTAACGTGCTGGCCTTGCGCGGCGATACGCCGGTGGGCCAGAGTCATCCGGCCAAGTCGCCCGCGTTATTGTACGCCAACGAGCTGGTCAAACTCGCTCGCGGCCGACATGATTTTTGCATCGGCGTGGCCGGCTATCCCGAAGGCCATCCCCAATGTCTCAACCGCACGCGCGACCTGGAAAATCTCAAGCGCAAAGTGGATGAGGGCGCGAATTTCATCGTTACTCAACTGTTTTTTGACAACGACGATTTTTACCGCTTCGGCGACGAGGTGCGGCGGATGAAGATCGACGTGCCCATCATCGCCGGCATCATGCCTATCTTAAATGTCCAGCAGATCAAGCGATTTATTACGCTGTGCGGGGCGAGGATTCCCCATCCGCTTTTGCTGAAACTGGAAGCCGCCGAGAATGAGCCGCAAACCGTTTACGAATTGGGTGTGGAACATGCGCTGAACCAGTGCCGCGATCTGCTGGCAAAGCAAACCGACGGCATCCATTTTTACACGCTCAATCGCTCGCGCGCCACCGTGGATATCTGCCGCAAACTTCAGGTTCCCCACGCCCATTAACCCCTTCCGCCGCCCCCCCCGCCGCCGAAAAAGGGCCTGGCGGGTTGGGCGCGGATTACGCCTCGTCCGGCTCGATGGTTACCGTCAATCCCTTGGACTGAAATTGCTCCTGGTACAACTCGGCCCGCTCCTTATGGGTGGTGAGCAGCAGGGCCACACCTTTGCGGTGCGCTTCTTTCATGCGCGTGATCGCCTCTTCCTGCTGGAGCGGAGTTAATTGCACGATAGCGCTGACCACGTGTAGCATGTCATTGACATCATCGTTGTGCAGCAGCACCTTCCACATCGGCATCAGCCGCGGCGGACTCTTGGAGGGTTTGACATTTTGCTTTGGCTCCAAAGTCGCAGTGGCGCTCTGGGTTCCGCTTGTTTTTTTTTCGCTCATGGCAACCCCTTAGGTCCAGCATTCGCTTAATACATTGTGCAATGGACTATTATAGCCGATCACCAGCCAAAATGGAGTCGGCGGGGAAGGGAATATTGGCAGG
>JBBQBE010000073.1:0-16453 GCA_038317225.1 Tepidisphaerales bacterium | reverse complement strand
AGCGGACTGCGCACCCAGTGATCGGAAATTTTATAAGCCCCTTCCCGCATATAAGGCATATGGCAATCGGCACAGGCCACGCCGCTGCGGGCGTGAATGCCCTGGCTCCAGGTTTCAAATTCCGGGTGCTGGGCCTTGATTACCTCGGCCCCGGTTTCGGCGTGTGTCCAATCATAAAAGCGGTGGCCGTCCTTGAATTGGTACTGGTTGTAATACGATTCGATCTGGTCCACATTCAGGCCGTTGTTCCAGGGGAAAAAGAGCGTGGTTTTGGGTCCGCAGTAGTATTCCACGTGGCACTGGCCGCAGACAAACGAGCGCATCTCCTGTCGCGTGGCGTCTTTGTTCGGATCATACGGGCGATTTTCCTTGGCGTCGCGCCAGCGCTGGATGCTGGCCAAGTGCGGCACCGGATCGGTTCCGGCGGCCAGTGCTTGAATGCCTAAAATGAAGCCCGGGCGGGTAACCCGCAGTTTCATGGTGGCCGGATCGTGGCAATCGACGCAGCTCACCGGATGGGCCCCGGTGCTCTTTTGCAGCGCGGCTAGCGCATCGTTGTAGGGCATGGCGCCCACCTGGGCGAAACCCTTGAACATGTCCCCGCCGCCGACCTGCTTGTAAAATGGAATGATCGACGCATGGCAATGCAAACACGATCCCGGCTGCGGCCGCTCGGTAACGCGCCGCGTATTGGCCTGGTCCATCAGCATGTACGCATGGCCGCGACGGTCGCGGTAGTCGAGGCTGAAGGCATAGCCGGCGAACATGCGCGTTAAAAATGGCAGGGCGATCGCTTTTTCTTTGGGCAGATGGGCGTCGCCGCCGCCGAAATTGGTATGGCTCGGCTCAACGGTGCGGAGATATTGGTCGTATTGCTTGGGCCAGTTGATCCCCCACTTGGCCGGGTCAATGGTGTTTTCATCCACTTCCACCAGCCGCACGAAAGGCTGACGCGACTCTTGTTTGTGACGAAAGATGGTAACCAGCAGCGCCGAGACCGCGGCGCTGGCGCCGGCCACCAGCAGGACGATGAGAATCAGCCAGCCGGTGTGGCGTTTGGGGGAATTGTCGCTCATGGCCGCTCCTTAGCTATTACTATTGTTGTCGCGATTGTACAGTCGCGACCCCTTTGACGACCAACTATTTTTCCGCCGCCGCCAGGGCTTTTTTGAGTTGCTCCACTTCATCGGTCAATTTGCGCATCTGCACCACCAAATCCGGCAGACGGCGCATGGCCGCTTGTTCGCGCAGGCTTTGACGATGCGGCAATGCCGGCAGGCCGCTGACCACCTGCCGCGCGGGGATGTTTTCAATGATCCCGCTGCGGGCGGCGCTCATCACCCCGTCGCCGACGCTCACGTTGTCGCGCACGGCGCTTTGTCCGCCCAGGATCACGCCGTTGCCCAGCTTCGCCGAGCCGGCCAGGCCGCTTTGGCCGGCCAGGATACAGTGGCGTCCCACCCGGCAGTTATGCGCCACCTGCACCAGGTTATCAATCTTGCTGCCGGCGCCGATGCGGGTTTCGGAAAATTTTGCCCTGTCGATGCAGGCGCACGAGCCGATCTCCACATCGTCCTCGATCACCACCGTGCCGATCTGCGGCACTTTTTCATGCTCCGAGCCGTTCCAGTGATAGCCAAAACCGTCGGAACCGACCACCGAACCGGCATGAATGGTAACGCGGTCGCCCAGGGTGATCCGCTCGCGCAGCACCACGTTGGGATATAAGTGGCATCCCTCGCCCATCGCCACATCATCGCCGACGACCACACCCGGATGCAGCACGCAGTTGTCGCCAATGACGCAGTTGGCGCCAATGACCACAAACGGCCCGACAGCCACATTGGTGCCAATCTTGGCGCTGGGATGGATGCGGCACAGCTCATCGCATCCGATTGGCGGTTGTGGCACCGGCGGGGCCAGCTTCCGCAAGATCGCGCTGAAGGCCAGGTCCGCATCTTCGACGATCAGCAATACCGCTCCCGGCGGCGGCGGGCTGTCGGCCAGGCGCTGATGCACCAGGATCGCCCCGGCTTTGCTGGCCAGAAAAGCCCGGTGATGGGCTTCGCCGCTGTAGTAGGTTAAATCGCCGGGGCCGGCCTCGATCAACGTGGATAGACCGGTGATGACCCGGTCCAGGCTTGAGCCTGCGCCCAGGCGCACCTGCTCATCGGACAGATGCAGTTCCCGCACAAAATCGTAAACGCTGAAGGCTCGTTGCATATCGGTCTTGTGTCCCCAGTAGCGCCGTTAATCGCCGGCGAAGCCGCGCGCTGGGCCGGCCGCCCTGTTTTATCGGTCCATTTAGGTTATTTGCCGCCGGCTTGCTTGTATTTGTTGTCCAGCAGCGCGATCACATCGCTGGTCATATCACACTGGGCGGTGGTGTACATCAGCGTACGGGAATTGATCAAATTGCGCAACGCGCCAATTTCCACCTGATCCAGATCCTCGGGGATGTCCTGATGCAGGTCGGTCAAAACCAGGTCAATCTTACGCTGCTCGGCCAGTTCAGCCACGGCACCCTGAATCTTCTCAAACAGTTTCTTCATCTGCTGCTTTTGCTCGCGCATCACATCCGCCTGCGTCAGCTTGCCCCAGGCCTCAAACTCGATGGCCGCCTTGAGCAGTTGCTGGTTCTTCTCCTGATACTGCGGGCTGTCGCTTTTGAGCTGATCGCGCTGATCGCGCAATTGTTTAAGCTGATCGCGGCGATCGCGTTCCTGCTGCTCCAGCGTCTTGCGCTGGTTTTCCATGCGCGTCTTGAGGTCGCGCGTCTCCTGCATTTCATTGAAAATCCGCGCCGTGTTCACCACCGCCAGGTGGGTAGCGGCCGCGGTCTGCGCCGCGGCCCGCGCCGTCCCCAGGGCCAGCACGCACAACATCGCCGCCGCCGTCGCCGCCACTGTCAATTTCCGCATGAGCATTTGCACTCCTTAAAGTTTCCAACCATTCCAAAGCGACCCGCGCTTTTTCCAGTAGTCGCCATTTTCAATAAATGAGGCCGAAAGAAAAGCTGATGACCTGCCCGATGTCGTCTTGCCCCTTGTTGATCGGGAAAGCCAGGTCGATCGCCAACGGAGCCTGGCCCAAAAAGGGCAGCGCCAGCCGTATCCCCGCGCCGGCGCTGGTCCGCACCGTGCCAAAGCGCAGCGAATCTTCCACATCCCCGGCATCGACGAATACCACTCCCCGCAACACATCGGCGTAAATCGGATAATTCACCTCCGCCGTCGCCGTGGTGAAAAAGTTGCCGCCGATGGGGTCCAGGTCAATCCCATCGCGCGGGCTGATCCCGCGATATTTGAATCCGCGCACCGACCCGAAGCCGCCCAGGTAGTAGCGCTCGAAAAACGGCGCGGTGCCGCCGGTGATATAGCCGGTGTTCACATGCAAACCCAGCACCGTCTTGCGGTCCAGCAAATCCTCGCCGATGGTTGTGTATCCATCCCACCCCAGCGAAAATTTCTGGAAAAAATATTGTCCGCCCAAAGCGCCCACCGGCTCCCAGCCAACGGTGGTATTGCTGCCGCGATACAGCAGTGGGCCGTGATTGGTGGTGTCCCGCCGCAGCGTCAGGGCCGCGCTGGTGAGTGTGTGGTGCCCCTCGCTGTCAACAATCTCAAAGGCCCGCAAGGGCTTGTCCTCGATCTTGCGGATGGAAACATCCTCCCCGCGCAGCGAAATCCAGGCGCTCCATACATAATCAAAACGCTTGCCGAGGGTTACCCGATCGCCAAAACGATTTTCGTTCCAGTATTCGCGGATGCGGTCGTGCAGGTACAGGTCATTGCTGAAACTGTACGGCTGATCGAAGAGCCACGGCTCGGTGAAGCGGATGTCGGCGCTGGTGCCCAGGGTGCTGGGCTGGAAACTGATGCGCAAATCCTGCCCGGCCCCGGTAAAGGAGCGGTCGGAAAAAATATCACCCAGGCTCGCCGGCGGATTGCCGATATCAAAATTTTTCTGCTGGTAGGTAAAATCCCCGCCCACGCCGCCGTTGCTGCTGACGGCCGCCCCGATATTAAACGTGGCCGTCTTGCCCTCGGTTACCTCCACCAGCAGGTCGCGCGTGTTGGGATCATCGCCGATGGGGGTCATGTTCACATTGCTATAAAACGGCGTACCGCGCAGCCTGTCGGCGGCGTCGGCCAGTTCCGCCGAGTTGTATAACTCGCCGGGATTGACGCGCATTTCCCGCAAAACCAGCTTGTCCTGCGTTCGGGCGTTGCCCTTGACCACGATTCGACCCAGCTTGAAGGTCTTGCCTTCGTGAATGTCGTACACCAACTCGACTTGCCCGGCCTCTTTACGGAAAACCGTGCGCGTGTCGATCCGCAGGTAATCGGGATTATTACTTTGCGGCTGATAAATGTAGCCCAGCGGACTGTAGGCTTTGACGATCTGCCGCAGGTCGCGCTGCATCACTTCCTGATCAAAGTAGCTGCCTTCCTGCAACTTGAGATTTTCCCGCAGCATCGTATCGGAAACCGCGCGGTTGCCTTCAAAGCGCACGCGCTGCACCGTGTAGCGCGGACCTTCCTCGATCAAAAACGTTACCTGCAATTCCGTTTGATCCTTGGAGAAGATGAGCTTGCGCCCCACGCGCACGTCAAAAAAACCTTTTTGCTCGTAAAATCGCCGCAAAGAGGCCACATCATCCTCGATCTGGTCGGCGTCATAGGTGCCGGGTGAAAAGATGATGAAATACGAGCCGGTTTTGATCTCGCTTTTGAGCCGCCCGGCGGAAAAGCTCTTGTTGCCGATGAAATCCACTTTGCGGATATCCACTTCCGGGCCTTCGACGATGCGGAAGATCAACTCGCCGTTTTGGGCCAGCGGCTGGGGCGGAATCTCCACGTGGGCGTAGGGGTAATTGCGGTCGCGGTATAACCGCACAATCGCCTGGCGGGCCAGGGAGATGCGGAAGGAGTCCACCGCCTCCCCTTCCTTGAGGTCCACCACCTGGCTCAAGTCATCGGTGGAGATGTGAACATTATTCACAAATCGCACCGCCCGAAGCTGGTTCTGCTCGATTACCTCAAAGACCACGGCCACCCCGTCGGCCTCCGGTTCGACGCGGGCCTCGACGTTGGCGAATTTTTTTAGTTGGAAGATGCGCTGGTAATCCTCCTGTACCGCCTGAGGCTCGAAGCGGTCGCCCTCACGCGTGCGCACCACATTCAAAATGACGGCGCTGGGAACCTGGCGATTGCCGACGATGCGCACCTGCCGCACCGGCCGGCCCACCAATTCCGGGGCCACCGCCAGATTGTGGCCCAGGTCCGCCGCCGCCGGCCGCGAAGTCGGCTCCGTGGTCTGGGCGCAAAGCGATCCGGCCGCCGCCAGCAGCGCCCAGAGAAACAGAGGTTGCATCCGCGTTGTTGATCTTTGCACGCCCGGCCCAATCCCTGGCTGCCCAGGTTCCAAGAGGCCGCAAGCCCGCCAGCGGCGATGCTTGCGACTTCCTGCCCACAGGCGTAGGGCCAGTGTAGCGACGGGCATAAGGGATGCAATGCGCTAGCCGCAAGCGCTTGCGCGAGGGGTCAATGGCGCATTGCATCGCCACCGCGCAGCACTGGGGCCATCCATCCCCACGGCGGCGCATGTTTACGGCGATTCATCTTTTTCGCGGCGACGGCCGGGATGCTGGTGTGTGCCCATATTTTTATCACTTCTGGGTTGTTGACGGAAAAACCCGGTTTTCGATTTGACAGGAAGACTGGCTGCCCCAACCCGTGCAAAACTCCGTGGACGCGCCGGGATGCAGTTTCCCGGCCGTCGCCGCTTTGGCTATCTGCGATATTCGGCCACGATATCGGCAAATTGCCTGGCCAATTGGCTCAACCCGCGCCAATCTTTGGCGGCGATCAGCTCCTTTTTCACCAGCGCTCCACCGACCCCCAGGCACGCCGCCCCCGCCTCCAGCCACGACTTGGCCGTCGCCAGTGTTACCCCGCCGGTGGGAGTCAGGCGCAACTGCGGCATGGGGGCCAGCAAATCCTTGAAATACGTCGGGCCAAAGTGGTTGGCCGGAAAGACTTTGACCAGGTCCGCCCCGGCCTGCCAGGCGCTTAAAATTTCCGTGGGCGTCAAACCGCCGGGGATCACGGGCTTGCCGTAGCGATGGGCCATTTCGATCACCGCGGGATTCAGTATGGGGCTGACCACAAACTGGGCCCCGGCCAAAATCGCCAGTCGAGCGGTTTCGCCGTCCAGCACCGAGCCGACGCCGATCAGCGCATCCTTGCCCAGTTCCCCGGCCACCCGCTCAATGGCTTGGAGCGCGCCGGGCGTGGTCATGGTGATTTCCGAGCAAGCCACCCCGCCTGCGCACAGCGCCTTGCAGACTTGCACCAGTTGCTCGCCGGAATCGGCGCGGATCACCGCCACCAGCCCACCTTCGGTCAATCGCCGTGTAATGTCGTGTCGTGAATCAGTCATGGGAAAAATAGTAATCGCGCCCCAGCGAAAACGCGACAGCGGAGGCGAATTTGAATTTGCATTTTTCAACAATCTACAGTCAACAATCAGATTAGCATGTTGAGTGTTGAGTGTTGAGTGTTGAGTGTTGAGTGTTGAATGTTGAATGTTGAATGTTGAGTGTGGACTGTTGATTGCTGAGTGTTGAACCAGCATCCTGCCCTCTCCTGCGTACTCGCGGGGGAGGGTTGGGTGGGGGCTTCCTTATTCCGTGCGCTTGCGGGATAAGGAGGCCCTCACCCTACCCACTCCCATGATTACAGGGCGAGGGGATTTTTGACTCTCCCATGAGTACATGGGCGAGGGGATAATTTGGCATAGGCGACTGACCTCACAGGGAATACTAGGCGAGGTTTTTTTTGTTATCCCATGGGGCGTTCCCAGCCGGATACGTGGCGCTGGCGGGTTGTGGCGATAGAAAAATTCCACTTTTGCGGGTTATAAGGTTGAACGAGCGGTTTGTTTTATCGTAGCATGGATGGTTTGCCCGGATCGAACGGGCGGTATACTCGCTTTTTTGTCCCGCGGAGTCGATATGATGCATCGTTTGGTTGGGTGGTTGGGTTTGGCGACGCTCGTGCTGGGCTGCTCCTGGGCGGCCGCGGCGCCGGCTGGCGATGAGTATGACGGGATCACCAAACCCTCCGAGCAGCGGGAACTGAATTTCAGCGCCCCCGGCGTGGTTTTGCAAGTGCTGGTCAAGGAAGGCGATGCCGTTAAGCAAGGCCAGGTGCTGGTCCAGGAAGATGACCGGATGGAGAAGACGGCGTTGGACGTGATCTTGGTCGAGGCCAATTCGGTATTGAAAATCGAGGCGGCCAAGCTGGATTTGGAACAAAAGAAAGTGGCCCTGAAGCGCATCACCGACATGCGGCAGAACAATGTGGCCAGCCAAAGCGAGTTGGAACAGGCGCAATTGGATGTTCAGCTTGGCGAAAAGCGCGTGCTGCTGGCCGAGGAGGAACAGACGGGTAAAAAACTCGAAGCCCGGCGGCAGCAGATTAAGATTGATCTGATGAGCCTGCGCAGTACCATTGATGGGCTGGTCAAGCAGGTGGGAATCAAGGAAGGTGAACTGGCCGACCCCAACAACCCCAATAAGCCGGCGGTGGTGGTGGTGAAAAATGATCCGTTGTGGGTGGAAGTGCATTTGCCGACCGCGCTGGTGGGCAAGTTGAAGCAAGGCGAAACGTTGCGGGTAAAATATCCCGATCAGAAGCAATGGATGGACGCGACGATTCGTTTTTTTGATCCGGTCGCCGACGCCGGCAGCGGCACGCGGCTGGTGCGGCTGGAATTGCCCAACCCCTCCGGCCGTGAAGCCGGCTGGCAGGTGCAGGTGCAGGTAAAAGTGCCGGCGGAAAAGTAAGAGCGCAAGGAGCATGCACTAAGAGCGTGTGAATAAATTGATTTTGAAGCTCGATATTTGCTCAAAAATGCTGACATTTGGTCGAAAATCGTGATTCGTCCACAAACTCTAAGCAATCGCAGAGGGCTGATTGTCCCTCGCCTGGTACGCTTGGAGAAAGTTAGGGGAGAGGGCCAAGCGTGGGAAAGGCCAGCTTTTTGAAGAGATGGTGAAAACTCCCTCGCCAGCCCTCGGGTGCCAGAACGCGCCAGTGGTGGTAAAAACAGGAACATGCGATGGGTATAAGAGGATATAACGGTGGCCACAGGTATGCTTGACACATCGACAAACAAGGGCGGGGAACTGGCGACCAACCGCTCGCAACTATTGCAACGGCTTTTGTCGGCCGGGGAGAGCTTGCCGGCATTTATGCAGGATATGCTGGCCACGCAACTGCAAGTGGTGGCCGGCACCGAGGCCGCCGGGTTTGTCATCGAGCGGGCCGGGGAGAGTTTTACCCTGCGCGCGGTGGCGCACCTGCGACCGGACGAGGCTTCCACGGAAGTGCGGGCCGCGGCGATCGCGGCATTTGGGAATCTCATTAAGCCGTGCGTGCAGCAAAACCGCGACGGGGCGATGGAGATCGCCGGGGCCGACGCCCACGGCGAGCCGCAGTATTGCCTGGTAACGCTATTGCGCTCGCAGGGGCAGGTGGTGGCGGCCAGTGCGGTAATCACGCGCTGTCTTAACGGCGAGCGGGCCAAGCAGCGGTTGGTGAGCATGGAACTGGTCGCCGGGTATTTTGATTTGTACACCTTGCGGCGGGCGACACAGCAGACCCAGCAGATCGCGCAAAGTCATCAACATGTGTTGCAACTGGCCCAGGCGGTGGCGACGGCCGAGGGTTTTGAATCGGCGGCGATGAATCTATGCAACGAACTGGCCACGCGGGCCGGGGCGTCGCGGGTGAGTTTGGGTTGGCTCAAGCATGAGCAGGTGCGCATTCGAGCGCTGAGCCACACGGAAAAATTTGACAAGCGGCAGGAACTGGTTACCGATCTGCAAAAGGTGATGGAGGAATGCCTGGATCAGGAAGAGATCGTGCAATTCGATCCCAGCAGCCAGGAGGCCAGCCCGAATGTAACCCGCTGCGCCCGGCAGTTTTCCCAGCAGCAGGGCGGGGAGACGATTTTATCGCTGCCGCTGAAGCGCGGTGCCGAGATCGTCGGGGTGGTCACGCTGGAATTTGCTGCGGGTCAGAAGATCACCCCCAACGCCGCCGCCGGATTGGCCATCGCGGTGGACTTGCTGGCCCCGCAACTATGGGATCGTCAGCAAAATGATCGCTGGCTCATCCAAAAGACCGGCGATTCCATTCGCTACACCGCGGAACTGGCGGTGGGCAAAAAGCACATGCTGGCCAAGACGATTATCGCCTTGTCGCTGGCGCTGGTGATTTTTATTGTCCTGTACAAGCCGGTGTATCGCGTGGCGGCGCCGTTTCAGTTTGTGCCGGTGCATCCCAGCACGGTTTCGGCGCCGTTTGACGGGTATGTGTGGGAACTGGCCAAGGTGGACCAGAGCTTCGTGCAGCCGGGGGTGAGCGTGGTGGCCGGGCAGGTGCTGATGACGCTGGACAGTACGGAATTGCGCAACAAACTGGCCGAGGCCCTGACCCGCGCCAACGCCTTGCAAAAGCAGGCGGATGATCATCGATCCAAGGGGAAAACCGCCGAGGCGGTGATCGCGCTGGAAGATCGCAAGGCGGCGCTGGAGGAAGCGAATTTGTATCAAACGCAGATCGACCGCACGGTGATCCGGGCCCCGATCGACGGGGAGATTCTCCGCGGCGACTGGCGCGACAAACAGAACAAATCACCGGTGAAACGCGGCGAGGTTTTGTTTGAAATCGCCAATCGCCAGGATTTGCGGGCGGAGTTGAGCGTTTCGGAGCGCGATGTGCAGGAACTGAAAGTCGGCCAGGACGGACAACTGGCGACCACCAGTTTGCCGACGGAGAAAAAGCCGTTTGTGGTGCAGCGGATCGTGCCCCAGGGTGAAGCCAAGGACAACGACAACGTCTTCCGCGTGTGGGTAGACCTGAAAGAAACCAACCCCGATTGGCGGCCGGGAATGATGGGCGAAGCCCGCGTCGAGGTCGGCCAAAGGCGCGTGGCATGGATCTGGACGCACCGGCTGGTAGACTTTTTACGCCTGAAATTGTGGATGTAACATATAGTAGTCAGTAGTCAGTAGTACGGGCGGAGTACCGCCCTTTGGTCAGTAGCAAACTGCATGGCTGTCGTGGTATTTACCACTGACTACTGATCACTGACCATTGACCATTGACCACTGACTACGGACCACTGACTACGGACCACTGACTAATCATACTATGCTAGCTTTGCGTCCGACATTTTCTGAATCGTGGTATCGCGTGGCGAACCTGAAGGTGCGCCTGCGCAATAGCGCCCAGATTTCGCGGCAGTATTATCGCGGGGAACGTTATTACGTGCTGCGCGATCCGGCGGGCAATCAATTTCATCGGCTCTCCGACGCCTCGTATCGTTTTGTGGGGCTGCTGGATGGAAGCCGCACCGTGGCCGACGCCTGGGACCAGGTGGGCGGGCAACTGGATGACTATGCGCCCACGCAGCCGGAAGTGATCCAGATTCTTTCCCACCTTTACGGCGCCAATTTGATCGACGCCGACGTTACCCCAGACGCCACGGTTTTACTTCGCCGCCATAAACAGCAGCAGAAGCGCCGCTTCCAGGGTCGGCTGATGAACGTGCTGTTTCCGCGCATTCCCCTGTGGGATGTGGATCGGTTTTTGAAAACCTGGATGCCCGTCGCCCGGCACATTTTCAGCACGCTGGGCGGATTGATCTGGCTCTTGACGATCTTCAGCGCTTTGGCGGTGATCCTGCCGCGCTGGAGCGGGCCCAATGGACTCAAAGCCGCGGCCGAGCACGCCGTGGACATGCAGCACAACGCCGTCAACCTGATCTATCTCTACGGCGTTTTCGTCTTTACCAAGTTGATCCACGAATTGGGCCACGCGTTCGCCTGCCGCCGCTGGGGCGGCGAGGTGCATGAACTGGGGATCATGTTTTTGATTTTCATTCCCACACCCTATGTGGACGCATCGACGGCCTGGGCATTTCCCAGCAAGTGGCAGCGGGTGCTGGTGGGCGCGGCGGGGATGATCGTGGAACTGTTTTTCGCGGCCCTGATGGCTTTTGTCTGGGTCAGCACCAGCCCGCAATCGATCGTGAACCAGTTGGCGTACAACGCCATGCTCATCGCCGGCGTTTCGACGTTGATCTTCAACGCCAACCCGCTATTGCGTTATGACGGCTACTATATTTTGTCCGACTGGCTGGAGATTCCCAACCTGCGGCAAAAGAGCAGCGAATATGCCTTGGGCCTGATCAAGCGGCATATTTTTCGGGTCAAGCAAAACGATCCGCTGCCGCCGGTGGATCAGCGTTTGTGGCTGTTGAGCTACGCGGTTCTCAGCTCGATTTACCGCATTTTTATCGGCGTGATGATCGTGCTGCTGGTTACCTACCAGGTGCCGGTGATCGGCGTGCTGATGGCCATTGGCGGGGTGGTCACCTGGGCGGTTACGCCGCTGGTGAAGCTGACCAAATATCTGCTGATCGAGCCGGAATTGCACCGCAAGCGCGGACGGGCGGTGGCGTTCACGTTGGGCGTGGCGGCGGCGGTGCTGATCCTGGTGGGACTGATTCGCTTTCCGCTGCGTTTTGAAGCCACCGGCATTTTGGAGGCCGAGCAACATCAGATGGTGGCGGCGCGCTCGCCGGGATTTGTCAGCCGCATCGAAGCGGCCGACGGCCAGCGGGTGCGGGCCGGGCAAACCCTGATGGTGCTGCGCGACGATGAACTGGACAGCCGCATCCGCCAGACGCAAGCTAAAATTGAATCGCTCAAAATGCATCGGCGCAACGCCACGGTCAACGATCCGGCCCAACGCATGATCGACGACATGCAGATTGACACGTTGAACATCAATTTGCAGGCGGATTTGCGCAGGCAAGATGAGTTAACCTTGCGCGCCCCGATGGACGGGCGCTTGATCGCCCCGGCCTTGAAGGATATGGCCGGCCAATATCTGGCCGAAGGACAGGTGATCGGGCAGGTGGCGACGCTGGATGTGCTATTGGCGCGGGCGACGGTTCCGCAGCGTGAGGCGATGCTGTCGGCGGCATTTGAGGATAAGGCCCAGCAGATCAAGCCCGACCAGTTCGATCCCGATACGCAGGTGCGCGTGGCCGGAGATGTAACGCGCGTGCACCAGGGGCTTGGTCCGCCGAAGATGCTTCACGCCAGCCAGGAAAATTTGCCCCATGCGTCGCTGGGAAGCGCCGGCGGCGAGGAGGCGGTGGTGGACCCGCGCGATCCCAATAAGCTCCGGGCCGCCCAGGAGCAATTTGAAATCCACGTGCGCATGGACAACCCCGACGGCCGCTATTTGCCCGGCCAGCGGGCCTATATCCGTTTCACAGTTGAGAATAAGCCGCTGCTTTGGCAATGGATGCGGCGCTTTTTGCAAATGGTGCAGGTACGCTCCGCGGCCAGCAAATGGTAAACTTCTTTAGTCAGTAGTCAGTGGTCAGTAGTCCGTAGTAGAAGCATTTGCTACTGACAACGGACAACTGACTACTGACCACGGACTAAAGGGCGGTACTCCGCCCGTACTACTGACAACTGACTTTTTATAATGTCTATCTCCGCCTCCCAGGAATTGCAGACGGTTTTTGACGCCCGGCGCGTCAAGGCGCCGGAATTGCGCGGACTGGACCAGTGGGTCAACGGCGTCGTGGGGTGGTTTAAGAATCGCCGCCCGGTGCTCAAGGAATTGACGGCCCAGGCGCAACAGATCGAGCAGTTGGAGCCGTCGATTCACACGCTGGGTTCCAGCGCTTTTAGGGAAGCGGTTGGGCAGGTGCGGGATTTGGCGCGGCTGGGGCGACTGGAGGGGGATTTTCTGCTGCGGGCGGTGGCACTGGCGCGCGAGGGGGTGTGGCGGGCGGTGGAAAAGCGCCCGTTTCCCGTGCAGGTGATAGGGGCGCTGGCGATGCGGGCCGGATACGTCGCCGAGATGGCCACCGGCGAAGGCAAAACCCTCACCGCCGCTATGGCCGCGTCGATCATGGCCTGGGAGGGCCGGCCGGTGCATGTCATCACCGTCAATGACTACCTGGTGCAGCGCGACGCTCAGGAAATGGGCCCGATATACCACATGCTGGGCTTGAGTGTCGGCTACGTCATTCACGAAACCGCCCCCTCCGAGCGCATCGACCATTACCGCCGCAACGTGGTCTACAACACCAGCAAGGAACTGGTGGCCGATTTTTTGCGCGACCAGATTTCCCTGGGCAATCTGCGCAACGCCACGCAAACGGCGCTGGGCTTAATGGGCGCCGGCGACCTGGGGGCGCGATTGACCGTGCCGGGATTGTTTCGCGTTATCGCCGATGAGGCCGACAGCCTGCTGATCGATGAAGCGGTTACGCCGCTGATTATCTCCAATTCACCCAAGGAAGACGCCAACGCGGTCTTGTATCGCGCCGCCGATGAACTGGCCCAGCAATTGACCCAGCGGCAGGATTTCACCATCGACTGGACGGTTCGTGGCATCGACCTTACCGAATCCGGCCACCAGAAGTTGGAACAGTTGAGCGGGCCCAGCGGCTTTTGGAAAGGCCGCCGCCGCCGCGAGGAATTGGTAACGCAGGCTCTATCGGCCCGGTGGTGTTATGTGCGCGATGAACAATATTTGGTAACCCACGACGGCAAGGTGCAAATCATTGATGAATTCACCGGGCGCGTGATGGAAGACCGCTCCTGGCGGCACGGCCTGCACCAGGCGATTGAGGTCAAGGAAGCGGTTACGGTAACGGCCGACAAGGAAAACCTGGCGCGACTGAGTTTCCAGCGTTTTTTCCGCCAGTATCCCAACATGGCGGGCATGACCGGCACGGCCTGGGAGAGTGCCGCGGAATTGTGGCAGATCTATCAGCGGCCGGTGGTGCGTATCCCCACCAACAAGCCGTGCATTCGCATGCTGTTGCCGACAATCATGTTCGCCAACATGGAGGAAAAATGGCAAGCGGTGGTCGAGCGCATTATTGAGATGAATGAAAAGCGCGTCCCGATCTTGGTGGGCACGCGTAGCGTTCTGGCCAGCGAAGAGGTGAGCCGGCGGCTGACCGAGCGCGGCAAGCGCCATCGCGTACTCAACGCCACGCAAACCGCGCAGGAGGCGGCGATCGTCGCCGAGGCCGGACAGGCCGGGCAAATCACTGTCGCCACCAACATGGCCGGACGCGGCACGGATATCAAACTGTCGCGCCAGGTGGCGGAGCTTGGCGGGCTGCACGTGATCAGCACCGAACCACACTCCTCCGGGCGGGTGGATCGCCAGCTATTCGGCCGCGCCGCCCGCCAGGGCGATCCCGGCTGCGCGCAAATGTTTTGCTGCGTGGAGGATGATTTATTTGTCAGGCACGCCCGCCACGTGCGCAAGTTGTGGCAGCGTATCGGCGCCGATCGGCTGATACGCCACGCCCAGCGCAACGCCGAGCGCCTGGCCCGCTTCAACCGCCGCCAGGTGCTGCAACAGGATGATTGGATGGATCAGGCGATGCCGTTTTAGAGCCGGCGGATCTGCCAGCCGATGGGCGCATCGACGGCTGTGATTAAATGTAATACATGCCCTGCTGGTTGTGGGCCGCGCGGTTGACCTGTTCGAGCAACTGTTCCAGGGTCATTTTATCCAATACCTGGTCGGTTGCGTCGGTCAGGCGTTGGTTGAGCAGATGGACGGCCAATTGGCCGCTGCTGAAAATTTCATTGGCTGTCGGGGTCGCCTCTTTGACGGTCAAGCGTCCTTCCAGGCGGCGGACAATATCCCCCACGCTGATTTGGCCGGGAGCGCGCGCCAAACGATACCCCCCGCCGCTGCCGACTTTGCTTTCTAGATACCCGCCGCGGCGCAAGGCCAGCAGGATGGATTCCAAAAACTTGTTGGGCAACTGCTCCTGCTGCGATAAGTCCTTAGACTGCACAAAGTTGCGCGGCCAGAGGCGAGCCAGTTGCACCACCGCGCGCACGCCGTATTCGGTTCGTTTGGAGAGTTTCAACTTCTTTCTCCGTATAATTCCTACCGGAATAGTACGGATTGACTTGTACCAGGTCAAATTGAACTTATGCCGCCTCGCGCTCATCGTCGGATCGAAACCCCAGCAATTTGAGCGGCTGTTGCAGGGCACTAAATACATTGTTGTAAATATTGACGCCCATATAGCGAAACGCCTCGCGCGTTGGGCGCGATTGCGGCTCGTGTAACAGCGGCACAAACACCACCACCGAGATCAGCCGCACCAGGGCGCTAAGGGCAAAGAGCGCATCATAAAAGGTAAAGGTTTTGATCGGCGTAACCCAGTGAAAATCATGGTTTTTCAAATATTGCGCCACCACGCCGCTGAGCAGGCCGCCGGCACAGCCGGAAATATTGATAATGATGCTGTTGATGGCGAAATAGCCGCTACCACCTTCCTCCTCGTTGCCGGTCCAGTCCAGCACGATATTGAAATTGGCGACATCCACCCCCGCCCAGAGCATGGCCCCGACGGCCGACAGCAGATAGCCCAGCCAAACCAATTCGCGCGAAACAAAGCACCAGCCCAAGGCCACCGGCACCAACCCCAGGCCGGCGATAATCAGCAGCGGGCGCTGGCCCATGCGGTCGGCGGCGCGGCCCCAGATCGGCAGGATCAGCAGTTGCGCCGCGGCCGGGACCACCAGCAACATCATTTGGGTGATGGTATTGCCCCCACTGCCGCCGTGGCCCATCTGCTCCAGCACGTACAAGGTTACAAACTGACCCATGAAGCTGACGGCAAAGAGCATGCAGCCGACAAAAGCGGCAAAGCGGAGAAATTGGCGGTTTTTCAAGGGTCCGCCGATGCTTCGCAATAGCCCGCGCCCGCTTTTTTTTTCACTGGCGATGGCGGGGATGTAGTGAAACAGGTGGATGTCCACAATGCCAAACAGCGCCGCCACCGCGAAGATGCCGGCGCACCAGCCCATGATGTGCAAGGCGTTGCGCCCGTCGCCGGCGTAGCGGTCCAGCAGCCAGCCAACGGCCAGGCAGGCGGGAATGGCCGAGACGATCCCCCACTGGCGGCGGCGGGAAAAATATTTACCACGCAGACGATTGGGAACCAGGTCGGCCATCCAGCTTGTCCAGGCCGGCCCGCCCACGGCCTGTCCGCAGTGCATGACGAAAAAAAAGAGCATAAAAAGGATCATGATGGTGGGGTAGCCTCCAGGCCCCCACTTGCGGGCCAGCCACCAGGGCACCAATCCCAGCGGAATCCACATAAAGCGCTGGAAATACAGCCCGATCATGAAGATTTTTTTGCGCTGGCCGGTGGCGTCCACCAGCAAGCTGGCCGGCAGGGAGATCAAGCTGACCAAAAAGGGCAATGCGGCCAGGATGCCGAATTGAAACTCGCTGGCCCCCAGGCTCTTGGCAAACTGGGTCATGGGGCTGCCGGCGGTGGAATTCATCCAAACCGACCCGAATAT
>JBBQBE010000072.1:0-16672 GCA_038317225.1 Tepidisphaerales bacterium | reverse complement strand
TTTGTCGTTTCCGAGCCGGCGTCGCTCAGCCTGCTGGTCTTGGGCATTCCCCATTTGCTTTCTGAACCACGAAAGGCACGAAACACACGAAAACGAGCAAACGCGGGGAGTCGCTCTACTTCTCCCTTTCGTGTCATTCGTATCTTTCGTGGTTAAGGGTACTGCTCCTGTGGGGAAAATTCAGAAACAGGGGGAGAAGGGGACATCCCACATTCCGGTTGTTCTGGGGCGCATAATGTGGGATGTCCCCTTTCCTTTTACCCCTTTCCTTTTACGGCAGTTGCTCAAAAGCCCTCCCCTTTTCCAGCGGACACGTTTTATCCGCCTCAACCCCGATAGTACCGCATGACCAACAACAACGACACCTCCACTGCGGCCGCTGATCCAACCCAGACCCGGCCTGATGGAGATAGAGCGGACTATCGCAATATAAATCGCGTCCTGTTATTCTTCCGTTATTCTTCCCAAGGGGCGCAGCCTATTGAATCGCGTCCTGTTTTCTGGTTCGTAAGCATGGCGTCGTTTAGTGAATAGCGGTGATTTCCTGGCTGTGAGGTGAAAATGAATGGCTGTGAACGAGTGCTGGCGGCGATGAACGGGCGTCAGGTGGATCGAATACCGGTCATGCTTCATAATTTTATGATGGCCGCGCGTGAAGCGGGGATAAGCATGCGGCAGTATCGGCGCGATGCGGCGGCCATTGCAGGCTCGTTCGCAAGGGCAGTTGAGACTTACGACTACGATGCAGTCGTTATGGATATTGATACAACCGTCTTAGCCGGCGCTGTGGGTGTGCCGGTGGACTATCCTGAAGACGAGCCTGCCCGCTGTTGCGGGGCAATGTTGGGCAGCTTGGACCAGGTGAGAGACCTGACGGATGTGGACCTAACGCGCGATGCCGCCGTTCAAACTGCGTTGGAAGCCGTGGCGCGGCTGAGGGAGCAGTTTGGTGGCCAGATCGCTATTCGTGGCAACTGCGACCAGTGCCCGTTTTCGCTGGCAAGCATGATGCGCGGGCCTGAACAGTGGTTCATGGATCTGCTGGATGGGGACCAATATCTGGTACGGCGTCTGCTGGAGTATTGCTCGGATATTACTGGCCAGTTCATTGACCTGATGGCACGGGCGGGTGCGGATATCGTCTCCAACGGCGACAGTCCCGCGGGGCCGGACGTGATCTCGCCGACAATGTACCGGACGTTTGCCTTGCCCTACGAACGGTTGATTGCGCAGCGGGCAAAAGACGCCGGCGTACCGTATCTGCTGCACATTTGCGGTAACACGACCTCGATACTCGATGATATGGTTGGCACGGGATCGGATGCTCTGGAACTGGACTACAAGACGGATATGCGTGTGGCACACCGTGTGATAGGCAACCAAGCGACGTTCGTGGGCAATATAGATCCCAGTGGCGTACTGACATTTGGGACGGTGAAATCCGTAGAACGGCAGACCGCTGAGCTATTGGCGGTGTTCGCCGATACGCCTCGCTTCATCCTCAATGCCGGTTGCGCTATTCCAGCGACCACACCCGCCGAGAATCTGCGAGCGATGATTCGCGTTGCTCGACGGGGTTGATGCGGTCATTGTGCCTGGCGGGCCCGATAAGGGGACACTAGACATTATTAGGCCGCCGTACTGTCAAGTGTCCGCTTATCCCCGCATGTTCCGCTCTCCTTGGCGTCGATCTATCAACTGGCCCGACTGGCCGACACCATCCCTTACGAGCTGTTCTGCGGCATCGGCCCGCGCATCCAGCGCGTTGCGGTCAAAGCCGCCGCCGAAGCATTCCCCGCCGAATACCAAGCCCAAATCGAGTTGGGAAACTGATTTTTGCTCTTGCGGCGCAGTCCTCGGCCAGGGTCGCGCCTACCATTGGCAACGATTTTCATGCTTGTCAGAAAGATGCCCTTACGGCATAGTGGATACGCGCCAGCCAAGGCAAGGGTGGGAAAATGGGATTGCGACAGGGATTCCCTGCCCATTTTGACGATGAAGAGGATAGGCCTGAATGGTTTTTCAGGCGAGGGATGCGGTATGTACCTTCGCTACGGCGATATTTCCTGGGATTCATTGGATGCGGCCCAGACGGTGGAGTCGGCGGTGCTGACTCAACAGCGTCGGGCCAGCCGTCTGCAACGCGAAGCCCATCAGGCGCAATTGCCGGTGGTGCGCTTGCATGGCATCCAGTTGCACGCGGTTACGGAAGAAGGGGCCATCGGCCACATTCTCGACCGGCTGGACATGGGCCAGGGGGGCGTGGTGGTAACGCCCAATTTGGACCATTTACGCCGCTGTGTGCATGATTTGCGCTTTGCGGCCCTGGTGGCCGAAGCCGATTTGGTGGTGGCCGACGGTATGCCGCTGGTTTGGGCCAGCCGCTTGCAGGGCACGCCGCTGCCGGAGCGGGTGGCCGGCTCGGACCTGCTCTCCAGTTTGAGCGCCGCCGCCGCCCAGCGGAGTCGATCCATCTACCTGTTAGGCGGCTCGCCGGGCACGGCCCAAGGGGCCGCCAAAGTGCTCAAAGACCGCAATTCCGGCTTGCGGATATGCGGGGCCTTTTGCCCGCCGATGGGCTTTGAGCGCGATGAAACGATTATTGGGGAAATGATGGGCCGCCTGCGCTCCTCGGCGGCGGATATCGTGTACGTGGCTCTGGGTTCGCCCAAGCAGGAATTGCTCATTGAGCGGATTCGCGGGGCACTGCCCAATGCCTGGTGGCTGGGCGTGGGCAACAGTTTCAGCTTTTTGTGCGGCGATGTTCGCCGGGCGCCAATCTGGATGCAGCGGGGGGGCGTGGAATGGATGCACCGGCTGTTGCAAGAGCCTAAGCGATTATTTAAGCGATACTTAGTGTTGGGCGTGCCCTTTGCCGTCTCTCTCTTAACTCGGTCTACATTGAAGGGGATTCCCAAGCGGCTGGGAAAAAAAACGCCGGCGGATTTGCCGCGCTTGCCCGCGGCTGCGGCGGACAGTCCGCCGCATCCCGATCAAGACGGCCAAACCGAGCTAGACCGCCAAATCCCTGGTTCGCACAATGGGGAAAACGTCATTCCCGTGTCGATTCACCACGGTCGGCCTGGCCCCACGCTGCCGGAGCGGGCATTGAAGAATCTGCGGGCCTTGGTGCTCTTGGGCGGGCAGGTTCGTCCCAGCAGCCTGAGCAGCGCAACGGGGCGCAGCGTGCTAGACCTGCCGCTGGATGACAATGGTTCGGTACTCAACCACTGGCTGATGCACGCCTCGGATATCGCCCGCTCGGCGGGTTTGGAAAATCTGCCGGTGCGTATCCTGGTGGATCGCCATTCGCCCGAACCGGCCGGTGCCGTAACGCGCTACGGCCTGGGCACGGTGCGCGTTGAGCGCGATCAAAGCGAATATCGCGGCACCGGCGGGGTGCTGGCCGATGTGGGCTGCGAATATGCCGCGGACGATCTGATTTTGATGTGCAACGCAGCGCAAGTGCTTCTTGATCCGCTGGTTATGATTATGGAAATGCTTCGCCGCACCCGCGGCGAGGTGGCTTTGGTGAGCCACCAGGATGGCACGCCCAGCGGGGTGATGCTTTTAAGCTGCGGCGCTTTGCGACTTTTGCCGCGCAGTGGATTTGTCGATATGAAGGAACAGGGTCTGGCGAGTATGGCGCGGCAGTTTGATGTGATGGTGGCCCATCGGCGTAAGCCCACGGGCCTGCCGTTGCGCTCGCTGGCGGATTATATTCAGGCGTTGCGCCACTACCATCGTCGCCGCAAGGGGATGAATGGATTGTCCGATCCGCTGGCGGAGGATTGGCGGGCGACGTTTGCCATCGTGGAAGCCGGTGCCCAGGTGGATGCGGGGGCGCGGCTGCATGATTCGGTGGTGCTCAGCGGCGCGAAAGTCGAGAGCGGGGCCGTGCTGGTCCGCTCGCTGGTTTGCGCCGGGGGAGTTGTGCGGCGCGACCGCTCGGTTGTGGATCAGATTATCACCGCGGCCGATGCCGCGAAGGTGAAATAGAGTATGTTGCCTCGATCACTCACTGCGGACCGTTGGACGCGCTGGCATTTGGTTGGCGCGGTACTGATGGCATTGGCCGGATTGGCCGCCACCTGGTCGGCTTGGGCTAATATCCATGAACTGGCGGCGACCGATGAGGAAAATTCGCATATTTTCCTGGTTCCGCTGGTGGCGGTATGGCTGATTTGGGTTCGCCGCGGCCGCTTTCGCCATTGCAGCCCATCGGGCACGATGGTTGGCCCGCTGCTGGTGGCCTTTGGCTGGGGGATCAGCACCTATGGTTTTTACAATTCCGTCCAAAGCCTATGGCACGGCGGGGCGGTGGTGATCGTCATTGGCTGCATTTTGTCGGTGCTGGGCAAGAATGTGCTATTTCGCTTTTTCCCGGCCTTTTTGGTGCTGATATTTCTGGTGCCGGTTCCCGGCCGCATCCGCTTGATGATCGCCCAGCCGCTGCAGGTATGGACGGCCCAGACCGCGCAAGTGGTGCTGCAATATATCGGCATCGAAACCACGCTCAGCGGCAACGTTTTGAGTATTAACGGCACGGATGTAACCGTCGCCGAGGCATGCAACGGCCTGCGGATGGTTTTTGCCCTGATCCTGGTGGTCTTTGCCTTCAGTTTCGGGATGCCGCTGCGCAATAGCGTGCGCTTTATCATCCTGTTTCTCAGCCCGCTGGCGGCGATTGTGTGCAATGTCATTCGCATTCTGCCGACGGTGTGGATTTTCGGCAATATGAACCAGGATTTTGCGGTGGAATTCCACGACATGGCCGGTTGGTTTATGTTGCCCATCGCCTTTTTGATGTTGCTGGGGATAATCCAGATACTCAAATGGGCAATGATTCCCGTAACCCGCTATACCCTGGCGGCGCAAACCTGATCAATCGAGCAAAAGAACATGAAACGACTGACCTTTATTTTAGCTCCGCCGATTTTATGCCTGGGATTGCTGGGCGCGATCTCGGCGGAAAACCGTTCGCACGTCAAGCCCGCGGACGTGGAGCCGTATTACACCCGCACCGCCCAGGCGATGGACCAGGTTCCCTATCGCATTGGGCCCTGGGTTGGCAAGGACGACAACATTCCCACGCCGGCGATCAAACTGCTGCGGCCCAACCGCATCGTCAGCCGCACTTATGTGGACACGCGCCCGGATCGCTGGGCCGCCGGCGGACGGGCCAGCTTGCTGATTGTCCAGTGCCGCGACGCCGGCGACATGGTGGGGCACTATCCGCCCAAGTGCTATGTCTCCAGCGGCATGATCGCCGATGATCCGGTCAAGGGAACCCAGCGCACCTGGACGCTGGACCAGGGCATGAGCATCACCGGCACGGAATATGAATTTACCCATCGGCTGCGGACGGAAACCTATAAGCTAGTGGTGTATAATTTCCTCCTGGTACCGGGCAAGGGAATTCAACCTACTATGGCGGCGGTGGAAAAGTCGGCGTCGGATTACCAGCAACGGTATTACGGGGCCACGCAGTTTCAATTGGTCTTCCGCTCGCCGGAGAATATGCAGATGAGCCGGGAATTAAAGGATGAGGCGTTTAAAGCGCTGATTGGAGCCAATGTGCCGCTGATTCACAGCCTGATGGCTGGAGGGATGCGATGAATTCTGAGTTGCAACAAATCTCCAATTCCTCCCTGGCCGTGGCCGATCCCTGGGGCAATGGCGCGGCGCTGGGACCGGCTGGCCCGGCTGCGCACGGCGGCGGGGGACTTAAGAAAGTTCACCGGCTTTTGCGCGGACGCTATGTCTGGGCGATCGTGCTGGGGCTATTGGGCGGCTTGGCCGGCGGAGCAGCGGGATATTTCACGCAAAAGCCTATGTATCGCAGCGACGGGGTGATCCAGATTCAGCCGAATCTGCCCCGGCCGGGCGACCTGGACCGCCTGCGCCAGGATTACAACGCGTTTATGCAAACCCAGTCGCAGTTGATGGAGGACCAAAGGGTCATTATCGAGGCGATGAGCAGCGAGGAATGGAAGGGAACCGGGCGCGGGATGACGCCGCAGGAGATTTCTGATTTTGCGCAGAATCTTCAAGTGGCTTACATGAACAACAGCTTTCTGATTCGCGTGAGCTTCACCGACGAAGTGGCGTCGGTGGCGCCGCGGGCGGTCAAGTCGGTGATCCGCGCCTATCGGCGGCTCTACGGCGACTTTAACCAGGCCGACACCGCCAAAACGGTCTCCACGCTGGAGAGCCTGCGCGACACCTATCAGCGCAACATCGCCGCCAAGAAAGACCAGATGATGGCCGTGGGCGAACCGTATAGCACCACCGATCTGGAGCGGTTGCATGTGGACAAGCTGGATGAGATGTCGCGGCTGGAATCACAGCTCACCCAGGCCAAGCTGACGCTGGAGATGGTGCGTTCGGCCTTGGGCAAGCGCGACACCAACACGCAGGAATTAAAGCTCACCGTCGAGGAGATCGCCGAGCGCGATCGGGTGATGGCCGATCTGCTGGATCAGCGGCAAAAAGCGCTGATGAGCATGCGCCGCAACGAGGCGATGTACGGCGCCAACCACCGCTCGGTGCAGAACGCCAAGCTGGAACTGGAATTGATCGATCAGCAAGTAAAAGAGGAGGCCGAGCGTTTCCACAAGCAGCCCAAGGCGATGACCATCAGTCCCGACGGGCAAAACAACGTGGTGGTAACGGCCGGCACCGTTGAGCAGATGACCACGCGGGTGAAGTACTTGACCCAGGCGTATGAAGCGGCGCGCGACCAGGCCTCGGAGATCGGCAAAGCGCGGACGAAAATCCAGGCGCTGACCAACGAAATCGACATTTTCAAAGTGAAGCTGGATCAAACGCTGGCGACGCTGGAGCAGGTGAATTTCCAAAATCTGCTCAGCCCGGAGTTGAAAGTGCTAAGCGATGGCAACCTGCCGTCCAACCCGACCACCGACAAGCGGCGGCAGATGGGCGTTTTAGGATTTGCCGGCGGGGCGGCCATTCCCATCGGGTTGGTGATGCTCATCGGCCTGCTGGACCCGCGCTTCCGCTACAGCGACGACGCCGGAAGCGACATGAGCGGCATCACGCTGCTGGGGATTTTGCCCAACCTGCCCGATCGGCTCAGCGACCCGGAACAAGCGGCCATCGCGGCCCATTGCGTACACCAGATCCGTACCATGTTGCAGATCAACGGCAGCGATCAACGTCGGGTCTTCGCCGTTACCAGTGCTTCGCCGGGTGATGGCAAGACCAGTTTGTGTCTGGCACTGGGCTTGAGTTTCGCGGCCAGCGGTTCGCGCACGCTCTTGATCGACTGCGATCTGGTGGGCGGGGGGCTTAGCTCGCGCTTGAACATCGACAGTCCCGAAGGGGTTTTGGAAGCGATTACCTCGCGGAGTTTGCTGGAATATGTGCGGACCACGGAGATTTCCGATTTAGCGATTTTGCCATCGGGCAACGCCCGCACGCAACACGCCAGCGCGCTGTCGCCGGGATCGCTGCGGCGACTGGTGGACCTGGCCCGCGAGCACTTTGACACGGTCTTGATCGACACCGGCCCGGTCCTCGGCAGCATCGAGGCTTCGCTGGTGGCGTCGGTGGCCGATGGTGTGGTGTTGACGGTCGCCCGCGGGCAGCAGCGCCCGCTGGTGGAGCGATCCCTGGCGCATCTGAACTCCATCGGCGCGCGGCTGTCGGGTGTGGTCTTCAACCGCGCCCAGGCCAAGGATTTTGATCGTTCGGTCAGCCGCATGTCCATGCGCAGCGTGTCGCGCACCAGCGGCAACGGCCAAGGCGGCGCGGGCGAGGGGCGGATCGGCCCGGTGGCCAACGCCGTGGCCGGAAGCGTGAAAGGCAACGATGCGGTCGGCGCAGGCTGAATCAACTTCCCTCTCTACCCTGGTAGCCGCCAGCGCCGCTTCGGCCGTGGCGGCGGTGCGCCCAAACGACGAGCCGGCCGGCGGCGCTTTGGCCGCGGCGGGCCGCACCATCTGGGGCCTGGAGGTGGAGCAGATTCACACGCGCTTCTGGGCGGCCCACGGCGTGCAGGTGGTGCGCCAGGGCGAGCCGTCGCAGATTGTGAAACACGCCGAACTGTTTTTACTGAGCGATCCGCGGCTGATGGTGGTTTTTTCATTGCGCCCGCTGATCGAACGGCTCAACTGGATTCGGCCGGGGGTGATGTTCGTGCGCCTGCGCGATCGCCGCGAGCGCGGCTATCGTGAAAAAGTGTTGACCGATGAGCAGGGACGATTTGTGCGTTTTCAGCGTATGTACGACGCCGGCGATTCGCGGCTGGCGCGGGTGGCGCTGACCGACGACCGGGAGATCGCCCAGCTTTGGCAAAGTGCCCCGGATGTGCTTTCCGCCTGGCGAAGATTGCGCAAATTCATCCCGCGCATCGACCGGCTAACGGCCAGCGCCGAGGGGGCGGTCTTTGACCGCGTCCACGAGCGCGAGATCGCGCATTTTCTATTCGACGTGATGCAGGCTTGGAAAAAGCCGGACCAGACCATCGCCCGCGCCCAGCGCGTCAGCAATGAGGTGTGGAAAGACGACTCGGCGCGGATCGACGCCAACGCCAAATTCATCGGCCCGGTGTGGGTTGGCGCCGGCCGGCATATCGACGGGGCCACCACGGTGATCGGGCCGAGTGTGGTATGGGATGATCCGGCCTGCCGCCCGGCCAGCGAGGCGATCCAATGGCTGGAGATTGAGCCGACCGAGCCGCCGCCGGCGCCGCTGCCGCGATCCGGGTCGTTTTTGGATCGCGCCGGCAAACGCCTGTTTGACGTGCTCTTTTCCCTTTTGGCCATATCATTGACCCTCTGGATTTATCCACTGATTATGCTGGCGGTGTGGCTGGACGACGGCTGGCCGATTTTCTTTACCCACCGGCGCGAAACCCGCGGCGGACGCGAATTTCCCTGCGTCAAATTCCGCTCCATGCGCCGCGATGCCGAGGAAATCAAGCAGGAACTGGTGGAGAAAAACCAGGCCGACGGCCCGCAGTTTTTCATGGACAACGATCCGCGGCTCACCGGCGTCGGTCGGTTTTTGCGCAAGTATCACCTGGACGAACTGCCACAGTTTTTCAATGTGCTGGCCGGGGACATGAGCATCGTCGGCCCGCGCCCCAGTCCCTTTAAGGAAAACCAGTTTTGCCCCGCCTGGCGCGAAGCGCGCTTGAGCGTGCGGCCGGGGATCACCGGGCTTTGGCAGGTTAAGCGCACCCGCCGCGCCGGCAGTGATTTTCAGGAATGGATCAAGTATGACATTGAATATGTAGAGAAGCGCAATTTCCGTCTGGACTTGAAAATTATCTGGCGCACTATGGTGCAGATCGTCTGGCGGGCCTCGCGCTAAATTATTCCGGCTGGTTTGCAAAAAGCCGCCTGGGCTTTGCATCGGCAACAAACCCTCTAGCAAAAACTGACTCATTATGAGCATGCGAATCAAAACCAAACGGCGATTGTTGATCCTGGGCGTCAGTGCAGTGTTGCTGATCGGCGCGATCGTGATCTTTGTGGTAGTGCGCCGCGCGCAGATCAAGTCCAACCTGCTGGCCGAGCGCGCCGCGGGGCTATCCAGTTTCAAAGAGGGCGATTACGACAACGCCCTCAAACACCTCAGCAAATACTTAAGCGATCAGCGCTTTCAGAGCGATGCTGAGGCGCTGCTGCCCTACGGTAAGTCGCGGGCCAAGTTGCAGCTTCGCAACGGCCGGCACATCGTCGAGGCCATCGGCATCTTCAAGCGCTACCTGGAATTGCGTCCCGACGACATGGAGGTGCGCCTCCTGTTGCTGGACCTGTACACCCGCGCCGGCTACAACACCGAAGCCCTGACTTTGGCCCAGCGGCTATTGGAAACCGACCCGAATAACAAAGAGGCGCTCAAGGCCCAGGCCATCGCGCAATATCGCACCGGCAAGAAAAGCGAAGCGCTGCAAACGGCGCTGAAGTGGAACAAGATCGACCCGCTGGACCTGGACGGCCAATGCCTGACCTATGACATCATGGCCGCGGTGCAGCGCTCGGGCGATGAAATGCTCCAGCGCGCCGCCGAGGCCCGCGCCGCTCACCCCAACGATCCGCGTTTTGATGTCTTGACGGCCTACGCCTATCGCTACGCCATCCAGCAAAACCCCAATGAGGATTCGCGCAAGGCCATGCGCGAACAGGCGGTGAATTATCTGCGCGCCGCGGCGAAAAATCCCGCCGCCGACGCCGCCTTTGTGCGGCAGTTGGCCTGGATGTTCGACGGCTTTGGTCTGTTTGACGAGGCCGAACAGGTCTTGGTGAAATCGGTTGGCTCCGGCAGCGATCCGACGCTTTTGCGCCTGCTGGTCGAGCGGTTGTATCAGGCCGGAAAATACCAGGCGATTTTGGATCGGCTGAAAGATGTGAATGAGGATTCGGCCATGAGCGACAGCCGCCTGCTGGGTTTTCGCGCCTTGGCCAATTATCAGCTTGGGCGTCGTGATGAAGCGAAAAAGACCGTGGCCGCGTTGAGCGAGCGCCGCGATGACGAAGCCGCTTTAGCCTGGTCGTCAGCTCTGAAAACCCGCTTTGAAAGCCCGGATATGGACCCGCACGAGGCGGCCGGGGAATATCAGTCGGCGCTTTTGCGCGACACCAACAATGCCGTGATCGGCTTGTGGAGCGGCGAATGCTACGCGCGACTGGGTGAAAATGAACTGGCGATCCAGCAGTGGCGCGAAGTTGCCCAAAGCGCGCCCAGTTGGAACGAGCCGCGTTTTCAAATCGCCCGCACGCTGGCGATCGCGCGCTTCGCCAAGCTCGATGCCCGCAACACGCAGGCGGTGGCGGAACTCAAGGCGCTGGTGGACCGCGTCCGCCAGATGCGACCCAACGAACCGCGCACTCTGCCGATCTATGTGGCGGTGCTGGCTATTCAAATTCAAAAAGAAGAGGCTGAGGCCGCCGTGCGCCTGGGCCTGGAAGCCGCGGAGAAAAATCCCGAATCGCGTCCCGATCCCGAAACGCTCAATCGCCTGCTGGCGGTGGCGCGCAGCTTCAAGCTGGCCGGCGAGCCGCAGATTTTGGAAAAGTACAAGCAGTGGTGGGGCGATGGTCCGCAATACGCGTACCTGCTGGCCGGGGACAAGCACAGCGGCGGACAAGACGCCCAGGGCCTGCAACTGCTGCGCGATGCGGCCAAGGGCAAGGAGAATCAGGCGGCCTGGCGATTGGCATTGGCCAAGTACCAGGAGCTGACCAAAAGCCCAGATGCCGCCGCCACCTGGAGCGCGCTGGGCAAGGACTTTCCCAAAAATCTGGCGGTGCAGGAGATGATTCTGCAAGCCCCCAGTGCCGCGGCCGACCGCGACCTGCTGGCCCAGACCATCGAGCGGCTCAAGAACCTCACCGGTGAGGAAGGCATGAGCTGGCGGCTGGCGCGGGCCCGCTGGCTGCTGGGCAGCGGCAACAAGGACCGCGACTCGGCCGAGGCGGTGGTGATGTTGCAGGATGTAACCCAGACCTCGCCGAATCTGCCCGAGGGCCGCAAGCTGCTGGCGGTGGCTTTTGAAAATGTCGGCAACCTCTCCTCGGCGATCGACCAGTGGAAAAAGGCCGTGGAACTGGAGCCGGAGGACGGCACGGCGATGATGGAACTGGTGCGCCTGCTGCAAAGCACCGGGCGCTTGAGCGAGGCCCAGCCGTATTTGAATTACCTGGCCGAGGCCTCCAAAACCAATCCCAACTTGCGCAAATACGTGGCCACGCTTTTGCAGCAGCAGGGTCGGCCGGCCGATGCGCTCAAGGTGCTGGGCAGCGATTCCAACGACGCCCCGGCGGATTTGATGCGTGCACAGTTGTTGCGTAAAAGTGGTAAACTCGACGAAGCGGAATTGCTCTACGAGCAATTGCTCTCCCGTCCCAGCGCCGATGCCGCCACCGCCCAGGCGGCGGCCGACCTGGCCGCCACCCGCGGCAAGATGGACAAGGCCCAGGCGATCCTCAGCCGTCTGGAGGAACTGAAATCCCCACCGGCGCAGGCGGCGCTGGTCCGTGCCGCGTTTTATGAAAAATTCGTCGATAAACAAAAAGCCCTGGAGCAATATCAAGCGGCCATCAAGGCTGATGAGAAAAACCCCGACGCCTGGCGGCAATTGATCGGTTATCACATTCGCCGCGGCGACTGGAATAGCGCTAATTCCGCGGCGGCGCAGGCGGCGGCGGCCTTGCCCAATAATGAGGCGATGGCGGCGCTGAAGCAGAAGATCAGCGCCATGGGTGCCAACGCCTCCGGCGGCGACCTGCAGCCATTGATCGACGCCTTGAGCCGCGATCCGGGCAATGATGCCGCGGTGCAGACGCTTCGCATCACCAACGAGTCTCGCAAAAATGGCGAAAGCTCCGAGCAAACACTCGCCAAATTGCGCCCCGTGGCCGATCGCAATCCGCGCTTTGTGCCGCTGCAAATGCTGATGGCGCGCAATTACTTGCAAATGGGCAAATTCTCCGACGCCGAGGCGGTACTGCTTCGCACCGCGGCGGCAATTCCCGACGACGCCGAATCCTGCAAAATGCTCGCCCAGCTTTACGCCACCCAGCAACGCTGGGCGGAAATGCTCAATAGCGCCCAGCAGTGGCGGCAGCGCTCCCTGGAGCAGCCCTATCCGGCGGACCTGGTTATCGCCGAAGCGGAGGTGCGCTTAAAAAATCCCGCGGCGGCGCTTAAGACCCTGTCGCCATATCTGGAAATGGCCCGGAAAAATCCCGACGCCAACGGACGGCTGCTAAGCACCTATGCCCGCACGTTGATTCTGGCGCGCAGTTTCCAGGAGGCCGAGGATTTGCTCTTACCGCTTTTGCCCAAGAGCAAAATTTGGCGGGCCGAATGGATGGTAATCGCCGCCGGCGGGGATCTGCCCTTTGACACCGCCTCGGCATGGCTGGAAAAAGTGGCTAAATTGATTAGCGCCAACGCCGATGATGAACACACCTCGCTGGCCAAGGCGTGGTATGACCTGGCCCAGCGCAGCGCCGGCGCGGACAAAACCGCGGCCCTGCAAGCGGCCCGGTCCATCCTGGTGCCGCTGAGCAAGAGCGAAAAGCCCACTTGGGAATCGATGCTGGTGCTGGCCTCCACCGCCGAGCAGCTCAATGATCTGCCCACGGCGCAAAGCGCCTATCGCAAAGTAATCGAGCTGCAACCGGGGGCCGATGTGGCCGCCGGGGCGCGCAATAACCTGGCGATGGTGCTGCTTGGTCTTAACGACGATGCCAAACTGCCCGAAGCGCTGGACCTGGCGCGGCAGGCGGTGGGTCTGGCGGATCGCGCCGGCAATTTCCAGGACACGCTGGCCCGCGTTTACCTGCGCCAAGGCAAGCTCACCGAGGCGATCGCGGCCTTTGACCAGGCGCTGAAACTGGAACCGAATTATCTGGATGCCATGATCGGTCTGACCGATGCCCTGGCCCGCGACAAGCAGCGCGATCGCGCCCTGTTGCTGCTGGACCAGATTGACGACCTGCGTCGCACGCGCCCGCCGCTCAGCGAGCCGATCGCCAAGCAGCTTGCCGCAGCCAGGGGATTGCTCAAAAAGTAAACGGCTTACGCAAAGGAAAAGCCTTACTCTCTGCGCAACACCGCCACGTAGCCGCCGTCGCGGTAACGCCGCGGATCGTACATGCAACTGGGCCAGGTGCTTTGCAGCGTCAGGGGTTTGAATTGCCCGTGGCGCTGCAAAAAAGCCTGCACCTGCAGCTCATTTTCCTGGCTCCACAAGCTGCACGTGCTGTAGACCAGCAGCCCGCCGCGGCGCACGCGCCCGGCGCTTTCGTCCAAGAGCCGCCTTTGCAACTGGCACAAACTCTCCACGGTCGCTTCATCCTGCGCGTAGCGCGCTTCTGGCCGACGCGCCAATACGCCGCTGTTGCTGCACGGCACATCCAGCAAAATACGGTCAAACTCCCCGTCCGCCTCGGTGGTCTGGTTGAGCCAGGAGCGGTGAATAATCTGGATGTTCTCGATCCCCCTCGCCGCGGCCAGCTCCGCCAGCGACGCGGTGCGCTGGGCCGCTGGGTCTATGGCGATGATCCGCCCGCCTGCGCCGACTAGCTCGCGGATTTGCAGGGTCTTGGTGCCGCGCCCGCAGCAGCGGTCCAGCACGCGCATCCCCTCTTGCAGTTGCATCAAGTCCACTACCATGCCGGCGGTGGGATCCTGCGCCTGCGCCAAACCCTGCAGGCTCCATTGGCGAAGCTGGGCGGGTTTGGGGCCGCTGAGAAGGTAAAACCCGTTTTGCTCATGCGCCAGGGCTTGGCCCGGCTCCAATAGCAGTTGCGTGAGCTTGGCCCCGCGCGCCAGTCGCACGATCAGCGGCGGCACGCTGTTGTTGTGCCGGCAGGTGGCCAGGGCCTTGACCGGCCCGACCAGCTTGGCCATGCGATCAAACAATACCGTCGGATGCGACCACCGCCGCCGCGCCTGATCCCGCGGCGATTCGGCGACTTGGCTGCCGGTAACATCCCCGGTGATGCTTTGGGGACTTGGAGCCGCCTGGCCGCCGGTGGGGGGGAGACTGGCGGCTTGGCTCACTTGCGCGGACTTAGAGGCGGCCTGTTCTCCGGCGGCTTGGCTCACTTGCGCGGACTTAGAGGCAGCCTGTTCTCCGGCGGCTTGGCTCTCCTCGGCCGCGCCGCTGGTGTTTGGTTTTTCTTCAGCGGAACCTGCCGCCGTTGCGCCGCTCTTACCGGAGCCGCGTTGCTCTGCTTGGGCATTAGCATCCGCTTTGCCCATCTTTTCTGGCCGCAGCAGTTGCTCCGGGCTGCGCAAGGCGTTGCGCAATACCGCGTTGATAAATCCCGCCGCCGCCGCCCGGCCGAGGCGCTTGGCCTGGTTGACCGCCTCATTGACCGCCGCCGATTCCGGCACCCGATCCAAAAACGCCAGTTGATACAGTCCCACCGCCAATATCTTTTGCGCCAGTGGATCGATCACCTTCAACTGCCGCTTGGAAAATAGCGCAATCCAATCCTGCAGCAGCAGCAGATTCTTCACCACGCCGATTTCAATCTGCTCGGCCAAGGCGCGGTCGCGCCCTTCCAGCTTGTCCAAAGCTCCCGCCGGCAGCGGGCGCAGCAAATCCGCCGGCCAACCCGGCAGGGTTTTACCATCCAAGCCCCGCAGGGCACATTCACGCGCATCCAGCTTCATCAACATACTCACAAATATCGCTCCGTTGTTCTTTCCCGCCCGCTTATCCTTGCGCTTGGAGAATCATCCCCGGCTGCCACGCATGGCCGTTGCTCCAGGCCTCCAGGCTCATGCGCTTGCCTCCCTCCGGCCGCAATTCCAAGATGCGCACCGCACCTTGGCCGCTACCCACCAGCCCGCCGGGCAAGATGACCCCCGGCGCCGCCGCCGGCCGCTCGGGTTCGCATCCGGCTCGCAGCAGCAGCAGTTTGGCCACCGCCGCCCCATCCTGGCCGGTCAATATCACATGACATCCCGGCCACGGACTCATGGCGCAAATGCGCTGGGCCACCTCTATTGCCGGCCGGGTAAAATCCAGTGCGCTGTCGGCCCGCGTGAGCTTGGGCGCTGCCGTCGCCAGCGCTTCATCCTGTTGCCGCTCCGTCGCCCGGCCCGTGCTCAATTCATCCAGCACCCGTGCCAGCAGCGGCCCACCATCAGCCGCCAGCCGGTCATGCAGTTCACCCGTCGTCTCGCTCGGCGCGATGGAAAGCTGCGACTGGCCGACAATCGCCCCGGCGTCCATGCGCTGGGCCAGGCGGATCACCGAATTGCCCGTCATGCGTTCGCCGCGCAATATCGCCCAGTGGATCGGCGCCGCCCCGCGATAGCGCGGCAACAAAGAGGCGTGAAGGTTAAGGCTCCCCAGCCGCGGTCGATCGACCACCGCCGGCGAAATCTTCTGCCCAAACGCGATCACCACCATCGCGTCAACATCCGGCAACAACTCGCGGTTGATATCCGCCGTTTTCAAAAGCGCCAGAGCCTCCCCGGCCGCCCACTGGCCCACCGGAGTGGCCGTCGCAGCCCGTCCGCGCCCCGCCGGCCGATCCGGCTGGGTTACCACCCGATCAATCCGATGCCCCAACGCCTTCAAGGCCGCAAAAGCAGCGACGGCGAATTCCCCGCTGCCGGCCAAAATCAACCGCAAACTCTCCATCACCACACCATAGACATTTGCCGCCCCACGGCAACGCGCCCCGTCGGCATCGCGGCGGGGCACTCCGCGTCGGTTCCATCGCCGCCGCGGCCAAGTTTTGCCATATCCAGCGCCCGCGGCAGCCGCAGCGGCAAGTCATTACCGCTTGGCTACAAAAACATCTCGCTCCCGCCGGCAGCGCGCCGGGCGGCGCTTACAAAGCCGCTATTTGCGACATTGAACCCGCGCCACATGATGAAAAAAGGGGAAAATGCGCCATGTAGGACTTGAACCTACAACCCGTTGATTAAGAGTCAACTGCTCTGCCAATTGAGCTAATGGCGCTGCGGCCCGCTGGGCGGGCTATTGTCAAAACACTCTAAACGCCGCAGAGAGATTGTCAAGCCGCAACCGGCATGGATTCAGCGCTGCACCAGGGCAATCGCATTTGCGGGATTGTCTGCTCGCCCGGTACTCAGGTTGAGGGATTGGGTGAGGGCCGGGAGGAATCGGACGGGGACGCAGCTAGAGGAATCGGACGGGGACGCAGCT
>JBBQBE010000071.1:0-16846 GCA_038317225.1 Tepidisphaerales bacterium | reverse complement strand
TGTCAGACCGCCGTATTGTTGAGTGTTACCTAAACCCAGCCCATGCAAACAGTGGAGCACAGTCCGTCCAAACCCGGACATTTTACTTTGGTTTGACATGCATAAAATGATGCGCTTGATAAATTTTCCACTTCCAGCCGGGCGGACGTGCCCACGGATTTTTGCACGGATTGAGGAAATCAGCCTTTCCGGCCCGTCAGAAACCGTGTTTTCCGCTTAGAAACGCTAAATCGCAATAATATTTGGGCACACCCCGTCTGGTTGCTGGCCGCATTGCGGCTCGGCGTCCGTCGCGGCCACAAATCGGCTTGTAAAAGGCAAGTTTTTACCGCCTCACGCCCGATAAGTTGAATGTTGTGTCATGACCCAGGCCGCCTCCCTTACCATTCCCGTCGTCCCTTTACAGGGGTATTTGGAGCAGTCCGAGCGGCCGCTGGCGGGGCTGTTGTTTTTGTTGCCCTGGATGATCTTCTATGAGTTGGGCCGGCGATTTTACCCCGCCCAGACCTCCGACATCATCGCTTTTCGGCTCATGCAGCAGTTTTTCAGCCTCTTTGGCGCGTATGGCCGGGCCTTGCCGGCGTTGGCGGTGGTGGGGATTTTGCTCGCCTGGCACATCGCCCGCAATGACGCCTGGCGGATGCGCTGGGGAACGTATGCCCTGATGTTTGGCGAATGCCTGGCCCTGGGCATGCCGGTAATGCTGCTGAGCCTGCTATGCAAACACTATGTGCCCATGAGCGCCTCGGCGGCAGTGCACGATACCGCGCCGCGGATTATATTGTCCTTGGGTGCCGGGATTTATGAAGAACTGGTCTTTCGTTTAATTGGTTTTACGCTGCTGAGCCTCATTCTGGCGGATTTATTGAATCTGCCCCGCAAGTGGGCGCTGGTGCTGACGGTGCTGATCCCCGCCATTCTTTTTTCCCTTTACCATTATCTGGGAGAGGAAGACCCGGCATTGCAGACTTTTGCTTTCCGCATGTTGGCCGGAGTCTACTTTGGGCTGATTTTCATCTACCGTGGATTTGGCATAACCGCCGGTTCCCACGCGGCTTATGACGTTCTGCTTGTGGTCCTACCCATTTTGGCGCGCTGATTCCATCCATTTTTTTATAGGATTTTGTGAGCGATTTGCGTATAATCGCCCGAATTAAGCCTTCGCATGGTGCGAAGCGCAAAGAAATGGCGACGGCGCTGTCGTTTTCAGGGATGAACGGACAGGGCGATGGATTTTTCTTTCGCGTTGGGCTTGCTAACCCCTTGTATCGTATAACCCTATGACCCGCGGCACCGCCGTTTGCACAGTAACAAAGAACAATAGCTTCAATTGAGAAAGAGCAAGTAAGCAAGATGGGAAATCGTACCAAACAACGTCGCAGCGGCGGATTGAGCCTGCAACTGTTCAGCCGCACGTTGCATCCGGAATTTTTCAAAATCCTTAAACAGGAGCCGGTAACCCGACGCGCCTACCAAGCCGATATTTGGATTGTCGAAGGCGGCCATGTGGTCAGCTTCACCGCCAATCACAGTACGCTGACGGAAGTGGTGGCGCCCAAAAACGAAACCCTTGGCGACCGCGGGCTGCTCCAGTCGATCCCCTGTCGCGGCGAACGCTATCATGAAACCGACGCCCCCGGCGGCTTGAAATACATGATCAGCACGCAGGAAGAGCAGTTGACCCAAACGCTCTTTGAGGCCACGCGCCATGAAACCGTCAGCTACGCCCAGCGGCGCGAGCTGTTGATGGCCGAGGTGCCGGCCACCGCCGAATCCGGCTTTGTCCTCAGCGTGCTGGATATCGAACGCCGCAGCCATGAACTGCTGGTGCAGAGCTTCCATCTGTTCGAGGAGAGCCTGCTGGTGATTAAAACCCAGGGCATCTTTGAAGTGGCCAAAACGCGCTAAGTCGCGTGGGCATTGACCATAAACGCAATCGGGGCGGGAATTTATCAAAAATTCCCGCCCTGATTGCTTGGTCATTTTCGCCAGCGGACACCAAAGCATTGTCCAACCAAACGCGGCGTGAACAAGAACCGCAACGGTGAGTGCGCGGAGGGTTTTGCACAGGCTGACGCGCGCTGCTCTTTGCCAACCGCTGCCAAAGGCTGGGAAACGCTCCAGAGCATTCTTAAATCAAACGTGGCGTAATCAAGCTCCGCAACGGTGAGTGCGCGGAGGGTTTTCCACGTGCGACGCGCGGCGCTTTGCCAACCGTTACGAACGGCTTGGAAACGCTCTAATTTTTCTTCTTCGCCGCCCGCGCCGCCTCGGCGTCGGCCTTGGCTTTGGCCTTGGCGGCCGCCGCGTCGGCCTTGGCCTTGGCTTTGGCTTGCAGGGCTTCCTGTCGGGCTTTAGCGCGGGTTTCGGCGTCCGCCTTGGCCTGCTCGGCGGCTTTGAGCTGCGCCGCTTCCTGGTCGGCCTGGGCCTTGGCCGTGTCCGCCGACGCCTGGGCCTGTTGTGCTTCGTATTCTTCGGCCATTTTTGCCAGGCTGGTATCGGACGACGGCACAATAACCGCGCGCTTCACCCCGCCGGCCGTACGCCCGATCACGGTAAATGTCCCGTCCGCATCCATCGACCAGGAATTTTTCATCAGGTTATTCATTAAAAAACGAAACTCCGTGGCCTTGACCCCATCGCAGTAAATCGTTCCGCCGCTCTCCGCATTGGCCTGCATAAACAGGTGTTTTCCGTCCGGCGTAAAGCTCAACAGTCGCGGCGCACTGATTCGTGGCGGCAAAGGCAAAAATTTGCCGTCAATCCACAACGATTCATATCCCTTGGGCGGCGCGCCGATCACCGCCAGGTGCTTGCTGTCATCGCTAAACAAAAAACTGCCGTTGGATGAACATTGTTGCACCTGCCCATCAACCACCAGTGTGCTGGAGATCGCGTCATTCTCCACGATGCAAACGTATCGCGAGCCGTCAGGACTGAACAAAAACGACCTGGCCCGCACCCCCACCGGCAGCGGCTTGCCGTCAACATACACATTCTGGCCGGCCATGGGACTGGCACCGGCGACGTAGTAAAAGTGCCCGCCGCCCTTGCTGAAGACCGGCGGGGTGATGATGTAGGTGTAACCGGCTGATTCCTGGTCATTGGCGACCACGAATTTGCGGCCGCCGGAATCGGCCACATACACAAACTTGGCCGAGTCGGAGGTAAATCCCGAAGGTTGCACGCCGCTGTACGGCTGGCCTTTGTTGCCGTCGATCACCACCCATGCCGATTGACCGCTGTAACAAACCGCGGCCCAGTGTTTGGCGTCGGGGGAAAGGAAGATGCGCTGCGCCTGCTCGCTGGAGGGAGCGGGCCGGCCATCGACAAACGCCAAGCGCTGATTGTCCTTGTCGATGCCGATCAAAGCGATGCGCTGGCCGGCCAAGGCGATCTGCTCGATCTGCTTGAGTTGCAATAGGGGTTTACCATCCACAAGCAACGTCTGTTGCCCTGGTTGCGATTGATCGACACTGACTACATGTTGCCCGTCAGGGGTAAACTGCGGACGCACTGCGTCATAGCCAGCGGGCTTGGAGTCGATCACCAGCACGCGGCGCTTGTTGGCTCCGGGCGTATCGCCCAGATAGGCATAGCGGCCGCCGTCGGGACTGAAACGCGGATAGGAAACATTTTCTAGCGACTGTTGCGGCTGACCATCCATCACCAGCGCCACGCTGGCGAAACTGTCATTGGTGGGGGTAAAAAAATACAGGTGCTTGCCGTCGGGCGTGAAGGACATCAAGCTGGCCAGCGGCCGCGTGCCGATGGCCGCCGGCCCGCGGAATATTTCTTTGCCATCGAGGATGACAAAAGCCTCTTTGCCTTCGCGGGCGCAGTAGGCGTGCCGCTTGCCATCGGCGCTGATGGCCACCGGCCCCTGCCACACCACCCGCTCGGCGTTAATGAAACCCGAGGCGTCAAAGCTCAGTTCCACATCGGCGGCGGCTTGTAAAACCTCCTCATATTTGGGACTTTCCACCCCGTCGTGCAGCACGACAAACCGGCTGCCACTCATTGCCAGGACGGCGGTGTGTGTGCCGATGGCGCTGACGGCGTAGCTGACGCCTTGCACGATCTCCGGCCCGACAATTTTTTCCTCCACCTTCAATTCCGCCTTACCGACCGCGGGCCAGCATAATCCGAAGCCTAGCGCCAGCGCCGCCATGTGGAAAACTCTCATCGCTACTCCCTGAGCCTATGCGGCCCATCTGATTGTTGCGTAAAGGAACGGCTAATTGATAGGAGCGGCGGCGCGGGATAGTCAACCAGCGTGAAGGCAAAAATTGACCAGGCAAAAATCAGGCGATAGGGGAGTCGATTGCGTTAGCGAACACTGACAAAATCAATGTGGTAACCCAGCGACTTGCGTTGTTAAAATTCATTCCGCCGCCCGGCCGCTTTGCAGCAGGCGCAGCGGGCGGGTGGCGGCGGTTTGCACTGCCGGCCACAATCCCGCCAATAGCGCCACGGCCATGACCACGCCCACGCCGATGCCGATCATGGTCCAGGGGATCACCAGTGGCGTAATCAATCCCACCATCACCCGGTTCATCTGCCGGCCCATCAGGGTCATTTGCAATCCCGCCACCAGCCCCAGCAGGCAGCCCACAATCCCCAAAAGCAGCGACTCGGCCACAATCCACCGCACCACCTGCCAGCGCGTCGCGCCCACGGCCCGCAAAATGCCCAGTTCCCATCGCCGCGAGCGCACCGACGCCAGCAAGGTGTTGACCACCCCCAACGACGCCACCGCCATCGCCGCAAACGCCACGCTGCTCATCACCAGCAGCAGGCGCGAAAATCCCGTTTGGATATTTTCCTTGATCTGCCGCACATCACCGGCCTTGAGTCCCATGGCACCCAAGTTGCGCTGCAAATTGGCGAGCATTTTCTCCTTGGCCAGTCCGTATTCCAGGTTGGCCGCGAAGAAGTACACGTGATCGGCACCGAAATCCTCGCGGGCATTCTCCAGCGTGCCAAAGACGCTGGCGATGGTGCGCTGCTCAAACTGCCGGCCCATGTCGAACATGCCCACGATCACATCAATGCCCGGCGACCAGACCACCGCCGCGATGGTGTAATTGACCACCCCGTGCCGCGGCGTTTTGAGCGGGAAACTGTCTCCCACATTCAGCCCGCGCAATTGATGAAATTCATTGGTAACAATCAGCCGCCGGCCTTTTTTCATTTCCTGGCGCACTTGAGCCGGGTCGCCCTGACGAAAATCCAGGTCGATCATCTCCAGCGCCCGGTCGATATCCAAGCCGAAAAAAAGTGTAGCGTCGGGCAACATGCTGGCCCCGGCGATGGCGAATAAATTATTGCCAAACTCCGGCGAAGCGATGGCCACCGGCAATACCTGGCCGTCGCGAATGCCCGGCGTGGTCTGGATTTTCTTCTGGTCGTCCACGCTCAGCGGCCGCAGCGGTGAAAATATGAATATATCCGGGAATTTGTCGGGCAGTTGCCATCCGGCCAACATGCTGCGGCCCTGGGCTTGCATCACCACCAATACCGCCAGTCCCACCATCAGCGCCGTGGCAGTTCCCGCCGAGCGCCACAGCCCGCCGCTGAGCTGGCGGCGCAGCATCGCGCTGTTGATCCCCAGCACCAGCGCCACCGGTCGGGCCAGCAGCCATTCCACCAGTTTCACCATCAGTGGCGACAGAAAAAACACGCCCAAAAACACACCTGGCACACCCAGGATAAAATGGCCGTAAAATTCCACACCCCGCGTCAGCGCCGGCGAAGCGCCCAGCCCGGTCATCATGCTTTGCATCGGCCCGCTCAAAAGCAGCGGGTCCAGCCCCAGCAGTAGCAGGCCGAACACCGTCAGCCGCCAGGGAATTTTTCCGGCGCTGTCGCGCCCCAATACGCCCAGGGCCGCCAGTGGCGACAAGCGCATCGCCTGCATCGCCGGCAGCCATCCCGCCGCCAGGGCCGCCAGCAGCGCGCCGCCGCCGCCGAACACCACTCCACCACCGCTGACAACCACTCCTGCGCTAAATAGTTCGTGATAATGCCGCGCCAGCAGCGTTATCCACAATATTCCCAGCGGCACACCCACCAGCGCTCCCAGCCCGGCCAGCAGCGCCGCCTCCATCAATACGCTGATGCCCACCTGCTTGCGCGTCGCGCCCACCGCCCGCAACATCGCCAGCGTGCGGCTGCGCTCCGAGACCCCCATGCTCAGCGTAGTGAAAATGATGAACCCCGCGGCCAGCATCGACACCGCCCCGGCCAGGTAGGACATGAACTTGACGCCTTGCAGATTCTTTTCCATCTGCTTGCGGCTTTGGCCCGCCAGGCGCACGCGCAGCAGTGGATCGATCGCTTTGAGTTTCCCTTCCCAGCGCTGTTGGAAAAGCTCCGAGTCAGAAGGGCGCTTCAGTTCCACAAAAATCCGCGACACCTGAGCCGGCTTATCCGGCAGCGCGTAACGCTGCAGCGTTTGCAGCGGCACGTAAATGCTCTTCATCTGCTTGGCCAGCATATCTGGCTTGTGGACGATGCCCACCACCGTCAGTTTCAGTCCCCCCTGAGGCCCCGGCAGCGTCAACGCATCGCCGGTGGTGATGTTCAGCAATTCCGCCACCGCCTGATCAATCACCGTTTCTTTCACATCCGATTGCTCAAACCAGCGCCCTTTCTCCATACGCAGTGATTCGACCTGCTTATCGGCCGGCCGGGCAATTCCTAAAACCTGGGCCATCTGCCGCTCGATGGAATGGCCGAGTTTGTCAATCAGCCCGCTATCCAGCTCCAGCCGACCGATCACCGAGCGCACCAGCGGATCGGCCCGCAACGATTGCAAAAGCGACTGATCGATTCCCGCATAGCGATCATTGTCGCGGATGATCTGGGCGTCGGAGGTGCCGATGAAACGGTTGACAAACTGGTAGACCACTTCCACCGCCGAGCGGTAGCCGGTGGTTACCGACACCACCAGGCTGATGGCCAGGGCCACCGCCGCTACGGTCAGGGCGCTGCGCGCTTTACGGGCCAGCACATGCGACATGGAAAGTCGAAACAGAAACATAATCACCGTTTGCGGAGCCTGACGAAGGTTGCCCGGCTTACGCCCGAAAACATCAATTCGCACATTGACATATCATATAAACTAAATCACTGGGTTGGCCTCTCCCGGCCATTATCCGCCGGCGATGGCGTCCCGCTCGCCGATCATTCGGCGATATTGCTCCGCCAGCTTCGCGGCATGTTGCGGGCCGGCCGAGGCGAATTCCCCCAGCGTCTGGCCATCGCGCAGCACCAGTACCCGCTGGGCATACGCCGCCACATCCGGCTCATGGGTTACCAGCACCACCGTCTTGCCGTGTTCTTGATTGAGCCGTTGCAATAGCTGGCACACCTGGCGGCTGTTGTCCGAGTCCAGATTTCCCGTTGGCTCATCGGCCAGCAGCACGCGGGCATCGGCGATCAGCGCCCGACCAATGGCCACGCGCTGCTGCTCGCCGCCGGAGAGCGCATCGGGCCGGTGGCTTTTTCGATGCGTCAACCCCAGCGCCGCCAGCCATTGGTCGATGCGCTGTTGCAGTGCGGCGCTCGCCCCGCCGTCCAATAGCAGCGGCAACGCGATATTTTCCGCCGCCGTCAGGGTGGGGATCAAATTAAAGGCCTGAAACACCAGCCCGATCTGGTGGCGGCGATACAGGGTCAACTGTTGATCCGACCAGCGGCCCATCTCCTGGCCGTCAAATAAAATTCGTCCGCCGTCGGGGCTATCCAGTCCGGCCATTAAATGCAGCAGGGTGCTTTTGCCCGATCCACTGGCCCCCATGATGGCCACAAATTCCCCTTCCTGCACCTGGGCATTGACCTGCCGCAAGGCCGTTACCCGGCCCTGGCTGAAATGTTTAACCAGATTTTCCGCCACCAATAAAGCCATCGGGTTCCTTGCTTATCCGTTGGCCGGCGTCCGCCTATGCCCGCCGGCAGTTATTGCCAAAGATGATAGGCCCCGCCTATCGGCAACCCGTCCGATCTTCGGCTTTCGGCGCGATAACGCAATGGCAAAAATCGCTCGCCGTGCCGCGGCACCCACCTGGCTGGCGGGTAAAAAACCGCCAACGAGGTGATTGTGGCGCGGGATTTGCAATGACATAGTTTATAGCGGCCGCAATTGGTTTGCGGCCCAAGTTTATTTACAAGGAGTTTTGTCATGAATACGAAGAATCCAAGGGATACACATAATGAGGATTCAGCTAATCTGGATCCGATCACCAAAACCCCCGGCGCTCATGTCGTCGGCACAGGCGTGGGCGCAGCCGGTGGCGGCGCGGCTGGCGCGGCCATTGGCGCGGTAGCCGGCCCGGTCGGTGCGGTGGTAGGCGCTGCGATCGGCGCGGTGGCCGGCGGACTGGCCGGCAAAGGTGTCGGCGAGGCCGTCAATCCGACGGCGGAAGAGGCATATTGGCGTGAAAATTATCCCACCCGCCCCTATGCCAAGTCGGGAAGCTATACGCAATACGCCCCGGCGTACCGTTACGGCTGGGAAAATTATTCCAAACAACCCAATCGCGCCTTTAATGACGCCGAGAACGATCTGAAGAGCGGCTGGGAAAAGTATAAAGGCAGCTCCGAGCTTAGCTGGGAAAAAGCCCGCGATGCGGTGAAAGATTCCTGGCAACGCTGCGGCACCAAGAAGTAGTGGCAGCGCTTTTATAGCAGGCTAAATGGCACATTTAGCCGCTGGCTAAGTCGCAAGCGAATGGATGATTCCAAGCCATTGAACGGCTTGAGAATCACCATTGGCCTGCGACTTTTTTATTATTCCGTGCGCTACTTTACGGGATGCGTCGGCCAGCGGCAGGGGGGGGATCGCCGCCCATCAGCTCGAGGTTCCCAACCTGGGTCAACTTGCAGTTTCCGCTGGGTGAGCTCGATGTTCCCAATCTGGGGATCAAGATGCCCTGAATCGATGCCGTCCGTGCTTTCGCCAGCAGACCCTACGCCGCCGGGCGGTTGGGCATGATAATGCCCACGCCGATCAGGAGCAGGCCCGCCACGCCGATCACGATCGCACTGATCATTACGCCGCCGCGCGGTTGGGCATGATGATGCCCGCGCCAATCAGCAGCAGGCCCGCCACGCCGATCACCAGCGCGCCGATCATCCAGCCGCCGCGGCCGCTGCTCATGGGTGGCAAATGGGTCGCCATGAGTTATAGAATAGCTTCGGCCCCGTTTCCTGCCCACCGGCCTCCCACGGCGTGAAGCGTCGTTTCCCCTTCAGGTACTGCAAAAAACCCAAAAGGCAAGCCGTATCGGCTTATGACCCTTTTTGCGGTTCGCAGGAGGCCGCTTGTCGCGCCAATGGACATAAATCGCGATTTGGGAAAGGTTTATGCTTTAACCGAATGGCATTCGGCTTATGACCCTTTTTCTGGTTTGCCATAACCATCAATCTTGCCGTTTTAAGCCGCAAAGAGCCATGTCGCGTTAATAATTTATTATAAACAAGTTCTTTCGATTTTTTCCTGATAGGACTTGTTACTCCTCCCCGAATGGGTAAAGTCTCGGCTGCATCGTGTCGCAATTTGGGGAGGGTGTTATCGAGTACTTGAGAAGCATGTATTCTTACGGAGAATAGCTAATGATATCGAAAAATCTTGGCACGCAGTTCCAGCCGCGCGGCCACCTCACGTTTTCGTCCCTGTTTATTACTGCAATTTGCCTGAGCATGTTTTGGACCGGCAGGGCAAACGCCATCGGTTTCTCAGTCGGCGTTAATTTCTCAGACGGCGACATCAGCGCATCAGGCTTTATCCCACCCGATACCATGGGAGGCGTTGGCCCGAATCACGTCGCGGTCATGATCAACGGCTTGTACCGTGTCTACGACAAGACGGGTGTTCAGCAACAATCCAAGTCATTGAATTCGTTCTGGACCAGTGCGGGTGTTACTCCTGCCGGGTCATTCGCGTTCGACCCTCGAATTCTTTACGATTCAGCCAGCGGCCGTTGGTTTGCTTGCTCCGTTGACAATGCCGCAGGAGCCAATAATTTTTTGGTCGCCGTATCGGCTACGAGTGATCCGGCAGGCACTTGGTCCGGTTTCACTATCGATGCTGATGCCGACAATGGGAAGTGGGCCGATTACCCGACGATGGGGATGAATAATTCCATCCTGGCAATCTCGGCGAACATGTTCCCCATCAATAGCGGTAGCACGACGACCTCCCAGTTGGTAATCCCCAAAGCTGACCTGCTGCTGGGTGCCCCGACCGTAGCCAATCGTACGCTCTTTCAGAACACCAACAACATCGGTTTCAGCGTTCAGCCGATTGTGGACATGACCGGTGGCAGCCAGCCGCTGCCGTTGATCTCGTCATACAACAAACCGGGCGGCACCTTGAAGACTTCCACCATCGGCGGGACGCCAGCGGCGCCCACGCTCAACACCGGCGGCGGATTCATCAGCGTGATCGCCCGTAGCAGCCCGCCGACGATCGACCAGCAGGGCGCCAGTCAGAACATCGATGCCGGCGACAATCGCTTCACCGGCAATAGCATCATGCAGCAGACCCCCGGCCGGCCCAACAAGAGTATTTGGGCAACACACTGCGTCAATGTGAACGGTCGCGCAGCCATCGAATGGTACGAGATCAATGCCGCCACGAATGCGATCCTACAAAGCGGACTGATCTCCGATGCCAGTCTTGGTTTTAATTACCCAACGCTTGCCGTTAACGCCAACGGGGTCGTGGTCATCGGATTCAGCGGCGCGTCGCCCACCACCTATATGAGCACTTATGCGGTTGTCGGCGAAACCGTGTCGGGCGTAACCACTTTCAGTCCGATCACGCTCACTAAGGCTGGTGTCAATGAATATCAACGGCTCGATTCGAGCACCCGCAATCGCTGGGGCGATTACAGTGCCACTGTGGTCGATCCGTCGAACCCACTTTCGTTCTGGACATTCCAAGAATTCGCCAGCGGACTCAACGATTGGCAAATCCAGGTGACACAGTTGGTCCTCGTTCCCGAGCCCAATTCATGCCTGCTACTGGCTTTAGCGATGATTGGTGCCGTTGGACTTCGCCCGAAGCGTCAACTGCAGTAAACTTTTATAGGCCCGAAAAAAAGGGTTGGCCCGCGGAAAAAGGACGACTGAAGGGGACGTGGCGCTTCATAACGGTCCGTCTCCGCGCTTCGCCTTCTCGCGTCGGTACCCGCCACGGCGAAGCAGGTTCCACTGCAGCTTTAGCGTCGATGTCGTCTGGCGGACCCACACCTCGTCGCCGAGCGGCTGACCGCGGCGAACGTGCTTGTACAATCAAGCCAGTTCCGCCGCCGTCTGCGGCTGACTTACTTAGAAAGTCCAGTCGCGCGGCTACTCCACCGGCCAGTCGCTCTACACCGTCCGCAGTTGCGCCCCGCCGCGCGGTTCCAGACGTGATAGACGTATCCGCCGGGTGCTTGTCTGGCGTGTCGCGGCATGTCGGGAAGCTTACCACCAGACATATCCGGCATAAAGAGCTACGTCCCCTTCATTCGTTCCCAAACGGAATGTGCATTGTCCGTCAGCCCCTCCACGAACCGCACTGCCGTGGCCAGATCGTACCCATAGCGCTGGCGCACCATCGCAATGGCATCCAGCCGGCGACCGTCGAGCGCCAGTTGCAGAATCGCGTCATCCATCGCCTGTTGGTGGTTGACCTTCAGCAGTTGATTGATGCGTTCGGCCACCTGCTGGCAGGCTTTTTCGCCATCGAACAAGCCGTGGCTGTAATGTTCGGTTAAGGGCAGAAAGCCTTGGCTCGTGCGCAATTCCACTCGATAGCTTCGCCCGCTGTCGCTGCTGCTGGTGCTGGTGACAACGGCACCGCTGATCTGCTCAAAGGGCACCACCCCTTGCTTGCACCCCCACAAGTTACGCCGCCGCCACACGAGCCGCCGCCCGATCGCGTCAAAGTCAAAAACGCTGCGCTTGAGAAAGATCAGTGAAAACCCCGCCAGCCCGAGGAAAACCACAATGGCGATCAGCGCCGATTCCCCGTTATCGCCTTTGGGCAGGCTTCCGTGCCAGAGAAATTGCACAAGCACGATCAAACCCACAGCCGGAAAGACTGCCACCAGCCACGGGCAGTCCACTACCCTTACTCCATTGTTGGTCCGCCGAAGCTTCATACCGACCTCATCGGATGGATTCTACCATATTTGGGAGCCGACGTCAGACTGGAGCTAAAGCCGCCGCGCTTGGGCATCACAGGTGTTGCCTAACGAGATTGGTCACCGCCCGTAGCCGCCCGTACATCCGCTCGTTCTTGTGGACGTACCACCGGCTCATGCCTTCCTGACTGTGCCCCATGATCCACTTCACGGCTTCGGCGTCGGGATGCTCGCCGGCGATGGAACGGAAGGTATGCCGGCCTGCGGCGAAGCTGACGCCGGGGCGCTTCAGGCCAAGGCGATCCAGTACCTTGGCGAACTCGATTCCCACCAGATCGTGATGCGACACCGACGCTGGCCGGCCGTCGTCATCAAGCTTCGTCCGTGCTTCACACCAAGGCGTGCCGTGGCTGGACAGGAAGACCAGCCCATCCCAATCCGGCTTCTCCCTCTCCCACTGCTCAATCGCCTTCTCGCCGGCCAGCTTGCGCCGCTGCCACGCCCGGATCACCTCAGCGAACCTGTCCGCGTTGACCGCTGGCCGGATCGGCTGGACTGCCGCCAGCGCCGCCACCGTCTCAGGCCAGAGCGTGACGTAGCGATGAACACCCGTCTTCACCCGGTCGAAGTCGATCATGCCGGCGTCCAAATCAACGGCCGCTCGCGGCAAGGCCGCGCAATCGGCCTGCGTGAACCCGGCGTTGATCGCCAGGAGGAACATCGCCCTCAACTGCGGTTCGCAGGCATCCAGAATGCGCCGAATTTCCTCCCGCTCAAACAGCTTTTCCCCATGCTCGTGCGCCCGCTGGCGCCGCGCGGCTTCCTTCGCCGCCAAGGGAACCGTGGGGAAGGCGTCGCCGAGCGCGAGAAAAAGGAGGGCGTCCGGGCATGAAAACAAACAAATGACCCGTCATGTAGTGCCTAGCATTTCTGGAAATAGGCCGTTTTTCGGGCAAATATGCAAATGAGCGCCGAAGTCGGGAAACACACCGCCAGTTTATACTTGCCCACATCCACCCCCAGCCACAACGGCCGACGCGGTGAAGCCGAGCCAGTGCGCGGTGACGGCGGGTCGTTGCACGGCTGAGACGGATCGTGGCACGCCTGACCGCCTTCCGCCGACGGCGGAGCGAGTTGTTCGGGGACAAACTTGTTGACATCGACCAGGGAATACGGTGATCTCTTACTCACGGGGATGACCTCCTACACGTGAACCGCCCAGCCTTCGGGCCGGGCATCGGATTCACTATTATTGAGGCATCCCCGCTTTGTTTGCCAGCGACAAGCATCAAAGGCTTATAGCCGACTTCAGTCGTTGCGAAGTTCTCAATCGGGGCCAGCTCGTGTTTGCCAATCTTGTTCAGTTCAGGGTTCCCACTGGATCAGCTCAGGGTTCCCAATCTGGGACCCAGATGCGTCGGGTGAATTGCATCTATACCTGCGCTGCTTCGGCACAGCTTACGCCGCCGCGCGGTTGGGCATGATGATGCCCGCGCCAATCAGCAGCAGGCCCGCCACGCCGATCACCAGCGCGCCGATCATCCAGCCGCCGCGGCCGCTGCTCATCGCTGGCAAGTGGTATTGGATCACTTTCTCACCTTGCTCGGAGAGCTGTTCGCTGAAACCGCTGGATTTTTCCGGCAGTTGCACCTTGGCATTGACCTGGGCCATCACGCCGTTGCCGAAGGGCTGGATATAATTAAAGCGGTAGATGTTGTTGCCGTCGCGCTCCCCGCCTTTCCAATCCTTGGGCACGCGCAATTCAAACACGCCGTCGCCTTTATAGGTTACCATGCCGCGGGCCTTGAACGACACGGTGGCCTCCCGCTCCATTTTGTTCTCTTCCACCTTGTAATCCATGGTTTCATACTGGCTTAGCGTCTTGCCCATCTCGCGCTTGAGCAGCGAGGGATTGGCGCCGTAGCGCTGTTCCCAGTTCAAAAACTGCTGGGCGTTGAACTTGAATTTATACTTCACGGCGGCGTCACCCCGCGGACTCACGTCCACCATCACCTCCATATAAATCACCTGCGTATCCTGTGCCCGCAATTGCGGCGTCAGATAAGCCATCAAACCCAGCGCCAGCATGAATAAAGCGATTTTTCGCATAATAGTTTCCCTCGATCTTTGAATCAGTTTTCTTACACTGCCAAGCCGTAGCGTTACTTGAGTTTGACGTTGGCAACGATCTTATCAACCAGCCCGCGCAGATTGCCCTCCAGCCCCGTCGGCGCGCCGATGGTAAAAGCCAGCATCTGGCGGTTGCCGGGGATCATGTACAATTCGCCGGCACCCTGTCCCGATTGGCCATGGAGCGTATAAGGCACTTTCTGGCCGGCCACATTGCCGATTTTCGCATCTTCGGCATCGCCAAATTCCAATGTCAGTCCAAATTGCCCGATGAACTGGCTGAGCGTATCCATGCACACCTCCGGATCGGTGGAGGAAAATGTGTACACGCTTAGTGACGCCTGTGTGGCCGCCTCCTGGGCGTTGAACAAATACCAGGGGGCCATGGCCTTCACCTGCGTCATCAACTGCTGATTGACCACCCATGCGCCGGGATAGGGCACGGCAAAACCATTGCCCTGATACCACTTGAATTGCCCGGCCGGCTGCGGACGCGGCTGGGGTTGAGGTTGGGGCCGCGGCTGGGGTTGAGGTTGCGGCGTTGGGTTTTCATCGTTGTTGTCGGCCACCTGCGTATCATCTCCGCCATCAGGCGGGGCAACCGGCTTACGCCCGCGGTTGGGCTGGTTGTTGTTATTGGTTTGATCAGGATTTTGCACCTGTTTGCCCAGTCGCTCGCCCAGCATTTTATTCAGCGCCGCCAAGTCCACCCCATCCAGTTCCGGTGGACGCAGCCCCTGGGCCTGATGTGCTTGAATATCCACGATGATGCCCGGCTTGCTGCCTGACATTACTTCCTTGATCTCCGTCAGCCCGGCATTGACGGCCTGATCGAAATTCATCGTGCCGCCCAGATTACGCCCGCCCACACCGGTGCATTCGATCGCCATCTTGGTTCCATCACCCGCCTCCAGCAGTGAATAGGCGTGGCCGGGTATCATCACCAGATACGCCTTGCAACCTGCGGCTTGGCCCAGCGAATTCATCAATAGCGCCAGCTCGATGCAAAGACCACTGTTTTGAGTGATCACATCACGCGGCAGGCGCACATTTTGCACGATGCTGGTTACGTCGCCGAGTTTTTCCGGCACACCCGCTGCCGAGGCGTAAGTCATCCCCGTTTGACATTGGAAATCGTAAATCGCCTTCATCACTTTCAAGAGCGATTCCCGGTTGCTCGGCACCGGCAGCCCGCCCATGGTCTCAGAGATTTTGCCCAGGTAGGCTTTGATCACATCATCTTCGCTGGTTACATAAGCGGCGCACAGTTCGGAATTGTCGAACATGTCGTACCAGTTGATCAGCTCATCGGCCGGCAGCGAGGTGTATTCAATTTCCGTTACGCCGCGAAGTTCCAGTTCGCGTTTTTCCACTTTTTGGATGGACTTGCCGCCGCTGGTGTAGATGATCTTAATCTCCAGCGACGTGGGCGTGCGCGAGCGGATATGCGTTACCTTGGCCGGCAGCTTGGGATAATACGCCAGCACCAGCGTTTGCCCCGGCAACAGCTCGGGGGCATTGTCCGGCGTGGTCCAGTCGATCCAGCCGGGAATCTGATACGAAACCTGGATATCGCGCACCGGGCCTTGGCCGCTGTTTTCCAGCACGGTCTTGCTGAGCCAATACTTACCCTCGGCTGCTTCTGGATTGCCGTAGGCTTTGTAGGCCACGGTCATCACCGTTTTCTTATGGTAAATTTTGTAGGTTAAATTGCCCGGCAGGGGCGCGTGCGTCATCCACATGACCAAAAGCCCCGCCGCCACCAGAATACACAAAGCGCCCGCCGCGATCAGCCACTGCTTGATTTTCACAATCGTCTCCCAGAAAAGCCCTGTAAGAATGGATAGCCCGTTTTGGCTAAGAATATCATAGTACGCGGCATAATGGAAAAACAATGACAATTTTCCGATATGGCTCGATTTTTCCCGCCGGGCTTTTCATTGGTGACGTTTGGGATAAGATGCCGCTCATGGCAGCGGCGGATGCGGAGCTAGCGCCGATTATCCCGGCGGCTTTACATAGCGCCCGGCGACTGCTGGCGCGCGTCCCCCTGCAGGAGACGCAGTTGCGTGAGGCAACGTCGCCGGCCCCGTCGGCCCGGCAGGAGGGCTTGGAACATCTGGCCCGGTTGCGCCAGGCTTTGAAAAATGTGCTGCACGAATTAGAGAAGCCCGGGGAATTAGAGAAGCCCGGCGCATGATCCCTCAACCGCTCGGAATTATTATGAACGATCCCCAAACACCGCCGCTCGATCCCGCCACGCCGATTGTCGCCACCGCCGGGAGCTATTTTCGCAACACCCGCTACCTGATGTCGATGATCTGTATCGGCCTGGGACTCTGGTTCGGTTATGATGGGTTTATCAACTGGCCTAAACAAAACCAGCGGATCGATGAGATTAAAAACAAATTGGATGAACTGAATCGCTCGGCCGTGGCTGATAAGGATGCGCAGGTGCGGGCGCTGGTGGATGAACTGCCAAAATTAGGCAATAACGGCCAAAAACGCACGGAACTGGACCTGCGCGTGCAGCGGGGGCTGGGCGTGGTGTTGCCGCCGCTGGGCGTGCTGCTGCTGGC
>JBBQBE010000070.1:0-17844 GCA_038317225.1 Tepidisphaerales bacterium | reverse complement strand
CGGCGACCCCAAGCACGCTTTTGCGCGCGTGGCGGCTGACCAGACTGTGTTATGCCTCAATCACAATCCGGCGGATTGCCTGGACCTGATGCAATATCCGTGGCAGTGGATGCTCAGCGGGCACACGCACGGGCGGCAATTGGCCACGACAGCGCTGGGCCGGCGTTTTAACGGCCACCGCAAACGCCAGTTCACCGCCGGATATTATTGTGTGCAAGGGCGGCATCTGTACGTCAATCGGGGCCTGGCCTACGGACAAAGACTCAAGGACTGGTGCCGCCCGGAGATCACCCTTTTCAAAATCACCCAGGAGAAAGAGAGCTGTGCGTAATAGGCCCAGCCGCAGTCGCTTGCGGAAGAGGCGACGGTGCTATGCCTAAGCGATTGTTTGGCTTTTTCAGCGGAAGCACGCCCACACAATTTTTACTGCGGGCGCGTATCAACCACGCCCCGCAGTTATTGAGCGAATCCACGCTGAGCGTCAGAGCCATCGCCCAGGGTTTGGGCTACGGCGACATTTACTTTTTCTCCCGACAGTTTAAGAGCAAATGCGGACTGTCGCCCCAGGCGTTTCGGGTCAAACAACGTAAGGGCACTGTCGTGTCAGCCGCCAAGTGCTAAGCTTTTTTCTTGGCCGGGGTTTTGGTCATTTTGCCTTTGTCGGCCGCCGAGGCGTTGGCGCGGGCGGCGGCGGCGTCATTTTTCATCTCCTGGACGGTCTTGGTATGCAAGCGGGCGGCTCCTTCGGTTTGCCGCAACTGGGCGCGGGTGCCGTTCTTGGTTGCCTCGGCCAGGCGCTTTTTGGCCAGCGGAATTTCCGCTTTGTACTGCGGCAACCACTGGGCCTGGGCGATGAGCATGTCGTCGGTCAACTGCCAGATTTCCTCAGGATCACACACCGCGCCCGTCAGCGGGTCATGCAGCATGGCTTGTTTGAGCAGTTTCACATCGCCATGCACGGCGGCTTCCACGCTCATTTGCTGCACGCGGATCGAGGCCGAGCAGGTGGCGGCGCAGGCCAGGGGCAAATCGCCAACCACGGGAACATTGACGCCGGTGCCATCGACATAGGCGGGAATTTCCACCACGCAGCCATTGGGAAGGTTGGTGATGTGGCCTTGATTGACGACATTCAAGTGGCCGCGGTAGACCCGGCCGGTCTCCAGGGCTTCGATGATATAGCTGCCGTGTTCCTCCGAGCGATTGTCCGGGCCGATTTTGGGTGCCGGTTCTTTCATCCAATTGGGGAAATCAGTTTCAAACCAGTTGCGTCCCTCGGTGCAGACGCGCAGGTAGCCGCCGGTTTCGCCATTAATCCAACTGGACAGATCGATCCACTTGTTGATCTGGTCGGTGCGCTTGCGATACCAGGGAACATATTCGCTCAAGTGGCCGTTGGATTCGGTGCTGTAATAGCCAAAGCGTTTGAGTACATCCAAGCGGCATTTTTCGGTTTTGGCAAAGTCCTCGATCGCGCTCATCAGTTCATACAATTTAGGGATAAAGTCGATGCCGTTCCACTCGGCCTTAATGCACCAGGTCTGGTGGTTGATGCCGGCGAAGATGCATTCGACTTCCTTGCGATGCCACTTGTAATCCTGGGGAACCATTTTCTGGGCCTTGGCCCATTCAAAAATGGCCCGGGCGATTTGCCAGTGGGCCCCTTGCACGCCGTGGCATAGGCCGATGGTGCGCACCTGGCCGTACTGGTTGCAGGCCCAGGTGTTCATAGCCATCGGATTGGAATAGTTCAAAAAAAGCGCATCGGGTTTGGCCAGCTCGCGGATATCTTTGCAAAAGCCCAGCAAGGCATGGATGGTGCGCTGGCCGTACATAATTCCGCCGGCGCAAAGGGTATCGCCGACGCACTGGTCCACTCCGTATTTCAGCGGCACGTCGATATCGGTGGCGAAGGCCTCCAGGCCGCCTTGGCGAACGGTGCAAAAAATGTAGTCGGCATCGGCGATGGCCTTGCGGCGGTCGGTGGTGGCGGTGATTTTAGCCGGCAGCTTGTTTTCCTTGATGTCGCGCTGGCACAGTTGCGTAACCATATCCAGGTTTTGCTTGGATAAATCCGTGAAGGCGAAAGTGGTTTGGGCCAGCTCCGCAACGCCCAAAATGTCCTGCATCAGCCGGCGGGTAAAGCCGATGGAACCAGCACCGATCATCGCAATCTTCAAGGCCATGGGAAAATCCTGTAAAAAGCGTTCATAGGGTGGACCGGCGGTCCAGCCGCAAAGCAGGGTATCATGGAGTGGTTTATCAAAAGGTCAATAGCTTTGGCGACAATTCAGCCAGCGGGCGATCTCGGGAAGCAGGCTTTGGGTGGCGGGAGGGAAGCGGTAGTCGGCAAGTTGCCCGGCGGCGATCCAGGCCATCTCGGCGGCGGCCAGCGGGGCCGGTTGCCCGCTGAGCAGGCGACAGACAAATGGATGCAGGCGAATGATACCGCTGGGATACGCATGTTCCAGTGGCGTCCAGGCGGCCAAGGGTTCCACCACGATGGCTAATTCCTCATACATCTCGCGGACAAGGCACTGAGCCGCGGTTTCGCCGGGCAATTGCTTGCCGCCGGGCAATTCCCACAAGCCGCCGAGGGGAACATGGGCAAACCTGCGGGTTATCAGCAGCCTGCCATCGCGGGCCAGCAGGCCAATGGACACGTCCAGCGCGCCTGGCCGATTATCTTTATCTTCATTATTCACAATAACTTACGCCAATAAAAAGTTTGTGTTAAATGACAGAATGGCGGATTGACAATGCCCACCGCTGGGGAGTATAGTCATTTCCTGTTCCAGCGAGTAAAAGTTGGAACACCCAACCATTGAGTCAAGCGGCTTTCGAGCCGTGGCGAACTTCCGGAGGTGGATAGGAGCCATCCCTCCGGGAGTTTTTTTATTATCCAGCGTGAGTACCATTGAATCCATGATTGAGCGCGAGCAATTGGTCGGGCGGGTGGTCAGGCATGTGCCGTTGTGCCGAGAGCATTATTTATTGGTGGTCGGCCTGGACGCATTTGCCCCAACCGAACCGGGGCAGTTTGTGCAGGTGGCCTGCCGCCCCAGTGGCGCACAATACATGGAGCAGCCGGTAGTGGAGTGGTCGGATGAATCTCCCGCGCAACCGCCGCAACTGCATGGATCGGAATTGCTGGGCTGGCAGGCGCTATTACGCCGGCCGATTTCGCTGGCCGGGCGGCGCGATCTTGCGACGGGTGTGGAGTTGGATTTGATTTACCGGGAAATTGGCGTGGGCACGCGCTGGCTCACCGGCCTGCAAACGGGCGATGCGGTTGACCTGATCGGGCCGCTGGGCCACGGGTTTGTCTTGCCGGCGGAAAATGAGGCGGCCATTCTCATCGGCGGCGGGGTGGGCATCCCGCCGATGATGTATCTTTCCCAAAAGCTGGTCGGGCCGCGCGGCGTGGTTTTTTGCGGAGCGGTGAATCGAGATTTGCTGCCGCTGACGATCACCGCCGACGCCCCCCCGCCGCCGGCCGACACGCCCGGGCCGCAATACAACATTGCGGAATTTGCCCAATACGGCTTGCCCGCGGTCTGCTGCACCGACGATGGCAGTTATGGGTTCAGAGGTTTTGTAACCCAGGCGCTGGAGCCGTACCTGGCGCAATATTTTCCCAGCGGCGGGGCGATGCTCTACACCTGCGGCCCGGAGCCGATGATGAAGCGCGTGAGCCAGATCGCCGAGCGATTTAATCTGCCCTGCCAGGTGAGCGTGGAGCGGGCGATGGCCTGCGGGTTGGGAACGTGCCAGAGCTGCGTGATTCGCGTGGAAAACCAGCAGGCCGCCGAGGGGTGGTCCTATCAACTCACCTGCACCGATGGCCCGGTGTTTAACTCGCGGCGTCTGCGCTGGTAACGGTGAACTGGCCGGGCTTGGCCGATGGGGTAAGGCGCAGGGGCGTGGGACTTTCATCCAGATAAATCAGCCACCCGCCGCGGCACGGCTCGATAGCGCAGGTTCCAGCGGCGATGCGGCGCACGGTGCCGCGCTGGCCGGAGAGGTCGCCCTCAAAATCCAGATACAGCGGGCGATGGTCGGGGATTTCGGTCCACACAACTTGGCGGCTTACCGGCCAGACGGGCGCCCGCCACGATTGCAACGCCCCGCCATGCTCGCGTTCCACCAGCACATCGTAATGGGTTTCGGCGATGGCGCTGTGATGCAAAACGACATATTTTTTACGGGCGGTCATGGGCGACCTCTTTAGGTGAATGGCGCGCCCGCATCGGGTCCGCGGCAAATTTAACCAACTCTGTATCGCTACCGGCTCTTATCGTATGCTGCCGGGCATGGCATTGCCTCCCAAACGCGCAAAAAAGTATTCGATGAAGACCGACTGGCAGCCTGTGGCCAAGTGGTATGACGAATTGGTCGGGGACCAGGGCAGCGAATTTCATCAGAAGGTGGTGATTCCCGGCGTGCTGCGACTGCTGGGCGGCGACCAGAAGCAATTGCGCGTACTGGACATCGCGTGCGGGCAAGGGGTTTTGTGCCGGGCGATGCGCCAACGCGGCTGGGACGTGGTGGGGATCGACGCCTCGGCGGAACTGATCCGCCTGGCGCGGCGGCGCGGGGAGGGGGAAAGTGTCGCCGCTGCAAGTGGAACCGATGGACACGATGCGGACGGGGGACGGGTCGCGGCATCCGGGACCGCGCCAAGCAACGCGGACGCCAAGTTCGCGGGGGATAACGCGATGCATATTGCGGGCGGGAAAGTCTGGTCAAGAGCGGAGCAATCCATTGCGCCGGCGGGCGCGACGGAGCGGACGGCGGCGATGGGCGCCGCCGAGCGAGCGACCTTGGGCGATCCGCAACGGACGGACACTGCGGGGGCCGCGGAGCGAGCGAACTTGGGCGATCCGCAACGGGCGGACAGCGCGGGTGCCGCGGGGCGGGCGACCTTAAGCAATCCGCAACGGGCGGACAGCGCGGGCGCCGCCGAGCGGGCGAACTTGGGTGATCCGCAACGGGCGGACAGCGCGGGTGCCGCGGCGCCATCTGGCCCAGGCGCTTTGCGGTATGAAGTGGCGGATGTGCGTCAGGGGTTGCCGCCGACGTTGCGTCAAGAATCGTTTGACGCGGCGGCGTGCGTGCTGGCGATCGGCAACATCCATCCGATCCAGCCAGTTTTTGCCCACTCGGCCAGTGGGCTGCGGGTCGGCGGGCGCATGGTGCTGGTGATGATGCATCCGTGCTTCCGCGTGCCCCAGGCGTCGGCGTGGGGATGGGACGCGGAAAAAAGAATCCAGTATCGGCGCGTGGATCATTATCTGCTGCCGCGGAAAATTCCCATCGCGACGCATCCGGGCAAAGCGCCCGATCAGTTTACCTGGAGCTTTCACAAACCACTGGAGCTATACGTCAAGGCGCTGCGGCAAGCGGGGTTGCTGATCGACGCCATCGAGGAATGGCCCAGCCACAAAAGCAGCGACAGCGGCCCGCGGGCGTCGGCGGAAAACACCGCGCGCAAGGAAATCCCGCTCTTTATGGCAATCCGGTGCGTGAAAGCGGCCATTTCGGGTTAAGTGTTTTGGGTCCAAGTTCCACGCATTGCTTGCAAACGCGTGTTTCCGTCAAGTCCAGCGGTGGCATTAAGCACCAAATCACCATGATTTGCGCCCCACCGCCAAGCCTTCCAGGCGGGGCACAGTCATAATTCCAGTCAACATTTGGCATACTGGGATGTTCCCACAAGCCGGATGTGTATTTCACTGGAGCACGATATGACTACGTATCGCACCTTAGCGATCAGCAATCCCAAAGACCTTTTGTTTGGCGCAGCGCCGCATCCTCTGACCACGCGGCGGGGCATGGTCATCGGCGGGGGCACGGTATACCCGGAGTTGAACTTCACCCTGCCGCCGATGCTGGTTAACGCCCAGACGATGGGGCAGGTCAGCGAACATTACCGCCAGATCATCACCGGTGCCGTAACCCGGGCGGCGGAACTGGAGGCCAACGGTTTGGTTATTGAATTTGAGACACTGCCGCCGATGACGGAAAATCCCCAGTGGGGAATCGACCTGGCCAAAATTCTGCTGGACGGGATGGAGCATGGCTGGTCGCGCCATCAGCTCAAGAGTGTGTTGCGGATGACGCCCAACGACACGCGCGAGATGGAGCGCCCGCCGGTGATGCGCAGCGGGGCTTTGTGGGAAAACATGCTGGCGACCTTTGAAGGCAGCGCCGCGGCCGGGGCGGAACTATTGAGCATTGAATCAGTGGGCGGCAAGGAAATTCATGACGAAGCGCTGACCATGTGCGACTTGCCGGCGGTGGTTTTTTCCCTGGCGATCATGGGCGTGCGCGACATGCATTTTTTATGGAAGCATTTGAAACAGATATCCGATCGCCATGGTGTATGGTGCGCCGGGGATTCGGCCTGCGGATTTGGCAACACCGCCATGGTTTTGGCCGAGCAAAAGATGATTCCGCGGGTCTTTGCCGCCGTGGTGCGCGCCATCACCGCCGTGCGCTCGCTGGCGGCCTTTGAGTGCGGGGCGGTTGGTCCGAGCAAGGACTGCGCCTATGAAAACGTGATTCTCAAGGCGATTACCGGCTACCCGATGGCCATGGAGGGCAAGACCGCGGCGTGTGCCCATTTAAGCCCGCTGGGGAACATCGCCGCCGCCGCGTGCGACACCTGGAGCAATGAATCGGTGCAGAACATCAAATTGCTGGGCGGGATGGCGCCGACCTGCTACGTCGAGCAATTGATTTACGACACGCGGCTGATGAACCAGGCGATAGCCGACGGCCCCGACGCCCAGCGGCTGATGCAAAAGTGGATGATCCAATCCGATCAGCTCACCGACCCGCAGGCATACGTGCTGAGTCCCAAATCGGCGATTGCGATCGCCGAGGCGATCGTAGGGGCCGACAGCCACTATCACGCGGCGGTGGCGGCGGGCAAGACGGCCATTGACTTGATTCGCACGGCCCACCAGTCCGGCGGTTTGAAGATCGTCGAGCGCGAAGTGCCGTATCTGGATCTGATGAGCGAGGCGCTGGCGAGCCTGCCCAGCGACGAGGGGCGCTTTATTGACCAGATGATGGGACAGGTGGACACCAGCAAGTTTGTGGCCAGGGATTACGACCTGGCGTGAGATGCGCCAGGCCGCGGCGGGATGTACCTGGGATGGACCGGGCGATCCCGCCGCGGCGCTTGGCGTTTAGCGCGGGGGCGGGTACACCTTGGCGCATGGCATTTAAGAAGCCGCCGCCGCGTCCGCAGGTAACCACACTGTGGGATTATCCCTCGCAGCATTATGGAAGCGGCGTGCAGGGCGATCCGAACTATCGCGGGGCCACCCCCAGCTACATCATCTGGAACCTGGTGCAGCGCTACACGCGGCGCAACGACCTGGTGGTGGACCCTTGCTGCGGCAGCGGCACAACGCTGGATGTCGCCCGCGAACTGGGACGAAAAGCCCTGGGCTATGACGTGCATCCGACGCGGCCGGACATTTTTCGCGTCGATGCGCGCAAGTTGCCAGCGGAGCTGGCCGGGAAAGTGGACTTGGTTTTTATTGACCCGCCCTACTCAACGCACCTGGACTATGGCGATGATCCGCGCGACCTGGGCAAGCTGTCGGCGGCGGACGGCTTGTATTACCGGGAAATGGAAAAGGTGTTTGGTGAGATTCATCGCGTCCTGCGGCCCGGCGGGCACGCGGGGTTGTACGTGAGCGATTCATTTGTCAAAGGAAAAGGGTTTTATCCCATCGGCTTTGAACTGTTTGCGCGGATGCGGGCCAAGCTGGTCCCGCTGGACATCATTGCGGTAACCCGGCACAATAAGACGCTGAACCAGGGCAACTACCGCAAAGCGGCCGATGAGGGGAACTTTTTTCTGCGCGGGTTTAATTACCTGTTTATTTTCACCAAAGCCGAAGAGGGGCGCAGCAAGTCGCCGCCGCCGGGACGCTAAGACGTATTGCCATTTTTTTTATCAATGCGTATTGCACTGGCTAGTTTTTCCTGTGATCCCGCCCGTGGCGGCGCGGAGCGTTACGCGGTGGACCTGGCCCAAGCGTTGCGCGGGCGGGGCCACGCGGCGGACCTGCTGGCCGCCGAGGGGCCGGGGGCGAATTTGCCCGCCGACGGCCTCACGCGGGCCGGGAAATATTTAAGCTATCTCCAGGCGTTGCAAGCGCATTTATCCAAAGAAAAATATGATGTGGTCCACGCGATGCTGCCGGTGCGGGAGTGTGATTTGTATCACCCGCACGCCGGTTCGGCGATCGCGGCTTACCAGACCCGGCGGCTCAACCGCTTCAATCGCAAGCGGCGGTTGTATGCGCAGGTGGAGCGGAAATTGCTAAATGATCCGGCCGGCCCGCAGGTACTATGCCTGTCGGATTACATCCAGCGGCAGTTTTCGCCCCTGCTGCCGGAGGCGCAAGACAAATTGCTGCCGCTATTTAACGGGGTAGATATTCACCGCTTTGATCCGGCGGGCAAGGCGGAAGATCGCCGGCGGCTGCGCGGCAACTGGGGAGTCAAGGAGAATACGCCGGTCGCGCTGATGATCGCCCAGGATCTGGAGCGCAAGGGACTGAGGCAGGCGCTGGAGGCGATGGCGCTGGCAAATCCGTTTCATCTGGTGGTACTGACCCGCCAAAAGACCAAGCCCTACCAGCAACTGGCGCTCAAGCTGGGCCTCGCCGGGCACATCACCTTTGCGCCGGCGACGGCCGATCCGCGGCCTTATTACCGGGCGGCGGATTTCTTTCTATTACCTACGCGGCATGATCCGTGCAGCCTGGTGGTGCTGGAGGCGCTGGCGATGGGATTGCCGGTCATCAGCACGGCGCAAAACGGCGCTTGCCAGATCATGCGCCACGGCGTGCACGGCTTTGTCATGCCGACCCCTGACGATATCGCCGGCTTGGCGGAGGCGATCAATGTTTTGTGCAACCCGGCGCAATGTGGGTCCATGAGCCGGGCGGCAGTGCAATTGAGAAGCCACTTGAGCATCGAGACCCACTTGCAGACACTGGAAGAATATTACCGGCTGGTAATCGATCACTAGAGCGTTTCCAAGCCGTTCGTAGCGGTTGAGAAAGAGCCGCGCGCGTCGCATGTGGAAAACCCTCCGCTCACTAACCGTTGCGGCTCTTGTTCACTCCACGTTTGGTTTGAGAATGCCCTAGCTTTTTTTTTCTGGCGGGAGGCGGCCGGAGATGTTTTCAATTTTTCCAATTGGTCGCAAAAGCGATTTATCGCAAGGCGTGTGTTCACGGCATTTTTGCCCTTCCGGATTATGCCGGGGGCTGTTACTTTTTGGGCAGGTTTGTATGGCAAGTTTGTCGATTGAATCGGCGGATTGACGCCTACTTTCATTGCGGAGCGCCCAATATGAGCGAGCAAGATATGCAAGTCGGTAACTGGCCCAGCCGCAGACAATTTTTAGGCTCTTCGGCTGCGGCGATGGCGGGTGGTTACGCGCTGCTGAGTCCCAGATACATCAAGGCGTTGGCGGCGGCGACGATGCCCCAGGCCGGCGAATTTGGGGAATTGGATGCGTCGGACCCCGCAGGTATAGACCTGGTTATTGACCGCAAGCGACTGCTGGTTGATGGACGGGCCGCTGGGGCGATTTCGCTCAACGGCTCGTTTCCCGGCCCGGTGATTCGGATGAAAGAGGGCAAGCAAGCGCTCATCCGCGTGCACAATCGCATGAGCGAATCGACGTCGGTGCATTGGCATGGGATGCTGGTTCCGTTCAACATGGACGGGGTGCCGGGGATCAGTTTCGCGGGCATCGCGCCGGGCCAGAGCTTTACTTACCGCTTTCCGGTTCGGCAAAACGGCACCTACTGGTATCACAGCCACACGGGCTTGCAGGAGCAGTTGGGCTTGTATGGGCAACTGCGTATCGAGCCAGCCGAGGCCGATCCGGTGGCTTATGACGTGCAATATCCGCTGGTGCTGTCGGACTGGACGTATGAAAACCCCCAGGAGGTGCTTAAAAAATTGAAGACCATCGAAGGGTATTACAATTTTCAGCGCCCCACGGTGGCCAACGTGGATGAGCAGATGAAAATGACCGGCGATTCACTGGGCGAAGTAATCAAAAAGCGGCTGATGTGGCAACGGATGCGCATGGACCCAACGGACATCGCCGATATAACCGGCGCGACTTACACGTACCTGATGAATGGACGCTCGGCAAAAGAAAACTGGACGGCCCTGGCTCAGCCGGGCCAGCGCGTGCGTTTGCGCATCGTCAACGCTTCGACCATGACCTACTTCGACGTTCGCATCCCGGGCCTGCCGATGACCGTGGTGCAGGCCGACGGGCAGAATATTCAGCCGGTGCAAACCGATGAATTGCGGATCGCGGTGGCTGAAACTTATGACGTCATCGTCAGCTTGCCAGACGAAAAGCCGCGCACCCTCTTCGCTGAAACCATGGACCGCAGCGGCTATGTCCGCGGCACGCTGGCGACCGCCGCGGGCCAATCCGCGCCCATCCCCAAGCGGCGCATGCGTCCGATGCTCACCATGCAAGACATGGGCATGATGCCTATGAAAGAGATGGATCATGCCATGCCCGATATGGGAGCGATGCCGCAAGAACATCACGCCAGCCCGGAAGTTGACCGGGGCGGCGAGCTGCCCACCAGAAATTTGCCCCAGCGGATAATGCACGGCCCGGACCATCACGGTCCCCAAAGCATCACCATGGCCATGAGCGCGTACCGGCAGTTGGACGATCCGGGCATCGGGCTGGGCAAGGACGGGTGGCGCGTGCTGACTTACGGACAGCTTCGCTGCCTGCGCACGCCGGCGAATCGCCGCCCGCCCACGCGGCAATTCGATCTGCATCTGACCGGCAACATGCACAAGTATGTCTGGGGGTTTGACGGCAAGAAGTTTTCCGAGTCGGACATGATCCGTTTCGCCTTCGGGGAGCGACTGCGGATCAACATGATTAACGACACGATGATGTCGCACCCGATCCATCTGCACGGCATGTTTATGGACCTTTATGCCGGCGAGGACTACTCGGCCAATCCCCGCAAACATACGGTCAACGTGCAGCCGGCGGAGTTATTGACGGTGGACATCACCGCCGACGAGCCGGGCCAATGGGCATTTCACTGCCACCTGTTGTATCACATGGAAATGGGAATGTTTCGCACCGTGGCGGTGGTGCGTTCTTTGGAAGGAGCGCCGATCCGTGCCATTTCATAAATGGGTGATTGTTCCGGCGGCGGCGTGGGCCTTGGCGGCGACCTGGGCGGCGGGGCAAATGACCATGCCGATGCCCAACACCACCACGCGCCCGATGCACGGGGAATCGGAGGCGATGGATCACAGCGCCCCCTCGCCGACGGCGGTGCCGCCGTTGCCGGAGGGGATGACGTTGGAGCAGGTGCTGGATCGCGCCGCCCAAACGCCGCCGAAGGATTTCCCGCACGCGATCCATGATGACCGGCCCTATGCGTTCACACGCATCGAGCAACTGGAATATCGAGCGCCGGATCGCGGCCAGGAGGCCCTGGGATGGCGGGCCAAGGGATGGATTGGCTACGACCTGGACAAGTTCTGGTGGAAATCCGAGGGACAGGCGGCGTTTGTGGGCAAAGGGGAAGGGGAATCGGAAAATGATCTGCTTTATGCGCGGCTGATTACGCCCTTCTGGTACGCCCAGCTAGGCGCGCAGTACGCCAACGACTGGAAAGATGGCCAGTACTCGGATCGCTGGAGCGGCGTGTTGGCCATCGAGGGCACCGCGCCGTACATGTTTGATGTCGATGCCTCGCTGTACCTGTCGGATCGCGCCGACCTGACGGCCAAGATTGAAACCACTTATGACCTGCGCCTTACGCAGCGTTTGGTGCTTCAGCCTCGGGCGGAAGTGCGTTTGGCGGCCCAGGATGTTCCGCAGCGCAACCTGGGCGCGGGGCTGAATCAAACCGATTTGGAATTGCGCTTGCGCTATGAGTTCAAGCGGGAATTTGCGCCATATATTGGCGTAAGGTACAGTTTCAAAACCGGAAAAACCGCCGACTTGGCCGAACGCGCCGGCAGCGAAAGTGAGCAGACGTACTTTGTGGCGGGCGTGCGCTTGGCCTTTTAGCTTGGCCTGGCAACACCAGGCCGGTTGCGTGCGTACACTGATATTGGGCGCTGGAGAGTAAGGCAAACGGCGTGTCGCAAGGGAATATTGAGTCCAAATGGCTCTTGACCCGCAGCGGACTTTTACCTGGGAGTCGCCATGGCGCTTCGAGTTGGCGTTGTATTCAGCGGGTGCGGGTATCTGGATGGCAGCGAGATTCACGAGGCGGTCAGTATTCTCATCGCCTTGGACCGGCGCGGGGCCCAAGTGCTTTGCTTTGCCCCCGATGCGCCGCAGTCGCAAGTGATCGATCATCGCGACGGCAAGGCCCAGGCCGAGGGGCGCAACATGCTGGCCGAGTCGGCGCGCATCGCCCGCGGGCGCATCGCCGACCTGGCGACGGCGCACCCCGACGATCTGGATGCGCTGATCTTCCCCGGCGGTTTCGGCGCGGCCCGCAACCTGTGCGACTACGCCACCAAGGGCAAGGACTGCACGGTACTGGCGGCGGTGGCCAAATTGCTCCTGGGCATGCACCAGCAAAACAAGCCGATCGGGCTCGCGTGCATCGCGCCGGTTTTGGCCGCCGCGGTGCTGGGGCGAGCCGGCAAGCGGCCGGAACTGACGCTGGGAACCGACGAGGCCAATGCCCGCGGAATTGAAGCCCTGGGTGCGGTGCATCACAACACTCCACCGGCGGATATCTGCATCGACCAAGGCAATAAACTGGTCAGCACGCCGTGCTACATGAACGCCGTTGGGCCTTGGATTGTGTATCAAGGGGCAGAAAAAATGGTGGAGGCGGTCTTGCTCATGGCCGGCGATCCGGCGGGGATGATCCGCCAGAAAATGTCCGGCGATTCGGGCGGCCAAGGCGCTCGCTAAGGCTTGGCTACCGGCCCATCCAGCGGCGCGGGGCAACGCGGGTGAAAGAATCTTTTGGCCTTTGCCGGCTTTTTTTGTAACATCATGGCCTACAGGGACCAACTGTTGCATCAACCCTACCGGGCCATCCTCTTTGATTTAGGCGACACGCTGTTGGATTTTGCGCCCCTGCCCTGGGGCCAGCTCTTTTTGCCCGCGGCCTATAACACCTATGCGCACCTGCGCGACGCCGGATGCCAGATGCCGCATTTTCGCACGTATTATCGCCGCCAGGTTTGGACGGTGCGGCGGGCGTATGTGTGGTCGCTATTGCGGCGGCGCGAGTTTAACTGCATGGATGTGCTGCGCAAGCTGTGCGTGAAAAACCGTTTCCCGTCCGATGAATCAACGCTGCAAAAACTGGGCTGGATGTGGTATGAGCCGATCGTGAAGCGCTCCAGCATGGCCGAGGACGTATTGCCAGCGCTGCGTTTACTGCGCGACCGGGGGCTTATTCTCGGTCTGGTCTCCAACACCTCGGTTCCGGGCGCGGTGCTGGACCGGCATTTGCAAATGACCGGTCTGATGGAGTTTTTCCCGGATCCGATGCGGATTTATTCCAGCGAAGTGGGCGTGCGCAAGCCACATCCGCTGATTTTCCGTAAGGCGATCGAGGTTACCGGCGTGCCAGCCTCCGCAATCGTATTTGTCGGCGACACCTATCGCACCGATATCGTGGGGGCGCGGCGCATGGGCATGAAGACCATTTTGCGACGCCGGCCCGGCAAAAAGCAGTATCCCTCCAAGGCCGACTGGGTAATTAGCCATTTACATGAAATCCCCACTTTGCTGCAACTGACGCCGGCAGCGCTGCCGGCGGCGGTGGCCTCCTAGTTTTGGCCATGCTTGCCGCGGCGGTAAACCACCGGCGGCCAATGCCCATGGTATTTTTACTACTCTGCGCCTTGGCTGTGCAATTTCCCCCCCCGAAGTAGCAACCAGAACTGGGCGCGCCGTAAGATCATTTATGGAAAAACCTTGTGGCGGGCTATTGGTTGAGGGTAGACTGTCCGGGGAGCGGGATAGAAGGTGCCAGCCGCCGGTGCTTCCGCCCGTAGAATTCGTTGCCACCGCAATAGGATAAGCATCATGGCCAAACAGCAAAAGAAGCTAGGGGAAATCCTTGTCGAATGGCAGATTGTCTCGCCGCAGGAGGTAACGCGGGCGCTGGAACATGCGCGGACGAAGAATCTGCGTTTGGGTGAAGCGCTGGTGGACCTGAAAATCTGCTCGGAAAGCAACGTCTACAAAGGTCTGGCGGCCCAGCACAACATGGAGTATTTCGACCTGGACAAAAACTCCGTGCCGCCCAACGCGGTAAGCCTGATCCCCGACGAGCTAATGCGCAAATACCTGATTTTGCCGCTGGGGATCGAAAGCGGGCGGTTGAAGGTGGCCATCCACGATCCCCTGGATCTGGAGATGGACGACATTTTGCGTTTCCGGCTCAACCGGGAAATCCGCAAGGTGCTGGCGCCCAAGGGTCGCATCAAATCCATTTTGGACGAGATGTTCAACACCACCAGCGCCAGCACCATCGACAAGACGATGGACCGGACCATCGACCGTCTGCGCGATTCGCTCGATAAGTCACTGGATAAATCGCTGGACAAGAGCGTGGACCGCTCGATCGACAAGAGCGTCGATTTGATGGGCATGGGCGAGGACACCGCAGCCGATCCGATGCAGGCGCCGATCATCAAACTGGTGCAGGCGATGATCGCCGAGGCCGTGCGCAACCGCGCCAGCGATATCCATATCGAGCCAATGAAGGACCGTATCCGCGTTCGCTATCGCATCGACGGCGAATGCGTGGATCGCGACCGCATCCCGCTGCGTATGAAGGGGCCTTTGATCAGCCGCATCAAGATCATGGCGGGCATCGACATCGCCGAAAAAAGGCTGCCGCAGGACGGGCGCATCAAACTGATGGTGGACAAGACCAATATCGACTTCCGCGTCAGCACGCTGCCGGCGTATCACGGGGAATCGGTGGTGCTGCGTATTTTGCGGCCCGACTCGGTGCGCATCGGCATCCAAAACCTGGGCTTTGAGGAAGAGGACTACAAGCAGTTTCAAAAGATCATCAAGCGGCCCAACGGCATCTTCCTGGTTACCGGCCCCACCGGCAGCGGCAAAACCACCACTTTGTACGGCGCGCTCAATGAACTGAATCGGCCGGATCGCAAGATCATCACCGCCGAAGACCCGGTGGAATATAACTTCGTGGGGATCAATCAGTGCCAGGTCAAGGAGCAAATCGGGCTGACCTTCGCCCGGATTTTACGTTCGATGCTGCGTCAGGCGCCCAATATCATCCTGGTGGGCGAAATCCGCGATCTGGAAGTGGCGGAAGTGGCCATCCAGGCGGCCCTCACCGGCCACCTGGTCTTCTCCACGCTGCACACCAACGACGCGCCCAGCGCCATTACCCGCCTGATTGATATGGGCGTCAAACCGTTTCTGGTGGCCAGTTCCATCCAGGCGGTCATGGCCCAGCGCTTAATCCGCATTTTGTGCCCCAAGTGTAAGCAGCCGGATCGCGATCCCGACCGCCACTGGCTGAAACTGTCGGGGATCAACGATTCGGACCTCAAGGACCGCACGCTCTACAAGTCGCGCGGCTGCGATTATTGTTCGGGCACGGGGTTTCGCGGGCGCTTGGGCATCTTTGAAATGATGTACATGAACAGCGAAATCCGCGACTTGGCGTTTAACCGCGCCCCGACCAACAAAATTCGCAAAGCGGCGTTGGCCGGAGGCATGAAAAGCCTGCTGGCCGACGGCAGGCTCAAAATCCTGGCCGGCACCACCACCGCCGAGGAAATCGTGAAGGTGGCACAAATTGAAGGAATCATGGCGGGATGAGAATTGGTCAGTAGTCCGTAGTCCGTAGTCCGTAGCAGATAAATGGCATGAATCGTACGCAGTTTGAAAATTTGCGCGTGTATTTGCTGGCTGAAAAGCTGGCGGACGCGATATGGCCTATCGCCAGCCAGTGGCATAATTTCGGACGCGATACGCTGGGCAAGCAGTTGGTGCGCGCCGTGGATTCGATCGGGGCTAATATCGCCGAGGGGGCCGGACAAGGCAGTTTTGCGGCCAATCGCCATTTCGTAAAAATTGCGCGCGGATCGCTGAATGAAACCCAGCACTGGCTGCGTCGGGCTTACCAGCGTCGCCTGCTCACGGCCGAACAAGTGGAGCATTTACGTATTACCGTTGACTCCTTGGGACCGCAGCTAAACGCGTATCTGAAATCAATCGGCGCAAAAGCCGCCGCATTACCGATGCAACCACCGAGCATGACCTCTTTACTACGGACTACTGACCACTGACCACGGACTAATTATGGCTACCATTCAAATAGATCGTCTTTTGGAAACCTGCGTTCGTCGCGGGGCGTCGGACTTGCATTTGCCGGTGGGTAAGCCGCCGACGCTGCGTTTGCACGGCCACTTGCGCGAGTTGCAGACCAAGGTGCTGGACGCCGAGGACACCATGAGCCTGCTCAAAGCCATCACCCCTGAGCGCATCCAGCAGGAATTTGAGGAGGAAGGCTCCGGCGACTTCGGGTTTGCCTACGGCGAGGAAGCGCGCTTCCGCGTGTCGGTCTTTAAACAAAAAGGGATGGCGTCGCTGGTGCTGCGGCGGATTCCCAACAAGATTTTGACTTTCGAGCAGATCGGGCTGCCGGAGATCGTCAAGCAGATTTGTCGCCGGCCGCGCGGCATCTTCCTGGTTACCGGGCCGACCGGATCGGGTAAAACCACGACGCTGGCGACCATGATCGACCACATCAACAGCAATTTCGATCGCCACATCATCACCATGGAAGACCCGATCGAGTATTACCACAACCATAAAAAGAGCATCGTCGTCCAGCGTGAAATCGGGGTGGATGTGCCGAACTTTTCCGAGGGCCTCCGCCGCGCCTTGCGTCAGGACCCGGACGTGATGCTGGTGGGCGAAATGCGCGATCTGGCGACGATTCAATCGGCGGTTACGGCGGCGGAAACCGGCCACCTGGTCTTCGGCACGCTGCATACCAGCGGTGCCGCCAGCACCATCAACCGCATTATCGACGCCTTCCCCACCGATCAGCAGGAACAGGTGCGCGTGCAGTTGGGCAATAACCTGATCGCGGTATTGAGCCAGGCCCTTTGCCCGCGGATCGACACCGACGGCATGGTCGCCGCTTACGAATTCATGTACGTAACCCCCGGCATCCAAAATCTGATCCGCGAAAACAAGAGTTTCCGCATCGACTCGGAAATCCAGACCGGCAAGCGCTATGGCATGCAATTGCTGGATGACAACCTGTTTATGCACTTTACCGCCGGGCATATCAGCGCCGAGGAGGCGATTGATAAGAGCAAAAATCCCGGCGCGATGGTAGATCGGATGCAGCGCGCGGGGGTTGCGGTGGAACAGAAGGATGAACTACTGGAGGCCGAGGCGGCCGAGTCGACCCCGGCGGGCGGCACGCCCAAGCCCGCCGCGACCAACGGCGCTGAAGCCGATCGGGCGACGCAGGCGGCGGCCAACCGCGCTAGAATGCAGACGGCCAAGAAATAGAAAATGCGGACCGCTTGATGCGGGGTGTGGTTGCGTTGGCCGGATTATAGCACGCGCTACACCATCCGGCCGAGGGTCCGCGGCGGGCGGAAGGATTGATTTTACAGAGGTTTACTTATGGCGCAGGAAACCAGCAATCCCAATTCCTCCGGTTCGGCCCAGCCGCAGCATCGGCCGCCCGCGGCGGCGGCGGCGGCTCGGGTGGGACGGGCACCGGGGCGGGGGACCCGGCGTCGGGGTCGGCGGCG
>JBBQBE010000069.1:0-18021 GCA_038317225.1 Tepidisphaerales bacterium | reverse complement strand
TACTGGGACGCATGGCAATGCTGCTCAAAAAACGCGACGCCGCCTGGGGCATGCGCAATACGCAAACGCCGCCTTTTGAGCCGTATGTGTTTATCAATCGCAATACATCTGATCCCGCCGATCCCGCGATGGCGCCGCTGGCGTTTGGTAGTCAGGCTTGGTACGTACCTGCCGCAGAAACAACTCCCTTCACTGGCGTACCTTACTCACCCGCTCATACTATCGAGCAATCCTATTATGATCTGGCCTCCACCGACCTGGCGGAATTTAAGACCATCGTTTCCGGCGGACCGGCTGACTGGTGGACGCAACTGGATTATCGATTCAACGCCGATGCGTTTCCCACACCTCCGCTCAATAGCGACAAAGCCGCGCTGGCGGCCCCATATTTACTAGGCGGCTGCGCCCATTTCATCGTTGAATATGCGGGCGACTTTTGCTCGCAAAAGCCCGATGGCACCTTCGCCGCCGCTGGCTCCGATGGAATATTGGATTTTGTAAAGGACCCTGTGGACATGTTAGGAGTGGCTGGCATTCGCTGGTACGGTCTAACGCGAACCGATGCCCCACAAGTAACAACCTACAGCGCTTTTTCCGGCACCGCCGCTGTCTTCGAAAAAGTGCATACCGCCACACGCTACGCCTGCGCCTGGTCGCCAACGGAGCTTAATAGCGACAGCCTTCGTCCCCGGCTGATCCGCCTCACCGTCGAATTAGTGGATAGTAATAATCGCCTGGAAAACGGCTTGCGGCAGGAATTTATTTTTACTGTGAAGTAACGCCATGCAGAATTATTCGCCTGTACAATTTCGCTCTCTTCCGCCGCGGCGCGGCTCGGTACTCATCCTGGTCGTTACCCTGCTGGTGCTGCTGGCGCTGATGGGCACGGCCTATATCGCCACCGTGCGCCTTGATCGGCTGCAAGTAACCGGGGCCGGTTCCAGTGCGCTGATTAACGGCGTCGGCGCTATGGCCGCCGACCCCGCCTCTATGGACAGTGGAATAAATTCCCTGGCCGACCAGGTTAAAAAAGCGTTGCGCGATGATGTGTTCAGCGCCCCCGCCCCCGGCGGAACCTACCGTCCGCCCGGCAACCTCACCTCGTACAAGAATTATGATGCACTGAGCGTCACCGATGATTTATACCTGGCCAGTCGCCTGCCGCAGCTCAATGCCACGCCCGTTCCCTCCTGGCCGTTTATCAGCCATTGGATGGGCGGAGCGGGGCAGTTTGATTCGCCTTGGAATAGCGCCTCGGCCAATCCAACCTTTCCCGTCCCGGCCTTTCCGGCTTCCATCAACAGTATTAATCCGAGCACGTATAACAACCGCGTCGATATGGTTCCCACCCATATCGAGCTGACTTATCCGGTCAATTTTAATCGACCGGCGCAGATGAACGGCCGCGCCAGGATTTATCCGGCGCTTAATGTCGGCGGCACCATCGTGCTGGCCGGCGACGCCGACGGCGACGGCATCGCCGACGCCGGACTGTTTCGCCTGAGTACCACGCCCGGCGCGATCGACTACATCAATCCCGCCAGTGCCAACCACCCCATTACTTACTGGGGCGCGGTGCGCATTGTGGATCATAATTCAGCGATTAACGCCAACACCGCCTGGAGCCGCGATCAGGATTGGACAACCGTCGGCGGCGGTTTGCCCGCGGCTGATTTGGCATTCCTGGGAACCTTCCGCTCCAACGTCGGCCTGCCGCAGGATCCCACGGTTGCGGTTGCGCTGCGCGATAATGAGCTGCTCAGCCTCAATCAGTGGCGCTACGCCGCGGGCTTCCCCGCCGGGCGGGCCGATGTGCAATTTGTCAGTGTGGGCGATGCGGCGGAAATGCAGCTTGCCCGACGCATTTACGCTCCGGCCGGCGGTTACAAGGCCATCAGCCCCGACGCCGGCGTCTCTCTGGCTTATCACATGGGCTTGCTCGACCGCGATCTATCCCGCACCGACCTGGAACAAAGGCTGTACAACAGCGCCTACATGGCCGCGGCCAACTACTCGCCCAATTTGAACCACATGACCAAGTATTATCCGGCCAATGAACATGACTTGTGGTTCCACACCAGTTTCAATTTTGACCTGGCCGGCACCCGACAATCGTATTTCACCGGACGCGGCTATCCCGCTCCGCAGCTTCCGACGCGGGCGCTGCTGGTCAGTGAAAACCAGGTCTCCAATCTGGTGCCACTGTACAATCCGCTGGCCAATGGCGGCATGACGGCGCTGCCGGTTGAAAATGCGGTGCCCAAGTGTTCGATTAACACCGCTCCTTTCGCCGAATTATGGCGCGGCTTCTGGCAGGTGATGTGTAACGACAGCGGCATCGCTCAAGACCCCGGCGTGGGTGATGCCAATATCGGCCAGGCCATGTTCAAGAGTTCCCGCCGTAGCGGCACGGCCCTGAGCGGCTTTGAAATGCTGCAACTGCGCGCCGCCCAGGCCGCCGTTAACGCCGAATGGCTCCGCGCGCCCAATTACAACAACGCCGCACCCTATAACGGCACCAACCGTCCCAACGGCATCGCCCGAAAAGTAACGCTGGTCAATACCACCGGCGCGCCGACGTATGAATTGACGGTTCACGCCAATATGCCCCACCCGTATATCACGCAGGTGGTGATTGATAACGACGTGACGGATAAGAAATACATCGCCGTGGAAATTTTCAATCCATACTCCTACCCCTTGAATGTCAGCAACCTGGCCGTGGCCCTGCTGGACCGCTCCACCATGACCCTCGGCCCGGCCATTTACACGTTCCCCAATGGCAGCTCCATTCCCGCTGAAGGTTATGTGATATTGGAGCAGAATCTTCAGGCGGTGCCACCGGCCAACATCACGGTGGACCCTGCGGCCAGTAAGATCACCGTGAGCGGTCTGGATCAACTGCTCGCCCACGAACTGATCTTGTTTCAGCCCCATCGCGTCGATGGCACGCTCTCTTCCGATGTTCCTAATTACGATGAGACCGGCGGCGATTTAACCGAACGTGTGCCGGTCGATCAATTTGACGCCACCGGTTTGACCATCCCCGCCACCCCCGGCACGGCCGAGCGCCGCTTGTACGCCCGCCCCACCATTACCTCGCCCGCCACCAATTGGCAGTGGGTGTATCCGGGTGATTACGTGGCTGGAGTCGGTCACACCACCATCGCCAAGGCCCCCACCGATGCCATCGAGCTGGGTAAAGCAGAACACAACGGAACCGGCACGCGCGCTTTGACCATCCAGATTTGTAATTCCAGCCCGACATTTTTAAATAAGCCCACCGCCGCCGGTCCCAATCGCTTCCCCTTCGGCGGATTTGCTCGCAACGGCGATATCCTGGAAACACCCTTTATCGGCAGCTACCGACTCAAGAGCGGCGGAACCTTGGCGGAGATCAACAGCGTGAGCATCGACAGCTTTTACGCCGAGGATGGCCACGCCGCCGACGACGCCAACGAACAAGTTGGCCGCTTTTGCCCCATCCCCCCCGGCCCCGACCCCAGCTACGGCTGGGCCGCAAAGCTGCTTGACTACTTTTCGGCGATTCAAAATCCCAATGATGACTACCTGCCGCAGACCAACCCGCTGACCTATCCCGGACCAGCCCCCGACCCGATTGGCAACGGCGGCGTGGTGGGTGTTACCGCCGCCAACGGCCAAAATGAGAACATGGCCGGCGTGCAAGGATTGATCAATGTCAATACCGCCGATGTGCAAGTGCTGGCGGCCCTGCCGCTGGTCGTGAACGGCGCGGGCGTGGTGGACGCGCCGGCTACTCAAACCCTCGCCGTAGCCATCGTGCAGGATCGGCTGACCAACGGCCCATTTAAAACACTCTTTGACCTCAACCGCGTGCCGGGATTCGTTACCGCCGTCGCCGAGCCGACCTCCAGCGCCCAAGGCGATTTGTGGCCCGCCAACGTGGGAGGCCAAAAGGCGGTTAATGGCGATTACAGGGCGAAATATATGCAGTTGGCGCGCCTGAGCAACCTGCTGACCACGCGCTCCGATACCTTTACCTGCTACGTACTGGTGCAGGCCTGGCAGGACGCCGGCTCGCAAACTCCAGTGCTGCTGGACGAGCGGCGGACGGCCTTTATTGTCGATCGCTCCACGCTCAACTCGGTCAAGAACGATTACACCCGCGATTTGAAAATAACCCCAGTGCCGGTTAAATAGGGTAGTCAGTTGAACGGCGGGAGTACCCGCCTTTGGTCCGTGGTCCGTGGTCCGTTGTCCGTTGTCCGTTGTCCGTAGTTAGTGGTCCGTAGTCAGTAGTCCGTAGTCAGTGGCGGAGGGAGTGTTGAGTGTCGAGCGTTGAATGTTGAATGTTGCATTCTTACCTATTCTCCCTCTCCTGGTACTCCGGGAGAGGGCCGGGGTGAGGGCCTCCTTATAACGCATGAGTGTTGAATGTTGATTGCAGAGTGTTGATTGTTGAGCGTTGAATTTGCATCTGCATTTTTCCACAATCTACAATCCTTTTCCTATCGTCTGGTCTCAATGTTTGAAAGCCAAAGCAATATGCCATCGGTAACCAACATCGTTTTCGCGGGCCTCGGTGGCCAAGGCGTGATCAAGGCTTCGGATATCATGGCCGACGCGGTTTTCCGCAGCGGCTGTGACATCAAAAAAAGCGAGATTCACGGCATGAGTCAGCGCGGCGGCTCGGTGACCAGCGACGTGCGCTTCGGCGCGCATGTGGACAGCCCCATGATTCCCGCCGGCCAGGCTGATTTTCTGGTCGTCCTCTCGCCCGACCAGGTGGACAACAACCGCGCCATGCTCAAACCTGACGGCGTATTGATTACCCCCGACTGGATCGACGAAAGCAAATTGGAAAACCGCAAGAGCCTCAATGTATCGCTCCTGGGGGCGCTGAGCGCTTACCTTCCGCTGACCGCGGAGCATTGGCAGGCGGCGGTGGAAGCCGCCCTGGCCCCCAAGCTGCACGCGCAAAACCGCGCCGCCTTCGCTTTGGGCCGCCAGTCGGCCAGAAAATAGCCCGCGGGGTTGGGGAACCTATCGGCCGCGCGGGCGTCTAATCTCCGGCGATAACCCGGAGTCCTCATGCGTCAGCTATTTTGCTTTTTAGCGGTTTTGTTTGCTTTTTGCACCCTCTGCTCCGCCGACGGCTTTATTGTCATCCACGACCCGCCGCAGCCCATCCCCGGCCATTTTTCCTTTGCCCCGCTGGAAGTAACCTATCACAAGGTCAGCATCACCATTGACGGCCCCATCGCCACCACGCGCGTCGATCAGGAATTTTACAATCCCAATGCCGCGCAATTGGAAGGAACTTACCTTTTTCCCCTGCCCGCCGGCGGAGCCATCGACCGCTTCGCCATGGATGTAGCCGGGAAAATGACCGAAGCCGAATTGCTCGACGCCGACCGGGCCAAAGCGCTATATGAAAATATCGTGCGCCAGGCCAAAGACCCGGCCTTGCTGGAATATGTCGGACGCGACGCTTTCAAAGCCCGCATCTTCCCCATCGAGCCGCATGGCAAGAAAAAGATTGTCATCCAGTACACCCAAACCCTCAAAACCGACAGCGGCTTGTGCGAGTATGTTTATCCGCTGAGTACGGAAAAATTCAGCGCCCGCCCGCTGCGCGAATTGTCGGTTAAGGTGCAACTCAAGACTGATCGAGCGCTTAAAAGCATTTACAGTCCCAGCCATCCCGTGCGTATCGAGCGTCAGGGAGAACGCGCCGCCTCAATTGAATATGAAGCCAAGGATGTCCGTCCCGATGTGGACTTCAAACTGATTTATACCCAGGCCCCCGATGCGATGGCCATGCACCTGCTCAGCTACCGCGATCCGGCGGCCGCCGCCGATGCGCCAGGATATTTTCTATTGATGGTCTCGCCCGGCCGGCTGGAAAAAAAAGCCGTCAGCGGGCGCGATATCTGCTTTGTCATTGATACTTCCGGCTCCATGAACGAAAACGGCAAAATGCCCCAGGCCCAGCGGGCATTGCGCTACTGCCTGGCCAATTTGAATGCCAACGATCGCTTCCAAGTCGTGCGCTTTTCCAGCGAGGCGGAAAATCTTTTTGACAAGCTGGTCGATGCCGATAAGCCGCAGGTCCAGCGGGCCGTGGACTTTGTTGAACATTTCAAACCTTCCGGCGGCACCGCCATCGATGAAGCGCTGACCAAAGCCTTGTCGTTCAAAGACAAATCCTCGCAGCGCCCCTTTATGGTTCTATTTCTCACCGATGGGCTGCCTACCGTGGGCGAAACCTCCGAAGAGGCCCTGGTAAAACTGGCCGAGGATCGCGGCACGCGCTTGTTTTGCTTCGGCATCGGCAACGATGTCAACACGCATCTGCTGGACCGCCTGGCCGAGCAGACCCGCGGCGTCAGCCAGTATGTTTTGCCCAAGGAGGATATCGAGGTCAAGATCAGCGCCTTTTACGACAAGATTCAACAGCCGGTGCTGACCAACTTGTCGCTGGATATGCAAGGCGATGTGCGCATCAGCGAACTGTATCCCCATCGCCTGCCGGACATATTCAATGGCGATACGCTCATGGTCCTGGGCCGCTATCAAGGCCAGGGTACGGTAACGGCCGCGTTGGATGGCGTCAGCGACGGCGGCAAACAGCGCTACTCCCAGGCGCTGCATTTTGCCAAAGCCGATGAGCACGCGGAATTTATCCCGCGTTTATGGGCCACCCGGCGCATCGGCTGGCTGCTGGACGAAATTCGTCAGCACGGCGAATCGGCGGAACTGAAAAATGAAATCACCCGCCTGGCCCGGCAATTCGGCATCGTAACTCCCTACACCGCCTTTTTGATTCTGGAAGATGAGCAAAAGCGCGAGGTGCCCGTGCAATGGCGCAACATGCGCGAACTGGAACAGGATCGCCAGGTCCGCACCCAAAGCAGCGCTGCGTTTGAATCCATGAAGGATGAAGCGGCCAGCGAAACATCGCGCAGCGGCGGGCAGGCGGTGGCCAACGCCCAGGCGCTTGGACAAATGCGGGCCAGCCAGCAAGCCCCCTCCGCTGCGGCTCCATCAACGCAAAATGGCGCTTTGGATAAATCACCGGCCGGCCCGGCAAGCGCCGCCGGCGGATATCGCCAAAATGACAACTACGCCCAGCAAGCTCGGCAAGTCGCCAATCGCACCTTTTTCCAAAATGGACAGGTTTGGACTGACGGGCAGATCCAGACCCGCGCCGATTGGGCAATCAAGCAAGTAACTTTTGCCAGCGACGAATACTTCGCCCTGCTGAAGAAATACCCGCAAGCCGCGGCGTGGCTGGCCCTGGGAAACCAGGTGGACCTGGTGCTGGGCGACACACTATATCAGGTGCGCTAAAGTTACCGCCGTTGAGCACTATTTTACCAAAAATAGTTTTTCCCGCCTCTTGCAATTAGCTGCATATGGGTAACATTGGTGGGCATAGACACCGTGTGGTGTCGCAACTTATTTTTTCGGAGAGCCAGACATGGCGGATTACAAAGCGTTGACAGATGCGGTGGCCAAGGGAAATCGCGCGGAGGCGGTCAGGTTGACCAAGGCCGCGGTGGAAGAGGGGATCAAGCCCCAGGTGATCGTGGAATCCGGGTTGGTTCCCGGCATGTCCATCGTTGGCGACAAATTCAAGCGCAATGAGGCATTCGTGCCGGAAATGCTCATCGCCGCCCGCGCGATGAAGGAATCGATGGCCATTTTGGAACCGCTTTTGGCCAAGGCGGGAATCAAGCCCAAATACACCGCCGTCATCGGCACTGTCCAGGGCGACTTGCATGATATTGGCAAGAACCTGGTGGCCATGATGTGGAAAGGCGCCAACATGGGCGTGGTGGACCTGGGCACCAACGTCTCGCCTGAAAAATTTGTGCAAGGGGCCAAAGAGCATAACGCCCAGATCATTGGCCTCTCGGCACTGCTGACCACGACCATGCCTTCGATGAAGGACACGGTCAAGGCCGTCAGGGCCGCCGGGATGAACGATGTGAAAATCCTTATTGGCGGCGCGCCCATCACCCAGCAGTTCTCCGACGAAATCGGTGCCGACGGCTATTCGCCCGACGCGGCCAGCGCGGTGGACCTGGTGCTGAAATTGATGAATGCATAAAGTATGCTAAGGTAAGTGGATTGTGGATTGTCGATGCCCCGGCGGTGATGCCAGTAGCGACAATCCACAATCCCTTTTGCCACCTTAGCTCAATTGGCAGAGCAGCGCTTTTGTAAAGCGCAGGTTGTCGGTTCGATTCCGACAGGTGGCTCTGACCCATGAAATCACCCCACACCAGCCAGGCCTCCCGTCGTTATCACGACCGGGTCGCCAATCAATACGACAATATATACGACGACCCCTACTGGCGTTTTCACGACGAAATTACCTGGCGGCTGATCAAGCCGTATTTGCCAAGCGACCTGTCCCCGCAATACGCCGCGGCGGACCTGGGCTGCGGCACGGGCAAATGGGGACTGAAGCTGCTTAAAAGCGGCTTTACCACTTTTTTCGTCGATCACTCCCCGGCCATGATCGAGCGCACGCGCCTCAAGCTCCCCGCCGCCGGCCCCCGCGCCGCGCGCGCCACACTGCTGGTGGGCGACCTGGTGGACTTGTCGTCGTTGCCGCAAAACCACTTTAGGCTGGTGCTGGCCATGGGCGATCCGCTGAGCATCTGCTCCGATCCGGCCGCCGCGGCCCGGCAGATGTTTTCCATCTGCAAGCCCGGCGCCTGGGTCATCGCCAGCGCCGATAACAAGCTGGCCGCCATCGACCATTTATTGGCCAAGGGAGATATGGGCGAACTGGAACAATTTGTTCATACCGGCAAAACCCGCTGGCTCACGCGCCAGGCCCAGGAGCAATTCACGCTCACCATGTTTACTCCCGCCTCGCTCAAGCGCTTATTTGCCGACGCCGGCTTTGATGAATTGCGCGTTACCGGAAAAACCCTGCTGCCGATCAGAAAGCACCCCGAACTATTAACCGACCGCGCCCAGGTCGATCGCTTGCTCAAATTGGAGGTGGAACTGGCCAAAGACGAATCGGCCGCCGCCGCCGCCAATCACCTGCAAATTGCGGCGCGCAAACCGCCGCAATGAGTGGCGGCATTGAATCGTTGCTAAAACTGCCCGCGCTGGCGCACCTGCCCGGCAAAATCCGCCAGAGCCTCCCGCCACGGGCGGATGCGCCTGCCGATGGCCGCTTCGGTGGCCGACAAATCCATCACGCTGTAGCGCGGACGAATCGCCTGTTGCGGGCGGGCCTTGAGGTACTCCTCGGTGCTGGTACTGGTCAAATCCGCGCCGCGCTCCTCAAATTCCTCCAGAGTCGCTGTGGCAAATTCATACCAGTTGGTCTGCCCGCTGTTGGTGGTATGAAAAATCCCCTGGGCATCGGCCGTCAGCAGGTCCAGTATTATCTCCGCCAGGTCCGCGGTATAGGTCGGTGAACCGAATTGATCGTTCACCACTTTCAGCCCCTTGCCCGCGCGGGCATACTCCACCATCGTTCGCGGAAAGCTCAACCCGTTGACGCCGTATAACCACGCGGTGCGCGCGATGATCCATCCCGGCGGATTCACCTGCCGCAACAACTGCTCGCCCATTAATTTGCTCGACCCGTACACACTCAGCGGATGGGGCGCATCCTCCGGCTGGTATGGCCGCTGGAGCGTTCCGTCGAACACAAAATCGGTGCTGATGTGAACAAATTTCACGCCATATTTCAGGCACCCCTGGGCCAGTGTGCCTACCGCCGCGCCGTTAATCGCCTCGGCCTTCTGGGTTTCCATCTCGCATAAATCCACCTTGGTGTAAGCGGCGCAGTTGATCAGCACGGAAGGTTTGAGCAATTCAAATAGACGTTGCACATCCGCGGCCTGGGTGATGTTATATTGCGGCAGATCCGCCGGCTCATATGCCATGCCCCGACTGGCCAATTGTGCGCCGATGGCATGCGCCAACATCCCCTTGCCGCCCACGATGACGATCGACTGCTTCATTGCTTGCTTTGCAAAAACCTTTTCCCCGCCCACGCTATTGCCCGTACTGTTGCTGGTAATAGGTCAGATATTCCCCGCTTTTGATCGCCCGCCACCACGGCTCATGGGCGCGGTACCAGGCGATGGTGCTCTTGATCGCCTCCTCAAACTTAAATTGAGGCTTCCAGCCCAGTTCACGCTGGATTTTGCCGGCGTCGATGGCGTAGCGCCGATCATGTCCCGGCCGATCTTTCACATACGTTACCGACTTGTCCCAGTCGCAATCCATCTCGCGCAAAATGATCTCGGTGATTTTGCGATTGGTAATCTCATTTTCCCCGCCGATGTTGTACACCTCTCCGACGCTTCCCTTATTCAACACCGTCCACAGCGCCTGGCAGTGATCCTCCACATACAACCAGTCGCGCACGTTCAAACCATCGCCATACAGAGGCACTTTCTTGCCTTCGATCAGGTTGGTTACAAACAAGGGAATCAGCTTTTCAGGAAAATGGTATGGCCCATAATTGTTGCTGCAGCGCGTAATCAGCACCGGCAAACCAAAGGTGTGATAATACGATCGCGCCAGACAATCCCCCGCCGCTTTGGATGCGCTATATGGGCTGTTGGGCGCCAGGGGTGTGTGCTCGGTGAATTTCAGATCCGCTCGATCCTCCGGCAGTGTGCCGTAAACCTCGTCGGTGCTGACCTGCAAGAAACGTTTGACCTTCCTGCTTTTGGCCAGATCCAAAAGCACCTGCGTTCCCACCACATTGGTCTGCACAAACGGCCCGGAACCCAAAATGCTCCGATCCACATGGCTTTCAGCGGCAAAATGCACTACCTGGTCAATTTGAAATTTGTCCCAGGCCGCCTCCACCGCTTCGCAATCGCAAATATCCGCCTTGACGAAATGCAGCCGGTCGTTGTCGATCAAATCGCTGATATTCGCCAGGTTCCCGGCATAGGTCAGCTTATCCAGCGCCACCAGCCGCACCGGTTCGCCGCGTCCCATCAACAGCCGCACAAAGTTGGACCCGATAAATCCGGCCGCGCCGGTTACTAAAATCGTTCGCATACCTGCTTTCCGGCTCCGCCGCATTCCCGCGAGCCTCGATCTTTGCATTTAACTTTTGTTTCGCCGCCGTCCACCCGCCTGTACAGCTTCCTTGAACCAACCCGATTACTCGGCCATCTCCTTATTGGCGCCTCCGGCGGCGACGGTGTTGCAGGCCTGAAGATAAAAGTCGATATTTTCCCCAGCATCGGCCCAGAAGCCGTCCAGTTTGTCCGCCGTCATTTCGCCGCGCTCGATATAGGCGTTATTGACGTCGGTGATCTCCAATTCATTGCGCGCCGACGGCTTGAGCGTTTTAATGATGTCAAAAACCTGCCCATCATAAAAGTAGATGCCGATCACCGCCCAATCACTCTTCGGCTTACTGGGTTTTTCCACGATGCGCACCACCCTCTGCCCGTCCATTTCCGCTACGCCGTAGGCTTTGGGATTCTTTACTTGTGATAACAATATCTTGGCACCTTTGCCCTGGTGCTCAAATCGCCGCACGGCCTTGCCGATGTGGTACTGCACGATGTTATCACCCAGGATCAGGCAAAATGGATCGCCGTCGATAAACTGTTCGGCCAGCCCCAGCGCTTGGGCGATCCCCCCGGCCCCATCCTGGTAGGTGTAGTTGAGATTCTTCAAACCCAGTTCGCGCCCGTTGCCGAGTAAGCGAATGAAGTCCCCGGCATTGTTGCCGCCGGTTACCAGTAGCACATCATCGATGCCGGAAGCGGCCATGCACTCGATGGGATAATAAATCATCGGCTTGTTATAGACCGGCAGCAGGTGCTTGTTGGTTACTTTGGTCAGCGGAAATAGACGGCTGCCGGTCCCGCCGGCAAGAATAACGCCCTTCATAATTGCTCCTTGGCGCCGCCGGCGGCAAATTGCCCGCCGACATTCGGCCATACTGTATGTTTTTCGGCTGATTACAGACGGCGGTGAATCGCCCGCTTACAATTTCGCGCCCACGGGCAAGCTCATGGCATCATCCCGGCCCACCACGGCGATGCGGCACTCATCGGCCAATTCCAACACCTTGGGTTTTTCCAGCAGCAGCGTGCGGCCGGCGTGCAACACCACACAACCGGCCCCGGCGGTGTGCAATTTTTTGATGGTGGTGCAACCGATGGTCGGCACATCCACGCGCATATCCTGGGCCGCGTTGCATACCTTTATCAGCGTCCAGCCGCCGGTTTTGCAAAGCTGCCCGGCCCGCTCGATCATGGCGTTGGTCCCCTCCAGAGCTTCGACGGCGATTACGTCCCGGTCCAAAACCGCGATGCACTGGCCGATATCCATGCGGCTGATCGACCGGCAAATTTCCCAGCCAAACTCGATGTCGGCCCATTGCTTGGCCGTGGGCTGACGGCGCGTCATCACGCCGGCCGACGCCAAATGATCCGGGCAATACTGTGTGGAATCAATCAACTCAATGCCCGCCTCTTGCAATTCCCGAAGCAAGGCCTGCAGGACCGCCTGCGGACGCTTGTCGTGGCGCAATTGCCCCATCCATAGTTTCAGAGTACGCCAGTCGGGGATATTTCGCAAATACCGCCAGCGGTCGTACATGCGATCTTTCCGCACGCGCCCGACCATAATCGCCTGGGAACAGCCCGCCCCGCGCAACAGGCGCACCCAGCGATTGAGCCGCACGATCCCCGCCCAGTCAAATTCGTCGCACTGCTGCTTCAGCGTCGGCCAGGCGAATCCCTTGAGACCCACACAAACCACGCGCCGACCCGCCGCCTTGGCGCCTTGCGCCACCAGCAGCGGCAAAATCCCTTCCCCGGCAATCAACCCCAATGGCGACATATCGGCCATTCTAGCATCCCCGCGCGCAAGAGCCTATAGAGGGGATGGGGAACGGGCGGAGTAACGCACTTTTGTCAGTAGTCCGTTGTCAGTTGTCAGTAGCAAATGCTTTAGCAACGGACTACGGGCTACGGACTACACACAAAAAAGGCACCTGCATTGACTGACCCGGCGAATCCGATAAACTATCGCCGCGTCGGGCAGGTAGCTCAGTTGGTAGAGCAATGGACTGAAAATCCATGTGTCGCCGGTTCAATTCCGGCCCTGCCCATTTTTTTCACCGCTATCTGGCATCCGATCCGCGTACCGCCCTGTCGGCCTTTTTTGCTCCATTACACATTTTTGTTATCGGACACTCTCCTAAAGGTGTTTGCTCGCTATAACTCAAGCGCGCATTTTACGGAATAGCGTGAATATTGCGCCTCAACAGTTCAGTTGCGCCCGCTCTGTTCCGATAGCAGATAGGATGCTCGCGCCCAATACCAGTTCGGTGGATTCGCAGTGGCGGGTGCGGGTATTGCGTGAGCCGTCCGACCTGCAATCCGTCCGCCAGCCCTGGCAGGCATTACACCGCCAGGGACTATACGCCATGCCCTTGAGCTTCGAATGGTCCTGGAACTGGTGGAAGGTGTTTCACCATCGGCTGCACCAGCCGCATGAGGGTTTATGCGTATTGACGGCCTGGCGCAACGAAAATCTGGCGGCCATTTTACCGCTGCATCTGACCAATAAATCGCTGGGCTGGGGCATCATTCGCCGCCTGGGTTTCATCGGCACCGGCATGGACGAACACGAAGAACTGTGCCCGGAATATCTGGACCTGGTTTGTGATAAAGAACACGAGGCCCAGGCTGTTGCCCAGTTCCACCCCTATTTGAGCGACCCGGCACACTTAGGCTGGGATTTGCTGGAACTGAATCCTTTGCGGCCCGGCAGCCCTTTGGCCGCCACGATGTGCGCGACGGTTACCTGTTGTTTCAAAGGCACTTGTTACGGCTGCGATTTATCCCATGGATTTGAGCACTACCTCAATACCCTGGCCCCCGCCACGCGTAAATCCACTCGGCATCTATTGCGCCAGTGCGCCCAAGCGGGCGCCAGCTTGCAAGTGGCCCAAAATCCCGCGGATGCCGTCGCGTTTTTCCAGCAATTGGTGGAGATTCACCAGCAACGCTGGCAGCGCGTCGGCCATAGCGGCTGCTTCACGCCGGCGATCGCCACGTTCCATAAACAGCTCCTGCAAAGCGCCATCGCCGACGGCAATGCGGTGCTGGCCAAGCTGCAACTGAACGGTCAAACGGTGGCGGCAACCTTTGGCTACTTGTGCCAGGATCGGTTTGACTGCTATCAGCAAGCCACCGACCACCAGTGCCAAGGTCTGCGCAGTCCCGGCTTGGCGGCGCATCTGCTGCTGATGGAACACTTGGCCCAGCACGGCGTTCGCCGTTACGACCTGCTCAGCGGTAACAACGAGCAAAAACGCCGCTACGCCAAGTCGGCGGTCGTGCCGCTGCGCGCCAGGCGGCTCAGCCGCACGCCGCATAACCTGCTCACCGTCGCCGGCCAGGTCGTGCGCCGCGCCTTGCGACACATGTCCCCCGCCTGATCGCCATCTCGCTGTTTCACAATTGGCTTACGGCTGGGTTTGCAAATCCTGCTTGGCATTGATGCTGGAACCTTCGATCGCCGGCATATCCAGCAGTTTCAGCGCCAAGTTGGGCGCATCGCCATTGCGAATCGGCTGTGTGCCGGAGTAATCCACCCGCCCGGTGCCGGGGTCTTTGCGGCTTTGGGCATTAAACAGATACAAGTCCCCCTGCCGCACGCCTGCGCCCCACACATAAAACGGGATGGTGTAATCCAGCGGCAGCGCGTTGTCGCCGTGATTTTTTTCAAACCCGCCATGATCCGCTGTCAGAATAATGGTGGTATGCCCTTTAAATCGCTGGTCGGTTTGCACCAGATCGAGAATTTGACCGATGCACTGATCGACCGTTATCAACGCCTGGTTATACCGCTGCGAACCCCATCCTTCGGAGTGCCCGGCCGAGTCGGGATCGGCAAAATGCACGAAGGAGTATTGGTATGGCTGGGCCTTCTGGGTGGCGATAAAGTTGCTGGTCAGGTGATTGGCATCCTTGTCATATACGAAGGCGTCCAGTTTGGCAGCGCTCGCCGGCATCGTGGTGCCTTGGCTGGACGGCGCGGTGGCACTGCTGGCGTCGTTGTAGCTGATGGAAAAAAGTGCGAATTTGGTTTTGCCGCTCCACAATCCGGTTTTGCCGCCGTGATCGTGTACCACGTCAAAAACCCCGGCGACATACTGCCCCCGATGCGAGTGCAGCGTGGCCCCCGCTGGCGGATCGGTATTGTTGGTCCAACCGTGACCGGGATGCTCCGCATCGCCCACCACCGGGCGGCCGGTTACCATGCAGGTGTGATTGGGCAGCGTGACGGTGTAGTCATAATCACTGCGGGCATTGAGCGTGCCGGCCCCTTCCTGAACGATCCGGGCCATCGACGGCAGTTTCTCCAGTTGCCCGCTGAGGTATGAACTGCCCATGCCGTCAACAGAAATAAAAATGACATAACGCGCCTCGGCGGCCATCACCGCGGAGGCAAAAAACAAAATGCATAGGAGTATCAGCCGTTTCATAATCTCTCCGTAATATAGATTGCCCTTTAGCGAACTTGCAGAGATTGCTCATCAAAGATGATCCCCAGCGGCAGCAATTCCACCGCCTTGCGCTGGTCTTGCTGGACCACTCTTCCGCCGATCCACGCATGATAGCCCTGGGCCTGGGCGATCTCCACCGCCTGGGTCGCGTCGGCGGGATCGACATATGCCGCGAATCCCGCGCCCATATTAAATGTCGCGTATGCCTCGCGCACCTCCACCGGCCCGTTTTCCATGATGAAACGGAAAATCTCCGGCACGTTGCCCAAGTTATCCATTTGATAAACAAACCGCTGGCTGGGCCGCATCAACTTTCGCCAGCCGTGGCCGGTCAGGTGCGCCAAGTAATGCGGCTGCAACCCCGCATGCTGGCAGGCGCTGACAAATTTGACATAAATCGCCGATGGGTCCAGCAACGCCTGGCCATAGGCGCGCCCGTCTTTCATTGGGGTTTGATAGCCGTCCTGCAAGCGCTCGGCCAGCAGTCGGCAGAGGCTCAGCCCATTGGTCTGCACGCCACTGCTTGCCAGCAGCACGATCGCATCTCCCTCGGCGATATTTCCCAGCACGCGCCGGCTCTTGGGGAAAATTTTGCCCATCGCCGAACCGGCCAGCACGATCGAGTCCGGCGATACAATCCCCTTGAGGGCCGGCGTCTCCCCGCCGCCCCAGATCGCCTGGGCCTGGCGGCAACCTTCGGCAAAACCCTCGGCCAGCTCTCTGGCCCGGCCGGGTTGGTCAAACCACTTCCCGTCCCCCACCGCCGCGTGCATCGCCACGCTCAAGGGCAGCGCTCCGCAGGTAATCAGATCATTGACAATCGTTGCGACAGTGTCGATGCCGATGGACGCGTAATAACTTTTGCCAGTCAGCGCCAGCATAGCGTCGGCCACGAGATTTTTGGTACCCAGTCCCTCTTCCACGTGCGCCAGATAGTGATCCATCCCCTCCAGCAAAAACGCGCTTTCGCCGCGCACGTCGCGCGGCTCGCCGTAACCGCTGCCGGCCAGGGCCTCACGCGTGGTGGCGGCCGCCTGCTGACAAAAGCGCTTGAAGGCGTCGAGGCTGTCATAATTCACGCCGCTGTTTTCATATCGCAGGCCATCGCTCATGACGATGTTGTAGAGCGGGCGGCGATATGGGTCAAACGCCGGCCGCCAAGCTCAAACCCGATCAGGGTAAATTGACCCTCGCCGGTTAAGCCGCCATACTGCCTGCGCCCAGTCATGGTTGTGCGGCGGTAAATCGCCGATACGCCCAGCGGGCAGTCGCACCAAGAGGCATGGATGTCAGACGCACCGGTTCGCACAACCAACCAGCGCAGGGCTTTGGCCCTGTGGTATGGGAAACAAACTCCCCGGCACGATACACTGGGTGCCCTAGGGGCGTATAGCAAACAGATTGCCTCGACCTGGCAAACCGAAATCGAATTTGCCCAGGCGCTTTGCCCCGAATCCGCGTTGGAAACAGTCAAAGCCCGCAAGCCCGAAATGGTGCTGCTCAGCCCGCCGTGGAATGCTTCGCTGGAGGAATTGAGCGGGCTATTGGATTTACTGCGCGCCCAGACTGAAGGCTCGCCCCGGCTGGTGTTAATGGATTTTTGCGACGCCACCTGCTCCCCGTTTTTGCCGCTGCTGGCCAAGGTGGATTTGTATGTCAAGTCGCACCTGCTGCGCGACCGGCGGCAATATCTCCAGCCCATGCATGGCGGATATTGGTTTACGGATTTTCTAGTCCGGCAACTCGGCTGGAATATCGGCGACTGGCAATTCGGCGCCATCGCGCCGGCGGCACATTTGCACAAATTGCGCGCCGGCTGGACCTGGGGCGTGGCGAGGCGCTATCACCTGATGGCCCGCTTGTGTGCCGCAGCGCGTATTCCCTGGCGGTTGCGGAGTACGGACGTGAATCGGCGCTTTCGCCCGCCGCAGCGCGACTCGGAGCAGTGGTACGACCGCCACCGTCGCCAAGCCCGCGACCTGCTGGAACCACTGGGCGGCAGGTATCGCCTCAGCGGCTATGACCGCATCACTTACAAAAAATATGTTTATGAATTATTGACCAGCAAAATCGTCGTCAGCCCGTTTGGATGGGGGGAAGTCTGTTATCGCGATTATGAAACCGTCGCGGCCGGCGCGCTGTTGATCAAGCCGGATATGTCGCACCTGGCGACCCACCCGGATATTTATCTGCCCTACGAAACCTACGTGCCCGTCCGCTGGGACTTGGCCGACCTGGAGCAAACGGTGGACTATTACCTGACGCATCCCCGCGCCGCCCAGCGCATCGCGGCCAATGGCCAAAAACGCCTTATGCAATATTTTTCACAAAAGGAGTTTGTGAAAAACGCCGGAGATTTTTTGAGTTAGTCGCTGCCAAATGGAGGCGACTCCAGAAGCGCATCAATCCGGCCAAGCATTCCCGCAAAACACCGGCGACTCATGGCCCAGGGTCTTGTCGATTATGCACGCGCCGCCCGCCGCCGCATCAGCAATCCCGCC
>JBBQBE010000068.1:0-18286 GCA_038317225.1 Tepidisphaerales bacterium | reverse complement strand
CGGGCGTTGCCGTATAATGCGCCTGTTCCATTGCGACGGGCATGATGAACCATCCATGCGGCTGCCAATTTCATTTGTCCAATGAGCTTGCCCTGCCGCGTCCGGCGGGTGAGGATTTTTTTGCCAAAATTCCCGCCAAATGGGCGGTCTGTCTTTTTTGCGACCCGCAGCATCAGCCGTTGCAACTGGTGTGTGTGAAAAATCTCCGCGCCTACCTGCTGGGCCGCTTAGGGCCGCATCCCACGGCAACGCCAGCGCCGGCCGGCAAGCGCGTCGATCTGCGAACGCTGGCCGGGTATATCCATTATCAGCGTGTCCATAGCGAACCAGAAGCCCAGTGGCTCTATTTACAATGTATACGGGCGGTTTTCCCCGATCGCTGGCGGTCGATGCTCCCGGCTCGGCAGGCATGGTGGGTGCGAATCGACCCGCAGGCGGATATCCCGCGTTTTGAACGTACCGAAAACCCCTCGGGGCCGGGGGTGTGCCTTGGCCCGCTGGCCGACCGGGCCGCCGCCGGGAAATTAATCGATTTACTGCAAGATGCCTTTGATTTGTGCCGCTATGAAACAATTTTAGCCCAAGCGCCAAACGGCGCGGCCTGCGCCTACAAGCAAATGGGCCGCTGCGCCGCGCCCTGCGACGGCTCACAAGCGCTGGAGGACTACCGGGCGAAGGTGGCCCAGGCGGTGCAAGCGGCGCTGCATCCCCACCCGCTGATTGAACGCTTGGCCAGAGAAATGGCCGCCGCCGCCGGGCAATTGCGTTTTGAACAGGCCGCGGCACTCAAACAGCGGCTTGTTCGGCTCAATTCCCTGGCCGAGGGGCCATTGAGCGGATTGAGAGAGTCGCACAATTTTTGCGGATTATTGCTCACGCCAGGCCCGCGCAAAAAGTTGCGTCTGCTATGGCAAAATGTCGGGGATCAATGGCAGCCTGTCGGCGGACTCATCGGGTTGGCCCGTGAAAAAGAGGTTGAACAACTGCTAAGCAGCCTTGACCCGCCCCCATTTTCCCTGCAAGACAGTCAAATGGTCCGATTATTGCATCATATGCGTTGCCTGCAACCGTCGTGGTGGGTGGAGTTATCTACTGACCAGGCCAAGCGGGTAGCGATACTGCATCAATCCCTGACGGATGGCAAAGTGGTCTGATAATGTTTTGCCTATTGCATTTTTATTGAGTGATGGGGTATCTTGACGATGCAGTGGGTCAGAGCCGTATAATCGCTGTGCGAACTTCAACCGGAATAGACGGCATAGACCGCCGGTTGGGAAAGGGGATGAGGTTGACGCCTGGCAAGCGTGGGTGATTCCGCCACTTTAGTTGGCGGCGGAATGTTTGGTAGTGAAGGATATTTAGGATTGTAAAAGTTTTTTAAGCTTTAAAAAAGCAAAGGAGTTCAGTATGTGTACAAGTAAGTTTATGGCATTGGGATTGGCCGCCGTTGGCGCGATTGCTCTTTCGGGCAGCGTTGCCTCGGCCGGCTCTCAGGTTTTGGGTGGCTGGACGGCGTCGTGGAATGACACGCCCGCCAGCGATTTCAGCGTGTCGTTCGAGGTGATCCCCGGCGGCACTGGCGCTGACCGTGTGGTGGTTACCAAAACCGCCACGTTTGGCCCGCAGCGCGTGGACGCGGCGACCGGTGGCATTCTGCCGATCGACGTGGTCTTCCAACAGACCAGCTATGACGCCCAGCCGCTGATCATCATCCAGAGCGAGTCGGTTACCAATAACACCGGCAAGGACTGGAAGAGCTTCCGCATGGATATCGTCGATGGCACCACCTCGGTGATGGCCAATCAGGCGAATTTCGATGCCTCCAGCAGCTTCAATGGCGCGCCTTTCAGCACGTTTGCCCTGTCGAGCGATGGCACGACGGCTCACTTTACTGACGGCATGGTCGCCAACGGCGCTACTTGGACGCCCGGCGGCGCGCAGGATCAATTGGTGATCAACGCCATGCCGGTCAAGGCCGGCGGGTTCAAGGTGTTTGTGCTGGAAGAGCAGCCCAGCGCCGGTTCGATGCCGATTCCGCTTCCCGCGGCGGCCTGGAGCGGCCTGAGTGGTCTGCTCGGGATGGGCCTGTTCGGCGCGATGCGCAAGCTGCGCGCCTAAGCGGATCGTCCTCGATTCAGCTAAATAGATTTCTCCAGGCGGACCTGACAAGGTCCGCCTTTTTTTTGTTTTTTGCCCGCCGACTTTGCACCACCAGCCTGACTTTTACGGTGCTGAACGTGGAAAGATCCGGATTTTACGAGACTTTGAAGACCCCCACCCCCGCGAGAATGCGCCCAACGGCAACCCGACATGCGATTGCCCTGATTGTAAAAAGCGGCTGCGGCGTGCTCTGTCTCAACCCTCATTTTCGGGGTCTCGCAGGGTCCGGCGACTATCCGCAATTCTCAGGAAATCCGTAGATGCGATCGTCGGACTCATCTGCCAGTTGGGTAGGATTAAGACAACGCGGCTGCTGCGGCACTGAGTTTGCTTTCAGTAAAATGAGTATTACGGATTTACTGTTTTGATTTAAAAGGAGTCGATTATGGTTGCAAAATCAGCCCATCGCGTGGAAAAGCAGACCGATGAATCGGTCAATCAGCGCATTGCGGAAAAAACCAGGGCCAATTTGGCGTACTGTGCCGCCGGCGGGCCGCAAGCCATTGAACGTCGGTTGCGGGAATTGGAAGAGGAATGGGATGTGGAACGCGCATTGGAAACCCTTGCGCCCAGCTTTGCCTTGACCGGTATCGCTCTATCGGTGGTGCGCGGCAGGAAATGGCTGCTCTTTTCCGGCGCGGTGCTGGGATTTTTGGTGCAACATGCGGTACAAGGCTGGTGCCCGCCGCTGGTAGTGTTGCGAAGCCTCGGCTTCCGCACCCGCGGCGAGATCGACCAGGAGCGCTACGCCCTCAAAGCCCTGCGCGGCGATTTTTCGCAACTTCCCGAACCACCTAAAAGCGAGTCATTGGCGAAAGTCGAACCGATTTTGGATGCGGTGCAAAAATAACTTTTCATTTGAAACTGGTATAAATTCGGGCTTTCACGCGCCGCTGAATGCGATGGCTTATTGCCGCCAATGGCATGGCGCATGCAGCGGCGTTTGCTTATCTATGAACTTCAGTCCGTGGCTTGGCAGTCCATCGAAATATCCAATGCCGGGGCCGAGTGGGTTAGCCGCCCGGATTTCATGTAGCGGCGCCTCATTACCTATGAACGTCATTCCGTGGCCTGGCAGTCCATTGAAATATCCAGTACCGGGGCCGATTGAGTTAGCCGCCCGCATTCCATGTAGCGGTGCCTCATTACCTATGAACGTCAGTCGGTGGCCTGGCAGTCCATTGAAATATCTAATGCCGGGGCCGAGTGGGTTAGCGCCCCGACGCTGATGCGTTCCACGCCGGTTAGGGCGATGGCGCGCACGCTTTGCAGGCTCACGCCGCCGCTGGCTTCCAGTTGCACCTTGCCGCTCAAGCCCGCGTGGTCGCGCAGGGCCACCGCCTGGGTCATAGTGGGACAATTCATATTGTCCAGCAGAATGACATCGATACCCTTGACCGTCAGCACCGCCCGCAACTGCTCCAGCGTATCGACCTCCACTTCGATTAGCCGCCGGGGCGCTTCGGCACGGCTTTGAGCCACCACTTTTACAAGATAGCCGGCCAGTTCCTGTACGCTGAGCCGGGCCAGGTGATTGTCCTTGACCAATAGCCCGTCGTAGAGGCCCATGCGGTGGTTGACTCCCCCGCCGGCGCGGACGGCGTATTTTTCCAGCGTGCGCAAGCCGGGAGTGGTTTTGCGGGTGTCCAGGATACGGGCGGCGGTGCCTTGCACCTGTTGCACGTAGGCGCGGGTTACGGTGGCGATGCCGCTGAGCCGCTGGAGGAAATTGAGGATCACCCGTTCAGCGCTCAAAAGCGCGCGCAGCGGCCCGCGCACCTGGCACAACTGCACCGGGGTCGATTCGCTGTAGCGGCCTTCCACCTCGGCCAGACAATGGTTGGGCGCCGGCCAAACCGTCAGGGCCGGGTCGTAGCAGGCGCACACCATCTCCACCAGCCCCAGCCCGCAGACCACGCCGGGGCGCTTTTGCACCAGCAGGCCGGTTCCCATGGCATCAGGCTCAATCAGCAGGCGGCTGGTTACATCATCATCGCCCATATCCTCCTCGCGGGCGCGCTGAATCAGGGGGCGCAGCGAGTCAAAATCGGGAAAAGTTTGCAGTAAATCGGCCATAGCACTCCTTTTCATATTGGGCAATTGCCTATTTGGCGGCGGGGTCTTTCATCTTTCCGTACACATTGTGAAAAATGAAATAAGGAAGCCCTCACCCTAACCCTCTCCCATGAGTACATAGGAGAGGGGATTGATTATTTAACCACTCCCCTTCTCATCCCCTACTTATCCCTTCTCATCCCCTCCACCGGTACTCCGGGGGAGGGCAGGGTGGGGGCTTCCTTATTCCCTCTCACATGAGTACATAGGAGAGGCGATTGCTTATTTTTTACTTCCCCTTCTCATCCCCTACTTATCCCTTCTTATCCCCTCCACCGGTACTCCGGGGGAGGGCAGGGTGGGGGGCTTCCTTATCTCCCCATTCGCCTTCTCGCTTCGCGCAAGATCGTCAAGGCCACCGCCTCTGAGTTCGCCAACGCATCGTAATCTGAAAACCGAATGACCTCGATGCCTTGGGCCGCCATGGCCCGCGTTCGTTGCTCATCATATGCCGCCGCCTGGGAATGCTGCCCGCCATCGAGTTCCACCGCCAGATGCGCCGCCGGGCAGTAAAAATCCACAATGTACGATCCAACTGTATGCTGGCGGCGAAAATGCATCCCCTCCAGCTTCTGATTTCGCAAATACCACCAGATGCGCCGCTCAGCATCCGTCGGCTCATGCCGCATTTGTCTGGCGAACTGTATCAAACGATGGTCTTTCATCGTCGGACTCCCGCAATTAGCCGCTGGCGGGGGAGGAATAAGGAGGCCCTCACCCTAACCCTCTCCCATGAGTACATAGGAGAGGGAATTGATTATTTAACCACTCCCCTTCCTATCCCCTTCTCATCCCCAACTTAGCCTCTACTTATCCCTTGCTTATCCCTTGCTTATCCCTATTTATACCCTGTTTATCCCCTCCACCGGTACTCCGGGGGAGGGCAGGGTGGGGGCTTCCTTATTCCCTCCACTGCTACTCCGGGCGAGAGTATTATCAATTAGCAGGCTAAACGCGATCGCCCCGGCTTTTCTAACCGGATGATATCGCGTAGGATGCGGTGAACAACTTTTGCAAGGAGCATACAATGTTGGACGAAAAATTAGTCGCGGCGATCAACCATCAGATTCAGCACGAATTCAACAACCAGTTTATTTACCTGGGCATGAGTATTTGGTTTGAGAAGGAAGTGCTTAAGGGTTTCGCCGCCTGGTTCGGCAAGCAGGCCAGCGAGGAGCATGGCCACGCTATGCGCTTCATCAAATACATGCAGGACAAGGGTGCCCGGATCGCGCTCAACCCGGTCGAGGCTTCCAAGACCGATTATGCCAGCGCCCTGGAGGCCTTCAAGGCTGCCCGCAACCTGGAGCGCGGCACCACCGGACTCATCCACAAGCTTTACGAGCTGGCGACGGAACTAAAAGACCCGGCCACGCAGAACATGCTTCAGTGGTTCATCGCCGAGCAGGTGGAAGAGGAGAATTGGACCGATGAATATGTAACCATGGCCGAGAAGATTGGCGCCAGCGTCGGCAGTTTGTATATGTTCGACCACCACGTGGGCAAGAAGGCCAAGGGCGAATAATCCGGGCCGCTCAACTGAATAGCCAAAGCAAAAGTCCGCGATGCGGGGTGAAGAAAGTTCCCGCATCGCGGACTGGTTTGTATACGCCTCGACCCGATCAATATCAGGCGGTGCGTTTCATTCGGCGGCTGACCCAGCCGGCGATAGCGGCGGCGGGAATAAACATCATAGCAGCCGAAGGAAGCGGCACCGCGCACGTTTGGACATTCAAGCTGACCCCGTCATTGTAAAAATGACAGTCCGGGTCCAGGCCCAAGCCAAAACGTCCGTCGGCGGCGTAGCTTCCCAGCGAAGCAAGCTGCTGGGCTGTGAAACTGTAAGTAAGCGTCTGCGCCTTGGTGGGCAGATTGCTGTAAGTCTTGAGGCTGATGCCCTGGCTGGCGAAGTAGTCGCCGTTGCCCTGGTAATCGGTCAGGGTTTTGACGCCCAGGGCCGGATTATCCAGCAAGTGGATGTACAGCGTATTGGGTTCCACCGTCCAATCACGGATATTCTTGAACGTCAAGGTCGCCGAAACCAGCGATTCCTTGGCGCTCCAAGGGGTGTTCACGCCCCAGGTGTACGCCTTGCCGTGTTCCAAGTCATACATATCTCTCGGCGTGGGCGACAGGCTATACGACCCGGCCGAAACCACGGAGACCAAACCACCAACAGCCGCCAGAGCGGCAACAATCATCGAACGCATAACGACTCCAGAGTGAATGACCCGTTGCTCGACCAGCGATGAACCACCGCACCCGCCGAACAACCTCGATAGAGATATGCAATACAAATCCACCCCGTCCAACCGGATTTTTCAGCTTGATTGGACCGATAAACATTGAAGAGTGTGAAGGTGGATAAATCGTGCCGAGAGGGTGGCGCGGCGGGGTTGGTATGTCGATAAAGAAGGTATGGGGAAGAATCAGCCGGCTGGCCGGGGCTAAGAATTGTCGGCGGAAAAACAATATTTATTCGGACCTTTGGCTCTTTGCAATTGACTTGCCGGAGGGCTACAGTGAGCAACTTACCACGAGGTGCGATCGGTGCGTTATCTGTTTCGCGGCATCATTAGGGAAAACGGGCGGGCGGTGGAAGGCCATGTCGAGGCCACCAGCGAAGATGACGCATTCAATATATTAGCCAACAACGGAATCGTTACCGAGGGGATGCGCCCCGATCCGCGCCCCCAGGCCGCCGACGCCCCAGCCGAAACCTCCGGCGCTATGCCGGAACTGGCCGAGGCGATCGACTCGGCGCTGGATTCCAGCGCCTCGCAGGTGCGCTTTGATGATCTGGCCGATAAATTCAAAGGCAAAAACGTCTGGGTGATCGACCGCGAGAAGATCCGCCACCGCGTGGCGCAAGTGGTTGATTCGGCGTTGCAGCAAGTCGGCGAGGCCGGGGCCGCCGGGCCGGAGCCGATGAAGGAGATTCGCGACAAAGTCGCCGAGGCCATCCAGGGTCTGTTTCAGGACAATCGCAATATCGCCAGCCAGCAGTCCGGCCAGCAGGTGGCCATGGAACACCAGGTGCAGCGCATGGCGCATCTGGTGCGTCAGGCCGAGGCGACATTGGCGGCGATCCAGGCCGCCGTCCGCACCGGCGGCTTCGGCGGCGGCGGGGGCGGCGGTGTGCCCAAGCGCATGATGTTCCACGCCCCGGACCATCGCAACGATCAGCGCGAAGTGCTGCTGGAAATTTTCAAAGCCAACATGGAAATGCAACGTGGCATTAAAATGCAGGGTGAAGAATCACCCGCCGGCCCAGGCGAAGCGGCTCCGCCGCCCGCCGCCGGATAAACCAGGAACCTAACCTCTTTTTTCAGGAGTCCGCAACATGGCAGAGACCTCCCCCAATCCCGTGGCTGGAAAGCCGATTACCGCTACCAGCGACCAAGACACCGGCATGCAGGAGCGCGTGCTACTGCTGGGCATCGACCTGGGCACCAGCCGCTCGTCGATCGTCTCGGAGTCCGGCGTTCGCAAAACCATTGAAAGTTATGTCGGCTGGCCCAAGGATCCGGTCAGCCGCAAGCATTTGAAGGCCGACATCATTTACGGCAAGGCCGCTTTGGACAACCGCCTGGCCTTGAACCTGTATCGCCCGATGCAGCATGGCGTGATCAAAGGCTCCGACGGCGACGGGTCCGGGCACGAGGAACAAAAAAAGAATCTGGAAGCGGCCAAGATGCTGGTCAAGCACCTGGTCGATCTGGTCAATCCCGGTCGCGATGAGCTGGTTTACGGCGTGATCGGCGTGCCCTCGCAGGCGACGGCCAAGAACAAGCAGGCGATCATCGACATTTCGCGCGAAGTACTCGACGCGGTGATGATCGTCTCCGAACCGTTTACCGTGGCCTACGGCATGGAACGGATGAGCGATGCGCTGGTGATCGACATCGGAGCCGGCACCACCGACTTGTGCCGCATGCACGGAACCGTGCCGGTGGCCGAGGATGAAGTTACCCTGAATATCGCCGGCGACGCGATCGATCAGAAGCTCTATGACCTGATCAGCCAGAAATATCCCAAGGCCTCGCTGACGGTGAACATGTGCAAACAGTTCAAGGAACTGTACGGCTTTGTCTCCGACACCAAGGACCGCATCGACGTGATGCTGCCGGTGGACGCCAAGCCCACGGCCCATGACATCACCAATGAATTGAAAGCGGCGTGCGAGATTCTGGTGCAGCCGATCATCGAATCGATCCATAAGCTGGTGGCCAGCTTTAACCCGGAATTTCAGGAGAAATTGCGGCACAACATCCTGCTCTCCGGCGGCGGCGGGCTGCTGCGCGGCCTGAACAAGCGCATCGAGGACGGCTTGGTGGACGTGGGCGGCGGCAATGTAACGGTGGTCGAGGAACCGCTTTACGCCGGGGCCAACGGAGCGCTGCAACTGGCGCTGGACATGCCTTCGGAATACTGGCAGCAGTTGCGATAATATTAGTCAGTTGTCAGTTGAACGGGCGGAGTACCGCCCTTTAGTCCGTTGTCAGTAGTCAGTGGTCAGTTGCCAAAAGCGAGTGTTGATTGTGGAATGTTGATTGTTGAAAGATCCCGGCTCAACAATCCACATTCCACAATCAACACTCGCTTCACAACTGGCCACTGACTATTTATCACATGTTATGCTCTCCCCTCGTATCGCTTTAGTTCTGCTGCTGCTGATCAACCTGTTTAATTACGTGGACCGCCAGGTATTGGCGGCGGTGGAGCCGCGCATCGCTTCGGAACTGGGCGTGGGGATGACGCGCATGGGGCTACTGAGCACGGCCTTTTTGCTGGCGTACATGCTGCTGGCTCCGATCTTCGGGTTTCTGGCCGACCGCTTTTCCCGATGGGTGCTGGTGGGCGTGGGTGTCATTTTGTGGAGCCTGGCCAGCGGCGCATCGGGTCTGGCCGGCACATTCACGGCACTGTTGATCACGCGCTGTTTTGTCGGAGTCGGCGAGGCGGCCTACGGGCCGGTGGCCCCGGCGCTGTTGTCGGATTTATATCCGGTGGAGAAACGCGGACAAATCCTGGCGTGGTTTTACATGGCCATTCCCGTGGGCAGCGCGCTGGGATATGTGCTGGGCGGGCTGGTGGGCGGCACCTGGGGATGGCGCTGGGCGTTTTACGTGGTGGTGCCGCCGGGCATTTTGCTGGGATTGTGGGCACTGTCGATGCGCCAGCCGCAAGCCGCCGGCGCCAAGCAACGCGCCGACCGGCCCGGCAAGCGGGCCTCCTGGCCGCAATACGTTTCTCTGCTGCGCAATCGGTCCTACCTGCTCGATACCGCCGGCATGACCGCCATGACCTTCGCCATCGGCGGGGTCAGTTTTTGGATCCCGCGCTATATCGCCGAATTTCGCCACGCCGCCTCGCTGGAGAAAGTGAATTTGATCTTCGGCGGGATCGTCGTGGCCAACGGCCTGTTGGCCACGCTGGCCGGCGGATGGGCCGGCGACAAGCTCCGCGCCCGCTATCCGGGCAGCTATTTCCTGGTCTCAGCGGCGGGCCTGGCCGCGGCCTTCCCCTGCTTTGTGCTGATGATGCTCACGCCCTTTCCGCTGGCGTGGGTCTTTATTTCCCTGGCGGTCTTTTGCCTCTTCTTCAATACCGGCCCCAGCAACGCGATTTTGGCCAACGTAACCGGCCCGAACATCCGCGCCAGCGCCTTTGCACTCAATATTCTGGTTATTCACCTGTTTGGCGATGCCGTCAGCCCGCCGATTATCGGGGCCATCAGCGAACACTTCGGCACCATGAACGCCGGGTTTGGCGCGGTGGCGATTTTGCTGTTGGTCGGATCGGCTTTCTGGTTCGCCGGGGCGCAATATCTACAGCGGGATACCGCCGCGGCGCAGGCTGAAGAATTGGCGGTTTAGCGCAAGCCCCCGGCGTGCGGGCCGATCCATCCGGCCAGCCAGAGAATCGCCAGCAATAACATGATGACCACCACCAAAGCCCCGTTGAGCAGGCCGATAAACCACTGTTTGCCGCGTGCCGTCTTGTTTGCTGACATTGGCCGGGTATTGTAATCGCACCGGCAAGCCGAGGATATCGCCGAGTTTTTTTTGCGAGGAATTATTCATGGCCGAGCCTTTTTATTACGGATGCTGCTATTACCCCGAACACTGGCACCCGCGCCGCCACGGCCAGGACATCGCCCGTATCGCCGACGCCGGATTCAATCTCATCCGCATCGGCGAAGGTGCCTGGGGATATTTCGAGCCGCGTCAGGGGGAATATCAGTTTGACCTGTTTGATCGCGTGCTCGACCTGTGCCGCAAACACGCCGTGAAGGTGATCTTCGGCACCCCCACCTACTGCGGGCCGGCATGGGTGGCCTCCAATTATCCCGAGGTGCTGCGCTGGAACTATGACCGCATCCCCATGAAGCACGGCAGCCGGCGCAATTACACTTACTGCTCGGAAAAATACTGCGAGTTGTCCGACAGCATCTGCACCGCCCTGGCCGAGCACTATCGCGATGAAAAGCAGATCATCGGCTGGCAGTTGGATAATGAATTCAATTGCCACATGGACGTAAGCTACTCCCCGGCCGACACGCTGGCGTGGCGGAAGTGGCTGAAAGAAAAATACCGCACGCTGGATCGGCTCAATCAAGCCTGGGGAACGGCCTTCTGGTCGCGCCAGTATGATGACTGGGAACAAATCGACCTGCCGCATCCCACCGCCGCCATGCCTGACCCGACGGTGCTGTTGGATGAAAGCCGATTTATCAGCGATTACGTCGTGCGCTTCGCCCGCCGCCAGGCGGATATCCTGCGCCAGAGCAACAAAAAATGGTTCATCACCCACAACGGGTTATTCAGCAATGTCGATGGCCCGAAGCTGGCGGCACAGTTGGATTTCTTTTCCCACGATCAATACGTCGCCTTCGGCCCCGATGGCAACCGCAACAGCAGCTATGGGCTTTTGCTGGCCCGCTCGCTGTCGTTTCCCTACGGCGTTCTGGAGCAGCAGTCCGGCCCCGGCGGACAATTGACCTATCTGCACCGCACGGCCCGGCCAGGGCAGATGCGCTTGTGGGCCTGGCAAAGTATTTTGCATGGTGCGCGCTTGCTGAGTTATTTCCGCTGGCGCACCTGTCCGTATGGCGCTGAGCAGCATTGGCATGGCTTGATCGACCAGGACAACCGCGACACCCGCCGCCTGGCCGAGGCCCAACAACTGGGCGCGGAGTTGAAACAACTCCCCGCCGCGCTGCTGACGGCGCCGGTGGAAAAAGCGGTGGCGCTGATGCAAGATTTTGATAACGACGTCAACGACCGCCGCATCAACACCTACAATCGCTCGGCCGGCGGCGAGCGCGGCCGCTGGACGCAGTGGCTCAGCCGCAATCAATATTCCGTGGACCTGCTCTGGCCGCAATCCGATCTACGCGGCTACAAGCTGCTGATTCTGCCGCATCTGCGAATCATGGACAAAATTCTGGTGGACAAAATCCTAAGCTGGGTCAAAGCCGGCGGAAGCCTGCTGCTGGGGGCGCAAAGTGGCATCAAGGACCGCAATTGCCATATCGTTGAGCACATTTTGCCGGGATTGTGGCGCCAGCCCGCCGGGGTGGAGGTCATGGAGTGGTCGGTGCTGGATGAGCCGCTGGCGCGCCAACTGGTTTTGCCGGACGGGCGGACAATCACCGGCATTCACTTTGTCGAGCGGCTCAAAATCCTCGACGCCCAGCCGCTGGGCTGGTGGGATGGGTCCGATTCATTGCTGGGCAAGTCCCCCGCCTTGACGGGTAAAAAACTGGGCAAAGGCATGATTTATTACCTGGGCACCTGCCTGGATGAGCCAGGGATCGCCGCTCTGGCCCCGTGGCTGCTGGGGCGCATTGGCATCGCGCCGCTGGCGCAAGCTGCCCAAGAGGTGGAAGTGATCGCCCGCCGTCAGGGCAAACGGCGCTGGATCATCGCGCTGAATCATAGCGCTGCGCCCCAGCGCATCGCCGGCCTGCCCGCCGGCAAGGATCTGCTCGGCGGCACGGCGGTGGAAAACGCCGCGGCCATCCTGGAAGGTTATGGCGTGGGCATCTGGCAAACGTGATCCGGCGGACGGGAGGCGGATAAAGCCCCGCGCCGTTATACATTGGTATTTATATCCATGAGGATAATAACATGGCTACAATCGCTTCCTGCATTTTGATTATCTTCGGCGCCAGCGGCGATTTGGCCCAGCGCAAATTGATCCCGGCCATTTATGAACTGGCGCGGGAAAAACTGCTGCCCGAGCCTTTTGTACTCATCGGTTTCGCCCGCACACCCATGAGCGATCAGCAATATTGCGACAGTTGCCGGCTCGCCATCGAAAAGCACGCCCGCAGCGGCAAGATCGACCCGGAAATCTGGCAGCGCCTGGCCCCCAACATCCATTACCAGCACGGCGACTACGGCTCGGAGGAGGACCACGGCAAACTCGCGGCCCTGCTCAACAAGCTGGACCGCTCCGCCGGCGCGCAGGGCAACCGCCTGTATTACCTGGCCACTCCGCCCAGCGCCTTTGAGCCGATCATCCAGGCCTTGGGCCGCCGCCGCCTGGCCAATCCCATGCACCAGGGGTGGCAGCGTTTGATTATCGAAAAACCCTTCGGCCACGACCTGCCCAGCGCCCGCCACCTCAACGACCTGCTGCACCGCTTTTACGCCGAACAGGATATTTTCCGCATCGATCATTTTCTGGGTAAGGAGACGGTGCAAAACCTGATGGTGATGCGCTTCGCCAACGCCATTTTCGAACCGATATGGAATTATAAATACATCGATCACGTACAAATTACTGTGGCAGAAACCCTCGGCGTCGGCGCCCGCGGCGGTTACTACGACCGCTCCGGGGCCATGCGCGATATGATCCAGAACCACCTGCTGCAACTGCTGGCTTTGGTGGCGATGGAGCCGCCGGCGGCGCTGGATGCCTTGAGCATCCGCGATGAAAAGGTCAAGGTCTTTAAGTCCATCCGCGCCATCAGCCCCGCGCGGGCGGCGGAAATGGCCGTGCGCGGGCAATACGGCCCCGGTCAGGCCAATGGCCAAACTACCCAAGGCTATTTAAGCGAGAAAGACGTGGCCCCCGACAGCAAAACTGAAACCTTCGCGGCCTTGAAATTGTTCATCGACAACTGGCGCTGGAGCAGCATGCCATTTTATCTCCGCACCGGCAAATTCCTGGGCGACAAAATCTCCGAAGTGGTCGTGCGCTTCCGCTCACCGCCGCAAACCCTTTTCCAAAAACAGTGCCTCTCGCCGGTCTATCCCAACGACCTGATTATCCGCGTGCAGCCGGAGGAGGGCTTGAGCTGGCGCATGAACGGCAAAGTGCCCGGCGGACAGTTGAACATCAAACCGGTGGCCCTGGATTTCGCCTACCAGACCACCTTTAACGTCCAGCCCCCCGAAGCCTACGAGCGGCTCATCGCCGACGCCATGGGCGGCGACCAAACCTTGTTCATCCGCGGCGACGAGGCCGAAGCCGCCTGGGCCTTGATCGATCCCATCGAACAAGGATGGGCCCAAAGCGATCAAGCGCCCCAGAGCTATGAACCGGGAAGCTGGGGGCCGCGGCGGGCCATGGACCTGATCGAAAACGACGGCCGCCAGTGGCTCCACAGCCGCGACCAACAACAACCGATCATCGCCTGCCCGCTGGTGTAAATCAGGACTTGCGCATTCGGCGATGATTACGCCCGCTGGCGCATATGGCCATGATGACTGCCTCTTTTGCCTATGACCATTTTGACCCCCTCTCCCATGTACTCATGAGGGCGCGTCTGGGGTGGGGGTCTTTGCAAACTCATGGGAAACAAGCTTTTCGACCCTCGCCCTCACCGGGCGTACTGGCCTATTGCATATTTTGACATATGTAATAATTTTAAATGCCAGCGGTCGCCCGGCTTATCGCGCCGGCGCCGCGGCCGCGGTCAATTCCCGATCGACGCTCCACTTGCCCGGCCCGATGAACACAAGGCTCAGGCAAACCACGCCCAGTTCCATGGCGTGCGACCAGCCGGGGCCAAATTGGTTGAGCGGCGCCGCCTGATGCAAATGAAAAACGATGGCCACGATCATCTGCAAGGTGAGAAACAGACACGCCCAGCGGAAAAACAATCCCGCCGCCAGCAGCAGCCCGCCGGCCGTCTCGATCGCCGCCCCGACAAAACCCCAGTACACATGCATCGAGTGAATGCCAAAATGGTCCATCGCCTGGCCCAGTTGGCTCCACCCTTGCGGCCCGCCCATCATCTTGGGCAAACCGTGGGCGAAAAACGCCAGCCCGATCCCCAGCCGCAAAATCAGCAGTCCCAAATCCCGATCCCGTTTTAATACCCGGCTCATCGACGCTCCTGTTAGTTGCCCGATTATAGCCATCCCATCGCCGCCGACCCTAATCCGGGTGGCAATAGCGACCGGCCAGCCTGGTGCAATCGCCTTTGGCGGATTATTCTTTTGCCCATGTAGCCATGTAGAAAGACTACTTACCTTACCAATGTACTTATGGGAGAGCTAAATAATCCCCTCTCCTATGTACTCATGGGAGAGGGTTAGGGTGAGGGCTTCCTAATCCCGCAAGCGCAAGGAATAAGGAAGCCCCCACCCAGCCCTCCCCCGCGAGTACGCAGGAGAGGGCAAAGAAAAAGAAGCTCGCCCGCGGGCGCATTGGAGAGCTAAACAATCCCCTCGCCTATGTACTCATGGGAGAGGGTAGGGTGAGGGCTTCCTAATCCCGCAAGCGCACGGAATAAGGAAGCCCCCACCCAACCCTCCCCCGCGCGTACGCAGGAGAGGGCATTATAATGAAATGTTGCCAAGATGGACGCAAAAAGAAATTGCGCGCCCAGGGAGTACGCAGGAGAGGGCAATAAATAAATATTCCCTTTGCCCGGTGCGCCGGGAGGGGAAATAGCAAAAATCCCCTTTACCACGCCGCCGCTTATTCCCCGCCGCGCTCGGCCACATCCACCGAGACCACTACAAATCGTCCGTCGCCGCGTTCATAATTCAACCGTAACATGCCGCAGTTGCGGATCGGCTGCACGGGCGGCGGGGTTTGCCCCTCGGCCAGTGGAATCAGCCCGCTTTGCATCAAGCGCAAAATCATCCGCAGCGGCCCGCCATGCGTTACCACCAACGTGCAATCGGCGGCGTTTTGCGCCACTTCCAACAGCGCTCGGCGCACGCGTACGGCCATCTGTTCCGACGGCTCGGCCCCGGGCGGCTCGCTCTGTCCTCCGGCGGCGAGCCAGATGTCCCCGGCAGATAAAGGCCGGCCCTGCAACGAGCCGAAATAGCGCTCGCGCCACGCGATGTTCACCTCGATGGGCAAATCGAATTGCTCGGCCAGCGAATCGGCCGTTTGCAGCGCCCGCGCCAGGTCGGAGCTGACCAGCCGCCGGGCGCAAACGCCTTGGTCCGCCAGCGACTCGGCCAGCCGCCGCGCCTCGCGCCGTCCGGTGGCGTTGAGCGAAGTGGGATTGTGTCCCTGGATGATTCCCGCCGCGTTGTCATCGGTCTGGCCGTGGCGAATCAGCAGCAATTGATGAATCATCCGTTCTCCCGCCGGCAAATGGCCAGCAAACTCAGCCCAAAGGGTAACGAGCCGCCGATGAGCCAATGGCGCTCGGCGGCAAACATGGTTTGCAACACGCGGTTGATCGGTGCCGGCGGCAAAGTCAGGTCGGCCGCGGCATCTTTGTCCCCCAGCCATTTGCTTTTAAGCCGCGCGGCGGCCGCGGGAAGAAAAAGCAAGCTGTTGAAATAGCTGAGTTTTTCCAGCCGCATCCCCGGCAGATCAAATAATTTTCCAAATTGCCCGCGCGTGTACCGGCGACGATGATGATGGTGCGCATCGCGCGGCCCATACAACCACGGATACGCCGGCACGGTGCATAGCAATATTCCCCCCGGCCCCAGCAGCCGGGCGGCGGCGGCGGCACTGGCAGCGTCCTGATCCAGATGTTCCAGCACATCGAGCATCAGCACCGCGTCAAATGTCCCCGGCTCCAGCCCGATTTGATCCGGCAGACGCCCCTGGGTAACGCGCACGCCGCGGCGGGCGCAAAACCCGATCGCCTGCGGGCTGTCGTCCATCCCCACGGCATCAAAATCCCCGCGCAGCTTTTGCAGCATCATCCCGCAGCCGCAGCCCAGATCAGCCACGCGCCGCCGCCGCCGCGGCGCTGCCGCCATCGCCGCCGGCCCGGGTAAAAAGCGATCCAATAGCGCGCGCACGATGCGGTGCTTGGCGCAAAACCACCAGTGGCTTTGCTCCATGCGAAACATCTCTTCGTATAACGCATCATCCATGCTGATCCTGGCCCGTGCGCTGGTCTACCAGGTACAACGGCCGGCCCTGGCTCTGGCGGTAAATCCGTCCGATGTATTCCCCCACAATCCCCAGCAGCAGCATTTGCACGCCGCCCAGGAAAAATAGCGCCGAGGTTTGCAGCGCGTAGCCGGGAATATCGATCTGGCGAAACAGCTTTTGACCCACGATCACCACGACCATCACCATACTGGCCGCGGTGATGATAAATCCCAGCCCCGTCGCCAAACGCAGCGGCAACACGCTGAATCCCACCGCCGCGTCCAGTGACAAAAGCAGCAGCTTCAGTGGATTGTATTTGCTCACCCCGCCCGTCCGCGCGGGCCGATCATACTCCACCGCCGCGGCCGAAAAACCCGTCCACGCCACCAATCCGCGCACAAATCGGTCTTGTTCCCGGCATTGGCGCAGGGCCTGGAGCACCCTGGCGTCGATCAGGCGAAAATCCCCCACGTCGCGTGGGATCGCCACCGCCGAAAGCCGATTGAGGATGCGGTAAAAAAGCCAGGAACTGAATCGCTTGAAAACCGTCTCTCCCCGCCGCCGCCGCCGGCGGGCGTAGACGATGCGGTGTCCCAGCCGCCACTGTTCCACCAATAGCTCGATCACCGCCGGCGGATCCTGCCCGTCGGCATCCATCAACACCACCGCGTCGGCGTCAGCCACCGCATCCAGGCCAGCGGTGCTGGCCGCCTCATGCCCGAAATTGCGCGACAAGCGAATCCCGCGCAGACGCTTATCGCTTTGGGCCATTTGCCCGATCAATTCCCACGAACCGTCGGTGCTGCCGTCATCCACCAGGTATATCGACCCCTGGCACCCAAGCCGCGCAAACACCTCCGCCAACTGCGCGCACAACCCCGACAAGTTTTCCCGCTCATTCAATAACGGTACCACCACCGCCAGTCGCATGCGTTCAAGCTACCCGCCCTCCGCCCACCAGGCAACGCCGCCGCACGGTTGCGCCAGCCCGTAGGGTGGGTGTACTCGCATCACCATCTTTGCTGCGGTTCGTCCTGGCAGTTGCCGAGGGCCGTCAATCCTTGCGGTTCTCCAGGCCATTAATCAGACCGGAGAGCATCTTGGCGATCTGTTCCAAGTCGGCCTTGAGTTGCGCGTGTCGATCAGACTTGAGCAAGTCTTGGCGGGCCGCCAGTTCCAGCAGCGGGACGCATTCCTGCACGCTGCCTCGGGCAATGCCGAAGAAGTTACGGCGGTCAGGTTTGGTGAATCAGCCATTGCCCTCGGCGATATTGGCGGCAATTGACAGGGCGGCGCGATTGAGTTGATCGGCGAGGAAGAAGTCGCCGCGCGGCAGATCGCGCGTGAGCATACAAACAGCGTCGGCAAATGCGATAGCCCTCTGATAGACGATGAGCTTCTCAAACGTGAACGCCATAGGCCTAAAACGTAATTTACCCCCACCCCAGATGCATTTGACCCTGTAACCACCGATGTAGAACCGCTGTCTTGAGTTTCAAAATGTAGCCTGTACTTTGTAATGTAATTGTTGCTATTTGCATTTGACAACACCATGGTGCGTGTGTTATAGTGGCCTGTATGTACGTCGAGACCAACCGCCTCCAGCGCCACGGCAAGACCTACCGCACTGTCACCGTCCGCGAATCCTATCGCCAGCACGGAAAGGTCATGCACCGAACCCTCGCCAACATCAGCG
>JBBQBE010000067.1:0-18397 GCA_038317225.1 Tepidisphaerales bacterium | reverse complement strand
CGGCGGTTACGGCCAATCTCTGGCTTTAGCGCTGACGCGCCTGCGGGAAACCTCGGCGTATCTGGCGGGCCAGGGAGAATTGCCGGAATTGCGGCAATAAACACGGCGCTGTAAGTCGTGCAGACCGATCAGGTGAAGTAGTATAACGGTTAGTCAGTAGTCAGTAGTCCGTGGTCCGTAGTCCGTAGTCAGTAGTCCGTGGTCAGTAGTCAGTAGTCCGTAGTCCGTAGTCCGTAGTCAGTAGTCAGTAGTCAATAGTCAGTAGTCCGTGGTCCGTAGCCAATGCATTTGCTACGGACCACGGACTACTGACTGATATAGTTGCCGCGCTTTGTGGCAAGTGGCATGACGCGCGCTGCGCGCTGGGTTATATTGCCCGCAACAGGAGCATCGTTATGAATTCACACCAGCGGTTTGCCGCGGCGCTCAAGGGTGAGCCGACCGATCGGTTGTTGTTAATGCCCATCACCATGATGTTCGCCGCCGATCGCATTGGCCGGCCCTATGGTGAGTATGCCCGGGATTATCGCGTGATGGCCGAGGGGCAACTGCGCACGGCCGAGGAGTTTGGTTTTGATCAGGTCTCCAGCATCTCCGATCCGGCCCGCGAGGCCGCCGATTGCGGGGCCAATATCTGCTGGTTTGCCGATCAGCCGCCGGCCATTCGTGAGGATGATGCGCTCCTGGCCGACAAAAGGGCGCTCAAAAGCCTCAAGCGCCCCGACCCGCTGGGGGGCGGCAGGATGCACGACCGGGTCAAGGCCGTGGAGCTATTGGCAAGCCGCGTGGGCCAGGATCGGCTGGTTGAAGGGTGGGTTGAAGGCCCGTGCGCTCAAGGGGCCGATCTGCGCGGCATCAACACCCTCATGCTCGATTTTTACGATGATGAGCCGTTTATCCGCGACCTTTTCGGGTTCATCGTGGAGATGGAGGTGCGGTTCGCCCAGGTGCAGAAGGACGCCGGGGCGTCGTATATCGGCATAGGCGATGCGGCCGCATCGCTGGTGGGTCCGGAGATTTATGAACGGTTCGTCTGGCCGTATGAAAAGAAGATTGTGGACGCCATTCACGCCCTGGGTCTGCCGGTAAGACTGCATATTTGTGGCAACACCACGCCGCTGTTGCGCGCCATGGGCAAACTCGGCTGCGAGATCGTCGATCTGGATTATCCTTCGTCGATGGAACTGGCGCGTCAGCAGATGCCGCCCACCCAGCTACTCACCTGCAATATCGATCCGGTGCGCGACCTGCGCAACGGCACACCCCAAAGCATTCACGACGCCATAGCCACGCGACATCAGCAAGTCGGGTCATACTTTATTGTCGGCGCCGGCTGCGAAGTGCCCAGGGATACCAAGCTGGAAAATGTGCGGGCCATGGCGGATTATGCCCTGACTCATCGCAGCTAATGGATGCAACCCGATCCGTGCTGGCACTGGCTTTGCAGTAGCTCAAGCGGTCTTAACCAAAGGAGTTATTGTGGAACTGGTATTGGCTGCCGCGACGTTATTACCGCTGGCCCTGGCCGGCAAATTGTTGTTATTGTGGATATTGGGCGTGCCGGGCGGATTGCTGATTTTGATTTTTATTTTGTTCAAAGTGTTTGGTTAAGCGGGTTGGCAAGTTTGTAAAAATACGCCATTGATGCGCCGCTCCATACTGCCGATGAGCGGCGCTTTTTCCGTATTTACCCGGTTGCAATCTATATTATGTGCGCCGCTCTTTTGTTTTTTTAACGCCGATGCCTATGCTTAGCGGGCGACCAACCGTCGGCGAAGCATGGGATTATTCGGAATTTCTTCCAAGCGCGCGCAGCCGCCAGGGCCGCGCGTCAGCGGCAAGTATTGCAGCCGCGCCTTTAATGGCAAATATCCGCACGTGGGCCTCTATGACTGCGCCGCGGGGGAGGTGTGGGTCTGCAAGCCTCTCAATGGCCAGGCCATTCGCACTTCCCACGCCCGGCTGATCACCGGCAGCGCTAACGCCACCGGCACGGTCTGGAAAGATCGCTTTCTCTGCTACTGGTTTTATACCCCCAATACCGGCGAGGGATATGTCATGGGCTATCCCATCGATTGGCAGGAAGCCCATCTACTGGTGCGCATCGATCCGCACTGGGACTACGACAATCAGGCCCTTTTGCCGCTGGAGCAGGAGGAGCAAATCAATGACAATCTCAGCCGCCAGTTTGCCCACGGGGAAAAAATCTTTGATTTTTTCAAATCCTGCCGCCTGCACTATCCCGTCAGCCTTCATTTTGTCGGACAGCGGGCCACCGACTCGCTTTTCTATGTCAAGCGAATCGAATCGCAAAGGTAAATGGGGTAAGATGTCCCGGCTGGGTAAGCGGCGATGATTGGGCGCTTTTTTTCGAGCAAGCCGACTTTATCGACTGGCTGATTTGTCCGATACAGCCCATAGCAACGGTGCGATAGGCACCCCAACCAAGGTGATATTATGGCCGATACGGCGACCATTCGTACATTCCAGGTCTTTCCTGATGTTCCGACGGCATTGCAGCCGCTGATGGAAGTGGCGCAAAATTTATGGTGGGTGTGGCATCCCGATGCCATTGAACTGTTTCGCCGACTGGATCGCACGCTCTGGGAGACGGTTTATCACAACCCCATCAAGCTGCTGGGCGTGATCGATCAAGCGCGTCTGGCGGCGGCGGCGACGGATGAGGGGTATTTGTCGCACATGAATCGTGTGTACCAGGCCTTTCAGCAGCATCTTCAGGAACACGGCTGGTATCATCAAAACCACGCCGACAAGCAAAAACTGCTGGTGGCGTATTTTTCCGCGGAATTCGGGCTGCATGAATCGCTGCCGATTTATTCCGGCGGCCTGGGCATTCTGGCCGGCGATCACCTCAAAAGCGCCAGCGAGATCGGGTTGCCGCTGGTGGCGATGGGGCTGCTGTATCGCAACGGCTATTTTCAGCAGTATTTAACGGTGGACGGCTGGCAGCAGGAGTCTTATCCGGAGCTGGATTTTTACAATCTGGCGGTGGAGCCGATGAAGCTCAACGACGGCTCGCCGGTGCATGTGCGTGTGGACTTGCCGGACAATGCCGTATTTTGCAAGCTGTGGCGGGCGATGGTGGGGCGGATTCCCCTGTACCTGCTGGACACCAATTTGCAGGAAAACGCCCCGGCAGATCGGGAGATCACCAGCCGGCTCTATGGCGGCGGCACGGAAATGCGTATCAAGCAGGAGATTGTGCTGGGCATCGGCGGGGTGCGCGCTCTGGAAGCGATGAACATCGCGCCGACGGTTTTTCATATGAACGAAGGCCACTCGGCCTTTTTGGCCCTGGAGCGCATCCGCACCTTGCTGGCCGACAGCACCCTCACGTTTGACGAGGCCCGTCAACAGGTGATGGCGACCAACGTTTTTACTACGCACACGCCGGTGCCCGCCGGGATCGACATGTTCCCGCCGGAACTGGTGCTGCGGTATTTCAAGAGTTTTTATCCATCGTTGAAGCTGGATGAAAGCGGCTTTTTGTCGCTGGGACGTGAGGATGTTACCAACTTAAAGCAGGGCTTTTCGATGGCGGTGCTGGCGATTCGTCTGGCCGACAGTATCAACGGCGTCAGCGAATTGCATGGGGAAGTGTCGCGTTCGATGTGGCACAATCTCTGGCCGCGTGTGCCCGCCAAGGAAGTGCCGATCCGCCACATCACCAACGGCGTGCATGTGCGCACTTGGCTGTCGGCGGACATCATGTTCCTGCTGGACCGCTACCTGGGCGAACAGTGGATGAGCCAGCCGACCAATCAAAATGTCTGGCAAGGTGTGGCACAGATTCCCGACGAGGAATTGTGGCGGGCCCACGAGCGGTGCCGCGAGCGGCTGGTGGGCTGGGCGCGGCGGACGATGAAGGAAAGCTTGACGCGCCGCGGGGCCAGCTATGATGAAGTGGCCCAGGCCGATGTAATTTTGGACCCCGATGCCCTGACCATCGGTTTTGCCCGTCGATTCGCCACCTACAAGCGCGGGGCGCTGCTACTGCGCGAGCCGGAGCGGCTCAAAGCGCTCTTGGAGGACGCCAAGCGGCCGATCCAACTGGTCTTTGCCGGCAAAGCGCATCCGGCGGATCACGAGGGCAAGGAACTGATCAAGTCGATCGTCAACTTTGCCCGCACCAACCCGCAGCTTCGGCGGCGCATCGTGTTCCTGGAAAATTATGACATGAACGTGGCCCGCTACCTGGTGCAGGGTGTGGATGTGTGGCTCAATACCCCGCGTCGGCCCTACGAGGCGTCGGGGACCAGCGGCATGAAGGCGGCGGCCAACGGCGTTTTGAACTGCTCGATTCTGGACGGCTGGTGGGTTGAGGGATACCGGCCCGACCTGGGCTGGGCCATCGGCCGCGGCGAGATTTATCCCGATTCCAATTATCAGGATACGGTGGAGAGCCAGGCGTTGTATGACCTGCTGGAAAAGCAGATTGTGCCGACATTCTATCAGCGTTCGGCGGACAATATTCCGCGCGAGTGGATTGCGCGGATGAAAAACTGCATGCGCTATCTGGCGCCGGTTTTCAACACCAACCGCATGGTCAAGGACTACGCCGAGATGTTCTACATCAAGGCTTTCCTGCGCGGTCAGGAACTGGGCGCTGACGGCATGGCGCGGGCGATCGCGCTGGCCCACGCCAAGCAGATGCTCCATGACAAGTGGGCGGGAGTGAAGATCGTCGGCGTGCATACCAGCGGCAACGGCCACTACAAAGTGGGCGAAACGCTGCAAGTGGAGACGCTGGTGGACCTGCCTGAACTGGACCCGCGCGACCTGAAAGTGCAGTTGTACGCCGGAGCGGTCAACGCCACCGGCGCGGTGGAAAATCCGCAGGTGATCGACATGGAATATTCTCGGCAGATGGCCCCGCAGCGGCATATGTTTGTCGGGCGCATCGCCTGCCAAAGCAGCGGCCGCCAGGGCTTCAGCATTCGCGTGCTGCCGGGGCTGGCGGACCTGGCCACCCCGTTTGAACCAGGATTGATCGGATGGAATTGACACCTGAGTTGGTGCTCAGTCAGTAGTCAGTGGCGAACGTGATTGTTGAATGTAGAATGTTGATTGTGGAGTGTAGATTGTTGTGCAATTTCTACAATCTACAGTCAACAGTCCACAATCAAAAGGGCGTACTCCGCCCGTTCAACTGACTACGGACTAATTCCATTAACCATCTCATGCAATCCATACACTCCTCGCGACGTGGGGACGAAGCGCGCGTCTTTGATAAGCGTCTGGTTGACGATGCCGCGGAAATTGGCCGAGTGCGAGCGGTAGCCCTCGGCCAGTACCGCCTGGATGATTTGCGACACCCGTAGCGGTTTGCCGGCTTTTTTCAGTACCATTTCGATACTTTCCATGAGGCTGTGATCGTTGTGGGCCCGGCCGCCGCGGCCGGAGACAAAGCCATCGAGCCGTCCGATGCGCTCATCCAGCAGCTCGAGTTTTTTGGCCAGCCGCGCCCGCTCTTTGATCAATCCCGTCAATTCCGAGCGTCGTTCATCGAGGATGCGTTCCAGTTCGTTGATGCTTAATGTTACGTCGGCGCGTCCGTGCGTCATGATTTCCCTTTTCATAGATACTCCGCGGGTAATCTTATGATATCCATAGTTATCGGACAAGGCGCAACTGGGGAAAAGTATGGAAGAACTGTGGAAGATGTAATAAACGCGCCGGCGGGGAGCCGGGCAGCGCATAGGGCAAAAATAACGACATTGGCGTAAATGGGGGCGACTGGCGGGCCTATGGCCGATACAATGAGAGTAGGTAAGTGGCAGACGATGGCCCGGTATGGCGCCGCTGCTCTGGATGAATTGAGGTGGATCATGACCGCGAAAATGAAGCAACGATGGATTTTGGCCGCCGCCGTGGGCCTGTGCGCCCCGGCATGGGGTCAGTACGCAACCAATAATGACGGGCGCGCCTTGGACGCCAACAATCGCGTCGGCAGCGGCGGATACAACCAAGGCGGCGGGCCCACCGGCCCACTGGTTACGCCCAATCAAATTGTTACCGGCAACGTAACCGGCGGACGGGAGTTTCGCGGATTTGCCGCGACGCCCGAAAAGACGGAATTCCGCGGCGTAACCGGCGGCGGGGTGGCCGACCGGTTTATCCGCGATTCCTCCGGCGCGCCTTATGGCAACTCCGCGGCCAACAACATGCTTCAGCCGCGGCCGTTTTACGGCGAATCGCGGGCCGCGCCGCCGCCGCCGGGATACGCGCTGGACCCGGTGCATGGCACCTATGTGCCGGTGGCCCAGCCGCGCAATACGACCGTCGCGGGCGATTCGCGCATCAACGACAGCTTTAACGACAACTTTTCCACTCCGCAAATCGTCCTGCCCAAGCCCGGCGAAATGGTATTGCCCGGCCCGGTGGACCCGACGGCGGGGCTGACGACCGCTTCGCCGGTGTATGGCGTGCGCACCTGGAAGCCGGGGGAAACCCCGACCAATCCGACGTTTGACGCGATGCGGCCCGGCGGGCAGCTTTCGGCCGCGGATAGCCAGCGCGTCAAGCAGATGCGCCAGGAGTTGCAAAGCAGTGCGCAAACGACCGACAACCAGTCCCAGCCGCTCAATGCGATGGAGAATCCCAACAACGCCGCGCTGGGCGAATCGACCGGCGGCAGCTCGCTGAATAGCGGGGCCTTGGGCGGTGATATTTCAACCGATCAGGGATATCGCAATCGGCTGCTATTGCCGACAGCCGCCCAGCAAAGCAGTCAGGTGGCCGAGTTGCAAAAACGCTTGAACCAGTCGCGCGGCACGCCGACGATGAGTGATGAGGAGGCCGCCCGGCAGTTCAACGCGCAAATGCGCCAGCGGAACAACCCGGATAACCAGACCGCGCCGGGGCCAGCGGGCCGCGCGCCGGTGCCTGGTGCGATGCCGCCGCCGGCCAATCCGCAACCCAAGGACAATACCCCGGAGCAGAAGACTGCCGCGCCGCGGCGAAGCGAGCGGCCGGTGCATCCCGGCGTGCAGCGGGCGCGCAATGCCCAACTGGGCGAATCCTATCGCACCGCCACGCAGCAGTCGTCGCAGTCGCTAACCCCGCTGACGGTCAAAAGCCTGGCCGACGGCGTGCGGGCCGAGGGGCTTCGCAACACGCTCTTGAAGGCCGAAGCGCTGATGAAAGATGGAAAATACACCTCGGCGCTGGATCAATATGAACTGGCCGAACGGGCGGCGCCGAATAATCCCATGCTGCGTCTGGGCCGGGCCAACGCGGAGCTGGGGGCGGCGTATTATGCCTTAGCGCTCAAGCACCTGGCTGAAGCGTTTTCCCAGGAGCCGGCGCTATTGATGGGCCAATACGATTTGAAGTCGATGCTCGGCGAGGACCGACTGAATTACGTGGTGCGCGATTTGAAGGAGACGGCCAAGAATGAACCGACGGTGGCGACACCTTTGGTGCTGCTGGCATATATCTCCTACAACACCGGCGCCGAGCGCATGGCCGGGGCCTACCTGGAAGCCGCCGAGCAGCGCAGCGGCGCGCCCACGGCGCTGATCCGGCTGCTGAAACAAAACTGGGCGATTCCCGCCGAGCAAAATAAGTAAGCCCGCAAGATATAAAATTACGTGTCGCGTTTGCATGATGTCATCGTGCAAACCGCTTGGGCAATGACTTGGCTTGCCGTTACAGCGGCGGCAGCGTCGCTTCCAACCACACGCAATCGCTTTGCGTATGCAAAATCGGATTGTCCATCTCCGCCGGCAACAGCAGCGTTTCCCCGGCGACAAACTCCACGCTTTGGTCCTTTAATTCGATCGTGCCGCAACCTTCTTGAACCATCCAGATGACCAGATGTTCATACGGCAATGAACGGCTCACGCCCTGGCTCATGCGCACTTTTTCCAGGGTGAATTGCGGGCATTGCATCAAGCGGCTGACGGTGGCAAAGAGGCTGGCGGTGTGCCGCCGCGGCGGCGGGGCGGCCGGGGTGGCAAAGTCGATACATTCCAAGGCCTGCTCAATATGCAACATTCGTGGCCGGCCGGTGCCGGGGTCGGGACGATTGAAATCGTAAACGCGGAAGGTGCTGTCGCTGGGAGTTTGCACTTCTGCCGCCAGGATGCCGACCCCGACGGCGTGAACCGTGCCGCTGGGAAGGTAATGACAATCTCCGGTTTTAACCGCCACCGCCCGCAGCAGTTTTTCCACATCACCGGCTGCGATGGCCGCGGCGAAGCCGGCGCGGTCCACGCCCTTGACCACGCCTTTGTAAATCCGCGACCCCGGCTCGGCCTGGGCGATGTACCACGCCTCATTTTTCAAATTGCTGCCGGGATGCCGGGTGCAATACGCGGCGTCGGGATGCACCTGCACGGACAAATCCTCGCGGGCATCAAGGTATTTAATGAGTAGCGGAAACTGACTGCCGCCGGGATCATTGTGCCCGTATAATTCCGCGCGGCGCGTGCGCAAAATCTCGGCCAGCGTATGTCCGGCCAGCGGACCATTGGCGACCGTGGCGCTGACCGGGCTGCCCGAATCCTCCACCACGCCGGCGGGAAAATCGTATATCTCCCAGCTTTCCCCGATATTGCCCGGCGGAAGCTGGCGGCCCAGCAGGTCGTGGAGTTTGCGTCCGCCCCAAATTTTGGGAAGGTACTTGGGCGCGAATTTCAGCGGGTATAATGGCATATTGGCCTCGGCAATTGGCTGTTGTACAGTGGGAGCGCATGATACGCCGCAGCGCACAAATCACAACGACTCTGCTGACGCTGACGGCGGCGGCATTGTCGGCGGCAGCGATGGTGGCGGCGGCATCGGCGGCATCGCTGGCATCGGCGGCATCGCTGGCGTCGGCGGTTCCCGCTAGCCGTACCAGTACGCCGGCCACCAGCACCACCACGCGCCCGCTGACGGCGGCGACCATGCCTTCGTATTTATCTCCCATCGAGCGGGCCGAGTTTCAGATTGCCCGCGGCCGCTATGAGATCGCGCTGCAAATGCTGGAGGACCAGCCCGCCACGGACCCGTCCGCGACCAGCCAGCCCGCGGCGAACCGGGCCGCGACGAACCAGCCCACGACGAACCGGGGCGCTACGGATCGGGCCGCGACGAACCGCTCCGCAACGAACCAGGGCGGGACGGACCAGCCCGCCACGGACCCGTCCGCGACCCGCCAGCCCGCGACGAACCGGGCCACGATGAACCAGGCCGCGACGGATCGTATCGCGGTAGCGCGCGGCAGCGCTTGGGCGGGTTTGGGGCGCTGGACCCAGGCGCATCAGGCGGTTAGTTCGGTCACCGTCGCCAGCGCATATCGCGGACAGGCGACGGCAATCGCCGCCGAGGCATTGTGGCAATGGGGAAAGACGGCTGAGAGTTTTCAGTTATGCCGCGATTATCTGCAAGTCCACACGGCGGATCTGCCGGCGCGGGCCGCCCTGGGTGAACTACTTGAACGATCGGGACAAATGGATCAGGCCGCGCGGGTTTACGCGGCACTGACCGAGGGCGAGAATTCCTGGTTGCGCCAAGTGCTGCACAACGATGAATCCATTTTCAAATCGCCCGCCGACGCCGTGCGCCTTGGCGTTATGCTGGATCGCTGGGCGGTTTTGACCGGGGCGTATCCGACCAATCGTCCGTTGCACGATCGCATCCTGGCGATTTTTGTGCGGGTGTATGACCAGATCGACCGGGATCTTTGGCCGGCGCACCGCGCCGCGGCGGAATTTTTTCTCTCCCACGACGATTACCCCTCGGCGCGGGGGGAATGCGCCGCGGTATTACAAACCAATCCGCGCGATGCCCGCACACTGCAACTGCTGGGGCGGATGGAATTGGAGCGGTTGAATTTCGCGGCGGTGCGGCAGATCGCGGCGCAACTGCGGGCCACCCATCCGGTCGAAGCGGATTTGCTTTTGGCGCGCGTGCATCTGTGGCAAGGCGAGCGGCAAAAAGCCCAGGCTATTCTTGAGCCGCTGCTTCAGGCCAGGGGCTGGGATGTGCGCGTGGCGGCGCTGGCGGCGGCACACGCCGCCGGGGGCGATTCGCCGGAGCAAGCCAAGGCGCTGCTGGGGCACGTGGCCACGCTTGCGCCGCGATGCAATGGCGGATTGTTGGAGGTGGGGCAGGCGCTATTTACCCGCCACGATCCCGCCGGGGCGATCGCCCCGCTGCGCCAGGCCGCGGAGCTGCGTCCACTGGAAGCGCGGCCGCGGCAATTGCTGGGCAGCGCGCTTTTGGAAGATGGCCGGGAAGCCGAGGCCCGCCGGCAATTTCAAACCGCTTACGCCCTGGACCCGTTTCACGTCAAGACGGTCAATGCCCTGCGCCTGCTGGACATGATGGACAAATTCGCCCGTTATCAAACCGAGCATTTTACCTACCAGTTTGATCCGCGCGATGCTGTGGTGGCTCGATATGTCCTGGCCCCGGCGTTGGAGCAAAGCTATGGGCAACTCCAGCGGGCTTTTGCTTACCAGCCGCCGTTTCAAACCCAGGTGGAGATGTTTCCCGACCTGGAATCTTTTTCGGTTCGCACGGCGGGAATGCCGGGCTTGGAGACCTACGGCGCAAGCCTGGGAAAGGTGTTGACGGTTATCAGTCCGCGCGGCGGACGCACGCTGGGTCCATTCCATTTGCGCCGGGTTTTGACTCATGAACTCACCCACACGTTTAACCTAACGCAAACCAGCGGCCGCGTGCCGCGCTGGCTGACCGAAGGGCTGGCGGTGTGGAGTGAACAGGTTCCCTACCGTTTCAGTTGGGTTCCGGCGGAAATGGCCCAGCGGACGCTCGACGGTTCGCTTTTTACCCTCGATCAACTGCCCGATGCTTTGTTGCATCCGCGCAAGCCGCGCGATGGGGAAGTGGCGTACATGGTTGGGTTTTGGTTTGTTGAATATATGCTCAAAACGCATGGCTCTGCGTCGCTGCAAACCGCGCTGGCGGCCTTTGCCCGCGGCGCTGACACCGGCTCGGCGCTCCAGGAGGCCACCGGGTTTGCCCCCGCGCCATTACAGGCGGCATTTACCCAATATTGCCAAAACAAGGTCAGCCAGTGGGGATATGACCCGACATCGCAAAAGCGGTTTGATGAGCTTCTGGCAACGACGGAAATATTAACCCGCCAAGGAAATTGGCCCGAGGCGCACCAGGCCTGGCTGGACGCAGCGCTTATTCAGCCGCTGAACGACCTGCCGCAAAGACGCTTGGCCGGTATTGAACTGAAGCTCAAGCGGCCGGCGCTGGCCGCGGAGCGCATGAAGCAATTTGCTTTTTTGGAATTGGAGGACAATCGCTACGCCAAGGCGATTGCCGCCGCCGCCCGCGACGAGGGGGACTTGCCGCTGGCGGCCCATTGGGCTTTGGAAGCGATTTACACGAATCCTTTCGACAAGGCGGCGCATGAACTCATGCTGAGTTTATGCGTACAAATGCGCGACGATGCCGGCGCGCAGCGCCAGCGCACGGTCTTGGGGCTGCTCCAAGCCCCGTAGCGGAAAGTTGTCATCTGCGCGACGTTTTTATTGCCAAGTCGTGCAAATGGGGAGTGATTTACAGGTTATTTTCTTTGCGATGGCTAAATCGTGGGATACAATAGCGTTATTGCACAAGCTTGGGGCGGCTTGTGAAGATAATTAACTTGAGCGGGCGGGGGTTTGCGTCGAAATAGATAAATAGAACGACGGGGGCGGCGCTGAATTCTCCGGTAAGGACATCCCATGGCGATGGCGGGCAATTTACTTGCGGATATCTCCGGCACGGCCTTCAGCGCCGATGATGTTCTAAGTCCTTATATCTACATTTTTTACGTCGCCTTCCTGGTTGCCATTATCTTCACCCCGATTATGCGCACCGTTGCCGTGTACTATGGCATCATCGATCAGCCGGACAGCAAGCGAAAACTCCATCGCACGCCGGTGGCCTACTTAGGCGGCGTGGCGGTTTTTTTAGGTTGGATCGCGGGTTTGGCCATCAGCCAGTTTGTGCATCTGCATCGTCAGGAGCCGGGGTGGCCGCCGTCGCTGCTGATTCCATTTAATATTATCGTCGGCGCCTGCCTGATTGTCTTGCTGGGATTATGGGACGACATTTTCAAAGTCAGCCCGCGGGTGAAGATTATCGGTCAGATCGCCGCGGCGATTTTTTTGCTGGCCGATAACATCGGCACGCATCTGACCGCCCCGCTACTCATGCCGCTGGGCGAGCGTTTGCAGGTTTTATTCAACTGGCCGGCGCCGGGCTTGGCGTTTTTCCCGCCCTGGCTGGTGGTCGGCTCCAGCAGCCTGCTGGTGATTTTCCTGGTGGTGGCCTGCTGCAACGCGACCAATTTGATGGACGGCCTGGACGGCTTGTGCGGCGGGGTTACCGCGATTATCGCCGGCGGGTTTTTGTTCCTGGCGGTGAATCTGGCCATGAACGGCGCGGCGATCAACACCAACTGGGACGGGCTGCGGATCGCTTTGGCTCTGGCGCTCTTGGGCGGCGTGCTGGGTTTTGTGCCGTATAATTTCAATCCCGCTTCCATATTCATGGGCGACACCGGCAGCATGTTCCTGGGATACTGCTGCGCGGTGATGATGATCCTGATGGGCCAGGGGCAGCATCCCAAGTGGTTTTTGGCCTCGATGGTCATTTTCGCTCTGCCGGTGCTGGATACCACGCTGGCCTTTGCGCGGAGGTGGGTCAATCGCCGGCCCATTTTTTCCGCCGACCGCTTCCATTTTCATCACCAGTTGTGCAGCCGCGGATTTACCGTCAAGCAGACGGTATTGATCAGTTACGGATTGGCCATCGGGTTTGCCCTCATGGGTGTGGCGATTACCTTTCTGCGCACGCGCATCGCCGTGGCGATTTACATGGTGATCTTCGGCTGTATTATCGTGGCCGCCTACAAAATGGGGATGGTGCATGAACGGCCGGCCGAAGGGGCGGCTCCCAAGCCCGCCGACGCGCTGCGCGGCGATCCCGGCTCGCTATTACAATTGCAGGCACGCGATGCCGATAGCATCGACGAGTCGGCCGATGAACCGGTTAGTGAGGAACTGAGCTGAATATTTCTCCTTCCACTTGCCTTGCGACCCGGAGAGTGTCTGGGACAATGGCCCATTGCTTTTTATTGCTTTGAAAGGTTATTGATATGGATGTTACCGTTATTGGATGTGGTTATGTGGGGTTGGTTACCGCGGCGTGTCTGGCGAGCATCGGGCACACGGTGCGCGGCGTGGAAAAGGACCAGGTCAAGCTCAAGCGGCTGCTGCAAGGCCACTGCCCGATTTTCGAGCCGGGTTTGCAGGAGACGATGCAGGAGCACTTTTCCGCGGGTAATCTCCAGTTTACCGGGGATCCCAAAACGGCGGTGAAAGATGCGGAGGTGATTTTTCTTTGCGTCGGCACCCCGCCCAAGCCCGACGGCACGGTGGATATGAGCTATCTGGAAAGCGCCGGCAAGGAAGTGTGCGATGCCTTGGCAGCCCAGCAAAATGATTACCTGGTAACGCTGGTGGTCAAAAGCACTGTTCCGGCGGGAACCAACCGCAGCTTGTTCAATTTCCTCAAAACCCAGAGCAGTGCGGAAGTGGCGGTGGTCAGCAACCCCGAATTTTTGCGCGAAGGCTCGGCCGTCAAGGATTTTCTGGAGCCGGATCGCATCGTGATCGGCGGGGAAAATCCCGAAGCCTTTCGCATGATGCGCCGCTTGTACGACCCGGTCATCAAAAGCGAGGAATTGTTCATGACCATGGCCTGGGAGTCGGCGGAACTGACCAAGTACGCCGCCAACACCATGCTGGCCGCCCGCATCTCCTTCATGAATGAAATGACCATCCTCTGCGAGCATTACGGCGCGGATATCGAGGACATTCGCAAAGGCATCGGCTCGGATCACCGCATCGGCCCGGCCTTTTTGCGCGCCGGGTGCGGCTATGGCGGAAGCTGCTTCCCCAAGGACGTGGCGGCGATGGAGCACATCAGCCTCCTGGCGGGGCATAACAGCCTCTTTGTCCACGCGGTGCAAACCATCAACAAGAACCAAAAAGCCCGCTTTGTCGAGCGGTTGGTGGCCAAACTGGGCCGGCCCATCGAGGGAGCGACTATTGCGGTATGGGGCCTGGCGTTCAAGGCCGACACCGACGACATCCGCGAATCGGCCGCGCTGGATGTGATCCGCAAACTCCTGGATATGGGGGCCCACGTGCGGGCCACCGATTACAAGGGGATGGAGAATATGAAGCTGGTATTCAAAAGCGAGGTGGAATGGTTCACCGATCCGGTTTCGGCCGCCGCCGGGGCCGACGCGGTGGCCCTGCTGACCGACTGGCCGCAATACACCACGTTGCCGTTCCGAAAGATCGCCGCCACCATGAATCAGCCGCTCATTTTCGACGGACGCAATTGTCTGCATCGCGATGTGATGCGCGAAGCGGGATTCCAGTATTACCCCATCGGGCGCCCGGCGGTGGAAAATTCGTTGCGATTAAAGCACAATCGCAACGCATGAAGCGGCATCATGTCCCTGGCGTCGGCGCGGTTGTCTGGATCATGGCGCTGACGCTGTGCCTGTCGGCGGCGTCGGCGCGGGGCGCGTGGTGGGATGCGGCATGGAATTTTCGCCGCGCTGTGGAGGTCAACTGGGACACGGGCGCGGCATCGGGCAATGAACTGGCGGAAGTGGAAATTTACACCGCCGGCCAGCAGCGCCCCGACGCCGCGGACGTGCGCGTGGCCACCGCCGAGGGCCGGCTGGTTGCCAGCGCGGTCTTGGAAAACGGTCCCGGCGACCGGCGGCGCTTGGCTTTTGCGCTGCAAAAAGGGGTCAAAAGCTACTACGTCTATTTTGGCAACCCCGAGCCTTCCAAGCCGCTGGCCGAGCCTCCCTGGCAATGCGGCTTGATGCTGGAGATGAGGCAGTTCACCGGCGGGGCCACGGATAACTTTCGTCAAATTGAGGAGGCATGGCAGCGCGCTAAGCCTGTTTTAGGGCGCACGCTTCTGGATCGGCCTTTTTTAGGCGTCAATCCCTTTGGCGAGCAGGAGCAGACCATCAGCCACGTGGTGGGGTCGCTTTACGCCCCACTGGACGGGGAGTATTTTTTCGCCGCCAGCGGGGACGACCGCGCGGCGTTTTATCTGGACGGCAAAGGGCGCGTCTTTGCCCCGTGGGGTTCGGGCGATGCACGATTTAATACCAAGCTGCGTCTGACGCGCGGCCCCCATGCTTTTGAACTGTATCACGTGAACACCGGCGGGGAGGGACGCTTCAGCATCGTCTGGAAACGCCCGGACATGGCCAAACTGGATGTGATCGGGCGCGAAGCGTTCGGCGTGGCCCGCCACGGCACCGCCGGGCCGCTGGAGGAACGAGGCAAATCGCTCACCGCCGATGCCCGGATTGAATACCTGGGCGAATGTTTCGTGGCCAACAATTATTCCCACCGCTTGAAATTCACGGCCATTTCCCCCCGTGCGGATCTGCCGCGCACCCACTGGGATTTTGGCGATGGACAATCCGCCCAGGGCAACCCGGTCGAGCATGTCTATCTGACCCGAGGAGTGTACCCGCTGCGCATCACCGTGCGGGTGGGGGGCAACGAGAATGTGCAAAGCGTGAAGGTGCCGGTGAACCGGGATTTTCCTCATTTGGACAAGCCGCAGACTGATGAGCCGCCGGTGCAGGCCAAACTGGTGGCTGGCTATGACCTGGCGGCTCTGCCCACCGAGCAGTTGACCTGGGCGACGTGGCTTTTGTTTCGCGCCGGGCAAACCAATTCCGCCTACGCGGCGGCGGAAAAAATGGCCGCGGCCCCGCGCCGCGGCGAGGTTGGGGCCGCCGTGCGCTTGCTGCGCGAAATGCAAGAGGCGGCCGTGAAAGATAAGCGTGTTGACCGGATCATCCAGGTATTGCAAAAGACGCCGCAAAAATCCGATCTGAACCCGGCGGCGGCCTATGATTTGGGTTCGCTATTGCTGTGGTATCAGGGCGATGCACATGAAGCGGTGCGGCAACTGCAACCGCTGGCGGCCGGTGATGAAAACATTCGACGCTTGTATGCCCAGGCGTTGCTGCTGGATCAGCAAGTCAAAGAGTCAAAAAAACTCCTGGACAATTTGCCGGTAAAAGGCCAAGTGGAGCGGCAGGCGGTCTTCAGCGGCGCGATGGCCCGCAGTGTGGAATATTATTTGACCGAAGGGGACTACCAGAGCGGCGATGAGGTCTGGGACCGCTGGCAGACGCAATACCCCACGGATTTTCTCGATGGCTACAGCGCGCTACTCAAAGTGCGCTTGATGGAAAAGAAAGGCGCGGCGGCGGGGGCGGCACAGGTGGCCGAAGCATTTGCGTCGGCCCTGCCGGAAAGCTCCTACAGTCCAAGGCTCCTGGATGAGGCGGTCCGGCTGCTGGAAAAGAGCGATCCGAAAAAATCGGCGCAACTGCGACAGCGGCTCAAAGAGCGCTATCCCGAAGACCCGCTTTCACAGCAAACCACCCAACCGGCGGCCAAGTAGGCTCAGAGTTTGTGAAAGTATCTCGATTTTCGACCCAATAATGGCGTTTTTACGCAAATATCGAGGGTCAAAACCAAATTGTTCACAGGCTCTCAGCTCATTTGCAGTTCGTGCACCCCTGCATCGGGCGCGGGCACGAGTAGAATCAGCGCCTTATCCCCAACAATTTTGCGCACCTGGCGGATCATTTTTTCGCCGATGCCCTGGTCCTGGTAGTCGTGATCGACGATCAGGTCGGACAAATAGCAGCAGCCGCTCAATTCCTTGAGGCCGCGGGCCAGGCCGACCAGCTTTTTGCCGTCGCGCACCGCCACCACCACATTGGCATCCGGCACAATGCGGATCAACCGTTTGACCTCTTCATCGTGGCGGTTGCCGATCGAGCGGAAAAGCAAATCGCGCACTTCGTGAAATTCGATATAAGGGTTAATGGTGTATTGCAGGTCCATATTATTCTATTCTACGAAAAAAAAGGCCCGGCGGTTTGGCGCAAATTCGCGTCCATCGCCTCATCCATCATTTATCGGCACATTTCATAGCACCCGTTAACCCGGGGTGATTTTGACGATTACATTTTGCCGATATTCGGCAATCCAGCGGAAAACCATGCAAATCCGCCGACGGGCAAATGGGGCTTGGCCAGCTATTTCGGGCGCGCTCACCCGACGAGGCCAAACTCATTTTTAAGGCCTTTTTAATGCCCTGCATCATAGTCCTGCGGGCCAAGGCAGGGCACACCGGATTGAAAGTATCATACGGGTCAGACCCAACCCATTTGTTCGGCCATTTCCGACTGCAGGGCGTTGAGGGCCAGGGTCATGACCGTGCTGCTCATAGGGAGCATCCGCACGCTGTATCCCGGAATATCCACCGTCGCATCCGCCGGACGCCAGGGAAGATCCAACCAGAGCAGGTTCGGATGCTCCTGCCAATCCAGCGGCTTGCCATACGGCGAACTGTGAATGATCTTGATGCCCCGTTTGGCCCAGCGCAGCAGCGGTTTCATCCGCACCGGAGCATATCCCAGATGCACGGCCACGCTGCCCTTCTTGGCATCCCTGGGCAAGGCCGTATCAAGGTTGCTGTCGCTAGAACCCCACTGCAAAGGATGTTCCACGTTCATCCGTCGGCTGCCCCACCAATCATTCTTAATCGGCAGTTGCAGATTATGCGGATAGCTGTGACCTACCAGAATGGTAAACACCTCATGCTTGTGACGGGCCGCGTCGGCCATCCACCCTCCCGCCTTTTGCACAACCACTTCCTGGGCCATCAAGCGATCGAGCGTTGCCAGGGCGACCTCCAGAAAGGCCGACGTTGCATATCCGGCATCAAGCGGCGGAGTGTAATAGCGCTGATGAAAAAACGGCGTGCTCCACGGCTCCACCAGATTGTCGTGATCGATAAACTGCTGATTGCGCACCATCGCCCCTTCCAACCACACACTCATCCATAAGATAGGCATTTTGCCGGCGCGGGTGCAGGCCGCGATCATCTCACCGGCCGTCACCCAGCCGCGCACAAATTGCTCCAGTTCGCGGAATCCCACCAGTGGCTTGATCGTTCCCCATTGGTAGGTGCCAACCGACGGATCGACCCCGCCGGTAAAGTCCTCAAACCGCTTGAGCGGCGCGGCATGCTCGATATCCTCCGGACGCCCCACGACAAATATACGTCCTTTGCTCTTAATCAGCTTGTGGAACTGGGTATCCTTGGCGTGATCCCACCGCCTGGGGTCAGCCGACGCCATGAATACCACGTCCTTGGTTGACGTGGGAATCCAGTTGCGGGATTGCAGGCCCATCAATCCACCGGCGCGTCCACCAAATTCAGAGGCCCAGTATTTGCCCGCCGCCGCCGGGGCAACCATCTGGCCGCCCGACATCAGCAGTTTCGCCAT
>JBBQBE010000066.1:0-18738 GCA_038317225.1 Tepidisphaerales bacterium | reverse complement strand
CATCAGTTCGCCGGATGAGGATCAGCGCCGGATACTGGAACTGCTGCAAGTGAAGTTGTAGCCTGACATATGAAACGCGAAAAACGCTTTTCAATACGGTGGTTGCAGGGCGAAAGCGCATTCAGGGGGAGGTAAATTACGACAACGGACAACGGACTACGGACTACGGACCAAAACCATGATTATTGCCGAGCAGGCATGTCGAACCGCGCAAGGTTCATTACCTTTGGAGATGATTAGACTTATTTCATATCAACGCGCCTTTAGACGAGCTTTAGCAAGGCGGCAAAGCCTGATCCCTGCCGCAGTCGGCTAAAACTTGGTCGCCCGGTCGCTAAGTCTCGGCGCTGGCTTTACCTTGAATGGCATCACGTATTTCGGCGGCCAGGTATAAACGGTTGCGTTTCTGACCGGTCAATTCCGTGAGGATGCCGGCACTGACCAGTTTATCAATGGTTTTTTGCGCCGATGGAAACTTCACGCCCAAAATGGCGGCGGCCCGGCGGGAGGTGATAGCTGGATTGCTAAAAAGTTGATCAACTAATTTGGGAAGCAGCGCCGAAGCACGGGCGGTCTGGACGCGCCGCTGATATTGGTCCCGCAGACCGTCCAGCGTCTCAATACGCTTTACCGCATCCAATGCCTCGTGGGTAACCCCCTCGGCGAAGAATGTAACCCATTGGTTCCACGTGCCGCGCTGGCTGACGCCAAGCAATTGCCGGTAGTATTCCTCGCGCTCACGCTCTAGAAACGCGCTGGGATTCAGCAAAGCAACGGGTAAAACCTTTTCGGCGCACAGCAGCAGAAGAATCAGAACGCGCCCGATGCGTCCATTGCCATCGGCAAATGGATGGATGGCTTCAAACTGGTAGTGAATCATAGCCACCCGCGTCAGTGGCGGCAGCGGACAACTCCTCTGGATAAACTTCTCCAATTGCTCCATCGCCGGGCCAATCGCTTGCGGCGGCGCGGGCACAAAAGTTGCTTGGGATATTTGATCTGTGCGGCCGATGTGAGCCTGAACGGAGCGAAATTGTCCGGGATTTTTATCCGCTCCGCGCACATCCCGCATTAAAATTTGATGCATGTGGCGAATCAAACCAAGGCTGATAGGACGATGCCGCACTTGTTCCAAGCCCCAGGCGAGGGCACGAAAGTTATTGTCCACTTCGCGCACATCAGGAGCGCGTTGCTCCGCTGTTTGCGTCTGGTCAAACAGTGCCAGATCGGTCAAATCGGCGTGCGTTCCTTCAATACGGCTGGATAACTCCGCTTCTCGGCGCAGAAAGGAACTCACTAACATTGCCGGATTGGCCAATCGCCGGCCAACCCCAGCCAACTGCCCTATCGCGCGATCCGCCTTAGACAAAATATGGACCAGATCATCGGTCCAAAGCAACTTGCCCGGCAAGGGAGCGGGGGCAAAACACCAGTCCCCGTTAAAGTTACGAATCAATTCGCCGGGGGCATTGGCTGTAAAGTCCGATACTTGCACGCGCAACCCTTCTCTTATTCAACTTAACGTTCATACCGTTTTTCTTATTACACTATCGGCCACTTGAGTGTAATAAGACCGGCCGGCTTTGAATATGCGCTGACGGCCGTTGCCGCGGCACAGCCGGGGGTTTACGACCGGATTATGGGATATACCAGGCCAAAATGCCCGCCTGGCGATAGCGCTGTTTGATCGCCGGGGGCAAAAACTCACCGGCGCGGATCAGCTTGCGGCATTGCGGACTGCCGCAGCAACAGGGCATTTGCCATTGCGGCTCCTCCATCACCGTTGAATAGTCAAATAGAATCTCACTGCCCGGCTCGATATTCTCCAGCGCCACCAGGCAGGCGGTGTCGGCTTCGATGAGCAAGGCCGCATTGGGGCTGCAACTGTGATTCACCAGGTCATCCATCCCGCCGCTGGGGCCGATATAGGTGTCCGGGCCGATCTGCACGGCATAAGTCTCATCGGTGGTTTGATCGCGCCGCAACAGCGGGCCGGTAAATGGCAGAATCAGGCTCCCTTTGCCGATGGTCGCAGTGGTAAAGACGCCGCGGCCGGCGGCGCAGTTGCGAATTTCCAGTGCCATGCGGGCATTTTATATGTTCGCGCCCGCTTACGCCACGACGGCGGTTGCGGTCTAATGCGCGCGATGCCAGTACGCGCACTCATTTGCGACGGCGCGGAAAGATCGTTGCCGAAAGATCGTGCTGGACTGTCGCCACAGTGCTCTCCTACAGTTACACGTGATTGCCACGGGCCATGTAAATCCTTTGCTGTTTCTAGAGCTGACGCGACCGCCCTTGTGCGCCCGCGATTTGCAAGGGCTTAGCAGTTTGGTGCGGCACAACTGGCGCATCGATCAATTGCTGGAACTGCTTAGCGGCGAGGATGACGACGCCCGCAAAGTGGCGGCCTTGTCCTTATCCCTGGTGGGCGGTAGTCAGTGCGTGCGACCTTTAACACGGCTTTTGCGGCAGGAAGATGCGATGGCGGCGGAAATCGCCGAACATGCCCTATGGTGCATCTGGTTTCGCGCTTCCACCTCCTTGGCCAACCAGGAATTGGCCCGCGGCACCGAGGCGATGAACCGCGGGCAATATGATCACGCCCTGGCCCATCTGGATGATGCCCTACAATTGGACGAAACTTTCGCCGAGGCCTGGCATCAGCGCGGCATTTTGCATTATCTGACCGAGGATTTTGCGCGTTGCGCCCAAGATTGTCGCAAGGCGATTGCGCTGATGGAGAACCATTTTGGCGCCTGGCAACAGCTTGGCCACGCCCAGGTGCAACTGGATCAATTACCCCTGGCTTTGTCCAGCTACCGGCGCGCCTTGGCCATCCACCCGCACCTGGACGCGGTGCGCCGCGCCGTGGCGGCCTTGGAAACGTGCGCTGAACAAAGCGCCGCCAGCGATTAGCCGGCGGCGCCTGTCGTTGCATCATCCCATCAACTCAGCGACCTTTGATTCGTCGCGCCATCACCTGATTAGCTCACCGCCCCTCTTTTCACCTTGCATGAAATTGCACCTGCTCCGTGGAACATTTAAGTGATTGGGTGGACAGTTTGCCTGAGGCGATGGGTTTGGCAACCTCATCAAAATAACCGGTGCCCACGAAACGCTGATCGACGATGGCCGCCTCCACGCCGCCGCGCATTTGGTAAATTCCCTCGATCGTGCGCGAACCAAGGCTAAAGACTTTGATCCGGGTACATTGGCCCCGGGGTATTGCCGTCGGTGGTCACCTGCCAACCGCTGACATAAATGGCCTCCAGCCCAGCCTGCACTTGCTGCACCGCCTTGGTTGGCGGTGAGGCTGCCCAAGGCCGGCACATAGTCGCCCTGCTTGAATGTTGATTGTGGATTGTTGAATATGCATTCAGATTAATCGCCTGTTGAGCTTACCCGCTTACCAGCGCCAACGCCGGCCAGCCGGATCGCCCTTGCACCAGGCGATGGCGATAAGAACCACGCACATGACCAGCGCAAACACCAGCGCCGCCGGCCCGCGTTTTTGGGCAATCAGCCACGCCATGCCGCCGGCCAGCAGCGCCACCCACGCCACCATGACCACCCAACCCCGCCAGTTGCACGGCCCGCCCCACCCCCAGCCGCGACGCTTGGGGGAAAACCAGTATTGACAGTTGCACGCCGCGTTGCTTGTCCGCATTGTGTCTCGCAACGCCGTGGATTGTTCCGGCGTCGGCCGAGGTTTTGTCTGGACAATCAACTTCACGGAGATATATTAGCTCGAATATATGAGGAGTCAATGCCATTGCGGCTGGAGAAACATAGCGTTTGTAAATGCGGTGGTGCTCCGGTGGAAGTGTTAAAGAATTTCGTTTAAGACCAGCAAGTCCAAGCCGCCCTAAAGGGCGGGGTTTCTACTCAAGGATGCCGATGAAATCCCATACCGAATATCTCTACTTCACCGTGCCCGGCCGCGTGGGTTTTGTGAATATCACCGCCCAATGCCAGGCCGCACTGGCCAAAAGCGGCGTGCGCGAAGGGTTGCTGTTGTGCAACGCCTGCCACATCACCGCTTCGGTTTTTATCAATGACGACGAGCGCGGGCTGCATCAGGATTACCAGCGCTGGCTGGAGCAACTGGCACCCCACGCGCCGATCAACCAATACCGCCACAACGACAGCGGTGAAGACAATGCCGACGCCCACATGAAGCGCCAGATCATGGGACGCGAGGTGGTGGTGGCCATCACCGAGGGGCAGTTGGATTTCGGACCCTGGGAGCAGATTTTCTATGGCGAGTTTGACGGCAATCGTCGCAAAAAAGTGCTGATCAAGATCATCGGTCAGTAGCCGCCAGGAACGCCTCGGCCTCAAGCAACAGCCTGGACCTCGCCAGCCGACGCGACGAGCCAGCCGGCGCGCTGGGCCTTTCATTCCCCGCGTCGCGGTGCGCCTGCGGCAACGTGCACAAGCCAGCACCGCAACCGCCGACCGCATCGCCTGGCATGGGTGCGGCATGGGGCACAAGCCAGCACCGCAACCGCCGACCGCATCGCCTGCCATGGGTGCGGCATGCGGCACAAGCCGGCGGCGCTACCGCCGACCGCATCGCCTGCCATGGGTGCGGCGTGGGGCGCGGGACCAAGGCGGCCTTGTTATACCTGCGCCGCGCTATTTACGCGGGCCAGAAGGTCTTCCACCATCTGCTTGCGCTCCTCCAAGTCCTTCTTGGTTTGCGCATTGTCGGTATGGTGGATTTCGCTTGGCAACTGGTCCTTCTCCTCGTTGAGCAACTGGACGATCAATTCCCATTCGCGGGCGCTGATTTGCTGAGAATCGTTCATGACAACTCCTTGGCTGGAAGACGGGCGACGGCTAACTCCGCCGGACAAATATACGATATCACGCGGTTGGCTGGCGCGAAGGGATAAAATGCCTGAAATAGGTTCCGCGCCCTATTGACACCCCCCCGCCGCCTTTACACCACGTCGGCAAACGCCGGCTTGATCTTGTTAAACCACCAGTAGCCGCCCAGCATAAACAGCACGCACCCGGCCGTGCAGAGGCCCCAGGCCGTCCACGGCGGACCCTGGCCCCAATTGATCGTGCGGCGGAAACTCTCAACGATCACCGCCAGCGGATTGAGCGCCATCAGCCATTTGGCCCAGGCGGGCATCTGGGATAGCGCGCTGAGCGGGTAGGTAATGGGAGTCAAAAAAAAGAGCAGTTGAACGACGATTCCCGCGAGGTTGCCGATGTCGCGGATGAATACCCCCAGCGACGCCAGTACCCACCCAACGCCCAAGGAAAGCGCCACCAGCGGCAGATACGCCAGCGGCAGGAGCAGCAAACTGGCGTGCAAACCATGTCCGGCCAGCAGCAATCCCGCCGCCGCGATGATGAGGCTTAAAAACGAGTGCAACAGTGCCGAACCGACCAGCGCCGCCGGCAATACTTCCAGCGGAAAGACTACCTTTTTGACAAAATTGGGATTGGCCAGAATTACCCGCGGCGCCATCGTGGCCGTTTCGCCAAAGACGTTATAGGCGATCAAACCGCTGAATAGCGTCAAGGCGAAATCGCCAAGCTGCTGCGGCTGATCCGACCAGCGGGCGTGAAATATTTTATTAAAAACCACACTGTACACGGCCAGCATCAGCAGCGGCGTGATCAAGGCCCACAGCAGACCCAGATACGAACCGCGATAGCGGCCCTGCAAGTCGCGCAGGGTAAATTGCCAGATCAGCCGGCGTTGTCGCCAAAGGTCGCGCATCAGATGACCACCGCGTCGGCCTCGATCTCAATGAGCGCTTGCTCATCAATCAGCCGAGCCACCTGCACAATGGTGGTGGCCGGGCGAATTTCGCCAAAAACCGCGCCATGCGCTTTGGCCACCTCCTGCCACTGGGTGATATCTGTTACATATAAGCGCGTGCGGATCACATGATCCAGTTTGCCGCCCAGCGACTCGATGGCGGCGGCGATAATCGCCAGCGCCCGCCGTGCCTGGGCCTGCACGCCCGGCGGATAGCCGCCGTCGGCATTGACTCCCACGCAGCCGGTTACGGCGATCTGGTTCCCCGACCGCACCGCGCGGCTGTAACCCAGAATCGGCTCCCATTTGCTGCCCGAAGACGCGCACGAGCGGCCGAGGCGCTGGGTAACGGTAATACTAATATCCGAGGCCATAAACATTGCTCCCGAAAGACGTTTGGCGAATCATACAAATCCACGGCGAAAAACAACATCGCCTCGACCAGGCGGATCAATGCCGCTGCGACGGCGAACCTTCCGCCCCGACGGTTTTTCTTTTTTCTCCGCCGAGTATACTGACCTCACAGATATCCTAACTCTTATTTGGAGAGATCAATGTTCAGTCCGCGCGAAAATCTGCTTCGGTCCATGCGTCGCCAGGGGTTTGAGTCGGTGCCCTTGGATCCCAATAGTTTTTGTCCCAGCCAGCAGGAGGCGTTCAAGCAGCGCTTCGGCCACGGCGATTATGAGGCTTGGTTTAACAGCCCGGTGCGTAGTGTGGGTCTGCCGCAGTGCCGCACCCATGATGACTCGCGCGCTTTATATTTACATGAGAAATTGCCCGCCGATATCGGCTTTGACGACTGGGGCATCGGCCATTCCCGCCAGGCCAATTGTTTCCACATGACCCATATGCACCATCCCCTGGCCGGGCCGGCCACGCTGGAGCAGGTGCAGAACCATCCGGCGCCGGTCTTTCCCGACCATGCCCTGGAGGAAACGCGCCGCCAGACCCAAAGTATTCACAAACAAAACCTGGCGGTCATAGGGCAAATGGCCTGCACGGTGTGGGAAACCGCCTGGTATTTGCGCTCCATGGAAGACCTGATGGAAGACATGATGATGGACGATGAGCGGGCAACGGTGCTGCTGGACCGGGTAACCCAATATGCCTGCCGCCGCATCGAGTTGTACGCACAGGCCGGAGTGGACATAGCGAGTCTGGGCGATGATATCGGCATGCAATCGCGGCCCATGATGAACCCTGATTTGTGGCGCAAGTGGCTCAAGGTTCGCCTGGCCAAAGTCATCGCCGCCGGCCGGGCCGTCAAGCCGGACATGTTGATTTTCTACCATAGCTGCGGCTATGTGCTGCCCTTTATCGGGGATCTGATCGAAATTGGCGTGGACATCTTGAACCCGGTGCAGCCGGAATGCATGGAATTTGCCGAAGTGCATGAAAAATTCGGGCAAAAGCTGTCCTTTTGGAGCACCATCGGCACGCAAAAAGTGCTGCCCTTTGGCACCCCGGCGCAAGTGAAAGAGAACGTATTGACGAACCTGCGGATTTGCGGGGAAAAAGGCGGCATCGTCATCGGCCCCACCCATATGGTGGAGCCGGAAGTGCCGTGGGAAAACCTGGTTGCCATGAAAGAGGCGTGCGCGGAATTTTCCTTGTAAAGCTGCCGAAGCGTGATGATGCGAGGCGGGCGGAAATACCATGGCCGGCGCTCCCCGGAAACAAGCTATACTGACCCCCTCCTCGCTTTTGTGGGGCTACGCCCACGGCATCTTTCCCATGGGCGGGCCGAACGGCGCTATCGGTTGGTATAGCGCTGACCCGCGCGGCATCCTGCCATTGGAAAATTTGCATGTCTCCAAGACTCTGGCTGCCGCCATCCGCCAGGGGAAATTTGCGGTGGGGATCAATGTGGATTTCGCCGCCACCATGCACGCCTGCCGCGATGCCCACAACGAAGGCCAGTGGATCACCGACCCATTGATCGAGGCCTACCAGCTTTTGCATCACATGGGCCTGGCCCACAGCGTGGAATGCCGCCAAAATGGTGTGCTGGTGGGAGGCTTATACGGCGTCTGCCTGGGCGGGGCCTTTTTCGGCGAAAGCATGTTTCACGTGGCGCCCGACGCCAGCAAAGTGGCACTGGTTTACCTGGTGCGACGGCTGCAAGCGCGTGGCTATCAACTGCTGGATACACAAGCGGTTACCCAACATCTTTCAAGGCTGGGAGCTATTTGCGTTCCCGCCGCGGAGTATTTGCAGCGGTTGGAAAGAGCTTTGAAGTTCAAATGCAGCTTTGCCGATTGATCGCCGCGGGCCGGCTATCAGAACATAGCGCCCAACACTACTCATGCGCCGGCGGATGTTAAGTCCTTGGTGAATTGACAAACTCACTGGCAAATGGATAGTCTGCACCCGGAAGCAACCGCCGAAACCGCGCCGTCGTCAGGTTTAGAGCATCGAAGGATGCCCGACAACTTGCCGTCAGCGGTGCGGGGGAACCAAAGACCAGCAGCGTCAGGCGCGGCTGGTCCGGGGCGAAGAGCATGGCGGCCCGCGTTTTGTGGGCTCGTGATGCCCAGGGGCCTTTTACCCCCTAGCCCGTCAGCTAACCCCGCAGGCTTGTGAAAGGGTACGCGACGTTGATATGAAAGTGCAATTCAATGGGCGCAAGCCCACGGCGCTGGCGCTATTGGCCAGTGAGCGACCTCGTAATGTCAGTTGGGCCCAAGCTGCCGGACTGCTCTTTGGCGATTGGGGAACCAGCCGGCTTTATGTGCTGGGCCTGGCTTTTCTTTTCGCCGGCAGAACCAGTTTCTACCTCATCTTAATGATGAGCCTGCTGATCCTGGCGGTGGGCTGGGCCTACACTCAAATTTGCCGAATTTACCCCGATGGCGGCGGAGTCTACACCGCGGCCAAAAGCCGCAGCCGCACCTTGGCGGTGATCGGCGCGTTGCTGCTATTTGCCGATTACACCGTTACCGCCTCCTTGAGCGTTTTAGAAGCATTCCACTACTTCGGCCTGCCGCTGCAAACCCATCAGAAAGTCGATGAAGCCAAGCAGGCCGCGCAAGTAAAAGACACGGTAAAAGTCAAAGATGCCGGCACGGCTATTATGGTGCGCACCGGCGTCGCCGATACCAGTCTGGCGCAATTGCCGGCGGAGTTGACCGACAATCCGCTATTTCGCAAATTCCTGCATTATGACGTCGCGGCCCATCGGCTGAGCTTTACCGGCAAGAAATGGCTGGTGCTGGAACGTCCCATGACCGCGCCGGAAAAAGAGCAGTTGCTGGCCCTGAGCGACAACTCCGGATATCGCGCGGCGATGGAATATCTGTACCAGCAGGATCAGCAACAGAAAGCCGAGTCTTTGTTTGCCTGGGATTCGCCGGGCTTCTGGGCCATGATCGCTATCGCGGTTATCGGCCTGTTTAACATGATGGGGCCGAAGCACACCGGGGGATTTGCCATCTTCGCCGCCGGCGGAATGATCTTTATCACCGTGCTGATCACCATCAGCGCGATCTTTTCCGGCAAAGTGGAATGGGCCGAAATTCCCCACCGTATCGGTTCGCTGAATCACAGTCCCGGGCACATGTGGGTGGCGTTCGTGTCGATTTTACTGGCCTTGTCCGGCGTGGAGGCGATCGCCAATTTAACCGGCGTGATGAAAAAGCCGGTGGCCCACACGGCTCGCAAGGCGATCTGGGTGGTGGCAATTGAGGTGGCGGTATTCAATATCGTGCTGGCCCTATTCATGATCTCGATCTTCCCGCTGGATCGGGAAACGCATGTCAACGATATGCTGGCCTTTTTGACCAGCCATTTTGTGGGGCCATGGGGTGAATGGATGGTGCGTATCGTCGGCGGGCTGCTGCTGCTTAGTGCCGGCAACACCGCCATTACCGACATGATCAGCGTGCAATATCTCATGGCCCGCGATGAGGAGTTGCCCTTTTTCATGGTGCAGCTCAACCGCTTCGGCGTGCCGTGGATACCGGCGGTGGTGGCCGCCAGCGTGCCGATTATGGTGCTGCTGCTGAGCCATGATTTGGAAAGCCTGGCGGCGTTGTACGCCATCGGCGTTATCGGCGCGGTGGCCATCAACGTAACCTTGTGCGCCATGCACCCGCGTTTGCGGCGGATGCGGCGCAAGGCCCCGATGATGCTACTGGGGATGCTGCTGCTGGCGATGTGGGTTACACTGGCTTTCACCAAGGTGCACGCGCTGGTTTTCGTGGTTATCGTGATGGTCGTGGGTCTATCGGCCCGGGCCGCCACCAAGTGGTGGTCGGCCCGCAAAGGTCCGCGGCCCAGTCTGCTGCGTCAGGCCATTGCCGAACAGTTGACCGCCGACGCCTTGGCCAAGCCCAAGTTGCTGATCGGCACCTACGGCTCGGAAACGCTGGCGCCGGTGGCCATGCGCGAAGCCCGCCAGAGCAACGCCACGTTGGTGGTCTGCTTTATCCGCGAAGTGAAATTGTCCTACAAATACGACGAGCGCACCTTGTCGCTGGACACCGATCCGGTGGCGCAAAAGGCGTTTGCGCGCTTTCTGGACATGGGACATGAAAGCAAGGTGGCGATCCTGCCGGTGTACGACAGTGGCCCGGACGCCGCCACGCTCATGGCGGAAACCGCCGCGATTTATGGCTGCGAAAAAGTGCTGATCGGCACCAGCCGCCGCGGGGCGATTTATCACCTGATTAAAGGGCATTTCCAGCGGAAATTGGAAAGCTTATTACCGCCGGAAATCCCCGTGCAGGTTATCAGCGAGCAGGCGGCCTTGGCCGAAGCCGAAGCTGAGGCCGAGGCCGAAGTGCAATCGCGCGCCGCCGATAAAGCGGCCAAAAAAGCCCGCGCGGATGAGGAAGAGGACGCCGATGAAAAACGCGATGAATAGCGCGTGATGAGTAGCGCGCGATGAGTAGCGCGCGATGAGTAGCGCGCGATGAGTAGCGCGCGATGAGTAGCGCGCGATGAGTAGCGCGCGATGAGTAGCGCGCGATGAGTAGCGCGCGATGAATAGCGCGTGATGAGTAGCGACTGATAAGTAGCGCGTGATGAATAGCGCGTGATAAGTAGCGCGCGACGAGTAGCGCGTGATGAGTAGCGCGATGAATAGCGCGTGATAAATATCGCGGGTAAAATACGCGCGATAAATAGCGAGCGATGAGTAGCGACTGATTTTACAGCGCTAAAAAAATTGTGGATTGTTGAAGGAATCTTGTGGGTCCAGCGCCATAGCGCGTGAGAGCCACAACACCCATCAACAATCCACAATCTTTTTTATGCCGGCCGCCCAATTACGGCATGATCAATTTCTGGCCGACCTTCAAATGTTTGGAATCAACGCCGGGATTGGCCGAGATGATCTTTTGCCACTGCTTGCCGTCGCCGTAGTGGGCCTTGGCAATGGAATAGAGCGTGTCGCCCTTCTTGACCACGTAAGTTGATCCAGCGGCGGGAGTGGCGGCAGGCGCGGCCATGGCCGGGGTTTCGCTAATCGCCGGAGCCACGGGAATCGGCGCCGGCTGGTAGGCCGGGGTGGCCGCCGGGCTGACATCCAGGGGTGCGGAATTGACTGCGGCGGGATTTTCCGCGGGTTTTTTATTGGCGCAACCGGTTCCGAGCACCAACAACATCGACACAGCCGCCGCGGCGGACACTAAACGTTTCATCGCAACCTCTCCATAAATAAAAACCGATCCGCCGCAACCGCGGCCGATCGCCGTAGGGCTGATCCATCCAGCCATTGCTGAATTTATCGGACGTTACGCCGCAAAAGCATGAGGAATCCCCCAATGCGCGGCAAGCAACCCGCGCATGGGCGGCTCAGGCCAGACTGAACCGCAATGAGAACAGCCCAGCAATCCTCGATAATTTCGCAGAAAACCTTCGCCACGGCGTTGGACGATAAGGCGCATAACCACCTGTTATTAAAGGAGTAACGCTGTTTGAGTGGCTTTTGAGACGCCACACATTATAATGTCTAGTGTCCCCTTTATTCACGTGAATGAGAATTGCCGCGAAAGCACCATCTCCACCGGGATTTCGGGAGCAGGCCCCATCTGTGTATACAGTGACTTTGTGCATATTTCCTGGGGAGGCTCTTCCTCACATCTTCTGCACATGCTCCTCATCCAAAATCTCCTGAACCGTCAGGAGTTTGATGAGTCTGCCCGTTCGTCTGTGGAATGCCGCGCATTCGTCGTGGGCGTCTCTGCTGTAGCCTAATGATACGAAGAATCCGCGTTGTCTGCCGCCTTCGCCTTCGCGTTCCATCACGGCTTCGAAGGCGTCGATGTCGGGGCGGCCGACTTTGTCGGTCTGTTTGACCTGGATCGGGAACCAGTCGTCGCCAAACAAGCCACCTTCGGCGGGTTTCGTGCCGACGGGGAAGATTCGCCCGTCCACGCCCATGTCGCCGACCTGCACCTTGTTCGGAATCCCGCCGGTCTAGCTTGGGTAATTCGCATGCACGATGAACTCGAACAGTTCTTTCTTGCTTGTCCTCTTGCGAATCGTTTCGACTTTGACGCCCACAAATCCAGCGTCCCTGAATAAAGCGGCGTAAATCTCTTCGACGGGAAGCATCGTGTCGTAAAATTTGCTATTGCCGACGATGTAGTGACACCGGGCGCCGGAGGCGAGAACGTTACTGAGCCCAACGATGTGGCCTTTGATGTCCTCAAAGTATTTGTGCACATACCGTCCAAGCAGCGCATGCCCTGCACCAATCTCACGGACGATGCGATTGAACTCTGCGAATGGGATGTCGCCGTGGCCATTGGGTTTCCACGTGTTAAGCATGCTGGTGGCGCAACCCCATGTTCCACCGATCGCCTGCCAATCGAGTTCGCCCGCGGCCCGGCCGTCGGATAGAAAGCCGAGCCAATACATGTACGGCCGGAGTTCCCGAATATAACTCATCCGATTCGGATACGGCGGCGACGTGATGACAGCAGTGTACCCGCGCAATGGAAGTACTTGCGGCAGGTTCCTTGAATCGCCAAGAAAAACTTTCGCGGTTGCGTTCGGCGGGTCGATCGCCAAATGATCAGCCACTTCGCCCGCCGCCAAGCGGAATAAGTTTACTAACCGCGATGTGCATTGGATAGGTGTTTCGACAATAAGTCCCTCGACGTCGGCATTCTTCTTGAAGGACATCGATTGGTGGCCGAATGAGACGTTGGCCGATTGGATCATCACCCGGCAGAACGCGACTTTTAGAAGATCGGTTACGCCCGGCTTCGTTGTGCCGCCGATACGCTTGATTCCATCGAAAAGTGCCGAAAGTACATGGAGAGTCGCTGCGTCCCACCATTTCTCAATTTGATGAAGGTCTGGCTTCCACCCGATCGTTTCAGGATCGGCTGCGAGAATAGCCACCTCAGCGGCGGCGTCTTTGACTGCGTCATTGATGCCGCCTGCAAACGGCGTCAATTTTAGATTACCCAACCAGACTAGAAATGGATTGATATCCACGGCGTCACATCGAATGCCCATCGCGGCACACGCGAGCGCCGTTGTACCGGTGCCGGAGAATGGTTCGAGAACCAATTCGTCAGGACCGGAGGTTTTGAGAAGCTCGCGCACGAGGCCGAGCGAGTAGGCCGGAGTGAGACGCAGCCATCCGTGCCGTCCGACGGCAACGTTTCCGCGAAAAGTCAGGTGGTCGCGCCGCCCCATTGTTGAGGATCGCGCTTTTTCGGTATCAATCTTTCCAAACAAGCCTTCGTTCATCCGAGTAACCCTTCGAAGACGGCAAGTGTCTCGTCTTTAATCACTGCGGAGTTTCGGCGAAAGAACCCGGCGAGGTCATATCCGAGCACGTCGCGACAAAAGACGTACGTAGAGTCCAATGATGTACCGCCGACCGTGCCGCGCAGAATCAGCCATTGCGCTCGCGCGTAGCGTTCGGCAACATCGGAATCGATTTGTGTGGAAAGGAGTAGAACAATGGGCAAATGCTTTGACGCATAAGCGTTTGCAGCATTTGAAACGTCGGCGTTTTGACGCTTGGAATCCTTACTCTTGTATCCCTGTCTGACTTCAAAAACCGCGCCTCGAAGATCCTTGGCGTCGGACTTCTTGAGTCCGACCGCTTGGGCGGCGTTCGTAAGCCAGTCGGTCACCGGCTTTTTGCGCTGCTCTATCATTACTTTGTCGAGTGGAATCCATCCGTCCAAAGAGAGCTTGCGCATCTTCCCCCGGGTGCTGGGAACCTGATACGACCAAACGCAATCCAATTTTGAGAGACCGAGTTGGTCGCAAAGCACCATCTGAAAGACTGTTTGACATCCAATTCCAATCTGGCGATAGACAGAGGTCATCCCACCAGCGGCTTTGTGAGCGGCGTAGACAAGCGGTGAATCAAGTCCGAACCACTCGTAAAACTCATCTTCCCGGTACATCTTTTGGAACGTCTCTAGCGTAAACCCACCGGCACGTCCCTTGCCAAACTTGGGCTTGTAATCGAGGCAAACGCGCAGGGCGCTCCTGATCACGTTCAGGTATTTTTCGTCCGATTGGTCCATGACCGACATCGTACTCGAAGAACTCCGCGACAGAAATCTTCAACTGAATGTCAGTTCCGACCTTAGATCCTTAACGCAGTGCGACGCGTGATCGTCGCAGTGGTAGTAGAAGCTGCCGGTTTTCTTGAGGACGCGGGCGAGTTGCACACAGCGGGGGCGCATGTATTCGATGTAGGCCGCCGTAGAGGCGTGGCGGTCTTCGAAGGATCGTTTCTCCTTCGTCTCGCCCCAGAAGACTTCGTAATTGCGGTTGGAGTTGAACGGCGGATCAATGTAGATCAGATCGACGCAGGCATCGGGGAGTTTGGCGAGTTGTTCGAGGTTGTCGCCGCAATAGACGACACGGGTGTCGAGCAGGGACGACGGGCCAAGAGAGGGAATCGCTGGTTTTGCAACGGGAGCACAGACCCGGGCTTTTTTCCCCATGGGATAAGAATAATACCAAGAAGCGGGTGAAGCAATGCCATCGCATCCGGTCCGGCTCCGCACGCCTCGACATCGAAATTACGGGCGAGGAATTGACACCGGCGGGAGTATGTGATGAAATACTCACGTTCGGCTGATAGCCCAACTGGAAACCGTGCCATGATCGACCGAGAAACCAAAGCCGTCTACGAACGCAAGGCCGAGATCATCAAGGCCGTGGCTCATCCGCTGCGCGTGGCCGTGGTTGACTTCCTCAAGGACGGCGAGAAGTGCGTCTGCGAGATCGCGGAACACATCGGCTCGGAGCGGTCCAACGTGTCCCGACACCTGGCGGTGATGCTCAAGGCCGGCGTGCTGCGGTGCCGCAAGGACGGCTTGATGGTCTTTTACGAGCTGCGGACGCCGTGCATCTTGAACTTCTTGCACTGCGCCACGCAGGCGCTCAAGCACAACGTCAACGAGGACGTGAAGGTCATGGCGCACGCATAACGAAACTGGCATGAGCTGGCCCCCCTAATTGGCGGGCTTTTTTAGAATTCGCTGCGTGAGTAAAACATCACGCAAGCAAACAAGGGCCCGCGTGGGCCAATACACTCTTGAAAGGAGCATGGACATGACGCAACAGACTTCCTGTGGTTGCAGCACGGCGGCGGCGAAGAAGAAGGTTCTGGTCTACGCCTGTTCCGGCGCGGCCAACGTCGCCGAGATCGCCGACCACGTCGCGCGGCAGCTTACCGCCCAAGGCGCAGGCTCGATGTTCTGCCTGGCCGGCCTGGGCGCTGGCACCCCCAACATGATCCAGACAGCCAAGGACGCGGACCTGAATCTGGTCATCGACGGGTGCCCGCAGGACTGCGCCAAGCTGATCTCCCAGAAGGCGGGGCTGACCAACGTCAAGATCATCCGTGTGACCGACCACGGCATCGAGAAAGCCAAGGGTGTGAAGATCACCGACGAACAAGTGCAAAAGATCGTGGCGCTGGCCAAGCAAGCCCTGGCGGCCGCCTGATTTGTTGCGCCCTATGAAAGAGGAGTCTCCCATGAAGAAGTTGCAGATATTGGGCACCGGCTGTGCCAAGTGCCAGAAGTTGGCCGAGCACGCCAAAGCCGCCGCCGACGCTCTGGGCATCGAGTACCAGATGGAGAAGGTAACGGACCTTCAGCAGATCATGGCCTTCGGCGTGATGTTCACGCCGGCGCTGGCCGTGGACGGCGTGGTGAAGGTGTCGGGCAAGGTGCCGGACGTGGAAACCATCAAGGCCATGCTCAAGTAAGGAGCCGACGTGACAACTTATCTGAAGATCGGTGTCGTGGTCGCTCTGTTGGTGGTGGTCGCTGCGGTGATCGTCGCCAAGGCGCAGCGGAAGGGCTTGCCAGCCGTCCGGTGTTCAGCGTCCTGCTTCTGGCGCTCTATGGCGTGGGCCACTGCGCCGTGATCGTGGCGGCCGGAACCTTTACCGAGGTCGTGCAGCGCTATCTCAACTGGAACGAGCGTTCGCGGGCCGGCGCGATCCTGCGGGGCGTGTGCGGCGTGTTGGTGCTGGCTGGCGGTGTTTACCTGATCTTTGCCGCCCCCTAAGGAGATGAATCATGACCACGACCTCCGCGCCTGAAACCAGCGCTACCCGCGGCCTTGGGCCCCAAGCGATGCCAGAAGCACCGACCCCGCGCCCGGCCAAGCCTTCGGCATGGCGCTATCTGCTCTTGGGCCTGGTATTGGCGGCGGCGTGGACCGGGCTGTATTACAGCCTCGCCCCCGTATCCAAATGGCTTACCTATTCGCTCTTGCGCCTGCCGCCCGGCGCACATCTGAGCGCTGCTATCGAGTTCTTTATCTTCGAGGTGCCCAAGGTTCTGCTGCTGTTGACGGTCGTGGTGTTCGTTGTGGGCGTCATCCGGTCGTTCTTCACCCCCGAGCGTACCCGCGCGATCCTGGCGGGCAAACGCGAATTCGTCGGCAACGTGCTGGCCGCGGGCCTGGGCATCGTTACGCCCTTCTGCTCCTGCTCAGCAGTGCCTCTGTTCATCGGCTTCGTTACGGCGGGCGCGCCCCTGGGCGTAACGTTCTCGTTCCTGGTTGCCGCCCCGATGATCAACGAGATCGCGCTGGGGCTGCTCTTCAGCATGTTCGGCTGGAAGGTCGCGGCGATCTACCTTGGCACAGGCCTTATGGTCGCTATCTTCTCTGGGTGGGTCATCGGGCGACTCAAAATGGAGAAGCACGTCGAGGAGTGGGTATACCAGACGCAGGTTGGCCCCGCCGTTGCGGCTGATCATCCCGTCCGTTGGTCGGATCGTATCCGTGACGGTCGGGATGCCGTCAAGGACATCGTGGGCCGGGTGTGGCTGTATGTGATGATCGGCATTGCGGTGGGCGCGGGGATTCACGGCTACGTGCCGGAGAATTTCATGGCCTCGTTCATGGGCAAGGGCGCGTGGTGGTCGGTGCCGTTAGCGGTGCTGATCGGCGTACCCATGTATTCCAATGCCGCCGGGATCATCCCGATTGTCGAAGCCTTGCTGGGCAAGGGTGCCGCCCTGGGCACAGTGCTGGCGTTCATGATGTCTGTCATCGGGCTGTCGCTACCGGAAGCGGTCATCCTCCGCAAGGTGCTGAAGGTGCGCTTGATCATCACCTTCTTTGGCATCGTGGCGCTGGGCATCCTGCTGGTAGGATACCTGTTCAACCTGTTGATGTAACTTCCAGCCGAACCGCGACAGCGGTTATGATTTTTCGGGAGTGATTGAATGTACACACCGTGGCGAAGCTGCATCAGTACCGTGGAGTTGCTATGAGCAATGTTGAAAAAAAAACGAGCATGGGCCTGAGGCTGCTCAAGCGGGCGATGTCTGTGGGGTGGAAGCTGGCGATTCTGGCTGCGATAGCCGCGTTTGTCATCTACCGCGTTCGGTTTGCGCCGGTGTCCGTGGATTCTCGCGTGGCTACAAACGGGCCGATCGTCGCCGAAGTCATGGGAACCGGCACTCTTGAGTCGCGGGTGCCGGCGACCATCAGCCCGAAGATTTCCGGCTTGGTGACGCAGGTGCTGGTCGATCAAGGGGACCGCATCACGAAAGGCCAGCTTCTTGCCACGCTGTACGACGGCGACCTGCGCCAGCAAGTCGCGATAGCGAAGGCTGAATTGGCGTTGGCCACGGCAATTGTGAACCGCTCGGGCACAGATATTGTCCGAACCGAAGCGACGGCGCTGCTGACACGCACGGAGCTGACCCGCGTCACACAACTCCAAAAGTCCAGTTCTGCAAGCGTCTATGAACTCGACGTGGCCACGGAACGGAGTGCCGTTGCCGAAGCCGACGTCAAACGCGCCCAACTGGCCAAAGTCGAGGCTGAAAAGGCGGTCATCAAGGCTGAAGCGAGCCTGCGTTACTACCAGGAGCGCCTGGCGGATACCCAAATCACCAGCCCCTTCGAGGGGCTGGTGGTCCGTCGCAGCCGTGAACAGGGCGACGTGGTGGTGCCCGGCAGCGAAATCCTTCAGATCATATCCACCGAACAGATGTGGGTGTCGGCCTGGGTGGACGAAACCGCGATGGCATCTGTGGCGGCCGGGCAGCCGGTCCGCGTCGTCTTCCGCTCCGAGCCGGACAAACCCTACAGCGGCACCCTAACGCGCCTGGCCCCCTTGGCGGATCGGGAAACCCGCGAGTTCCTGGTCGATGTAACGGTCAAAGACCTGCCCAAGACCTGGGCCGTCGGCCAGCGGGCGGAAGTCTATATCCAGACGGCAAAGAAGGATCAGGCGCTGCTTGCGCCCCAGGCGGCCATCGTTTGGCGCAAAGGCAAGCCCGGACTATTCGTGAGCGACGGCGGGCATGTCAGGTGGCGCGATGTCGCATTGGGCCTGCGCGGAACGGAGAGTGTCGAAGTCACCAAAGGGCTGACTGTCGGCGAAATGGTCATCTGGCTGCATGACCCCAAGGACGGTCCCCTGCCTGAGGGCCGGGCTGTCGCGCCGGTGAGCGTGCCATGAACCTCGCCAGCCGCGATATTCGCCACAA
>JBBQBE010000065.1:0-18819 GCA_038317225.1 Tepidisphaerales bacterium | reverse complement strand
CTAAATGCAAAGAAGCAATCGCGCACCAGGAAAACCAACCAAGTCACAATAGTAAGAAATGATGAACCAGAACACCGGAAGAGAGACTGAAGGGGACGTAGCTCTTCATAACGTTTCACCTCCTCGCTTCGCCGTGTGGCGCCGATACCCCCCACGGCGATGCAGGTTCCACCGCATTCAGATTCGACGCCCTCTTGCGGGCCCACGCTTCGTCGCCGGGAAAGAACCCGGGACAGGGTTCAAGTCGGCCCAGACCCGGCGCACTTTTATGGTATTGGGCTAAGGCCGTAGAGATAGCATTCATGCCGCGTCGGGCTAGCAATACTCCGGAAGGGAGCCAGAAAAGGGACTTTAAACATTGTCAGACCGCCGTGTTGTCGAGTGTCTCCTTAACCCAGCCCAGGCAAACAGTGGAGCACAGCCCGTCCAAACTCGGACATTTCTGCTTGGATAAGGCCGGATATGACTACTTGAGTAGGACACGCCTGGCAATCCAACCTATTCAGGCCGTGGCGGGATGATTACAATGACCGCATGCGCCTGTGGCACCTTTTATCGGGTTTTTTGTTGAGTGTGGGACTGATCGGCTGCGGCGCGCCCAGTCTGCTGATTACCCCGGTTTCCAATCAAACCGAGTTGCGCGAAACCACCGTGCGGCCCGGCAAGGGTTGGGGCGGTAAAAAGATCGCGCTGATTGAAATTGACGGCATGTTGGTCAACAGCCGCGAATCAGGTTTGCTTCAGCCCGGCGAAAATCCTTTGAGCCTGTTCACCCAGCAGTTGGAGCTGGCGGAAAACGATTCCTCGGTCGCGGCGGTGGTGCTGCGCGTCAATTCCCCCGGCGGCACGGTTACCGCTTCGGATACCATGTATCAACTGCTCATGCGCTACAAAAAACGCACCGGCAAACCGCTGGTCGCCTCGGCACAGGAGGTCGCCGCCAGCGGCGGATATTATGTCTGCTGCGCGGCCGACAAAATCGTCGTCCAGCCGACCAGCGTATTAGGAAGTATCGGCGTGCTTTTCACTACCTTCGATTTTGAGGGAACCATGGGGAAAATCGGCATGCGCGCCAATACCATTAAAAGCGGCGACATGAAAGACATCGGCTCGCCACTGCGCGCGTTGCGTCCCGAGGAGCGTCAGGTCATGCAAAATATGGTGGATGAGTATTTTGCCCGCTTCCGCGGCGTGGTCGGGGAACATCGCAACGTGAGCAATTCCCAAATGTTCGACGGCCGCGTCTGCTCCGGCATGCAGGCGGTGCAATGGGGATTGGCCGACCGCACCGGTCTGCTGGATGACGCCTTGGACCTGGCCGCCGCCATGGCCGGTGCCCCGCAGGCCAAAGTGGTGCGCTATAGCCGCCCCTACGGCTATGGCGGCTCCATCTATGCCGCCGGACCCCATGCCCTGCCGTCAGCCAATGCCATTCAATTGACCATTCCCGTCAGCCGCGCGGCGCTGCCGACGGGTTTTTATTATCTCTGGCAACCTGGTGAAAATTGAGACCCAGCACATGATCCACCTCATTTGCACACAATGCCAAAGCGGTCTGGATATTGACGACGCTTTTGCCGGCGGCGTCTGCCGTTGCCGCTTTTGTGGAACCATTCAAACTGTCCCCAATCAATTAAAGCCGGACAACGCCGCCGGCAGTGGTGCCGCCGCCTCAGCCGCCTCGCGGCAGGCCAAGAGCCTCTATCGCCGCGATGGGGCCGAGAGTTCCCGCGGCAGTGGATTGGACGACTTGGCCCAGGCCATGAGCGGCAGCGGCCTGGGCAGCGGACTGGCCGCCAATCGTCCACGGCCCGCCCCCCCAACCCGCGCCGCGGCCAAGCCCCAGGCCCCGCGCAGCCTGGCGCCGGTCATGGCGGCATTGGGCGGTGTGGTGGCCTTGGTACTGGTGGGTGTGCTGTGGCTGGGATTTTTCCGCCAACGCTCGGCTCCAGCGCCCACCAGCGGCATCATGCGCGTGGAAGGGAAAGAGAATCCTCTGTCCACTGGTTTTTACGGCGTGGTGCCCAAAGGTTCGCCCATTATTTTTGTGCTGGACCGCGGCGATGCGTCCAAGGATGTGTATGGCGAGATGCTCGACGCCACCTTCCGCACCATAGGGCAGATGCGCGGGGAGCAAAAATTCATGATCCTTTTCTGGAACAACGGCTCGGACCTGTATTATCCCACCGATGGCCCGACGTTTGCCACTGCCGCAAATCTTCAGGCGGCTCGAAAAGCGCTGGAATGGACTTATGCCTCCGGCCAAACCGATGTTTCCAGCGCCCTGGCCAAGGCCCTGAGCTATCGGCCCAGCGCCATCATTCTGGCCACCGGAAAAGGCTGGGATTTAGGCGGCGAATTTGAAAAAACCGTGCTGGATTTGTGGGGTAAATCCATCACCGTTATTCATACTTTCTCACTGGGAGTGGGCGATCCATCCCCGCCACTGGAAAAAATCGCCCAAACTACTGGTGGCCAATTCCGCGCTATTCCCAAAAGCGCGTTGCGCGTTGACTGACACGCGCTTGCTCCCACGCTGTTTTGCGCCGCCAATTGCGCTGGCGAGCTTTGGGCCAGGCCGAATCCCGCGTTATGCTCAGGGCGATGGACCGGCTGCCGATTGATTCACATATTCCCTCGATCCTCAATGCCCTGCGGGACCACGGCTCGGCGGTGGTGGCGGCTCAACCCGGTGCCGGCAAAAGCACGCGTCTGCCGCCGGCGCTGGCGCGCTCGGGACTGTTACACAGTGCTCATTCGGCGGTGGTGGTTTTGCAGCCGCGGCGCGTGGCCGCGCGGGCGCTGGCCATGCGCATCGCCGAGGAAAACGGCTGGCAAGTCGGCAACGAGGTGGGCTATCACGTGCGTATGGATAAGCGCCTCGGCCCGTCAACCGCCCTGCGCATCCTCACCGAAGGAATATTGATCCGCCAACTGGTGGAAGACCCTTCCCTTGAGGGCGTGGGCGCGGTGCTGCTGGACGAGTTTCACGAGCGCAGCCTGTTCAGCGATTTGGCCTTGGCCATGTTGCGCGAAGCCAAGGCGGCCTTGCGCCCGGATTTGCGTATCGGCGTCATGTCCGCCACCTTGGATAGCGGTCCAGTGGCGGCATTTTTAGATAACGCCCCGGTATTCGACCTGCCCGGCCGCTGCTTTCCCATTCACATTGAGTATTTGTCTTCGCCACTGCCGCACGACCGCGATGCATTGCCATTGCAAATATACCGCTCGGTTGCCGACGAACTGCAAGCGAACCAAGGCGATATCCTGGTTTTTCTGCCGGGAATGGGATTGATCGAACAGCTTTGCAGTCAAATGCAAGCCTTGGCCCAGCGCTACGGCGCGCGCATTTATCCCTTGCATGGCAGCTTGCCCGCTGACCGGCAGATCGAGGCGATTGTGCCCTCCGGCAATCGCAAAATTATCCTTGCGACCAATATCGCCGAGACCTCGCTCACCATTGAGGGAGTCGGCACGGTGATCGATTCGGGACTGCATCGTCAAAACCAATATGACCTTCAACGCGGCATCGACAAACTGGTTCTCTGCCGCATCAGTCAGGCCTCGGCCACGCAGCGGGCCGGGCGCGCGGGTCGTACCGGGCCGGGCCGGTGTGTTCGCCTGTGGACCGCCTCCCAACAGCGCACCCTGGTGGCCTTTGACCAGCCGGAGATCGCGCGGGTGGATATGGCGGCGACGGTTTTGCAATTACATGCCTGGGGGCAAAGCGACGCGCGACGATTCGCATGGTTCCAGCCGCCGCCCGAGGGATCGTTGGAAGCGGCCGGGAAACTGCTGGAAATGTTGGGGGCCGTCGAGCGCGGTGGGTTAACCCCGCTAGGCCGCGGAATGCTGCAACTGCCACTGCATCCGCGTCTGGCCCGACTGATGCTGGAGGCACAGGAAAAAGGTCTGCCGCGGCAGGGGGCTGCCTTGGCGGCTTTACTGTCGGAAAAGGATATCTTGCTCGATGCGCCCTGGGATCACGCCGAGGTGAAAGGGGATTCGGATCTGCTTTATCGCTTGCAGTTGATGGAGAATCCATCCTTGTGCGACCGCATCGATCGCCGCGCCGTGCGGACGGTCAAGCAGGTACAGCAACATTTACTTGGCGCGTTGCCCGCTGCCGGCAAATCCAGCCGTCCATCACCTGACGGGCAAGTGCCCTCGTCGCGGCTATTGCAATTGCCATTGCTGGCTTATCCCGATCGAGTATGCAAACGCCGCGAGAATGATCCCATGCGGGGATTGATGGTGGGCGGCGGGGGAGTGCATCTGGCTGAATCGAGCATTGTCCGCGACGGAGATTTTTTCCTGGCGCTGGATGCCCAGCAGCAAATTCGCGCCGGCAAGCGCCAGTCGCAGGTACGCATCTCCAGCCGCATCGAGCCGCAATGGCTCCAGGAGCTTTTTCCCGCATCGATCACCCAGCGCGACCAAACCTCCTGGGATGAAGACCGCCGGCAAGTGGTGGCGCGGCGCATTGTGTATTATCTGGATTTACCGCTGCGAAGCAGTGAGTTGCCGCAAGTGGATCAGCATCAGGCCAGGCGCATCCTGGCCGAGCAATTGCGCGACCAGGCGCTGGATATTTTTCGAAGCGATCCCTCGGCTAAGCAAATGATCTGCCGGGTCGCGCTGCTGCGGCGATTCATGCCGGATCATGCCTGGCCTTCGTGGGATCAAGAGCAACTGGCGGACCTGCTTCTATCGCAAGTGAAAAACCCCCGTTCGCTGGAGCAGGTCGCCGGACAGAATCTTACCTTGCTGCTGAGCCAAACGTTGCAATATCCCCTGGATCGCCTGCTGCAAACCGAAACTCCGGAGTTTATGGAAGTTCCCAGTGGCAGCCGCATTAAGCTGGACTACAGCGCCGCCGAGCGCCCGGTGCTGGCGGCGCGCTTGCAGGAATTATTCGGATGGGCCGATGTGCCGCGGATCGCCGGCGGACGCGTGCGGGTGGTATTGCACTTGCTAGGCCCCAACTATCGGGTGGCGCAAATTACCGACGATTTGGCTGGGTTCTGGGCCAACACCTATTTCCAGGTACGTAAGGATTTAAAGTTTCGCTACCCGCGCCACGCCTGGCCTGACGACCCGCTACATGCCGCTGCCCAGGCCAAGGGCTGCCGCCGCGGCGGATGACTCATGGACGGACGGCAAAGTCAATTGCGGCATTGGGGGCCGGGCCGCTTGCGCATATAATTTCATTCTGCAAGTGGATGCCGATAAGCAGGGAATACAACTGACGGGGAGAGTCGATGCCAGCGGCCGGTGAGCGAATCAGCGAATATGTGTTGCAGCGGCCATTGGGCCAGGGAGGTTTTGCGCAGGTATGGCTGGCGCGGCATCACGTGTGGAGCGATCAGTGGGTGGCGATTAAGTTTCCCACGGACCTGAATGCTTTGCGCAATTTGCAAACTGAAGGCACAGCTTTGGCTGAACTGGCGCATCCCAATATCGTCCGGGCACTGGGATTTGATCCGTTCGCCCAGCAACCCTATCTGGTGATGGAATACGTGCCTGGCCAAAACCTGCGCCAGGCGCTGGCCGCCGGGGCGCTGCCGCCGCCGCAAGTCTTGCGGATTATGCGGCAGATATTGACCGGACTGGCGTATGCCCACCAGCGCCATATGCTTCACCTGGACTTAAAACCGGAAAACATTTTGCTGCATGCCGCCGGCGCCCAGGGCGGCTATGAATCACCCGGAACGGTCAAAATCGCGGATTTTGGACTCGGTCGCATAGTGCGCCAGACCGACAACCAATCGATCGCGTTCAGCGTCCCAGGCGATGTCGCCGCTGGCGGCACGCCGGATTACATGCCGCCCGAACAACGTAGCGCCAGCGCCGCCGCCCAACTCGACGCCCGCGCCGATGTCTATGCCTGCGGCGTGATTCTGTTTGAAATGCTCACCGGGGAAAAACCGGCGGGAACGGACCTGCCCAGCCAAGTCAACCCTGCGATCCCCGCAGCGCTGGACGAACTGTTTCGCAGGTCATATGCGCGGCTGGAGAGACGTTACCCCGCCGCCGAGCAGTTTTTGCAGGCGCTGCAAAGCGTCTCCGCCGATCCCGCTCCACCTCCCGCGCCTGCCGAAAAAGCGGACAAAACCTGCCCCAACTGCCACCACCCGGTGAACCCGGAGGATCAATTCTGCATGTTCTGCGGCACGCAGGTGGTCAAGCAGGTGCGCCGCTGTGAAAAATGCGGTGGTTACCCCGCGGAACCCGATGAGTACTGCATCTTTTGCGGCCACGGCCTGAAAGTTGCCGCACCATGATGCCAACCAACACCGATCAACTGCTTGTGGAGATGCGCGATCCGCCGGATCGGCTGTTGGGGGCGATATTGCGCAGTCTATCGCGGCCGTTGCCGGTTTCGCGGCCCTGGGGAATTGTGCGCACGCTTTTGGGGGCGCTGATTAGCTTTGGTTTTCTGCCACTGTGGATCGGAATCAAGCGGCAGCGCAACTTGGCCGCCGCCGCCGAGCAGCAGTTATGGCATGTGGGGGAGTGGCTGCGCTTGCAACAGGGCCAGTCCGCCGGAGAACACTTACAGCGGGCGGCGGCGAAATTGCGCTCCGGGCGCATTTGGCTTACCGCTGCTTTGCTCATATCCATTTTGTTGCCGATTTATCTGTTGGCTTTTTGGCTGGGCCAGCCTCTTATGCGCGACCCCATGCGCCATTATGCAATGCAAGACGGACATGCCCTGCCCGGCGAGCTGCCGGCAATAATGCGACAGATGGGAAACTGGTACTGGAACGGGGGATTGCTACTGGCGTACCTGCTGTTGTGGATGGCCATCAAAATGTTTGAGAGGCGCTTGTTTGACTTTCTACGCCATTTCAATGACGCCACCCGCACCTGGGATGCGCCAGTGCAATTGCCCGCCGCGCGGCGGGGCCTGGGGCCGCTGTGGATGCTTACCGCCTTGATGCTGCTGCTTGGCGGAGGATGGCTGTGGGGCCTGGGGATGATGCTCGCCGGGGCCTTGCACAAACAAACCATCCGCCTTACCTATGAGCAAGCCCGCCTGGGTCTGCTCCAATCGCTGCGGCGACTGCAATCGCTCTGGCATCCGCGCGGCTCCTGGGCGGTACACTGTGCGCGCTTGCGCTGCGGGGCATGGCTGCCGGCGGCGGCGCGATTTTGTCCACGTTGCGGCAAGCCCACCGGCCAGTGGATGCCGCTGTCAATGCAACAGGTATAAATTCAACATGGCGTGGCGATGAATAAAATGTACGCAATCCTGGCGGTATCCGGTTGGATCTGGACCGCGGGATTTCTAGTGTGGCTTTTGATTGGTCCCCGGCGAAAGGGAAGCGGCCATGAGTGATTTAGCGGTCATGGAACATTTTCGCACGCTGGAGCAGCGCATGATGGATCATGTCCGGCGACTGCTGGACGATTCGCGCTTGCGCATCGATACGCTGAGCGGTCGCCGGGTGGTGCAATCCTTGGAAAAAGAGGTGGAGGTTGCCGATCAATCCCTGGAACTCAAGCGGCTGATGAGCCAGTTGAATTGCGCCGATCGGACAATTGAGTCGGCCATGCCCGTGCAACCCTCACTGCGGGTTATACTCAAACGCCGCAAGTGGTTTGTTTTCACCCAACCGACCGGGCAATTGGAAGTGCATTGCCTCTCTCCCGTGCAGGCGCTGCTCAGTGGCCAACCGCCGGCGGCTTTGACAGGCTCGGAAGTGCAAAAATGGTTAACCAGCCATAATGCAACCAGAGCGCGCGTTCCGCTGACCCTGGTGTTGATGTGCCCCAGTGGTTTTACCCGCGAGGCCCATGACCTGGCCGAGCGCCGCGCCGACCGCACCTTGATTTTGGTTGAACCCAACGCCGCGGGGGGCTGGAATGTCGTCGGTCCCTCTGAGACCAAATCCCTGGTGGATCTGTTTGATCCCGAATCGGTGGAACAAAAACAAAGTCGCCTGACTGAACTGATTGCCAGGCGTCAAGCTGAATTGCTCAGCGGCGGACTGGCGGGCGACAAACTGGCGGCGGCGACGGGCTTGCCCATTGGGTTTGTCGAGTCATTTCTGAAAAATTATGCCGCTCAATCCGGGGATCTGCTCTCTCGCCGCCTGGAGGGCCGCGTGGTACTCTTTTCCACATCCGCCGCGCCGCCGCCGCGGCAAGGAGTCGCTATGCCATTGTTACAACGTATCCGTGCGATCTTTTCCGGCCAGGGTGAAGAAGAGAAAAAAATCGCGTTTTTATCAGAGCGCCGCGCCATGCTGGCCCAGCAAAGGGAACGCTCGGTTGAGCAGATGGACCAGTTGGAAAAGCGTGAAACCGAGCTGCGCCGCTCCTTCAGCGATTCACCCGCCGAAAGCGCCCGCCGACGCATCGCCAGCCAATTATTGCAAACGCGGAAGGAACTGGCGCGCCGCCAGCAATTGCTTTCGGTTACGGCACAGCAGGAGGAGATCATCGCGGCCCATTTGCATAACCTGCAACTGGTGCGACAAGGGCGAAAGGCCGCCTTGCCCGCCGGCGATCAGTTGGCCGCCGATGCGCAAATGGCCGAGGAAACCTTGGCCGATTTGCAAGCGCTTTCGGAAATGGGCTCCCAGAATTTGACTGTCCATGAAGGCGGTCTGAGCCAGGAAGAGCAGGAGTTATACGAGCAGCTTCAAGAGCAGGAGCGGGACCAGTCCGCCGTTGCGCCGGAGCATGCGCCAACTGCGATCAACGCGCTGCGGGTAGACGCGCCGCGCATAGACGTGCCGCCCGCCGCCGGGCCCGCGGCGTCGCCGGCCCCGGACACCAAGCGGGCCGCCGATGAAAGCGCTCTATAAGTCCGGTCGATCAAATAAACCCGCGCCGCCGGCGCAGGAGGTCTTATGTCCTTATGGAAACGATTGTTTGGCCGGCGTCCGGCGCTGGTGCGCATGGACCAACAAGCCCTGCGCCGTCAGGAAATTCTGCTGGAGCGAAAATGCCAGCGGCTCAGCGGGCAATTGCAAAAGGTGGAAGTCGAGCAACGAAAAATCTTTGACGACGGGGCCGCTGAATCCTCCGCCTCGCAGCGTCTGGCCCTGGCCCGTCGTTATGAAACGCTGGCTCAGCAGCAAAAGTTGCTGGGCCGCGAACTCAACATCCGCTCCAAGGAATTGCTCACCGTCTGTCGCGTCAAATTGCTCAAGGAAAATCGTTCCCAGCGTTTGGACGCCTCCGGCTATCTGAATCTACCGGCCAAAGACCTGGCAACCATCGCCATGTGGATGGACAATGATTCGATTAACCAGCGGGAATATGGCCAGCGTTTGGATACGTTGCTGGAGCGCGGGGCCGAGTCGGACCAGGCGGCTTTGGATGAGTCGGCCCTGGGTGGGACAGCCCAGGATGTGATGAATTTGTGGCGTCAATTGGATCGTGGACAATTGCAACCCGCCGAGGCGCGGCGTCGATTGGTTCCCCCGGCCCAGCAGCAGTAAGGAGCGGTCATGCGTCTATTCAAAAGTAGAGAAGAAAAGCGCATCGAACGCGATATGAAAGTGCGCTCGCTGATGCGCGATATCGAGCGGGCCATTACCCAGCAGGGCAAATTCGCCGATGACTTTATTGCCAATGCCCGTCGCGCCAAACAGATCGGCGATGAAGGGCAATATCAATTCATACGCAATGCCCTCAAACGCACCGCGCTGGTCAAACGCATGTTGCAGCGTCAACTTCTGAGCATGAAAAACGCCATGCTGATCCAGCAGCAGGCACAGGCCACCAGCCAGTTCGCCAAATCGATGGACCTGATGGCCCGCCAGATCGGCAAGGTTTTCGGCGCGATCGACCTGTCGGCCACCCAGCGCCAGTGGGAGAAAGCCATGACCCAGGCCGATACCCTCTCCCAGCGCATGGACCTATTTCTGGAATCGATGGAAAATACCGCCGAGCCGTCGGCGGGGGCCTCTGATCCGGCGCAAGTGTCCGACGATGAGATCGACCGCATGATCAGCGCCGATGTGCTGGCCGAGGAAAAAGCGGAAATGACCAAACTGGATGAATTGGATGGACAAATCGCCCGTGAACTGGGCGAAAATCGTTCCAGCGGTTGAGCCAGACCGGTGATGGCCGCGCTGACAACTCTCGACGGCACGGGGCCTATCGCCTATCTTGGAAGTTTGCCGCCGCGCGGCGCGACGGCATAGGAAACAGGAGTTGTTGTGGCACAAATTCGCGCGTTTCACGGAATTCATTACGCTCGCCGGCCTGAGCTAGACCTTAGCAAACTGATCGCCCCGCCCTACGATGTGCTGGACGAAGCGGCCAAGGCCCAGTTGCAGAGGCACCATCCCAACAATATTGTATCTATCGACGTGCCGCACCTGCCGCCCAAAGCCGCCGGCCCCGCTGCCGTTTACCAGCAGGCCGCCATGACCTTACAGGCCTGGCTGCACGCCAAAATTCTGGAGCGCGATCTCAAACCTTCGCTATATCCCTATAGCCAGAGTTTTACCCACGGCGGGCGTACCTTCCATCGCCGCGGATTGTTTGCCCTGGTCAAGCTTTCTCCCCTTGGCCAAGGCGAAGTGGTGCCGCATGAAAAAACCTACAAAGGTCCGATTGAGGATCGGCTGGAACTGATGCGGCATACCGGCGTGCAATTATCCCCGATTTTCGGCCTCTTTGCCGATCCTAAAAATGAAGTCAACAGCGCGCTGTATCACACGCTTTCGCGCCCCGAGTTATCCGCCACGCTGGACGGTGTGAAAAATGATTTGTGGCGCGTCCACGATGCGGACCTGGTCAACCGCGTTACGGATTTATTTAAAAATCGCCCGGTCTATATCGCCGACGGCCACCATCGCTATACCACCGCGCTACAATACCAGGAGCAAATGCGCCTCGCCGCGGGGGGAGAACTTCCCGTCAATCATCCGGCCAACTGGTGTCTGTTTGCCCTGGTTGGGATGCAGGATCCCGGCTTGCTTATTTTGCCAACGCACCGCCTGATTGGCGGACTGAAGCATTTTTCCGTTGCAGCATTTGCCCAGGCATTGGCGGGCGCGTTTGAGGTAACCCCCGTCCAGGCGGACAAAAGCAAGCCGGAGCAACTGGCGCATCTGCTGGTGAGCAAGCCGCCGCACACCTTCGGTCTCTACGCCGCCGGCGGGGAGGCTTGTCTGCTGAATTTGAAAGATCCCGACATTCTCAAGCAATACGAGCCAAATCAAAGCGCGGCATGGCGCAAGTTGGACGTGGCTATTTTGCAGCGTTACCTGATCGACGAAATCATTCGTCCACACTTTGCCGGCGGCGAGGAACCTAACCGCGGATATGTCGCCGATGCCGGGCAAATCGCCACAATGGTGGACAATCAAAACTACCAGATGGCGCTGCTGCTTCAGCCCACCCCGCTGCACGCGCTGGAGGAACTGGGTCGCCACGGCGAAGTCATGCCGCAAAAGAGTACTTACTTTTTCCCTAAGTTGGCGACGGGTATGATACTCAATCCCTTGCGCGATGACGTGGCGTAAAGCCGCCGTTCATAGCGCTTATACAATCGCGCCAAATCCGCTTGCAGCGAGTCGGGACGTTGCGCAATCTCCCCGCCATGGCGCGCGATCGCCACCAAAAGTTTCACCCAGTTCTTCCAATCGCGCACGTCGATTTGTTCACTGGCAATCGCCCGTTTGTCCGCCGTCATATTGTGATAGTTGCCCAGCGGCACGCAGATGCACCCCGCCTGCAACCCCGCGGCGGCGTAGGCCGTGGCCTCACAGCTTCCTCCGCTCATCAGCGCCCGCTGGAAGGCAAACGTCTTGTCGCGCTTGGCCAGTTTGGCGGCTTGCCGCGTGAAAAACGCGGACAGTTGCGGATCAAAAACGCTGCTGCGATCGCCCACCCGCACCACCACGCCGGCGCCGCGCCGCGTTGCGGTCGATTCACTGGAACACTCCAGCACAACCACGTGATCGTCGGGTTTGAGTGTACCCAAGCGCATCGCGGCCATCGCGCCGACAAATCCCACCTCCTCAGCGCGCGTCAGCAGCAGAGCCACGGGCGCCTGGAGCCTGGATGGTCCCAATTGATCCAGCATCTGAAGCCCGGCGGCAACGCCCGCAAGATTATCGCATACCCGGCACTCAAAACGGTTGCCGCGGATTTTGCCGGCCGGCAGATCAAACATGCCCAGCGCGCCGACACCCACCGCGCCATCCATGCGCACCCTCACCCGCGTGGGCATCTTTCGCCGGTTTAAGCGCGTAATCGATGTTACCTTGCCGGTAATCTCTTTATCGCCGTCGAAGAAACGAACGGCGGCTTTTTTCAACGCCGAGCCAGCCACCGAGCCGAAAAAATCCGCCTCCAATCGATCCGGCCCCAACACCCGCGCCACGCGCAGGCCCGGATGATCCATATGCGCGGCAAACACCCACCTTGTCGCGCCCTTGGAAGCAGATACCCGCGCATTTTGCTCAATGAGAATATTGCCGGCCGCATCCACCTCGGCCCGCAAATGCCGCCTCGCTTTAACGAATGCCATCACGTGCTCCGCCACCCGCTGCTCACAAAATGGAGCCGTGGCAATGGAAGCGGTTTGCACCAGCAGCGGCGATAGTGGACGCATGGCCGGCCTACATGGGATGGGGACCATCGGCGTCGAAATACATTTTGCCAGCAACCGACTTGGGCGTTTGCGAACGTTGCCGCAACTGCCCGCTTGTGGCGGCATATAGCGGCGAGATTTCCACCACCGCATCCTCCGCCACCTGCGCCCCGGCCTCTTTCAGCCAGCGCACGTGTCGGGCAAGCTGGTCGCGCCGGCAGGTCGCCGGCGAATCGTTACCTTCGGCATTTTTCACCGGCGAAAATTCCTCCTGCCGCACCGTGGTATAAACAATCGGATTGCGCGCCAGCATAATGGCGTCAAATACAAATTGTTCCAGCTTGACGGCATTGGGCTTTTCGGGCTTGACTAAATTGCCCCGCTCATCCAGCGCCGGCACTTTCTTTTCCGCTCGGTGCCACGGAAGATTCAGCCGGCCTCCCTCATTGAGCCGTTTCACAAACGAAACCCGTAAAATATGAATGGCGATGGAGCCGGCGTTGAAGGTCAGCTGGCCATCACGATTACGCCGCTCGGCCAGTTCGTTGGGCAAATCGCTGTATTCAATCACCTGCAACTTGCCATCGGCCAGACAGAAATTGCCCACCTTTTCCAGTGGGCCGCTTTTGGCAATGGTCTTGCTGGCCATCTCGCAGTCGGACAAATCATGCAACCCGATGAACAGTGGATCGATGCAGTGCACCAGTGGATTGTCCACCTGAAAATAAGACAAATGCTCCACGCCGCGCTGGAGCATGTCGGCCAGCGCGCCGCTTTTAGCAATCGCCCGCAAACTGCCGCCGTGGCCGTCGGGAGAAAGCGCCAGTGAGTCCTTGGCCGCCAGCAGCATTTTGCCGTCCATGGAAAATGCCGGCATCATCCCTTGCTTCAAAAACAATACATCGTCGCGTTGGTAGCCGAAAAAGTCATGTGTTTGGAAAAAGTCGCGGGTGGCGGCATCGTTAATGTCGCTGGTCATGATGTACCAGGGAATCGAGCGGCCGGCCATTTTGCTGTGTGCCAGCAATTGCTCGGCGAAGGTTTGGAATAGAGGCTTATTTAACAGCGGAGTAACCGGATATTCGCCCTTGGGACCATCATATCCCAGGCGCGTGCCCTGACCGCCGGCAACCAAAAACGCCCCGACCTTGCCGCTGGCCAAAAGTTCAAGCCCGCGTTTTTCCGCTTGAGCATATAACTGCCGCTGGCGATCATCGGCCGCGGCGTGCGGGTAGGGGGTGATCGGCAAAATCTCCGCCGGCAAGGGCAACGGGGCATTCAATCGCACCTGCTTTTCGGCCAGTTCACTGATGCCTTCCAGATCCAGCGCCTCCAGTTGAAGCTTCAATTTACCCGCGCCCGCCTCGTCCAGCGTGTCGGCGTAAGCCAAAACCTGTTGCTGCCCGATACGCTTGAGATTGTCCAACAATTCTTTCATGGCCGTATATATAACCGGGGGGCCGGGCGGGGAAAAGCAATAATCTTGTATGTTGGCGAACAAAGTAAATCGGTGCCGATCCACCAGGCACTTTCAAGCGTATCAATTGCATAAGGTCAAAATGCACTCCACCACCTCCGATGAGAAATTTGACCCGTTTGCTCCATCGGTTTAAGCTATTTTCTTTAACGGAGACCCCCTGTGTCCCTCCCCTTGGATTTGTTTGAAGATTGCGAAAAAAAAGAGAAATGTGGTGTATTTGGCATCTGGGGCCCGCGCGAGAGCTCGGCCATTACCTTTCAAGGACTTTTCGCCCAGCAGCACCGCGGCCAGGAGTCGGCCGGCATCGTCGTTAGCGACGGTACCACTCTCAATGGCCACATGGGCATGGGTTTGGTCAGCCAGATTTTTACCCCGCGCATGCTCAAGGAGGATTTGCAAGGCCACGCCGCCATCGGCCACGTGCGCTACAGCACCACCGGCAGCAGCAAATTGTGCAACGCTCAGCCATTATTGCGTCAATATCTCATGGGGCCGGTGGCCGTGGCCCACAATGGTAATTTGATCAACGCCCAGCTTCTTCGCCGCGAATACGAGGAGCAAGGGCATATTTTCCAGTCCACCACCGACACGGAAATCATCGTGCACCTGCTGGCCAACCCGCAAAATCTCTCGCGCGTTGATCCCTTGCCTTATGTGCTCAAGCACCTGCAAGGCGCCTTCAGCCTGGTCTTTCTTTTTCCTGATCGCCTGGAAGCCTGCCGGGATCCGTGGGGCATTCGCCCGCTGGCTTTGGGCAAAACCGCCGATGGCTATTGGTGCGTCGCCAGCGAGACCTGCGCCTTTGACGCCATCGACGCCAGCTACGTGCGCGATGTGAATCCCGGCGAGATTATTCGCATCGACGAGCACGGCCTGCACAGCCGCATGTACGACAAGCCCGCCGAGCAGTTGGCCCACTGTGTCTTTGAGCACGTGTACTTTGCCAATCCCGCCAGCAAGATTTACTCCCAGACGGTGCATACCGTGCGCGAAAATCTCGGACGCCAGCTTGCCCGCGAAGCGCCCGTGGACGCGGATTTCGTGATGCCCATGCCCGACTCCGGCCGCTCGGCGGCACTTGGCTATGCCAAGGAATCGAATATCACCTTCGAGGAAGGCATCGTCCCCAACCGCTTTGTGGGCCGCACCTTTATCCTGCCCAACCAAATACAGCGCGACCGCGCGGTGGCGATGAAGCTAAACATCATACCCGACGTGGTTCGCGATAAGCGCATTATCATTGTGGAAGATTCCATTGTTCGCGGCACCACCACCCGCTCCAAGATGCGGGCCATCCGCAGGGCCGGCGCCAAGGAAATCCACATGCGCATCAGTTGCCCGCCCATTCGCCATCCCTGCTTTTACGGCATCGATTTTCCCACCAGCCAGGAATTGATCGCCCACAATCGCACCGTCGAACAGATCAGGGCCTTTTTGGAAGTGGACTCCATCGCATACTTGTCACTGGAGGGTATGCTCGGTTGCATGAATCAGCCGCGGCAAAGCTACTGTACCGCCTGCTGGAGCGGCGTGTATAAACTTCCCATCGACCAGCCCCAAAGCAAATTCAGCTTCGAGCGCGAGCAGTTAAAGATGTTTCAGCAGTAAACGATGCCGCAGCCTGCGCAGTTTTATATTCGTCCTGACATGCAGCCGGCGGCCCGCCAGTTGGGAATCGACGGCCCAACCATTGCCGAGCATCCAGCCATCACCTGGTGGCGCGCGCTGCCCGAACGATCCAACGGCTTGTTACAAGCCACCCTGGCGGAGGGTGATAAGATTCGCTGGCATGTCAAACTGTATCAGCCCTGCCGCGGGCCTTGTCCCGCCACCGTGGAGGCCGACGCCATCCGCCTTTTACAGCGCAGCGGCATCCCCACAGTGCCTTTGATCGCCTATGGCGTCGCGGCCGATGGGCGCGGTTGCCTGATAACCGATGATTTGCGCGGCTTCAGCGCCGCCGACAAATTGCTGCAAAGCGGCTTTCCCGCGCAGCGTTTAGTGCCCCGCTTGGCGGCATTGGCGGCGCAGCTTCATAACGCGGGTTTGCATCACCGCGATTTGTATCTCTGCCATTTTTTTGTCTTGCCGGTGGCCCTAGATAAGGGCGATGAACCGCCGATGGATATTCGCCTCATCGACGCCGGCCGCGTGCGTCGCCTGCCGCGCTGGCCTTGGACGCGCCGGTGGATCGTCAAGGATTTGTCCCAATTCTGGTATAGCGCTGGCAAAATCGGCTTGACAACAGCCCAGCGCGCCCAGTGGCTTGATGAGTACCTGCGCCGCCGCGGCCTGCCCGGCGCAGCCCGCTTGCAAAAAGCCTTGGAGCGCAAAGCCGCTTCCATTGAGCGGCACGATCGCTCGCTTCGCCGCCGTCAGCCCGGCCGCAATATCTCCCTGCCCCAGGATCGGTAAATAACCTCGCCACCAGCGCAAAAAAAAGACCGGGCCAGCGCGGCCCGGTCTGAAGTATTTATGTGTGCATTAGTGCATAAACAGCAGCACCAACGCCTGTCCAAACAGCACCCGCAGCAGCATCGTCAGGGGATAAACCGTCGCATACGCCACCGACGGCGCATCGGAACCGGTTACCTGCCCGGCGAAAGCCAGCGCCGGCGGATCGGTCATACTCCCGGCCAGCAGACCGCAAACCGTCATATAATTAATCTTAAATATAATCCGCGCGATAAAGCCGACCGTCAGCAGCGGCACCAGCGTGATAATCGAGGCCAGCATCATCCAGTAAACGCCTGGCCCGTCGGTGAGCGTGTGGAAGAATTTGGTGCCGGCGCTGAGGCCCACGCATGCCAAAAACAGCACAATGCCCAGCTCCCGTACCATGAAGTTGGCGCTAACCGGCATGTACCAAACCAGCGGCCCGATATTGCCCACGCGCGAAAGAATGATCGCCACCACCAGCGGCCCGCCCGCCAGGCCTAGTTTCACCGGCGCGGGAAAGCCCGGTATGTTAATCGCCCAGCTTCCCAGGATCACGCCCAGCGCGATGCCCAGGAAAATGGGAATCACGTGCGGGTGATTGAGCTGCTTGGCCGAATCGCCCAGTTCCCCGGCCACTTCCTTGATCGCCTCCTCCTCGCCCACCACGCGCAGCGTGTCGCCGAATTGCAATTTGAGAGTGCTATCGGGCGTCATCTCCACGTCGCCGCGACCCACACGGGTTACTGTAACATTGAATCGTTCCGGCAGGTTTAATTCTTCGATGGTTTTGCCAAGCGGGTGACTCTTGGTAACCATCACGCGGCGATAAATGATATGGCTGGGCAGGGCCTTGAGGTCCATGCGGCTTACGCCGCCGACGACCGTGCGCAATTCCTCCAGCCCTTCTTTTTGTCCCACCGCGTGCAGCACCGCGCCCACTTTGACAATCGTCGAGGGCTTGGCCACCTGCATCTTGTCGCCGTAAAAAATGCGGCTGACCACCGCGCCGCACTGGCGGATCGCGGGAATCTTCCGCAAGGGCAGCCCGTCCAGATTGGGGTTTTTCACCTCCAGGTTCATGTTCAACAACGGCTGACGATTTTGCGCGTTCATCTTCAAAATCGCCTGCTGCTCATCATTCAGGTTGATGCGCATCACAAAGCGAATCAGCAGCATGGAGATGATGATCCCCATAATTCCGAAGGGATAGGCCATCGCGTAACCCACCGGCGGATCGTTCACCGTCGCCGGGGCCACATCCTTCAGCGCCTGTTGGGCCGCAGCCATGCTGGGGGTGTTGGTAACCGCTCCGCTAAGCAGTCCCACCGCCGAGGGCATCGGCACATGGCCGATAAAATGCACCCCCAAGGTGATCGCCACGCCCAGCACGATAATCCCCGCCGCCATGATATTCAGCGGCAATCCCTGTTTGCGCAAGGATGCCAGAAAACCCGGTCCCACCTGCATGCCGATGGTGTAGACAAATAAAATCAAGCCAAAGTCGCGGACAAATTCCATCACTTGATGATTAAGCGTGTACCCCAGATGGCCAAAAAGAATGCCGCTGAACAGCACTCCGCCGATCCCCAGGCTGATTCCCCACGCCTTGATCGATCCCAGCGCCAGTCCCAACGCGCCCACCAGGCCGAGAATCAGCACGGCATGGGCGACCGACTCGGTCTCGCTGAACAAAGCCATAAACCAGTTGGCGTTCTTCGCCGCCGCGGTGGTGGCGACGTGTGCCGCCTCGGTAGCGGCGGCCAGTACGTTCACGGGCAAAATAGAAAGCAACCACAACATATAACCAACGCTCCTGTCATATAACCGGGAACACCAGGTGGGCCGTTCGCCGCGGGACATCGTGCCGGCGGGAAGGAGGGTTTTCGCACCCTGACCTTTGTGAGATATTTCACGAAGTGCGCCGTTTGTCAAGCGCGATCGTCTAAAATATGTGGGGCGCTGATCATCAATACCTTGACTAAGCCGCACCCCGGCGACGAGAATCATCTGTTTTTTCAAGCGTTCCGATGCGGACCAAACAGTTGCCACAATGCTTCATGTGCGATACATCAGTCGCACCATGCCTTCGTCCTTGCATGAAATTTTGCTGCATCAATTCCCCGCCACGCCGCGCCAGCGCTTTAAAAATTGGGTCGGCCAGGGCAGGGTGATGGCCGATGGCCGCCTTGCCCGTCGGCTGGATCAGGTCGTGGCCGATAGCCAGTCGGTGCAAATCCTGCCTCGCGGCCAATCAGCCAGCGCCGCGCGACCCGCGCCGCCGTTTGTCATCGTGTATGAAGATTGCGACCTGCTGGTGGTGGACAAGCCGGCGGGG
>JBBQBE010000064.1:0-19261 GCA_038317225.1 Tepidisphaerales bacterium | reverse complement strand
CTCGTGCCAACTGCCGTCCATCTGCACCATAGCCCCGGCACGCGAGCGACGTTCGCGGCGGCTGCGGTGCTTGCCGCGGCGACGCGTCCTGGGCATCAGCTCCTCGGCCGCCAGCCATCGCCGCACTGTGTCGTGGCTCAACACAATCGGCTCATCGAGCTTTAGCAAATACTCGCAGACCAGCGTCGGCCCGAACCCCGCGTAGGTCCCGCGGCACAACGTCATAACACGCTCACGCACCGCCGGCTTAGTCAGACGGTTCGACGTCTTACCACGCAGCCGGTGCACGACACCGCCGTCCCCGTCGCGGAGATAGACTTGGCGAAGGCGACGCATCTGCCGGTAACTAAGCCCCAACTTTGCCGCGCCTTCCGCGAGGTTCAGTGGCCCGTCGGCCATCTGCGAGAGAATCTTGATCCGCAGCCGTTCCGTTGCCGTCATAAAGAGTGTTCCCATTCACCTGGATTAACCCCAGCGCGATGAGGACACTTCTATTGCGTCAAACAGAGGACATTTTAACTGCGTTACAACAGGGCGAAGCCGTTGAATAAACCTCAGCCGGCCATGCGCATGGGCAGGGGTTGGGGAAGCTGGTATTCCGGGACGTGGCGCTGGAGGGTTTGAATCACCAGCGACGGGGCGGCGTCAATTACTTCGGTTAACTGCTGGATCATCAAGCGCACCCGGCCGCGGTCGGCGGGGGGAAATTTCCACACGCTGATTTTTTCATGGCTGGTCGGGCGCGTCTGCTCGTTGTCGCAGGAGAGTTCCTCGAATAATTTTTCGCCCGGTCGGATGCCGCTGATGCGGATGGGGATGTCGCGCTCGGGGCGCTTGCCGGCCCGGCGGATCAGGGCGCAGGCCAGATCGTAAATCAGCACCGGCCGGCCCATGTCCAGCACGAAAATCTCCCCACCCTGGCCAATGGCGCCGGCCTGCATGACCAGCCCGGAGGCTTCGGGGATGGTCATAAAATAGCGTTTCATTTGCGGGTGGGTCAGCGTGAGCGGCCCGCCGGCGGCGATCTGCTTTTGAAAAATCGGTACCACCGAGCCGCTGGAAGCCAGCACATTGCCAAAGCGCACCGCGACAAAGCGCGTGCCGTGCGACTGCTCGCAATCGGGGCTGTTGAGCGACTGGATGTACAACTCGGCGCAGCGTTTGGTTGCACCCATGACGCTGGTAGGATTGACGGCCTTGTCGCTGGAAACCATGACAAACGCCGCCGCCTTGGCCGCCGCGGCCGCGTCGGCGATGGTGCGCGTGCCCAGGACATTGTTTTTCACCGCCTCGCCGGGGTTTTTCTCCATCATCGGCACATGCTTGTGGGCGGCGCAGTGGAAGATCACCTGGGGACGATGCTCGGTGAAAATCGCGGCGATTCGCCGAACGTCGCATATATCGCCGATCACCGGGGCGAAATCCGTACCCACATAGCGGGCAGACAATTCCCGTTCGATTTCAAATAATGCGTTTTCCGCCTGTTCCAGCAGGATAAGACGCTGGGGGCAAAATCGGCTGACCTGGCGGCAGATTTCCGAGCCGATGCTGCCGCCGGCGCCGCTGACCAAAACGCGTTTGCCGGCTAAAAATCTTTGCAATTGCGGGGTGTCCAGATTGATGGGCTTGCGACCCAGCAGTTGGAGCAGATCGTCGGCGTCGGGCGCGGCGATACTGCAACCGGCGGGCAAATCGCCGCCAGTGCGCCAGGGCCAAACTCGATGGAGTATGTCCAAAAACATGCGTCAGTGCGCATTATCGGACAAATTGCCCGCTCCTATGCACTGAATCGAGCGATAAACCAGCACGCGGCCCGGCAAGGCAGCTTGGGGACGCGGGGTGTAAAAAGTCTGCGATCTAAATCGAGTTGAAAATCAACCAGCGGGCTGGCAAGTAGGCGTCATTCCACGGGCGAGTGATCGCTGAACAAATCCAACACCGCTTCAGCCCTTTGCGCCTGGGGTCGCAGCAGGAGGTTGATCGCTTCTTTGAGTTGCCGGACGCGGGGGTCGGCGGCCATAACCTGGTCGCCCCCGCTTTGGCGCTGCACGCGGTCCAAATCCGCCGCCAGGGATAGACAGCGCCAGCGCATTTCCAAAAAATACCGGTCCAAAGTTTGCTGTGCGGTGAGCATGAGCGGGAGTATAAGGCGCGGCAAGCGGCTTGTGGAGTGAATTTGAAGCGGATTTTAGCAAATTGAATGAATGCGGGAGCAAGCCGGGTTGACCACAGGGCCGAATTATTGAACGAATGCTGGAGCAAGCCAAGTTGACCATAGGTGCGAATTGATGATCCCTGGCAATTTCGATATTTACCATCAGATAAACACGATGCCAGATTGAGCTTCCACGGCGGGCGATTTTGATGGTATGATATGATAGTGAGCGCGATCGCCGAAATTCTGCCCGCCACCGTCGCCACCGCCGCATTGGGCGCGGCGCTGTTTTTCCGTTTGGCGCGGCCCAGGTGGGGTTGGAAATGGGTTAATGTCAAAGGTGATTTCACCCTCGAGCATCACTTGCCGGATCAATTGCCGGTGCCGGCCAAGCATGCCAAGCGCGCCGCCGAGGGCGATTTTTCATTCGAGGAAGCGCTGGATTGGGTGCGTCTGTTTGTCAAACGACGCCGCCGCCACCCCCTGCTGCAACCGCTGCGGCTGGCGCTGCAAAAGGTCGAATTTTATCGCAAACTGGCCGAGAGCATGGGCCAGGGGCGCTGGGGCGAAGTGGATCAACTGGCGCAAAATCTGGCATCACTGGATCCGCTGGATCCCAGCGCGCAATTGGCGCGCGGGCGGGCTATGCGGCAACTGGGTCATTTGTCTTCGGCGGTGCATTACTATCGCCAGGCGTTGAAACTTCAGCCGACGCATTCGGTGGCCTTGCCGGAACTGGCCGCCACCTGCCGGCTGATGGGCCGGCCGCGGCAATTTTACCCGGCTTTGGAAGCGGCCAGGAAGGAACTGGGCGAAACCCACCCATTAACCATCGAATCGCGCGTGCAGCTTGGTGAGCTGGTGCGGATTTTCGCCGATCCGACCGACCCGGCGACGGTGGCGCATATTCCACGTAATCAATACTTGCAGAATTTGCGGTTACGTTTGGAGAACATGGACTACGACCCGGAAAATGTGCTGCATATGGGTCAGTCGTTGTTAAACGACGATTTTCCAGAGATGGTGCAGATGCTGCTGGACCAGACGCTGGAGCGGCAGGCCGCCAGCGCCCCGCTGCTGCTGTTGCGGGGGATGCTCCAGACGCACCAGCGCCAGCTTATCAGCGCAGAAAAATCCTTGCGACTGAGCCTGGAGCGGGAGGATTCCGCCCAGGCGCATCTGGAACTGGGCCGGGCATTGTCGATGCGCGCCCAGCGACCCAAGGCGGTCTCCAAGCGTCCCGCACTGGACGCCGAAGCCCGCCAACACCTGCGTCTGGCGATAGACCGTGATCCCAACCTGGGTGAAGCGATTTCACTGCTGGTGCAATTGGAAAAACCGGGGACCGAAGCGCAAATACAACGATTGATGCAACCGCTGTGTAATGCCTATCCGCAAGCCTGGGGACCCTGGCGCGTGCTGGGGGATTTGCACATGGTGCGCGATGAGCTGGAGGCGGCGCGGCAGGCGTATCAGCAAGGGTTGCGGCGGCAAAATCATGATGCGCTGCTCTTGCCGCATTTGATGGTGCTGGACCGAATGGGCAACACGGAGGAATTGCTCAAAGCGGCCCAGCGCATCGGCAACCTAGCGCAGCGCGATCCCTCTTTGCGCTGGAGAGTGGCGCAGATTTATTGCCAACATCAAAAACTCAAAGAAGCCGCCGACCTTCTCGTTGGTTTAATCCGGGAAGAGCAGGCTCCCGCCTGGCTGCGGCAACAGGCCCGCGAGATATTGAGCGAATTGGAAGAGTCGAAGGAAAAAGCTGAATAAGCGAGCATTTGGAACTGACCGCCATGCAAGCGTCGCCATTTATTAGCCAAAAAAGGGCAAGCGCCGGCCAAGGCACATTGAGTTGATGGCGTTGCCGGTTGAGCGGAGCGCGTAGCCGATTATGTGGATAGCGTAGCCGTTGAGTAGATCGCGTAGCCGTTTTCACGATTGAACGACGATCAAACACCGCGAGGGGATGCATGCGCGGATCATGTTAGCGACAAGCCGTTTGTCCGTTCACGCCGGGATACGCGGGGCGGTTGTTTTACGGACCAGCCGCGGGTGCGTTCACGCCGGGCCTGCGCGCGTCGCTCGTTTTACGGACACGCCGCTTGTCCGTTCACGCTTGCGGGACGCTTTTGCCAAGGCTCAATTCATCCGGCGTCCACCATGTGGCCACGGTGGCGCCCAGAGCCGGGGCCGAGCGCACGCCCAGCCAGGCGGCGCACACCGAAACGGCATGATGCGCCTGTTGCGGCGTGTCAAAAACCTGCTCGATACTGTGGTGATTGTGGGGGTTTTTCCAGGCGCTCAAAAACCCGCCCACGGTATAAATTCGCAACACCTGCTGCAAAGGCAGCGCGATTTCCGCACGCAGAACCTCTGTCAGAGGCACAGCCAGGATTGAATTCTTGTTCATGAAAGTGTCGTCCGTCGGCGGCGCTCAGGACCGCGCCGCCAACTCATCTACCCCGTCCATCCGTCGCCGATCCCCGCGTCCCTGCCGGTATCGGCAACCCATGAATCAAGTACTTTGATTCGTGCATCAGCGTAATGCAAAGTGCCAGAAAGTCAATATTTGTACAGATATTGCACAGCTTACGCGGTAGAGCCGCCGAGCAGGCGATTCACTGGATGGATCACCCTCAAGTACGGGGTCATCATTCGCATTTTTACCGTCCGTTGGTATATTTTCGGCTCTTACTTACGAGGTTACAGCATGGCCCAACAGTGGATTATGGAAGCGGACGATCGTACCCGGCTGCGGGAACTGGCAAGCAAAGTGCGCGACATCGCCCTCAGCGATGTCAACCAACAGCGGCAAGCCGAATGGCGCAGGCACAATGGCCTGCGGCCCGGCCGGCCGGTGATCCTGGCGGAAACGGGGGGATTATGTCAGTCGCGGGAATTGAGCTTTGAGGCGCAGTTGCGTTGCCGCCAGCCGTGGGCGCGGGGCATGGAATCGCAACTGGTTGGACAGATTTATCAGTTTGAACAAGTCGGCGATGACTGGGCCATCGAGCCGTTTTGGAATATTGGCTGGCAGGTGATGTTCAGCGACTACGGCGTGAAGGTGGAACACAAGACCGTCAAGTCCGAGGGACACATGGGCAGCTTCAGTTTCCAGCCGCCTTTGTCAAATCTGCGCGAGGATTTTAGCAAATTGCAGCCGCGCACCTTCGCGGTGGATCGGGAGAGCACACTGGCGTGGAAAGCGCATGTGGAATCGGTCATCGGCGATCTGCTGCCGACGCGCATGCGGGGCAACCCGTGGTGGACGCTGGGGTTGACCATCGTGGCCATTGACTTGATTGGCCTGGAACAAATGATGATGTATATGTTCGATGACCCGGAGGGATTACACCGACTGATGGCGTTTTTACGAGACGATCATATAGACATGATTCAGTGGTATCAGCGCCAAGGGTTATTGGCGCTCACTAATGGCGATGACTACATCGGCTCCGGCTCGCGGGGGTATTGCGACTGCCTGCCGCAAGCGGATTACCAGCCCGGCGCTCCGGTGCGATTAAAGGATATTTGGGCATTGAGCGAATCGCAGGAGACGGTGGGCATTTCGCCGGAGATGTTCGAGGAATTTGTTTTCCCCTACCAGCAGCCGATCATCGAACAGGTGGGCCTCAGCTACTATGGCTGCTGCGAGCCGGTGCACAATCGCTGGCACGTAGTCAAGCGGATTAAGAATTTGAGAAAAGTGTCGGTGTCCCCCTGGTGCGACCAAGCGTTTATGGCCAAAGAGCTCAAAGGCAAGCAGACTTTTTGCCGCAAGCCCAATCCCACGCTGATCAGCACCGAAAACTTCGATGAAGCGGCGATTCTGGCCGACCTGCGCAACACCATCAAAGTGGCCGGTGAGTGCAATCTGGAACTGGTGATGAAAGACGTCCACACCCTCAGCGGACACGCGGATCGGCTGGCCAAATGGGTGAAACTGGCCCGTCAGTGCATCGGCGAAGCTGGCTGGGATCCAGGCGCATAACAAAGCGCCAGCACACCACCCCGGCGCAAGCCTATCTGGGAGGCGGGGGCATCAAACAAACCGGCCGCGCGCTGCTGGGAAGGCGGCACGCGGCCGATGATTCACATTGTCAATGATTCACTAAGGCTGCATGACCAGCGGTAGCGTCATTTACTTAAGGCGGCATTCCCAGCGGCAGCGTTATTTACTTAAGGCTGCATTCCCAGCGGCAGCGTCATTCCCTCGGCCCAGGCGGTTTTTGTAAAATCCGGATCCACCCCACTGGCGGCCAGGATTTGGCTGGCGTTGCGGCGGATGGACGCCACGCTCATATTGCGTCCAGGGCAGTCGGTGGGCTTGCAGTCGCCGTGGCCTAGCACATGGTCCGCCGAGATGTGATAGGTGCGCATCAGGTACGCCACGAGTTTACTAAGACTTTTAACCTGCTCGGAGGTGGGCCGGGTGATGTCAAAATTACCCACCAGGCAGACGCCGATGCCGTAGTCGTTAAAACGGTTGTCGGGGGTTTTGGTATGCGCCCCCCACTTTTGTTTAAGCCAACGCGGGCCGACTTCGATTTGTCCATTGGAGGTTTCGGTGCCGTTACCGACCACCCAGTGATAGCCCAGTTCATCCCATCCCTTGTCGCGGTGCATGCGATCAAAGGCGGCGGCCCCGCCGGTGAGCGTGGCGCTGTGATGGATGACGATATAGCGCCAGGGGCGAACGGCCACGGGGGGAACCCACCCGGCCGGCAAGGAGGCGCTGTTGCCACGATTGGGGATCACCGTGCGCACCGGGGGCTTGACGGCCACCACCGGCTTTTGTGACAACGGGGCGGGCGCGGTAATCATCGCCGGGCCGTTGAAACCCGGCTGGGGCGTCATGCTCATGGAGCCGTTGTTTTGACAAGCGGCAACCAGCAGTAAACCGCCGACGGCGGCAAATCGTGAAGCCCAAGCCATCCCTGGCCGGACCATCGCGCGTAAAAATAAATTCATGGAAGCAACCTCGAAAAGCGACCCAGGGCCTCCGGCCTTGGCAAGCCACTATATTTATCGGACACACAGGCGGGTGTCCAGAATTATTACGGAGGATTTTACCATTATTTTTGCCATGCTCCGCCAGCCGCACGCCGAGAATAACGGAATTTTCAGCATTGCCGACTTTTGAACAGCGGGGAACAACAATCTGCATTCAACGATCTATCGGAATAAGGAAGCCCCCACCCTGCCCTCCCCCATGATTACATGGGAGAGGGAATTATGATTGGGCTTAGCCGCTGTGGCCCGCACATCCGCAGTTGGCTCGGTCTCCGGCACGCCAAGCCGCGCGCTTCGCGCAATGCCGCTTTATGGAATTAAGTCGCCTCGCCGGCGGCACTGGTTACCGGTGGAGGCGCTGCGGGCTTGGCCGCACGTTTTTCGGCTTCAAAGAACAGGTGCTTGCTCTGATCGGATTCGGTCTTGACCGAAATTTTGATCAAATCCTTGTCCTTGAAGCTGCCGCGCAGGATGTCTTCGCTGAGTGGGTCTTCCACGAACTGCTCAATCGCCCGGCGAAGCGGACGGGCACCAAAGTCGTTGTTGGTTCCCTTATCAATTAAATACTCCCGCGCTTCGGCGGTCAGCTCGATGCTGATGCCCCGCTCAATTAGTCGGCGGGTGATCTTCTTCAGCTCCAAGTCCACAATCTCTTCCAGATTGACGCGGCTCAGGGGCTTAAAGACGATCACATCGTCTAGACGGCCGATAAATTCCGGGCGGAAGTAGCGCTCAATCTCCTTCATGAGCGTCTGCTTCATCTTCTCGTAGCTCTGCTCATCGGCGGTTCCCTTGCCTCGGCCGGCCAAACCGAAGGGCTGCACGCCGCCTTTGATCAAGTCCGCGCCGATGTTGCTGGTCATAATCATGACCACGTTGCGGAAGTCCACCTTGCGACCGAAGCTGTCGGTCAGGTGGCCCTCTTCCATGATCTGCAAGAGCATGTTGAAAACATCGGGGTGGGCTTTTTCCACTTCATCCAAAAGCACCACGCTGTAGGGCCGGCGGCGAATCCGCTCGGTGAGCTGGCCGCCCTCTTCGTAGCCGACGTAGCCGGGAGGCGCGCCAACCAGACGGGAAACATTGTGCTTCTCCATGTACTCGGACATGTCGATCTGCACCAGCGAATCCTCATCGCCGAACATAAATTCAGCCAAAGCCTTGGAGAGCAGCGTTTTGCCCACGCCGCTGGGGCCCAGGAACAGGAAACTACCCATCGGCCGCTGCGGGTCTTTAAGCCCCGAACGCGCCCGGCGAATGGTCTTGCTGATGGCCGTGATGGCCTCATCCTGGCTGACCACGCGCTTATGCAACTCGTTTTCCAGTTCCAAAAGCCGCTGGGCTTCCTCCTTTTCCAGTCGCGTCAAAGGCACGCCGGTCATTTTGCTGACCACTTCGGCGATGACTTCCTCATCAACCACGCCGTCCACTTCCTTGGCCCGGTCGCGCCATTGCTGCTGCATCTCCTCTTTCTTATGGCGAAGCGTTTCCGCCTGGTCGCGCAGGCGCGCGGCCTCTTCATATTCGGCGTTTTTCACCGCCTCGTCTTTTTGGATGCTCAGCCGCTCGATCTGCTCTTCCAAATCCGCCAGATTGGGCGGCTTGGTCATGCAGCGCAGTCGGATGCGGGCACCGGCCTCGTCCAGCACGTCGATGGCCTTGTCCGGCAGGCAGCGGCCGGTGATGTAGCGGTCGGACATTTCCACCGCGCTGACTATGGCGGCGTCAAGTATCTGCACACGGTGATGCGCTTCATAGCGGTCGCGCAAGCCCTTCAGAATCTCGATGGCGTCGGCCTTACTGGGGGGATTCACATGAATCGGCTGGAATCGCCGGGCCAGGGCGGCATCTTTTTCGATGTACTTGCGATATTCATCAAAAGTGGTCGCGCCGATACACTGGATTTCACCGCGCGAGAGCGCCGGCTTGAGTACGTTGCTGGCGTCAATCGCGCCCTCGGCACCGCCGGCACCGACCAGGGTATGTAATTCGTCGATGAAAAGGATGACATTCTTGGCCCGGCGGACCTCGTTCATCACCGCTTTGATGCGCTCTTCAAACTGGCCGCGATACTTGGTTCCGGCGACCATCATCGCCAAGTCCAGCACCACGATACGCCGGTCATGCAAAATTTCCGGAACCGTGCTGGAGACAACCATTTGCGCCAGGCCTTCGACGATGGCGGTTTTGCCCACGCCCGCTTCGCCCAGCAGCACAGGATTGTTCTTCTGGCGACGGCAGAGAATCTGGATGACGCGCTCGATTTCGTTTTGCCGGCCAATCACCGGATCCAGTTCATTGCTTTTTGCCAGTTCGGTCAGATCCCGGCCAAAGCTGTCCAAGGCCGGAGTCTTGGAATTCTTCTTTTGTCCAGGCTTTTCGGCCGTTGAGCCACTGCCGCTGTTGGATTCATCGGTTTCCACACCCGCACCTAATAGGTTTAAGACTTCTTCTCGAACTTCTTCCAATTTCAATCCCAGGTTCATCAACACCTGGGCGGCCACGCCGTCATGTTCACGCAGCAGGCCGAGCAAAAGATGTTCCGTGCCGACATAATTGTGATTGAGGTTGCGCGCTTCCTCGATGGCGTATTCAACCACCTTTTTAGCCCGCGGGGTCTGGGGCAGCTTGCCCATAGTAACCATGTCCGGGCCACTTTTGACCAGTTTTTCGACTTCCATGCGGACTTTGCGCAAATCCACATCGAGGTTTTTCAGCACATTGGCCCCCACGCCACTCCCCTCCTTGACCAGGCCCAGGAGAATGTGTTCGGTGCCAATGTACTCATGGTTGAAGCGCTGTGCTTCCTGATTGGCCAAGGCCATGACCTTTCTGGCCCGATCGGTAAAACGTTCAAACATATCCATGCTCCAAAAGACCGGCTGAGGGCCGGTCCCCTCATGCTACGACACCCCGCCGTCAAGCCGCTTGCCCGACGCTTACTTGTTACGACACGGCTGCGCCGCGGTTCGTTGCGATTGTAGGCCCGACGTGAGGGTATGCAAGGTGCAAACACTAGCCATCGCCGGTTATTTGCGTCGGGGTAATCGTGTTGATCCACAGGAAAAAACACAGTTGTCCGCTTCGTGGGCGCTGGTCGGGCGGCGTTTGATTGATCCGGGGGGCGGAAACTCTACAATCCCGTTCCGCGCGCCGGCCAATGGAATTTGCCAAAGCGACGGGGAGATGACCATGGACCAGATTGAACAGATTGGATACTTGGACCTGCCTTCGGGTTTGAGTGGGGATATGTTTTTGTCCTGTCTTTTGGATGCCGGCTGGCCGCTGGAGAAGCTGCAAGAGGTGGTGCGGCAATTGAACTTGCCGGAAACGTGCCACGTGGTGGCCGAGCAGGTCATGCGCGGGCCGCTGCGGGCGACCTTGGCCACTGTGCACACGCCCAAGTCGCAGCAACATCGCCATTTACACCATGTGGTGAAAATTATCGAAGCGGCGACGTTGTCCGACAGCGTCAAGCAAAAAGCCATTGCGGTATTCGGGCGTCTGGCCGACGCCGAGGCGAGGGTACATGGCACAACCCGCGAAAAGATTCATTTTCACGAAGTGGGCGCGCTGGACGCGATTATCGACATCACCGCCACCTGCGCGGGTCTGGAAGCATTGAAGATCACGCGATTACACGCCTCGGCCCCGGCGGTCGGCCAGGGATGGGTCAATACCGAGCATGGGCGGATGCCGGTGCCGGCACCGGCGACTGCGGAGCTGCTGGCCGCGGCCGGTGCGCCACTGGGGAATTCTCCCGGCGAAGGGGAATTGCTCACGCCCACGGCGGCGGCGCTGTTGGCGGAACTGGCGGATTTCAGCCGTCCGGCGATGCGGCTGGAGCGTGTGGCGGTGGGCGCTGGACAAAAGCAGTTTGCCTGGCCGAACATTGCCCGGCTCATGCTGGGAGCGATCTCCCCCACCGGCGAGCATGTGATTCAATTGGAATGCAATCTGGATGACATGAATCCGCAATATTTGCCGCCGCTGCTGGAAAATTTACTCACCGCGGGCGCGCTGGACGTGTGGCTCACCGATGTGCGGATGAAAAAGGGACGGCCAGGATGGATTCTGGGGGTTTTGTGCGCCACGGAACTGGAACAAAAGCTGACGCAACTTTTGATGGAACAAAGCAGTACGCTGGGCGTGCGCGGCTGGCCGGTTCATCGCCACGAGGCGAGCCGGCGAATGGAGCCGGTGCAAACCGCGTTTGGAGAAGTGGCGGTTAAATGCAAATACTGGCAAGGCAAGTTGATCGGAGCGCATCCGGAATTTGAGCAGTGCCGCAAGCTGGCCGAGGCCCAAGGGACCGGGGCCTGGGACGTGTACCAGGCGGCGCAGGCGGCCGCCGCAGCATTGATAAACAAACAGGCTGCCGCCACGGCATTGATAGACGAACAGGCTGCCGCCACGGCATTGCTTAAGAAATAGGACTATTACAGGAGAAGCATTGGCAACCCGGAAAAAGGACAAAACGCCCGGCGAATCGCATCGCAAGGTTTTCGTGGTGGACACCAACGTGCTGTTGCACAATCCCAGTGCGCTGTTCATGTTCGCCGACAATGAAGTGGTGATCCCCTTCGATGTCATCGAGGAGCTGGATAAGTTCAAAACCAACACCGACGACCTGGGGCGCAACGCCCGCTCGGCCATTCGCCTGCTGGATCGCTTGCGGGAAGTGGGGAATTTGTCTGATGGGGTGGATGTTCAAGAGACCGGCGGACGACTGCGCATCGTGCTGGAGGAAGGCCAGCAGCTTGCCCCCGGCCTGACGGTCAATAGCCCCGACAATCGCATTATCTCCACCGCCTTTGCCCTCAAGCAGCAAGGGGCGCGGGTGGTCTTTATCTCCAAGGATATCAACGCCCGGATCAAGAGCGACGCTTTAGATTTGACGGCCGAGGATTTTGAAGCCCAAAAGGTAGATTTTGAGCGTTTGTACAGCGGATGGCGCGAAGTTGGCGTGCCGCGTCAATCCATTGATCTGCTCTATGCGCAAAAGCAATTGGCGCTGGATTTGCCGGACTTGTTGAATAACGAATTTGTGCTTTTGAAGGATCAAGATGATCCAAGCCACACGGCGCTGGCGCGCTGCCGGGGCGAGGAAAAATTGCTCTATCCGCTGCGGCCGCGAAAGAACCCGGTCTTCGGCATCCTGCCACGCAATTTGCAGCAGACGATGGCGCTGGATCTGCTTTTGGATGACACGGTCAAACTGGTTTCGCTGATCGGTTCGGCCGGCACAGGCAAGACGCTTTTGGCGATCGCGGCGGGAATGACCAAGACGCTCAACGAGCAGGTGTATCAAAAATTGCTGGTGGCGCGACCGATCATGCCGCTGGGGCGCGACATCGGCTATCTGCCCGGCGGGAAGGATGAAAAGCTGACGGCGTGGATGCAGCCGATATTTGACAACATGGCTTACCTGTTGAGCAATCGCATGGGCGGCGACAACGCCGCGCAAGCGCACGCCTCGCTCTCCAGTGTGGAGCAGCGCATTGGGCAGTTAATGGATGATGGGCAGGTGGTGCTGGAGCCGCTGACGTATATCCGCGGGCGCTCGATTCCCAATCAATTCATGATTGTGGATGAAAGCCAAAACCTCACGCCCCACGAGGTCAAGACCATCGCCAGCCGGGTGGGCGAGGGAACCAAGCTGGTGTTGACGGGAGACGCGACGCAAATTGACAATCCCTACCTGGACAGTTCCAGCAACGGCTTGTCCTACCTGGTGGAACGACTCAAGGGCAAAGGCCCAATCGGGCATATCACGCTGGCCAAGAGCGAGCGGTCGGAACTGGCGAGTTTGGTCACGGCGGAACTTTAATGCGATCGGCGGCCGGCGCCAGGTAGTTGGAATATGAGCATGGAAATGGTTGTCGCCTGGGGGGTGGTCGTCGCCGCGGTGTTGCTGATCGGCATCACCAAAAGCGGTTTTGGCAGCGGCGTGGGCTTGATGATTGTGCCGATGACGGCGCTGGCGCTGGCGCACATACCCGGCCGCGGTTCACAAGCGGCGCTGGGACTGCTATTGCCGCTGTTGATCGTCGGGGATTTGATTGCGGTGTGGCAATACCGGCGGCTTTTACTACCGGCGGACGCGGCGCAGCGCGCCAGCGCCGCCGGCATCGGGCCGATCATGCGGCGACTGCTGCCGGGGACGGCGCTGGGAGTGATCGCTGGGGGATTGCTGCTCTGGTGGTTTCATCAGCACACGCAGATCGTCGGCTCACTGATGAAAATCGAGATCGGCCTGGAGTCGATCCTGCTGGTGGCGCTGCACTGGTGGCGACAGGCCCGCGGCGAGCAGACGCACTTGGTTCCCGAGCCGCTGCGATCGTGGGTTACCGGCGCTTTTGCCGCCGTCAGCAGTACCCTGGCGCACGCCGCCGGGCCGATCATCGCCATGTATTTATTGCCCCTGAAACTGGATCGGCAGCGGTTTGTGGGCGTGTGCGCGTTTTATTTCTTCCTGCTCAATACCGCTAAATTTCCGGCGTATTGGGCCAGCAATCAATTTCAGCACGCGGAATTTTCCTTTACCGTCAAATTTCTGCCACTGGTGGTGATCGGCGCCTTATTGGGATTCTGGATCAACAAGCGCATCAGCGACAAACTGTTTACCAAGATCGTATATTTGCTGACGTTTTTACTGGGATGGTATATCCTGTATGACGGTATTGGCGGAGTGTGGTGATTGGGACCCCGCGATAGGGGAAAAGGTTTATTGGGAGCGAAGCAATGACCTCATTGATGCCGCCTGAGCGCTTGGCCGGGCAAAATTCCTGGATCATGCGCAGCGACAAGATCCATGCCGCCTTAACCTGCCAGGGCGGAATGCTGGGGCCGATCCAGTTTCATATGCCTGGGCGCACGCTATCTCCTTTTTCGATCGCGCCGTGGCACAGTGAAAAAGAGGATGACAAAGTACCTGCGATGTTGCGCGCATTGCGCGGCGACTTTTTCTGCGCCCCCTTTGGCGGCAATGAAACCCCGTATGCCGGCGTGAATCACCCGCCGCATGGCCATTGTGCCAATGGTTTGTGGCAACTGCTGGCGAGCAGCGCGACGGATACGGAACTGGACGCCGCATTTGTTTTTGAGCAACCGGGGCGGCCACAGCGCATCGAAAAGCAAATTCGCCTGGCGGTGAATCAAACCTGCGTGTATCAGCGGCATATTCTCAGCGGCTTTGACGGCCCGATGCCGCTGGGACATCATGCCATGCTGTATTTTCAGGACCAAGGGCGCATCTCCACTTCGCCATTTGCGCTGGGCCAGGTGTTTCCCGACCCATTTGAAAATCCCGCTGCCGGCGGCCACCAATGCTTAAAACCCGGCGCGACGTTTGACCGCTTGGAAGCCGTGCCGATGCTCGACGGCGCAGCGGCGGATTTGTCGCGCTATCCGGCGCGGGCCGGTTTTGAGGATTTGGTGATGCTGGTGGCCGAACCATCCCTCCGCATGGCGTGGAGCGCGGTGGTATTTCCCCAGCAGCGTTATGTGTGGTTTGCCTTGAAAGACCCGCAAATACTGGCCAGTACCGTGCTATGGCATTCCAACGGCGGACGCCAATACGCTCCGTGGAACGGGCGGCATCGATCGGTTTTAGGCATCGAGGAGGTAACAGCCAATTTTCACTACGGCATCGCCGAATCCGCCCAGCCAAATCCCATCAGCAGCCAAGGGTATGCCACGGCACAGGTGCTATCGCCCGATGCGCCGACGATTATCAACTACATCATGGGCGTAGTGGAGATCCCGGCCGCATTTGACCGGGTAAAGAGTATCACGCCGGATAAAAGCGGCGAAGCGATTACGCTGCGCGCCGACAGCGGCGCAATGGTCTCGACGCCGGTGCAACTCGCCTGGCTGCAACTGGGCGATTGAGTGTGCAGCCACATTCCTGTTCGGTATTGCCCGCATAGTCGGCACATTTTACCTGTATTAAACCCCCGGCGGCGGTGGGCTGTTGGAAAGCAACCAGTTTTGCTCAAGTCGGGGCCGGCATGTGGTATAATCGGGAAGGTTGAGCAAGCGTGGGAGCCGGTCATGAAATCGCTGCGATATCTGCCATTCACCTTTTTAGCCGGCGTTCATGGTTTTGTCTTTTTCACCCCTTACATGCTGCTGGTGGTGGCGGCATTGCATGTGGCGCGGCGGTATCGAGGAAATTAAAAATTCATTTTTTTCTTGACTAACTGCAAATCCGGTGTTTAATTGTGGATATTGTTCAATAGTGAGCAGGGGGCATTGGGAGATACCATGCGTGCATCAGTTGTTTTGATGGCGGCGGTGTTGGGCGTTTCTTCTCCTCTATGGGCCGTGGCTCCCGGACAAACCGGGGAATTGCCCACCGATTCCACGTGGGGGGGAACGGGTTGGAACAAAGCTTCAAGTTATGTTTATAATTGGTCAGGCGCATCGGCTGTGGCTGTAGCGCCCAATTATCTGCTGTCAGCGGCGCACGTAGGCGGCGGGGTTGGCTCGACCATGACGATTGGTGCCACCACTTACACCGCCATGCAGATTTACACACCGCCGGTGGACGCCGGGCAGACGGTGAATTCCGATTTGCAATTGATTCGTTTGGATAACGCCCTGCCGGGCAACGCCACGCTATATAGCGGTGCGTTTTCCACTGGCCAAAATACGACCCTGCTGGGCTATGGGCTGCGGGGAACCGATCATAGCAGCTACTACACGCTGGACGTGAGCGCCAGCGGTTTGACATGGGGAACCAACCAGATCAGCACAACCGCGGTGCGGGTCAATTCCACGACAACTTTGGGCGGGCCGGTGGTACATTCTTCTGTGTCTTTCGCCATGAATTTCAATTCCGGCGCGACGCCCTACGAGGCCGGATTCGGCAACGGCGATTCCGGCGGCGGAACATTCGTGAAAGTGGGCAGCCAATGGCAACTGGCGGGGATTAACGCTTACATTGCCGATTCGCCATCGGGTTCAGGCCATTACGTAACCAGCTACGCCATTTCAGTTCCCTATTATTCCGCATGGATCAACAGCGTGGTTCCTGAACCGGCCAGCATGGGCTTACTGCTGTGTGGCGGGGTGCTGATGCTCGCTCGCCGTCGGGCGGCTTGAGGGTTCGTTAAGTTGATCCAGACGCTGGCGGGCGGCGGTAAAGCGCGGGTCAAGTTGCAGGGCTTGCAGGTAGGCTTTGCGCGCCTCGGCTTTACGGTTTTGCTGCTGGTATACCGAGCCTAAATTGTATTGCACTTCCGCCGGCGAGAGCACCGCCTGCAATTGCACCGTGGCGCGATCGACCGCGCCTTGCCGGGCCAGCATCAAGCCGTAATTCACCCGGCAGGGTTGGCAGGTGGGGTCTTTTTCGATTCCCTTGGCATAGGCCGCTTCGGCGGCTTTGCGATCCCCGGCCAGTTCCTGGCAAAAACCCAGGTTGCTGTAGCCGATGGCCGAGCCGCCGGTGGCTTTGATATAGCGATTCCATGTTTCAATGGCCTGGGGATACTGCTGCAACTTGGCATAGCCGACCGCCAGGCGGAAAAGCGCCGGCTGATGATTTGGCTCCAGTTGCAACGCCTGTTGATATTGCTCCAGCGCCGTGGGCCAATTGCCCTGGCTTTCGGCCAGTTGGCCGGCGGCAAAGTGGGTTTGCGCCGTTACTTTCGGTTCGGGGGCATTTTCAAAATTGGAGTCGGCATTGCGGGGATTGTTGGGTTGCTGGTTGTCGGTGCAGGCGATCAGCGTCAGGGGAACCAGCAACGCGGCGGTGGATAAAAGATTGCGCATGAAACGATTATCGGCAGGCGGCGATGATGAGGGATATTTTTCCCCAGGCTCATTTGGCCGGCGGCACCGGTTTGTATTCAATGATGGCCTGCGATCGACCCAGCAGCCGATTGAAGGCGAATTTGCCCACGCCGATCAGCCCGGCGAATTTACACACCATTTCCAGCATCGCGTACAGCAGTGAAAAGCGTACGCCAAATCCCCGCCCGCGGGAAAACCGAAAAAGCGACCAGCCCAGGCGAAAATAGAGGATCAACCCGAGCAGCGCCGCCGGCCAGCGCCAAAGCGCCAAGCCGATCGTCAGCAGCGGCAAAACCAGGGCATAAAAGACGATGCTTTGGCTGCGGCGATACCAGCGTTTGCCGGCCCCGCTGCGTCGCGACCAGCCGACCTGGGCATACGCGTAGCCAGAGCGAATGGCTCGCCGCCAATACTGGCTGAAATGGTACATGGCGGCATCGTGCAGCGTCATCGGTTCGGCCAGGCGCAGAATCGTCCAGCCGGCGTCGCAGAGGCGGAATCCCAGGTCCGGCTCTTCGCCGGCGATGAGTTGTGTGGGCCAGCCGCCGACGGCGTCGATGGCAGTGAGGCGCGCCAGCGAGTCTCCGCCAAAGTAGGCGGCTTGGCCGGCAGGCACATTCCAGTCGATGTCGATCAGGCGATTGTAAAGCGACGCCTCGGGGTGGGCTTCGCGGCGGCGACCGGAGAGACCGGCGAGCTTTTCATCGCACTCCAGTCGAGCGCGGGCCAGGGCTATCCAGTTGGGGTCCAGCAGGCAATCGCCATCCATAAATTGAATGTAGCGCAGGGCCGGATAGTGGGAGCGAAGAAATTCCAGGCCGGCTTGGCGGCCGCGGGCGGCGGTGTACGGCCCTTGGGTTAAGCGCACGACATGAAAACCCAATTCGCCGGCGCGGCGCGGACTCTCATCGGTGGAATTGGAATCGACATAGACGCCGGGGATGTTCGCCGCCGCCAGCGAGCGCAAACACGCCTCCAGACGCGCTCCCTCATTGCGTCCAATCACCACCGCGGCCAGGTCAATCGCATCACTCACTTTTTTCTCTTTCCGGCCGGGCCTTTGCGCTTGGGGGAAGGCTCGGTGGCCGCGCGAAAACGATCGGTCATGGCCTGCTCCACCAGCGGCTTGGCCTTTTTGTCAAAAAACAGGAGGCTGCGGTAAATCGCCTCGGCGTCGGTCCATTCCATCATGCCACGAAGTCCTTCGATGATCTCTTTAAGTTCCTCCCGCTGGGCCGCGCTGACGCGAGGCCCCATTCGCTCCAAAGTTTTTTCCACCGCGGCGGTATCAAATTCAATGCGGTTACGCATTTCGATCAATTGCAATTGCTGAACATCCTCCCCAATACTCAGTATGCCGTCGCGGATCATTTCTTTAACTTGCCGCTGACTTAGCCCATAGCTGGGGATGACCTGCACCTGGGCGCTTTGCCCGCTATGGCGCTCGACGGCCCCCACCGCCAGGATGCCGTTGGGGTCCACTTCAAAGCGCACTTCCAGTTGCGGAATGCCGGCGGGCATCGGCGGCAGCGGTCCTAGCACAAACGTCGCCAGGCTGCGGCATTCATCGACCAGGTAGCGCTCGCCCTGAAGCACGTGGATGCGGATGAGCCGTTGGTCCTGCACGTTGGTGGTGAACAAATCGGCGGCGCGACAGGGCAGCGGCGTGCCACGTTGCAACAATCGACTGACCGCGCCGCCGGCGGTTTCGATGCCCAAACTCAGCGGTAAAATATCCATCAGCAAGGCATCGCGGCGTTTGCCGGTGAGAATCGCCGCTTGCACCGCGGCGCCCAGGGCCACGGTGCACATCGGATCGAGCGCGGTATACGGGGTTTGGCCGAAGAACTTGGCCACCGCGGCCCGGACGGCGGGCGTGTGGGTGGTGCCGCCGACGAGAATCACCCGATCAATTTGTGCCACCGACAATTGGGCGTCGGCTAAAGCAGTCTGGCAGGCTGACAAGGTGCGCTGAACCAGCGGCGCGATCAGAGATTCCAATTCGCCGCGGTTGATATCGCGCTGGCATACTGATCCATCGCCACTTGTCCATTTCATCTGCGCGCCCAGCGATTGCGAGAGTGCGATGCGGGCTTTTTCGGCGGCGGCGCGTAATTGGTGCCGCAATTGAGCCCAGCCGCCGCCGGCGAGTTTGCCATCGGCCCAGTTCATCAGCAGGCAATCAAAATCATCGCCGCCAAGCTTGGTGTCGCCGCAGGTGGACAGGACGCTGAAGGTGCCATGGTCCAGATGCAGAATCGATACATCAAAGGTTCCGCCGCCCAGGTCATA
>JBBQBE010000063.1:0-19429 GCA_038317225.1 Tepidisphaerales bacterium | reverse complement strand
AAGGGGACGTATATCTTCATAACGTTTCGTCGCTTTGCTGGGTATGATACGCTATTGGAACGCTGGCGCATTGCGCAGTGGTTACAAGCCAATCGCAGCGGGCGGGTTTTGCTTGCGCGCTCGCCGGCGTCACAAAGCTATTCAAGAGTGCTTACTCCTAACCCCGGCGGCAAACCTTAGGGGTGCGCCCAGATATTTTTGTATTCCACCCTTTCTAAGCGGGCAACACGCTTTCTGACTGGCCATGAAAGCTGATTTGCTGAACCCGAGCAAAAATCCGTGGGCACGCCCAGCCTTCGCCGCCGGGCCGCAAAACATTGCATTTGCCTCTCCAGCGGCTACAGTCGGCGGTATGCTTCGATTGCTGCGCGGCGGCTTTTTTCTATTGTTCATGGCGGCACTGGCGGCTGGCGGCGGGTGTACGCTGCTGGGCTTTGCCGCCAGCAAGCTGCCCCAAACCGTCAAGCCGCGCTACCAGGGTTTCGCCGGTCAGTCCGTAGCCGTGATGGTCTGGGCCGATCGCGGCGTGCGCACCGATTTTGAAGGCATTCAACTGGACCTGGCCGGCACCGTGCAAACCATTTTGCAAAATGCCAAGGCCGACGAATTTGAAAAGACCCTCTGGCCCTATGAAGCCCGCTCCATCGTTCGATTTCAGCGTGAACACCCGGAAATCGAAGCCCAATCGGCCACGGAGATCGCCGAGCGCATCGGCGGCATCACCCGCTTGATCTATATCGAAATCGGCAATTTTACCACTCATAGCGATGATTCGTTGCAACTGATGCGCGGTCAGGTAACCGCCAATTTGAAAGTCATCGAGATTACCGGCGGCAAGGCGGCCGTGGTGTACGATGAAAGTAATCTGCACAGCCTTTGGCCGAAAAATCAGCGCGAAGGCGTGGTGAATATCGAAGCCTCGCGCGTCTACCAGGAGACGGTGCGGCAGTTCGCCGCTGAAATCGCCAATCGCTTCATCACCCACTACGCGGAGGACTGATGCGCCCAATCTTTCTGGCAACCGCGCTATTGGGCGCGATGATGCTCGCGGCCACCGGCTGTCAACTGGCCGGCGGCGCGGCCTACGCGCTGATGGGGCCGCCGGCGGTGCCGGCCGTCTACACCCCGCCCCAGCGCTCCACGCTTATTTTCATCGAAAATTTCCGACATCCCAGCCTTGTGCGTTTAAGCGGCGAACAACTGGAGCGGGAACTGGCCGATCAGTTGCGGGAGCACAAAATCGCCCCGACCATCGACGCGGCGGCATTGCAGCGTTTGCGCGACCAGCGCGACGCGCGGCTCAGCGGCATGAGCATCGCCCAGGTCGGAAGCAAGATCGGCGCGGATCAGATTCTTTATGTGGAATTGCAGCAAGCCGACTTGGAAGGTGATGGCGACCTGGTTCGCGGAACCGTCGCCGTCCGCGTGCGCTGGGTCGATTCGCAAACCGCCAAAACCCTCTGGCCGGCCTCCAGCGACGAAGGCTGGCCGATCAATGTGCAAACCCCGTGGATCAAGCGTTCCGAGCAGACCGATGACACGGCCGTGCGCCAAGTCATGATCTCGGCCACCGCCGACCAACTGGCCAAGCTCTTTTATGAGTGGAAGCCGGAATAACCCGGCAACGTATTGCGGATGATGGGGAACAATCCATAATCGGCATTCACTGCCCGATAACTGGCAACCCATTATTTAACCGGATGAATTGTGTATGAGTAAATTGACTCGCAGCGGAGCATTCAAAGCCCTGAAGCATCATCATCGCCGCATCGGCACCGCCCACATGCGCGACCTGTTTGCGCAGGATCCCAACCGTTTTGAAACCTTTTGCCTCCAGTTCAACGATATTCTGCTGGACTACTCCAAAAACCGCATCACCGGCCAGACCATGGAGTTATTACTGGACCTGGCCCGCCAGTCGGAATTGCCGCAGTGGATCGAAAAGATGTTCTGCGGCGAGAAGATCAACTTCACCGAAAATCGCGCCGTGCTGCACGTGGCTTTGCGCAATCGCTCCAATCGCCCGATCATCGTCGAGGGACGCGACGTGATGCCGCGCATCAACGCCGTGCTGGACCACATGCGCCAGTTCTGCCAGCAGGTTCGTTCCGGGCAGTGGACCGGCTACAGCGCCAAGCCGATCAGTGATGTGGTGAATATCGGCATCGGCGGCTCGGACTTAGGGCCGGTCATGGTAACCGAAGCGCTCAAGGCCTACGGCAGCGACCAGCTCCGCGTGCATTTTGTCTCCAATGTCGATGGCACGCACATTGCCGAAACCCTCAAAAAACTCGATCCGCAAACCACTTTGTTCATCATCGCCTCCAAGACCTTCACCACCCAGGAGACGATGACCAATGCCAACAGCGCCCGCCAGTGGTTTTTGCAATCCGCCCCGGATGCCTCGGCCATCGCCAAACATTTTGTGGCCCTTTCCACCAACGAGCCGGAGGTAACGCGCTTCGGCATCGACAAGGCCAATATGTTCGAGTTCTGGGATTGGGTAGGGGGGCGCTATTCGCTGTGGTCGGCCATCGGCTTGCCCATCGCGCTGTACCTGGGGATGGATCATTTTGAGCAGTTACTCGCCGGCGCTCACGACATGGATGAGCATTTCCGCACCGCGCCGCTGGAAAAGAATCTGCCGGTGATACTGGCGCTGTTGGGCGTGTGGTACAACAATTTTTTTGATGCCCAAAGCCAGGCGATTTTGCCTTATGACCAATATCTGCACCGCTTTGCCGCTTATTTCCAGCAGGGGGACATGGAATCCAACGGCAAAAGCGTTGACCGCTGGGGCAAGCGCGTGGACTACCAGACCGGCCCGATCATCTGGGGCGAGCCGGGCACCAACGGCCAGCACGCCTTCTATCAACTGATTCACCAGGGAACCAAGCTTATCCCCTGCGATTTTCTTGCCCCCTGCCGCAGCCACAACCCGCTGGGCAACCATCATTCCATTTTGCTGAGTAACTTTTTCGCGCAGACCGAAGCCCTCATGCGCGGCAAAACCGATTTGCAGGTGCGCGATGAGCTGGCCCGCGAAGGCAAGTTTGAAAAGCAGATCCGCCAGCTTTTGCCGCACAAGGTCTTCCCCGGCAACCGCCCGACCAATTCCATTTTGCTTACCGAGATCACCCCGCGCTCGCTGGGATCGCTGATCGCCATGTATGAACACAAAATTTTCACCCAGGGAATTTTGTGGAATATCAACAGCTTCGATCAGTGGGGCGTGGAGCTGGGCAAGCAACTGGCCAAAGCCATTTTGCCGGAACTGGTCGGCGATCAGCCGGTGCAAAGCCACGATCCGTCCACCAACGGGCTGATTAACTTTTTCAAGGCCCACCGTTAAGCGGCCGGGTGTTTTAGGATTTTGCTTCCGCCGGATGGATGGCATGGATACGCAGTCGGACGCACCTTTGATCGTCGCCGAAAAGCTGGGCAAAATGTACCCGCTTTACGCCAAGCCCAGCGATCGGCTCAAACAGGCGTTCATGTGGGGCCGACGCCAGTATTTCCGCGAATTCTGGGCCTTGCGCGATGTGTCGTTCACTATCCGCGCCGGCGAAGTGGTCGGGGTGATCGGCCGCAACGGATCGGGCAAGTCCACCTTGCTGCAACTGCTGGCCGGCGTGCTGCGCCCCACCTGCGGCATTGGGCAAGTCCACGGCCGCGTGGCGGCGCTATTGGAACTGGGCAGCGGATTTAATCCTGAATTCACCGGCCGCGAAAACCTGTTCATGAACGCCGCCATTCTCGGCCTCTCGCAGCGGCAAATCGAGCAGCGCTATGACCAGATCGTCGCTTTCGCCGAGATCGGCCCCTTTATCGATCAGCCGGTCAAAACCTATTCCAGCGGCATGGTCATGCGCCTGGCATTTGCCGTGGCCGTACATGTCGATGCGCAAATTCTGGTGGTGGATGAAGCCCTGGCGGTGGGGGATGCGGCTTTTCAGTTCAAATGCCTCCACCACTTGGAAACTCTGCTGGAGCGCGGCGTTACCATCCTCCTGGTCTCCCACGACAATCAACTGGTCAAAAGCTACTGCACCCGCGCCATCTACCTGAAGCAGGGGCGCATCGCCTTTGACGGCGACTGCGAAACCGCCACGGAAATGTTTTTGATGGAGATGCGGCAAAGCCAGCTTGCCGCCGCCCCGGTGGCTCAAAAACCCGCCGACGCCGGGCAGTTGCGCTTCGGCTCGGCCCGCGGACGGATACTCGATTGCCAAATGGGCGTGGTCGGCCAAACCGAGCCGCGCCGTGATGTGGCCAGCGGCAGGCGTATGTGGGTGCGCGTGCAGGCGCACGTGGCGGAGGATGTCGCCCGCCCGCGTTTAAGCCTGCTGGTGCGCGATCTCAAGGGCTATAACCTGTTTGCATACAACAATGTTTCAGCCCAGGTGCCATTAACGCCCGACCGCGGCGGCAACATCGCCGGACGTTTTGAATTTGACGCCCGGCTCAAGCCCGGCGATTACGCCGTCGCCTTGCGGCTGGAAAACTACGTCAGTCCCACCGCCAATGAACTGCTGGATAAACACGTCAGCGCTATGGCTTTCAAAGTGCTGGCCGACCAGGTGCGCTTTGAAGGTTCGGTCGATCTCAATGGCTCGTTTTACGCCGCAGCGCCTTTGTCTGATGCGGCGGGGCAACCCGCGGCCGCGCCGGGAGCATCGTCGGCCGCGCAACAGCCGCCACCCAGCAGCGCCGCCAAGCTCGTCTCCATCCCCACCCAAGCGCCGCAATCGGTACTGATGATCACCTTGGATTCCTGCCGCCACGACAGTTTCATGCAAGCGAAACTGCCCAACATGCGCGCCTTGGGCGAGGTTTACAAAGCCCAGGCACCGGGTAACTTCACCTATTCCTCCCACGCCGCCATGTTCGTCGGCTTCACCCCCGGCGATCCGACGCAAAAACGCGGCCTGATCAATCCCAAGTACGGCAAAATTTTCAAACTCGCCGGCCGCGGCCACGGTGCCAAGGGAACCGAGCATTTTGTTCTCCACGGCCGCAATATCATCGACGGCTTCCATCGTCGCGGCTATCACACCCTCGGCAGCGGTGCCGTCGGCTGGTTTGATCCCCAAACCGAAACCGCCCAAGCGCTCATCAGCGATTTTGACGAATTTTTCTATCCCGGCGATACCTGGTCGCTGCCTCGGCAGATCGATTGGCTGGCCGCGCGGCTGCAATCGCCCCGGCCGGTCTTTGCGTTTTTGAATATCGGCGAGCCGCATGTGCCTTACTATTTCCAAGGCGCGCCCTGGGCCAATACGGACAACCCCTGCGTGCCCTTCGGCGACAACGATGCCGCCGAGTGCCGCCGCCGCCAGATCGCGTGCCTGGAATTTGTCGATGGGCAATTGGCCCCGCTTCTGGAGGCGTTTGCCGCTTCCAGCACCGTCATTTGCGGCGATCACGGCGACTGCTGGGGTGAAGAGGGACTTTGGGAACACGGCATCACCCACCCGGCGGTGTTGGAAGTTCCGCTGCTGTTTCGCTTAGGACCCTCGCAGTGAAGACCAAGCCGGCGGCCTGGGTCTGGTCAGCGACCGGCCCACTGGGGCAACTTTGCAACCCTCGTGCAACAATCAGACGCCGACAGCGTATAGTAGTTACGCTCACAACCGGAGCGAAACAAACCCTGCAAGGATGGCAAGCGGATGCGTAAGTGGATTGTATTGCTGATGTTATGTGGATGGAGCGTTACCGCAGTCTACGGCGGGCCGCCCCAAGCCGCGCCAAATCCTACGGCCATAGCCGGCTATGGCAACGCACCGGCCGATCCCCAGGACGCCGGATACCATGCCCTGACTTATAAGGTAAAAGTCGAGCAGCGCGAGCTTCAGATGCCTTTTATCTTATATGTGCCCGAAGGCTACAAGCGCTCCGAGCCTCGGCCCATGCTGGTCTTTTTAGCCGGACTGGGCGAACGCGGGGCCGATCCCCATATCACCATGAATTGCGGGGTCATGCGCGATCTGGCTTCCAATCCTGAATTGCAAAAATGGGTGCCGTTTTTAATCCTGGCCCCCGCTTGCCCCTCCGATAGCCGATGGGAACAGCCGGGAATGGCCCAGGCCGTGGTGCAACTGATCCGCAAAGTCGCCGGCCAGTGGAACGCCGACCCGTCGCGGCTGTATCTGACCGGCTTATCGATGGGCGGCAACGGCTGCTGGTATGTCGCCGCCGAAGCGCCGGATTTGTTTGCGGCCGTCGCCCCCGTGGTCGCCAACGTCTGCAAACCCGCGGAAGTCGCCCGTAAACTCAAAGGCCAGGGCACGCGCTTGTTGATTATCGCCGGCGGCGATGATCCCAAAAGCACCCCTGGCTCGCGGCTGATGGCCCTGGCGCTGCGCGGCGCGGGAATCGACGTTACCCTGGCGGAAATCCCCCACGCCGGCCATGGCATCTGGTCCTTCTATTACAGTAACCAACGTTTTTACAGTTGGCTGCTGGACCATCGCCGCGGCCAGCCCAATCCCAAAAACCGGCTCAACGAGGAGGACATGATCGGCCTGTTTTACGAATCGGCCAAGGGCGATCAGCAATTTCAAACCAAGCTGGCGACGGATTTTCATAAATTCTTGCCTTTCTGGTTTTTGGATAACTGCTCCCAGCAGAACGATCCGGGACTCAAGGGCCAGGTCAATGGTCAGAAAAACGTCTTTGCCACCCGCCCGCTGGCACCGGAAGTCGCCTGCCGCCTGCAAACCACCGCCAACATTCCCGCCGGCAAAAAGACCACGCTGAAACTGGTTGTCGGCCACGAGGCGACCGGATCGTGGAACCTGCTGGTGCGGGTCAATGAAGTCGAGCAATACCGCAAAGTGGTCAGCCCCGCGACCAGTCAAAACGGCTGGATGAGCGCCGAAGTGGACCTGACCCCCTGGGCCGGCAAAGAGGCCCGCATCCAAGTCGCCCAGCTCGCCCAAAACTGGGAACACCCCATGGGCTACTGGCAAACGGTGGAGATTGTCAGTCAATAAACCATGCGGAAGAGGGGTCTGGACAGGAATGTGGATTGTAGATTGTAGATTGTAGATTGTAGATTGTAGATTGTGGATTGTGGATTGTGGATTGTGGATTGTGGATTGTGGATTGTGGATTGTGGATTGTAGATTGTAGATGGTAGATTGTGGATTGCTGAATTTGCATTCCACGCTCCACGAACCACACTCAACAATCCACACTCAACAATCACTTGCGCTACTGACTTTTCCCATATTGCAAATTGTCCCCGCCTTCCTACCATAGGTTTATGCAATGGACTATGTGCTTGGCGCAGGCGACCGATCCGCGAACCGCCTGGGCGCCGATCGCGCTGTTGATTGTCATGGCGATTGTTTTCGCCGTCGGAACCCTCATCTTGAGCGCGTGGGTCGGCCCGCGCCGCAACGGGCCGGGCAAGGATGTCGTGTATGAAAGTGGCATGATCCCCACCGGCGACGCCCATCGCCGATTTAATGTGCGATTCTACATGGTCGCCATGATCTTCCTGATCTTCGACGTGGAAATCGTGCTATTTTATCCATGGGCCACGATATTTCCCACCCTTCGCACGCCGCTTTTGCTGGTGGAGATGCTTTTATTTGTCCTGATCCTGCTGGTGGCCTATTTTTATGCCTGGGGCAAAGGCGTATTTAAGTGGGAATGAGGACGAGGCACTGGTCCGTAGTCAGTGGCAAGGTTGAGTGTTGAATGTTGATTGTAGAGAAAGCCGGTGGTCAGTAGTCAGTAGCGCGTGAGCGTTGATTGTTGATTGTGCAGCGTTGAGTGTGGAGCGTTACATCCCTTAATATTCTCCCTCTCCCGGTACTCCGGGGGAGGGCCGGGGTGGGGGCCTCCTTTTACCGCATGAATGTTGAATGTGGAGAAATCAGTGGTGAGTGGTCTGTGGTCATTGGCAAAATGCTTTGCAACGGACTACTGACCACTGACAACTGACCAAAGGGCGGTACTCCGCCCGTGCCACGGACTACTGACCACGGACCACTGACCAATTATTATGTCCTTTTCTCCCGCATTGCTCAGCGCCGCGCTCGAACCTTTCCGCTTGCACTGGTTCCCCACCCTGGCCAGCACCAACGACCACGCCGCGGCCATGCGCAAGGCCGGGCGCTTGTATGCGCCGGCGATTATTCTCACCGCCCGCCAACAGCGCGGCCGCGGCCGCGGGGTAAATCAATGGTGGAGCAGTCCCGATGTATTGACCTGTACATTTGTATTCGCCATCGAGGAACATCTGCAACCGCATCAACTTCCGCTGATCGCGGGTTTGGCCGTGCGTCAGGCGATGGAAAATCTCACCGGCGGGGCGCAAATCCAGCTTAAATGGCCCAATGATCTTTTGTATCAGGACCGCAAACTCTGCGGGCTGTTATGCGAGCGAATCGACAAATGCGATCTGGTGGGGCTGGGCCTCAATGTCAATCCCATGCCGGCGGATTTTCCCGCGTCGCTGCGGCATAAGGTCGCCAGCTTGCGCGAGATCACCGGGCATGTGCTGGATATGAACCAGGTGCTCATCGAGACGGCCCGACAGATGCGCCAGACGTTGCAACGACGTCATAGCCAGACGTTCGCCACCTTCATCAAGGAATACGACCACCACCACGCGCTATTGGGCCGCACCCTCGCCGTGGATGTGGGCGACAGCGCCCCGCTGATCGGCTGCTGCGAGGGGATCGACAGCCAGGGCCGCCTGCGCCTGCGAAGCGGCTCAACGCTCCACAGCCTCTATAGCGGGCAAGTCCTTCAGTGGTAGATAGACTTGCCCCACCATACAGGGCAATCGCATGTCCAGGTGTTCATTTGCCCTCCCGCGTACTCGCGGGGGAGAGCGACCAGGGGGTCCTGGCAAGTTCTTGAAAAACAGGTTCATTGAACTGATGCCAAATCTTTTGCGGCATTGCCCGCACCGGATGCGGCCAAGGCGGAATTTGCTTGAGCGTCAGCGAAGCGCAAGCCCTTCCACTGGCCGCAAAGCTCAAAGCCGTGTTGATCGCCCACCGGCCCGATCATAACCACGCGATGGAGGGGCGCATGTTTGCCATCGGAGGTAAATTCGCGTGGAGAAAATGGCGTATCCTGCCGCACTGGCTTGGGATGATTATGTGATGGAGACTGGCATCGCCGGCCGCGGACTACCTCGACTCGAGGAGTTTGCCGTTCACCCACAGCGCCACCTTTTGCGCCGGCTGGCGCAAAAGCGTTTCCAGTGGATCAGCGGCGGGGATGGGCAATGTGAAAACCGCGATGTCCGCCCATGCCCCCGGCCGCAACACGCCGGCCCGGCCCGTCAGTCCCAGCGCCGCGGCACCATGCGCCGTCGCCATGTGCCAGATGCTTTGCGCTGACAGTTGCGGGGCTTGGCGGCGCACCAGCCGCATCTCTTCGGTCAGGTCCAGATCCGGGCTGGAGGCCAGCGAATCGGTTCCCAGGCACACATTGATACCCAACTGCAACATGCGCTCAAAGCGGTGGGGCGGGTGGGCAAAATACTGATGCGTCCGGGGGCAATACACCACCGCCGCCCCGGCCGCCGCGAGGGCTTGCATCTCCCCATCATCGCAATAATTCACATGCGCAAGCAAACCCCCGGCCAAAATCCCGCGCCGCGCCAGCAGATGGATCGGCCCATCGGCAAAAGGCGTAAACGGTTGATCCAGTCCGCCGGCGGCAGCCCACAAATCCATCAGCGGGCCGGTGCGCTCGAATAAAAAGGGGCGCTCATCCGCCGATTCGGCCAGATGCGTGGTCCAGGGGCGCTCCAACTTCCGCGCCTGGCCGATGACCTGCGCATACGTCTCGGCGTCCACAGTATAAGGCGCATGGGGCGAAATGCCGGGGATCATCCAATCCGTCGGCGCGGCAGCGAGAATTTCATCAACGCGCTGCGGCCAATCGACGCCGCCGCGGCCCAGGGATACCACTTCGCCAAAACTCACCACCCGCAAGGGCCCGCTTGCCAATGCAGCGCGGGTGCATTGAAACTGTCGGCTGATATCCCCAACGCAACTGACGCCAAAGCCGGCGCTTTGCCTGGCCCCGGTGAGGGCGGCGGCGGCGATCACCCGCGGCGTCTGCGCCGCCGGGTCGCGCAGGTTCCGCACCCGCTGGATCAGCCACTGGGCCAGCGAGCCGCCAAAGGATTCATCGCGCTGTTGGTTGGATAATTCCAAGTGGGTATGGGCGTTGACCAATCCCGGCGTCAGTACCGCGCTGGGATAATCCCAGCGGCGGCAATCGGGATAGGCCCGGAGCAGTTCCGCGGCGCTGCCGACTTGCACGATCCGTCCGCTGCGTGCATCGACCGCCACCGCGCCGTCGCGCTGCGGCGGGGTTTCCATCGAAGCCACCCACCGGGCTTGCAGGATGTCGGTTGCGCCGCTAAACATTTTGGCGATTCAAGGTCATTGCCAAGGCACGGGCAGGGGCCAGTTTTTACTGGCTACACCGCGCGCTGGCGGGATAGGGCTGGGAGGGGATCAGCAAAAGATTCCTGAAAAAACAGGCTCTTCCCACACTCGGCCCTCACGTTCACCCTCACGCTCACGCTCGCCCACTTTGGCAGTACCGGGCGAAGGGATAATTCGCAAGCTACGATTGCCTGGAATCATTGCGCCGCGGCGAGGATGTCGCTCAAAGCCGCGGGGCGAATGTTGCCGGCAACCGCGGCGGATTTAGCCGAAACACTCACCGTTCGCCAGCCAATATTATTTCACCACATTCACCCATGTCTTCTTAGATGCGCCTTGATATATAGCGTCCATTACCGCGTTGCGATACGCCGCTTCCTGCACCGTTACCAGTTGCGCCTCGCTCTTGCCGGCCAGGGCATCCAAAAACGAGTCCAGTCCGGACGCGATCGGCGCTGGCAGCTTGGTCCAAGGCTCCTTACCGTCAGCGCCTTGCACTTTATTGGAGCGGAAATAAAACTGGCCTTTGATGACTGTGGCGCATCCTTCGGTGCCGCTGAGCAAAAACGGCTGGGAGTCTTCCAGATCATCCCAACTGGCCGCCAGTGTGCCGATCGCGCCGTTTGCAAAACGCATCAGCCCCTCGCCCACTTCTTCGCATCCATTGTAGCGGGCCGTGCCGTTGTCCATCGCCCCGGTGGCGCTTTGCACATCGCCCAAAAGCCAGATCATGATATCCAGCAGATGCGTGCCCAGGTCGCCGAACGCGCCGGCACCCGACTGGCTTAAATCCGTCATCCAGCGCCACTCGGTGTCAAACCATCCGCCCAGCGCGCCGCTATGACAATTGCTGCCACGAATACGTGTGATTTTTCCAAACGCCCCCTCGGCGATCTGCTGGCGCACAAAGCGAAAGGCCGGGTCGCCGCGGCGGAAATAGCCGGTTTGAAATTTCACCCCCGCGTTGGTGATCACCTCGGCCATAGCCTTGGCATCCGGGCCGCTCATGCCCAGCGGTTTTTCCACAAACATATGCTTTTTGGCCTTGGCCGCCGCCAGCACCAAGGGCTGATGCCGCTGGGTTTCCGAGCAGATAATCACGCCGGCGATTTCCGGGTCGTTCCAAATTTGCGGCAGTTCCGCCGTGGCGCACTTAAGCGCTTCGGCCTGCGCCTTGGCCCGCGCTGCGTCGTGATCCCATACGCACTTGACCCGCACGTCCTTGCGGTTGTTGAGAGTATTAATAAACCCAGGCACGTGAATATGCGCCCCGCCCACCATCGCCAGTGTTATCATTGCTTTCCCATTGATAATAAATCGGGGGCCGCGCAAAAATCACTACCGTGCGACTATTGCGGCCCGCGTCAGGCTACTTCTGATTGTGTAAATCGTCGTCCCCCAGGTCCACAATAATCTCGCCGCCGGTTTGTTCCGGTTCGTCGGTGATGACAAAATCGTCCAAATCCGTTTCCGGCTGCTCTTCGGGGTCGATTTCGGCAAGTTGATCGGCCGCGGCCGCCGCTTCGTCGGCCGCTTCCGGGGGCTGACCAAACTCCTCCTCGCCGGTCGGGGCCACATCCTCGGCCGCTTGGCCCGAACTATGGGCAGGCTGATCGCTCACCGAATCGGCCGCCGCCGCCTCCTCCTGCGGCACCGGCGGCTGCAACTCCTCATCAGCCGGCACGCCGTCAATCTGCACCACAAATGTTACCGGTCCCACCGACACCCAATCTCCCGGCGCCAGGACCGCTTCCTGAACCCTTTGGCCATTGTGAAACGTGCCGTTGGAACTGCCCAGATCCTCCAGGTGCAGCGTATCGGCTTCCTTGATAAACCGGCAATGCTTGCGGGAGATATCCGTCAGCGGGACACGCAGGTCCGAATCCTCGCGGCGGCCCAGCACGGTTACATCCCGCGCCAGCGAAAAACTCCGCCGATCGCCATCGCTGGTGAACATCACTAATACGACCTGCATAGGACGCCTCGCTGGTACGGTCCGCCGGGGTTGCTCAATTTCAATTTTCGCCACGCCGCGGCAACGGCCCACCACATTACCCGGCGCGCCGCTGGAGAGCAAGAAAACTCCACTTATCGCTATAACGGCACCAGGGCAATGACGTATGGCGGTTATTACTCTATATCCCACATACTCCCGAGGGCGCGCCATTTTAATAATCGGCCTGCTCGGCAAAGCCTGATTTCAATGCCCTCTCCCACGTAATCCCGGGGCCGCGCCATTTTAATAATCGGCCTGCTCGGCAAAGCCTAATCTTAATGCCCTCTCCCACGTACTCGTGGGGGAGGGTTGGGTGGGGGCTTCCTTATTCCTTGCGCTTGCGGGATACGGAAGCCCTCTCCCTAACCCTCTCCCATGAGTACATAGGAGAGGGGATTGATTATTTAAGATCCTCTCCTGGCAAAATATTAAATGCCCTCTCCCACCTACTCCCGGGGCGCGCCATTCTAATAGTAGGCCTGCTCGGCAAAGCCTGATTTCAATGCCCTCTCCCACGTACTCCCGGGGGCTGCACCATTTTAATAATCGGCCTGCTCGGCAAAGCCTAATCTTAAAGCCCTCTCCCACGTACTCGTGGGGGAGGGTTGGGTGGGGGCTTCCTTATTCGTCATTTCTGATAACCCCCGCGGCACCGGTGGACCAATATTCCGCCCAATGCAATTGCCATGATGACGGCGTGGTGGATGCGCCCTCGGCATAATTGTCCGCGATGCCAGCGCCGCGACGGCCAGGCCGCCTGCCAAATCAAGCCATGAAGCCAGCGCAAACAAAAATCTTTTTTGCCTTTCACAAAATTTTATGTCTTTTTCACTTGGACCCCACTACAATGTCTGACCTTGGAAAAGTCGCCATACCGATGGCGGGCTGGTCCAGATGTGTTTTATTCCGATTCCGCCGGCCATAAAAAATCCCGGCGGGATATAAGAGTCTTATCCCGGTCGGTTGCGTCCGGCGTCTCCTGTCCCTGTTGGGATAAGCCACGCCGGCGAGGTTTGCTCCTCACCGTACCGGCAGACGGAACTTTGTTATGGCTATCGATCCCCGTTTTCTCGTCGCTTCCGGTCTGGAAGTTTTCACTGGCAACGAACTGCTGCTCAAAGGGTGCTTGGAAACCCCCGGCGGCGTCAGCTTATATACCGGCTATCCCGGCTCGCCCGTCGCCGGCTTCTTTGATGCTTTGTCGGATGTCGGGCCGCTGCTCAAAGAACATTCCATCCGCGCGTTTCAAGCCAACAACGAAGCCCTGGCCGCGGCGGCTCTCAATGGCAGCCAGATGTTGCCCCTTCGCGGCATCATCGCCATGAAGAATGTCGGCATGCACGTGGCCGCCGATGCGCTGGCCCTGGCCAATCTGGCCGGCTGCCATCCCGACGGCGGGGCGGTGGTCATCGTGGGCGACGATCCCTGGTGTGAAAGCACCCAAGTCCCCGCCGACAGCCGCTATTTGTGCGAGCATCTGCGCATGGTCGCTCTGGAACCGGGGGATAGCCAGCAGGTCAAGGACTGGATCGCCCTGGCTTTTGAACTGTCTCGCGCTGCCGGACTGTACGTCGGCTACATCATGACCCCCGCCCAGGCCGACGCCGGCGGCTCGGTGATCTGCCGGCCCAATCAGTTTCCCGATATCAACATGGCCAAGCGCCTGACGCTGCAAACCGACCAGATCCCCGTTGATAAAATCGTGCTGTTGCCCCCGCGCACCTGGAAAAAGGAATTGCGCACCGATGAGCGCTTCGCCGCCACCATGGCCCGCGCCCGCCAGGTGGGGATCAACCGCATTATCCCCGCCGCCGCCGATGCCCAATCACCCGCGGCCCTGGGATTTATCGTTACCGGCATGGGCGGGCCTTACCTGCGCCAACTGCTCGATGCCACGGGTCTGGCCGGCCATTTCCCCATTTTGCAGATGGGCATGAGCTATCCGGCTGACGTGGAACTGCTGGAGGAATTTTCCCATCTATGCGGGCAAATGATCGTCATCGAGGAGCGCCGCGGTTTTCTGGAACGCAACCTGCGCGACGGCCTTAGTCGCCGCTATCCCGCCCAGCGCGCCGCCGAATTATCCGCCCGGCTCTTTGGCAAGCGTTTCCCCGCCGCCGACCCCGCCAGTGATCGCGCCGCCGACGGCATCCCCGACACCCGCGGCCTCAATCCCTCGGTGCTGGCTCAAAAATTGATCCCGCTGATTCAGCAAACGAGCCAGATTCCCGCCGAACTGCGTAATGGCCAGCTCAGCAAGGTATTGGCCGAATTGCGCCAGGCCTCCATTCCCAAGCTGGAAATTCTCACCGACCATATCGTGCCGCGCACGCCCACATTTTGTCCCGGCTGCCCGCACCGCGATTCCTCGGCGGCGCTCCTGGAGGTGCGGCGCAATTTCATGGACCCGGCCTACATGCTCAAGCACCATGGCATGGGACCGGTGGATATGGTGGCCCACGGCGACACCGGCTGCTACACCATGCTCATGTTCGCGCCCACTGAATCGCTGATGCACAACTACTCCGGCATGGGCCTGGGCGCGGGCACCGGCAGCGGGGTGGACCCGTTTATCACCAACAAGCAGATCGTCTTCATGGGCGACGGCACGTTTTTCCACTCCGGCCAGCTCGCCATTTCCAACGCCGTCAAGGCCAATCAAGACCTCACCTTCATCATCCTGGAAAACAAAACCACCGCCATGACCGGCCACCAGGAACACGCCGGCACCGAGACCGATTTGCTGGGCAACCGCTCCTATATCCAGGATATCGAGCAGGTGGTCCGCGGCATGGCCGGCAGCAGCCCGCTGACGGTGGTCAAGCTCCGTCCCGAACAGCGCGACACCTACCGTCGCGTGCTGGAAAAGACCATTTTGTCCGATGGCGTGAAGGTGCTCATCGCCGACAAGGAATGCGGCATCGTCCACCATCGCAAAGAGTTGCGCCAGGAACGCAATATCATCAAAAAATACGGCTATCTGCCGCGTAAAACGCACATGAACGTTACCACCGAAGTGTGCGAAAATTGTTTGGAATGCACCCGCCAGACCGCCTGCCCGGGGCTGATGAGCGTTGCCACCGACTACGGCTCCAAGATCGACACCGACTTGACCTGGTGCGTCAACGACGGCGCCTGCGAGCGCGTGCGCGTCAGCCACGACAGTGCCGATCCGCTCAGCCCGGCCGGGCTGGACCTCAAGCCCTGTCCCAGCTTCGAGCAGGTTACGGTCAAGCGCAAGCGCCGCCGCCGCTACCTGCTGCCGCCCATGGGCTTGGACAAGCTGCCCGAACCGCCGAAGGATATGGGCCTCAAGCAACTCGGCGACCACTGGCGCTGCCACATGAGCGGCGTGGGCGGCATGGGCATCGGATTGGCCGCCTCCATTCTCGTGCGCGCCGGGCACAAAGAAGGCTATCGCGTTTTGTTCAGCGATAAAAAGGGCCTGGCCATTCGCAACGGCGGCGTCTATTCGCAGATCACCTTCATCAAGGATGATCCGTCCCACCGCGCCGCCGATGAGCCGCTGGATTCGGCCAACATCCTCTATGGCCGGGCCGATTTGCTTTTGGGCATCGATATTCTGGAAGCCGCCCGGGCCATCGACCCGCGCGAGCAGTTCCGCGTCGCCAGCCCCAGCCGTACCTGCGCGGTGCTCAATAGCTACAAACAGGCCACCGTCTTTCATCTTTTGGGCAAAAGCGATTTTGATCCCGAACAATTAAAACAGGATATTTTCGCCCACTGCCGCGCCGACCGCAGCTACGCCCACAACCTCTCGGAATTGTGCGAGCAGCGCCTTGGCAGCAAGCAGTTTGTCAACATCATGATCCTGGGTGTGGCGTATCAACTGGGGCTGATTCCCATCTCCGCCCGCTCGCTGGCCTGGGCCATCAAGGATTCGATCAAGCGCGAACATCGCCGCAATCTCAAGGCTTTCAACATCGGCCGCAAGCTGGCCCTGGAGCCGGGGGCGCTGCCTCCCAAGCCCGAACCGCGCACTTGGGAACAACTGGTGGTCAACAAAACCCGCGTGCTGCGGCGCACGCGCACCCGCGGCCGCACCTGGGCCACGCGCTATGAAAAACTGGTGCACCTGGCGATCAAGCAGATGCGCGGGCTTTCCCAGGACGCCAAGTATGATCTGACGCTGCGCATTTACGATCTGCTCCAATATCAGGATCATCGCCTGGCCCGCCGCTATATCGATCTGGTGCGAAAGGTTTATCGCGCCGACAACGCCCAGCGCAACTACGCGGCCACCGAGGCGGTCATTTGGAACCTGGCCAAGGTGATGCTGATCAAGGATGAACCCTACGTCGCCTACCTGCTGACCCGCTGGGAGAAAAAGCAGCGCGACATTGTGAAATTCGCCGTCGATGTTTCCAACGGCGATAAGCTGGTCTATCGCCACCACACCAGCCCGGAATTTCATCTCCTGGGCCTGCGCATCCGCCTGAAACTCAAGACCAGCGATTGGCAATTGCGCCTGGTGCGACATATGAAATGGTGGCGCAAACTGCCCAACTGGCACGCGCGCGAAAACGCCTTCGGCGACTGGTACGCCGCCTTGCTGGACCGCGTGGGCCTCGGCCACGACGCGGCTTACCAGCAGGCGCTGAGGGTGCTGAAGTGCCCGGAATCGGTCAGCGGCTATCGCGAGGTGCGCTATCCCAAAATGGACGCCGCCATGAGCGCCGCCGAAGCCGAACTAACCCGCGCCGTCAAACCCACCGAACACCCGCAAAACCAGGCGATTGGGAAATCGGTGGTCAGTGGTTCCTAGTCAGTGGTCCGTAGTCAGTTGCACGGGCGGAGTACCGCCCTTTTGTCCGTAGTCAGTAGTCCGTTGTCCGTAGTAAAGGCATTTGCAACTGACCACTGACCACTGACTACTGACTACGGGCCACTGACTTACTTTTCTGTTTGCCTCAGCAACAAGACTCCGGTCAGATCGTCGTCGCGGCCGTGGTCGATGGGGCCGGCCCAACTGGCGCTTTGGCCGTCGGATTGGCGGTGCTGGGAAAAATTGAACCGTAACAGCGCCGGCCGCGGCCGATTTTGCCCGACGATCGCCGACCACGGAATCGCCACTTCTCCGCGCCACAGTTCACCCTGGCGCGTGGCCGCGTAGCGCAAGCCGCCGCCCTCGGCCGGTTTCCATTGCCCGTCGATCTTGCGCTCCATCCAGTCGCCATTGGGTTTGCATACCAGGTGCAGCGCCGGGCCGCTGGTCCCATCCGCCGCCACCGCTTCGATGAGCACCTGGCACAAATCTTCGCCCCAGGCGCGGCGAAACTGGTAATCCACAAAATTGCGCGACACCCGCGGCGCCGCCTCCTGAAGCCCGGAAACCTTAAACGCCAAATAAAAATTCTCATCGGCCCAGCCGCTGAATAGTTGCACCGGCAGGGCGTCAAATTGCAACTGCTGACTTTGCAGATTCGGGCGGCTCAAAAAACTCACCAGCGGCCCGTTTTGGATCGCGTCGATTGGATCCCAGTCATCCAGCGAACCGTCAATGCTCAATTGCCCATAGCGCCGCTCACTGGCGGCCACCGGCAACACCAGCCGAACGGGCGTCTGCCGCCGCGTGAACCCTTGCGTAAACGTCAGCTCCACCGGCTGGCGCGTCGCCGGCGATAAGCGCGAAAGGTCCACCGCCGCTTCCACCTGGGCGCTGCGCACCTGGTAGGTGGGCAGCGCGCTGACCGTCTGCGCCTGCGGACGCACTTGCCATCCCGACGGCGCGGCCGTCCAGGCCAGCAGGTTGTCATCCGGCGTGGAATCCGAAGCATTGTAAATATCCACATCCAATAGCAACTTGAGTTGCGGCGATGATCCGCCAAGATCCAAAGCGCTCCAGGTGGTCCGCCGCGCCAGCAACAGCGGCCGCTCCAGCGGTTGCATCCATTGCAGCGTGCGCAAATTCAAATCGCGCTGGGCGGTGTCGTCGGCCTCTTTTCCCTCCGGCCGAAGCTCTATCGCCTGGGCCATGAGCCGCCGCCACTGTTGCCATGCCTGCGGGTCCAGCGTGCCGCTCATCAGCGCGTAAACCGGATCGGGTCGGCTGCCCGCCTCCACGCGCACCGGCTTGGTCAAAAGCCGCGCCATCACCAGCGCGTTGAGCGTCTGGCCGCGCCGCCGGGCCAATTGCAAATACTCAAAATCCTGCTCGGCCTGACGCAGCCACTTCAGCGGCAGCGACGCCAGAGGACGCTCCACGCCGAACCACTGGCCGGGATAAAACCATGTCAATTCATTGGGGTCCGCCGGCTCGGTGGCACCGATGGTGCTGGGCAGCGGATTGGACCAGCGAATCAGTTGGGCGCTGCGCAAAAAGGCCAGTTGCGCCCACAAGCGCACATCACGCTCATCCCCGCCGGCACCCACGTACGGCAGCAATCCCGGCACATCGCCACGCAACCATTTTTCCGGCGGCGCAACCTCCGCCGGCCACGGCCGCGTCGGCGGGGCATACACCAATCCCTCGGCAGCCACCGTCAGCCGCTTGGCGTCCGCCGGTGCAACTCCCTTATCCCCCAGCACCACTTCATCGGCCCGCAATGGCACCACCACGCGCAGCATGGGATTGATCGCCAGCAAGCGCCCGGCCCAGGCGCTGTCGCGCAGCGACTGGGCCTCCAGGCCCGGCGGCGGGTCCAATATCAATGGCGCTTGCGCGATCCAGTCCAGTTGATCAAAGTGCGATGCCGCCGAAGCCCAGTAATCCGCCTGCGATTGCAGATCGAATCGATCCAGGTAATCAATCCGCGGCAGTGGCCAGAACCGCGCCGGCTCCGGGCCGCCGAGCCACGGACGCACCAGCGAATCGTAATCGTCCCAGTCAAATTGCGGCGGCTTGCCCGCCGGCCATTTGACCATCGGCTGCAATCGCGGCAGTACCGTCTGCGCCCGATGCCGCGCCGCCAGGCCCACCAGTTGATCCAGCACGCCCCCCGCTGGCGCCTAACGCACGTCGCGGCGAGTGAGATATTGTGGCGTA
>JBBQBE010000062.1:0-20120 GCA_038317225.1 Tepidisphaerales bacterium | reverse complement strand
CAATCGCGGCATGTCCTGGGGAGTATGAGGAGAAAAGCGTCATGCACACGGTTCGGCATGGCGGAAAGGTCATCGTCATCGACCGCGTGCCAGCCGAGGTCTGCGCCGTTTGTGGGGACGTTCTGCTCAGCTTGGACACCGTCCGGCACATTGAGCGTCTTCTGGCCGATCTTCCCAAGCCCCAGCGAACAGCGCCGCTATATGAATACGTCTAACCCGTGACTGTCGCGATGATGTCCGATAGTTGATACTGTCGCCCGTTTGAGCCGGCCATAATAGGTGACTGTTGCGAATATCCTGTGGGTGTTGGAACAGGGCCAACCCAAGCAACGTGGCCTGCTGAGCCAATGGCCGCTGCCCCGCCCCGCGGACTGGCTGGACTGGATCAACACCCCTGAGACCGCCGAGGAACTGGAGGCGGTGCGTGTGAGCGCCAAGCGAGGACGGCCGTACGGTCAGGATGCCTGGCAGCGCCAGACGGCTCGCTTGCTGGGTCTTGAGGCGACCTTCCGGCCGCAAGGTTGGCCGCAAGATCGGCCGCGGAAGCGATCCGTCCCGGCGGTTGTTGGGGCCGAAGTGGATGGTTAGGATTAATACGAATCTTAGACCCTTTTCTTACTGGAGGGTTGAGACAGTGCAGTCTTAGACCCTTTTCTTGACCTCGCTTCCCGTGGCAGCGGAAGGCCCGGCGCAATGGGCGCTAGTTAAGGCACGTCACTGGTCAAAGTGGAACTGGCGGAGACACCCGCGTTCACCTTCCGATGTGGACGTTACCTAACGCCATGATACGGATGTAGTCGGCCATGCCCTTGAATCCTGCCCGTTGTGCATTTGCCTCAATGGTAGCCCGCTCATCGGCTGACAGGCGAACGTTGACTTGTTCTGACCTGATGCCCTCGCGGGCGGGATGCGGGGCGGGCATCCCGGCGGCTAGATCGGCGGATAGTGCGGCTGCAACCGTTTCCCTTGCCGCCTTAATAGCCGATTCAACGTCTTTGCCGTCGCCCAGGCAGTGGGGTAACTCCACACAACGCGACCACCACTCGCCATCCTCTGGCCAGACGGTGTACTTGTATTGCTTGGCCAGTTTGGCGGCTTTGGCAATCTGCTGGGCCGTCGGAATACTACTTGCCTTCATTGATTTTCTGGACGTCGCGGTAGTAGCCATATTTCACCTCGCCATGATGTACGGGTACGCAATAAGAACGCTGCCCCGGCCTAATGAATATGTGGTGCGATCCGGCGACATGCGAAAACGTCCAGCCGTGGCTTTCCATATATCGCTTGAAGTCCCTGTATTTAACCGGGCTGGGCACGTAATAAGTATAGCCAGAGCTATAGAGTAGTCAACGACCAACCAAGAAAAGACCAAGAAAAGGGTCTCAGACTCGAATGCCATTCGCTTAACGCCAAAACAGGAAATTCCTTCAGAAAAACTTTAAAGATCACGATCTAGCGCTGTCTGACAACGACCGATGCATGTCAGTCATGCAAAAACACCGCGAGTTCCGAAGAATCACGATTGGCGCGATCCCATGCATAAGTTCCATATGTGGCAATATTTACGCACTTTATGCCTTAACCGAATGGCATTCGTCTAAGACTCGTTATTGACGTCTAAACCGAGGGCTCGGGCTTCTCCGCATGCCCAAGCCTCTGGGTCACGCTCCCGGCGGGATGGTTTTCCACTGCATCAACCGCGGAGCAAAGAAACCGGGACATGGTTCAATTCGGCCCAGACCTGACGCAAATTGATGGTATTGGGCTAAGGCCGTAGAGATTGCATTCCTGCCGCGTCGGGTTCGCAATACTCTGGCAGGGAGCCAGAAAAGGGACATTAAACATTGTTCGGCCGCCGTTTTGTTGAGTGTCTCCTTAACTTGGCCCATGCAGACAGTGGAGTACAGCCCGTCAAAACCCGGACATTTCTACTGGGATAAGGCCGGATATTACTACTTGGGTAGGAAAGGCGTTAATTTGTTTGTTGACAAATTTGCTATCAAGGGTGTAATTTCAAATTGGTTCGATACAATCCGGGCATACCAACCATGACCGTTGGTTTACGGGACAGCGCTGCGGCGTCGGGGGGTTGGTACTGCGGTGTTACTGTGTCCACGTACCGATAGAAAGTGTGGCGGGTTATGCGTGTTTTCATGCTGGGTTGGGAGTTTCCCCCTTTTATCAGCGGCGGATTGGGGACGGCGTGCTATGGTCTGACCAAGGCCATGAGCGGCATCGGCACCGATATCCTGTTTGTGCTGCCGCGACCGGTTTCCACTCCTTTTTCGACGCATGTGCGGCTGGTCAGCCCGCGCGCGGATAGCCCGCTGGCTTCGCCCAGCACCGAATTTCGCCTCGACGAATTTGAGCACGTTACCTTTCGCACCATCGATGCGCAGATGATCGATCCCTATGAGCGGCCCGGCGAATACACCGCGCCGCAAGTGATCCGGGAAGTTACGCGCCAGGTCCAGGCCGTCGCGGTGGAAAATCCCCAACCGCTGGGCGCCCCGGCCGCTTCGGCCCCCGCCCAGCCCGCGCCACAAGCGCCCGCCGCGCCGCAGGCCAACCGCACGGCCGCCGGCTTTATCGGCAACCCCTCCGGCGGCGGTGGGGGCGGCAGCCACTATGCCGGCGACCTGTTCAGCGAGGTGCAGCGCTACGCGCGGCTGGCCACGGAGATCGCGCGCAATGAGCAATTCGATGTGGTCCACGCCCACGACTGGATGACCTATCCCGCCGGGCTGGCCGTCGCCGGGCTGAAGGGGGTGCCGCTGGTGGTGCATGTGCATTCCACCGAGTTTGACCGCTCCGGCATCAACGTCGATACGCGCATTTATGACATCGAACGCCGCGGTATGCACGGGGCGATGAAGATCATCGCCGTCAGCTATCTGACCAAGGCCATGGTAACCCATCACTACGGCATCGAGCCGGAAAAGGTGGAGGTGTGCTACAACGCCATTGAATCGACCTTCAGCGGTTTTGACGCCGAAAAATATTCCATCCACCGCGATGAAAAAATCGTGCTGTTTTTAGGCCGCATCACCCTGCAAAAGGGGCCGGAATATTTTCTGGCCGCCGCCAAGAAGGTGCTGGAGGTGATGGATAATGTGAAATTTGTCATGGCCGGAAGCGGCGACATGATCCGCCGCACGGTGGAGATGGCCGCGGCGATGGGCATCGGCCACAAAGTGCTCTTCACCGGCTTTTTGCGCGGCGGAGATGTGGAGCGGGTCTTTAAGATGGCCGACTTGTATGTCATGCCGTCGGTCTCCGAACCGTTTGGCATCGCGCCGCTGGAGGCGATGAGCCATGATGTGCCGGTATTGATCAGCAAGCAATCGGGCGTCAGCGAAGTGCTCAACCACGCGTTGAAGGTGGATTTCTGGGACACCGACGAGATGGCCAACAAGATCATCGCGGTGCTGAAGCATCCGCCGCTGGCCAGCACCTTGCGCGAGCATGGCAGTTTTGAGGTCAGCCGCCTGTCCTGGACCGACGCCGCCCGCACCTGTGTGCAAGTCTATGAGGAAGCCCGCGCCATGATGCGCGGCCAGCGCCCGTGAGCCGGGCCGCCGACTCTGAACCGCGCGGCTTGGCGGTGGAAACCAGTGCGCCGCTTGGCTCGGTGGCCCTGCTGCTGGGGCGGTGCGTGCTGGCGGAGGAATTTTTCCCCCACGGCCTGCAACATGCCGCCGGACTATTGGTGCTGATCGACCAGCTTTGCCGCCGCCAGGGGTGGGGGCCGGAGGATCTGCAGCGGTTATACGTCTCCCACGGCCCCGGCTCATTTACGGGCCTGCGCATCGGCATCACCCTGATTAAGACCTTGGCTTGGAGCACCGGCGCTCAAATCGTCGCCGTGCCCACGTTAAGGGCTTTGGTGGAAAACGCCCCGGAACCGGCGCGGCACGTCATGGCGCTGTTGGACGCCAAACGCGGTCAGATTTATACCGCGCGCTTTGAGCGCGACGACGTCGGCCAGTGGTTGCAGCGCACGGCCGCGCACCTCAGTACGCCCGCCGCAGCGCTGGCCCCAGCGCCCCGCCCGGTCTATCTGATCGGCCAGGGGATTGCCTATCACGACCAGGCGCTGGAGCCACATGATCCCGCCGTGATTCGCTGCGACCCGTGCACCTGGCAACCCCGCGCCGCGGCGGTGGGGCGGCTGGGGGCGCAACTGGCCGCCGCCGGAGAATTCACCCAGCCGCAAAACCTGCTGCCCTGCTATATCCGCAAGCCCGAAGCCGAGGAAAAGTGGGAAGCGCTCCAGCAAACCAAGGCCCATGCGAACGATGCCAGCGGTCGGTAGGGCTTCGCTCAGCGAGTGCAGGCCGATCATGTTTGATTTCGTGTCGTGGACCAGCGAAATAAATCCGTACTGGCCGATGGACATTTTAACTTTGGTTTGCCAGGGGCAAAGGGGCCGACTCGACAGGACTGCCGTCGAAAGCTACAGTTGCCACGCATGCGCCCGTCACCGCGAAAACAGTCGATTGGCAGGTGTTTAGATGAGGATGGTCACCACGCAGGAGATCAGTATGCCTATGCCAGCGGAAAGGATCTTGGCCGCCGAAACTCAGATAGTGGAGCAGTCCAAACGCATCGAGTTCTTCACGACCGAATACTCAATCGAGTTGCTAGCTACGAAAATGGCGGATGGCAGCTTCGATATTCCACAGTATCAACGTGAAGATACGTGGGAACCAGAGCGCAAATCTCGATTTATTGAATCGGTGTTGATGGGGCTTCCAATTCCGTTCCTATTTTTCTGGGAACGCCCCGACGGAAAGCTGGAAATCGTCGATGGTTCGCAGCGGCTTCGGACGATTAGCCAGTTTCTGTCGGGTGAGTTGATCTTAGTACAACTTGACACACTGACGGAATTGGAGGGAATGGGGTTCAGCGACCTTCCCACATCGCGACAGCTCAAGATCAAGAATCGATCAATCCGAGGAATTGTCCTTAATGAGCATGCCGACGAGCAATCGCGGTTCGAAATATTCGATCGAATCAATACGGGGAGCAAGATAGCCAACAAGGCTGAAGTACGACGTGGAGCACTGATTGGCCCGTTCCTCGACTTGGTCATCGAACTGACGCAAGATCAAACATTCATCGAATTGGCTCCAGTGCCGGACAAGAGCGTGAAGTTACGGGAGCGCGAGGAACTCGTTACGCGATTCTTCGCTTACAGCGACGGACTTGATGGTTACCGAGATCGACCGTCCGACTTCCTGTTCGCGTATGCCAAGAAGATGAATGCCCAACTGCGCGAGCACCCGGAACAGTTAGCTGATTATCGACGCCGATTTGTTGACACTATGGCCTACGTCAAGAAAGTCTTCCCTTATGGCTTTAAGCGAAATGAAGGTGGCATGGCGACGCCGAGGGCTCGCTTCGAAGCAATCGCAATTGGCAGTTACATAGCACTTCATGAAAGGCCAGCAATTCTTGATGAGCAACCCGATGTGTTGCCGTGGCTAACCGGCACTGACTTTGGCGCGGTCATTGGGTCGGATGGTGCTAACGCAATTGGACGCCTCAAAAACCGTATGCAATTCGTGCGGGATAAGTTGCTGGGAGCATAAGCGTGGAACCTCTCGACAAGAGTTTTGAGGAACGACTGCAGGAGATTGAGGCCTACCTCGATCTTCTCGACGCTTTTCAACGGCAAGTGCAGACAGGCCCGCCGACAATTGGTGGCGCTACGATTACTTCGCAACAGCAAAAGATTCTATATTCATCCGTCTATCTTCAGCTTTACAATCTCGTGGAAGCAACTGCCACCTGGTGCACTGACGCAGTCGCCGCAGCTGCCGCCAACGGTGGACGATGGAAGCCCGGTGATCTCTCTGCGGAGTTGCGTCGCGAATGGGTTCGAGTGACCGCCCGCACCCATACTGATCTTAATTACGAACATCGACTACAGACAGCCGTCGATTTTTTTTCCTGGATCATCGACGATAAATCTGTTGGGCTTTGGGGAATCGAAAAGGGTGGTGGAGGCAACTGGGATGATTCCGAATTAGAAAGGATTGCCGAGCGACTCGGTGTGGCGTTTAACATTAGCGATGCGGTAATGACTAACGCGAAACGGCATATTCGCGATGATATGTCGACACTCAAGCTTGTGAAGTTCCTGAGGAACAAACTCGCGCACGGCTCCCTTTCGTTCACTGAATGTGGAGAGAATGTCACAGTTGCGGATTTACGAAATTTGACAAACTGGGCGGCTGACTACCTCCGAGAGGTTATAAAACTTTTTCAGAATTTCATTGACACGTTCGGTTTCCTACAACCAGCCGCGCGCCCGGCGGGGGGGCCACGGTGATCCAGTGTGTAGATTTATTTTGCGGTATTGGGGGACTCACGCATGGATTGATTCGAGGTGGCGTGAAAGTTATTGCGGGTATTGATCTTGATCCGCATTGCCGTTTCCCATACGAGGAGAACAACGCCGCAACATTCATAGAACGTGATATTGCCACCATATCCGGTGGCGATCTAAAGTTCATATGGCGGACTGCGAAAAAAACGCTCTTGGCTGGCTGCGCACCATGCCAGCCATTTTCGACCTATAGCAGAAAAGGCCGTGGCGCACGCGGCGATACGAAATGGGATTTAGTTAAACATTTCGGGCGGCTCGTTGAGGAGTCCGGCCCGGATTTTGTCACGATGGAAAATGTTCCGCAGCTACTTGACCATTCCGTGTTTCCAGAATTTCTATCTGCACTTCGCGGTTACCACATATGGCATGGAGTGATTGAGTGCTCTAGTTTTGGCGTACCCCAGACACGTAAACGCTTAGTGCTCGTGGCATCCAAGCTAGGGCCGATCGCACTTTCCGCCCCTGATCCCTTGGAACGTGGCGACGCCACTGTCCGAAATGCAATTGGCCACTTGCGCGCTCTAAAAGCGGGCGACTCTGATCCCGTGGACACACTCCATCGTGCTTGTCGGCTCAGTCCGCTCAATCTAAAGCGGATCAAGGCTTCACGCCCTGGCGGAACTTGGCGCGATTGGCCACGTTCGCTGGTCGCGAGGTGCCATCAGCAGAGAACAGGCGACACATATCCAAGCGTATATGGTCGAATGGAATGGGATGAACCCGCACCGACGATGACAACGCAGTGTTTTGGGTATGGAAACGGCCGGTTCGGTCATCCCGAACAGCACCGCGCGATTACACTTCGCGAAGCAGCAATTCTTCAGACGTTTCCGCAGACTTATCGTTTTGTACGCGAAAAGGAGACCGTGCGGTTCAGTATCCTTGGTCGTTTAATTGGTAACGCAGTGCCTGTGCGTTTAGGAGAAGTGGTTGCCAACACACTGCAGCGCCATTTGCGAACCTGCAAATCTCTGGCTTGACGAAAAACTTCGGAACTCGCATTGGAGTCATAGCAACACGGGGCAATGGCAACCGGTGGACTATCAATGTCACGATTGACCGATCAGGAAAAAGCTGACATCCTGATCGTCGGCAGGTAAATAAAAGGGGACATCACACATTCCGGCTGTTCGGGGTCGCATAATGTGGGATGTCCCCTTTCTCTTTCCCCCTTTCTCTTTTCCGCCAGCTTCGCCGGCATCGGGTTCGGCGGCCCCTCTTGGCACGGCCCGGCGGCTGGGGACATAGATAGTTGTATGACCGCTTTTGCGGTTGGTGCTGGACTCTTTTGTCCCTTCGTGGTTCAATGCCCACCTTGTTTTTTGCAAGGAATTGGCGGCCATGGACATACTGAATGACTGGGAAAATCCTGCGGTAACCGGACGCAATCGCCTCCCTGGGCGCGCTTATTTTATTCCCTTTGGCGATGTTGCCTCGGCCCTGGCCGGGTGGCGCGATGACTCCGAGGCGTTTTTGCCGCTCAATGGTCTGTGGCGGTTTCATTACGCCCCCAGCGTGGCCGAGGCCCCGGTGGGTTTTGAGCGGGCGGATTTTGATGACGCGGCCTTCGGGCAACTGCCGGTGCCGGGCAACTGGCAGATGCACGGCCACGGCCGCCCGCACTATACCAATGTGCAATATCCTTTCCCGACCGATCCGCCGCGCGTGCCCACGGAAAATCCCACCGGCAGCTACCGGCGCACCTTTGCGCTTCCCGACGCATGGAAAGCCAAGCGGGTATTTTTGCGCTTTGAAGGGGTCGATTCCTGTTTCCAGGTTTTCGTCAACGGCAAAGAGGCGGGGCTCAGCAAAGGCAGCCGCCTGCCTGCGGAATTTGACATCACCGACTTACTGCGGCCCGGCGAAAACCTCCTGGCCGTGCGCGTCTGGCAATGGTCCGACGCCAGCTATCTGGAAGACCAGGACATGTGGTGGCTCAGCGGGATCTTCCGCGATGTATACCTTCTGGCCACGCCGCCGAACCGCATCGCCGATCTGACCGTGCGCGCCGAACTGGATAAAGCCTGTCGGGATGGCACGCTGAATCTGACGGTGGAACTGGACGGCAAAATCCCCGCCGGGGCCACCGTGGAAGCGCAATTGCTGGATGAGGCCGGAGGGGCGCTGTGGAAAAAACCGCTCAATGCCCCGGCGAAAAAAAGTGTGGAATTTTCTCAAGCGGTTAAAAACCCGCTGCTCTGGTCGGCCGAATCGCCCCATCTGTATCAGCTTTTGGTCTGCCTGAAAAAAAGCGGCGGCGAAGTGTTGCAGGTCATTACCCAGCGGATCGGTTTCCGTCAGGTGAAGATTGAAAAAGCCGTCTTTCACGTCAACAACAAACCGATCAAACTCAAAGGCGTCAATCGCCATGAGCATCATTGCGATCTGGGCCGGGCTATGCCGTTGTCGGCCATGCGGCACGACATCGAGCTGATGAAACGGCACAACATCAACGCCGTGCGCACCAGCCATTATCCCGACGATCCGCGCTGGTATGACCTGTGCGATCAATTGGGCATTTACCTGATCGATGAATGCGATCTGGAAACCCACGGCTTTGGAATGGTCGACTGGCAGACCTGGCCGAAAAATCCATCCAGCGATCCGGCCTGGAAAGAGGCCATGGTCGATCGCATGGTCCGCATGGTGCGCCGCGACAAAAATCATCCCTCGGTGATTATCTGGTCGCTGGGCAACGAATCGCACTATGGACCCAATCATGTGGCGATGGCCGCCGCCGCCCGCCAGTTGGACCCCACGCGCCCGCTTCACTACGAAGGCGACAGCCACGGGCAAACCGCTGACATGCTTAGCCAGATGTACACACATGTCGATAATCTGAAAAAAATCGCCCTCGCCGTCGAGCCGATCGAGGTCGGGGGCGGGGTCAAACTCGCCGCGGAAGTCTACGCCGCCAAACCCTTTGTGTTATGTGAATACGCCCACGCCATGGGCAACGGCCCCGGCGGATTAAGCGACTATTGGGAAGTGCTCTGGCAATATCCGCGGCTCATGGGCGGGTTTGTCTGGGAATGGCTGGATCATGGCATCCGCACCAAAACCGCCGACGGCACGGAATTTTTCGCCTACGGCGGCGACTTCGGCGATGAACCCAACGATGGAAATTTTGTGCTCGACGGCCTGTGTTTCCCCGATCGCACACCTTCCCCCGGCCTGACCGAATACAAAAAAGTGATCGAGCCGGTGAAGATCGAGGCGATTGATGCGCTGGCCGGCAAGATCAAGCTGACCAACCGCTACGATTTTCTTTCGCTGGATCATTTATGCTGCGCCTGGTCGATACTGGGCGATGGGGCGGTGGTGGCGGGAGGCACGGCGACCTTGCCCGCCATAGAAGCTGGCCACAGCGGCCAACTCACGTTGGACCTGCCGGCTTACGCGCAGCGGCCCGGCGTGGATTATCAACTTCGCGTGCAACTGCTGCTGGCCGCCGCCGCGCCTTGGGCAGTGGCGGGGCACGAGGTGGCCTGGGGACAGTTTGAGCTGCCCGCGGCCAAGTGCGCTGCGCCGCCGGCCAAAAAATCCCTGGGTAAAGTCGTGCATCGCAAGCAAGGCAATCATCTGCTGCTGCAAAGCAATGACACGCAATGGGATTTTGATCTGGTGCATGGGCGGCTGGCCGGCTGGCGGCACGCCGGCCGCGAGCTGATTTTGGCTGGTCCGCGGCTGAATCTCATCCGCGCCGCCACCGACAACGATACCAACCTCCGCCGTCCCTGGGCCGAGTCGCGCCTGGCTCTGGCGTTTCATCGCTTTGACGGCTGGGATTTACACACGCTGGAGGATGGACAGGTGCAACTGGTGCTGCGCAATCGCGTGGCCCCGCCGGTCTGGCAAAAAGGTTTTGATTGCACCTATACCTGGACCTTCAACCCCAACGGCCAGGCGCAATTGCAAACCCACGGCGTGCCCTACGGCAACTGGACTGACCCGGTGGCGCGGCTGGGCGTGCAACTGCAACTACCGGCAGCGCTGGACCAGGTATGCTGGTACGGCCCCGGCCCCGGCGAAAGTTACCGCGACACGCGCCAGGCCCAGCGCGTCGGCATGTGGCGCAAAAGCGTCGATGAACTGTTTACCAATTACCTGCGCCCGCAGGAAAACGGCAACCGCACCGATGTGCGCTGGGCCAGTTTCACCGACCTTGGCGGCAACGGCCTCTTGGTTCGTGGCCTGCCACGCATGGATTTCAGCGCCCAGTGGTATCGCGCCGAAGATCTGGAGCGGGCGAAGCATCCTCATGAATTGAAAAAACGCCCGGAGATTAGCCTGAACTTGGACTGGCAACATCACGGCATCGGTTCCAACAGTTGCGGCCCGATGCCTTTTGCCCCTTACGTGCTGACGGCCCAGGAGTTTACCTTTACCCTGGCGTTTCAAGGCATTGTGGGCGGACAATTTTAGCCTCCGTGGCGCAAGCTGAGCCGAGGCCAGCGGCCAAGCGGGGCGGTGAGCGCTGAGCCGGGGCGAGCGGCCAAGCGGGGCGGTGAGCGCTGAACCGGGGCGACCGGCCAAGCGGGGCGGCGAGCCAAGCGGGCCGGCCGGTTTGGCCATGTCGCTTGGCCGACAGCAAAGGATCAAGAGTTATGGATATAAACCTGCTTGTATTAAACGCCGGCAATTCGCGCGTTGCCTTGGGCGTTTTTTCCGCCGGCCAACTGGTCTTTTCCCGCCGCGTGGAGCATGAAAAGCGCGCCCAGTGGCCGGATTTGCTGGCCGAGGCCTGGCGAATGATTCAAGACGCGCCCAACGCCGCCGTCGCCGGCGCGTCGGTGGATCCCCAGTTGTCGGCCCAACTGGACCAGGCCGTGCGCCAGGCCACGCAGCGCTCCGTGCAATGGGTGGGCGATGAACTGGAATTGCCCATCGAGGTGCTCACCGATCAACCGACGCAAACCGGTGTGGATCGCGTGCTGAATATCGTCGCGGCCTTTGAGCAGATGCAAAAACCCTGCGTGGTGGTGGATGCCGGAACCGCCATCACCCTTGACGCCTGCGATGAAAAAGGCCGGTTTGTCGGCGGCGTGATCGCCCCGGGGGCCAGGCTCATGCTCGACTCGATGAACCGCGGCACCGCCCGGCTGCCCGCCGTTGCCCCGGCCGTGCCTGCCGAGGCCCTGGGCAAAAACACCGCCGCCGCCATGCAGGCCGGCGTGTATTACGCCTTGCGCGGACTGGTGCGCGAGTTTATGGAAAGCTGGGCCACGCAACTGGGCCACTGGCCGGACTTGATCGCCACTGGCGGCGACGCCGAATTACTCTTTAAGGATTGGGAACTTCTCCACGCCATCGCCCCGGACCTGACGCTCTACGGCATCGCTTTGGCTTACACCGAGCATCATATCAAGTACGATTAAACATATGAGCACTCAATGTGATATTGTCCGGGCTCAAGCGGTTTGCCGCCTCTGGCTTATGCGGGCAGGTGAATCACAAATTCCGTCCCCTGGCCCGGTTGGCTGGTAACGCTCAGCCGCCCGCGGTGTTCTTCGATGATGCGCCGGGCCATCGCCAGGCCCAGGCCCGTGCCACCTTTGCGCGTGGAGTAGTAGGCGTCAAAAATGTGCGGCAGGTTTTCGGCGCTGATCCCCTTGCCGGTATCGGTTACATGGATCACCGCCTCGCGTCCCTGATCGGCGGCGCTGAGAATCATGTCGCCACCCTGGCCGTCCATCGCCTGCAAACCGTTGAGCATCAGGTTCATCACCGCCTGCTTGAGCAGCCGCGAATCGGCCGCGATGTTCACCGGCGACTGCGCCGGTTGCACCCGCAGCCGCACACGCTGCAACTGCGCCTGGGGCGCGAAAAAATCCACCAGTTCCTGAAGCAGATTGTTCAAATCCACCGGCTTGCGATTAAGTTCCAATTTGCCGGCGTAGCGCAAAAAATCATCGAGAATATCGCGCAAGCGCGAAACCTCCCGCTGCACCGTCCCCAAACGATTGACCAAGCGCCCCGCGTTTTCCGCCGGCAAATCTTCGGCCAGCAGTTGCAAATTCAGTTGTACCGTGGAGAGCGGATTTTTAATTTCATGGGCCAATCCGCCTGTCAGCGTCCCCAGTTCCGCCAATCGTCGCGCCTGCCGCGTCTGCTCCTGCAGCGCCACCACCCGGCGATACACCCACGCGCCCAGCGCCAGGAAAAATATCCCGCCGCAAAATAATCCGCAAAACAGGCCCCAGCCAAATCCCATAGCCAACCAGACTAGAGCCGCTTGCCCGGTCTGTAAATAAACCGCCGACCCGGCATGTTGTAAGGGCGTGCCCAAAGAATTTTGCACGGGTTCAGTAAATCAGCCGTCATGGCCATGCACAAAGCGTGTTGTCCGCTCAGAAATGGGGGAGTGGAAACATATATATGCACGCCCTTCTTTAACGCAAGCAAAAATAGACCACCGACGCGGCGCCACCTTGCCTTGCCCGTCCGCCGGCATTTAACGCGGCGCTGCTGTGGAGGTGGTTGAGGATGCGGATGTATTTGCTGCCGCGGCGGAAAAGTCCAGGTAATCCTGGCAGACTTCCAATATGTCAGCGCCGACGCCGGAGACTTTGAGCAGGTCTTGGGGCTTGGCAAAGGGCGCGACGTTGGGATGGCGCATGGCCCAGGAGGCGCGGTAATCGCCAATGCGCTGTGCCAGCTTTTCGCTCAGGCCGGGGATTTGCGCCAGTTGCCGGGGCGCGGCGGTATTGATATTCAGCCGGGCCAGGGGTCGCGGCTCGGCCAGAGAGTCGATGGCCAGTGGCTGGCGCATCCAGCGCCAGCCGGCCAGCAGCAGTGTGATGGCCAACAGCGCCAGGCCCGCGCGGCGCTGGGCCAGGCTCCAGGGTCGAATCATTTGAGTCCCATCGCCAAAATCACCAGGTCGATGATGAACAAAACCACGATCGTCAATTCCAGCAGCAACATCAGCCGGTTGTTGCGGTCGGCCTGGAGCAGTTGATACAGATCGTCCAGCGTTTTGAGTTTTTCATCGACGGTGCGTTTCCAGTCCAACAGGTGAAACCGCAGGTTCAAGGCCTGGTAGATGCGGGCCAGGTGCCAGTCGCCGAAAAACTTGGTGATATTAAATAGTTCGTCGGACAAGCGCGCCAGATCGATGCGAATTTCGCGCATGCGCCTTTGCACATGGATTGTCTCGGCCGCCAAAGCCGCATTGGAGCAAGCCGGGCCGACAAGATGCGCCCGCAATTCCGACGCCGCGTAATGCAACAGCGGGTCAGAGGAATGTTCATTGATGACCATACGATCAGTGGCCATATGCTGCTTCCCATCTAGCCCGCAAAACGGAACCTGCTTCCAATGATGCCGTGGGTTATCCGCGGTGGATTTGGCGAATTATGAGCTTGCCGGGGCCTGCTGGCAATATTCCGGCGATTGGAGGACAATCCGCGCTCGTTCCGTCTGGAGCATGCGCCAAGCCGTCATCCAGTCCACTTTTAACGCCACGCACACGTTGGGAATTTTGATGCGCTTGACGGAGTTTTTTCGGTTTCTCGTTGGTAATGACCGTATGATTTCCCGCCAGCGCTTGGGAGACGACAAAATAGTCCGCGCAACCCAGGAAACTCTGCTTGGCGGCGGTGGTGTAAATCGGGTGCTCATTGATCCATTGGCTAACGTGGCCGAGGGCGGGCAGGTCGTATTCCAGTGGCCCGATGAAAAACCTGTCGTCGCGCGCCTTGGCCCAGGTGGCTAGCTCGTCTTGGCCGGCGATAAGCTCGTCGAGTACCGCCTTGGTGCTCAGTAGTTTGCCTGCGCGGTTGGCTTGGATAAGCCAGTCCCAGAACGCCGGGCAAAAGTCCATCCCGTAGTGCAGGTTTTTGGCGGAGATAAAGATGTCGGTATCGATGAGATAGGCCATCAGACGGCGACCCCCGCGTGATGGCCCAGTTCGTTAAATGTGGACATTTTCCGGCAGCCCAGCAGGCGGAAGGCTTCGGTGAAGGTGCAGCGCCCTTCGAGCGTCGAGGTAACCAGCGCGCGGATGAAGCGGTGGCTGACGCGGGAGGCGGTGGTGCGGTAGTAGTCGCCGCCTCCGGTTTTGCAATCCATGATCTGCATCAGCCGTCTCACTTCAGACTGGTAAAGGGACCAAAACCGCTCCTCCTCCAATCCGCCGGCGTCGCGCATGCGGCGCACTATGACCAGTGTGCTGACCTTGAAGCAGCGGGCCAGGCGTTGCATTTCCTCTTGCGCATCGGCCGAGGGGCTATACTGGCGCTTGAAAGCCTGCAGCGGGACGAGCAGTTCGGCCGCGACGCGATTGCACCATTGCTCGATCGCATGATCAGAACTGGCCGCGACGGTTGCGTCGGACAGCGCCGATTGACCGAGCCACAGGTGCGCCATTTCGTGGGCGAGCGTGAACATTTGCGCTGACTTGGTGTCGGCGCCATTGATGAAGATCAGCGGCGCCAGCTTGTCGCTCAGCGCAAAACCCCGAAACTCGTCGATGTCGAGCTTACGGGCGTTGTTGCCGCCAACCACGCCGCTGACCATTACGAGGATGCCCGCGTCATCAGCAAGCTGGATCAGATGCCGCAACGCTTGTTCCCAAGAGGACAAGTGTTGCCTGGCGGAAAGGTCGAAATGCAATATCGAACGGATCGAATCAGCGGTTTGGACGACATCCGACCGCGTGGTGGCCGTGGCGATGCATCCCAGCGGCTCGGCCCCGATCGCGCGGGCGTGGCTCACATACCAGTCTTGGCGCTGCAGGCAGAGGTAGAGGGTGTCAAGCAGGTCGGGCGTGGGGTCGGCGGGACGCTGTCCGCCAAGCGTGCGGAAATCCGGGATCGGAACCGCTAATGTCGGCGGCTCGCTGAGGAAGAAAAAGCCTATCGCGGTGTGGGTTGCGCGTGCGAACTCTTGTAGCTGGTTAAGCGTTGGATAACCCTCACCGGCGATCCACTGTTGGTATTTTCCAAATCGCGCGCGGATGGCTTTGGAAGTGAACCCGGCACGCTCGGTGGCCCACTCCAGCAGGCGAGGTTGGACTGCAACGCGCGTCACGATATGTGTATTTTAGCAACCACCTTCCTTAGCCGATACGGGCGGAAGTTGTTCATATGGCGTGCCGACGGGTTTTGCGCGGGTTCATGAAATCAGACTTGATGGTAAGTCAGAAACCGTGTTTTCTGTTTAGAAATGGTACAGTGCAAAAATATATTCACACACCCATATTTGCATGAAGTATATCTCGTTGTCTCACGCTCTGAGTGAGCCAACTCGGTAGATGCCGCCGCACTCTTTTGCGGAATGGTTTGTGATCGTCATTTGCCGCTGGCGGATGGGTATCGTATAGTTATTTCATTCATGAAATACCTTGCTCTGGCGGGTTTGCTTTTGTTGTGGGGTTGTGCCGCGCCGCCGGCCAAGGTGGCTGCGCCGGTGGCGCTGGACCAGTACGTCGCGGCGGTCAATGCCTATCAGGCCGGCCAGATCGAGCAGGCGCGGCGGACCTTGGAAAAGGCCATCGCTGTCAACCCCGATTTGACCATGGCCCGTTCGATGCTGGGGGGAATATATCTGTCCGATAACCGCTGGGAAGCGGCTTTGGCGCAGTACCAGGCGCTGGATACGCTGGACCCTTATTCGTCCGACAACGCCTATCACCTGGGCGTCTGCTATCAACTGCTCAATCAACTTTTGCAAGCTGAAAAATCGTATTTCAAGGCCCTGGCTCTGGACCCCAAGGATAGCCGCAGCGCGGTGAATCTGAGCTTGGTGGAATTGTCGTTGGGGAAAATTGACGCGGCAATGCAGTGGGCCAAAACCGCCACGGAACTGAATCACGCCTCCGCGGCGGCCTGGACACACCTGGGCATGGCGCTGGATGCCAGGGGGGAGTTTGTCCAGGCCGAACAAGCTTATCGCCGAGCCTTGGAATTGCCCGGCCCGCAAGGGCCGATCCTGCGCTCACTGGCGACGAATTTGCTGTATCAGCAGCGCCCGACCGATGCGATGGCGCTGCTGAAACAGCTCATCGCCGCCGGCGATTCGGCCTCGCTGCGTAAGCGGCTGGGGGATGCCTACGCCCTGCGGCATGATTTGGATTCCGCGGCCCGCGAATATCGGGCGGCCCTGCTGTTTAATCCCGGCTACACCAGCGCCATGAACGAACTGGCCTCGACGCTGATGGAGCAGTATCGCAAGGGTTTGCAACTGGATGAATCGCTGCCGGCCGAGGCCCATCAGTGGTGGCAGCGCAGCCTGCGGGAAAATCCCAATCAGCCGAAAGTCGCCCAGTTGCTGCGCGGGCAATGAGGGTTTTTTCGTGGCGGGGCGCGGCGGGTTGGCGGCAACGAGGAATTTTTAACCAATGCTTTGCCGCAGCGGCTTGCCGGTTGACTTATAACGCGGGCAACCCGCGGCCGGCCCGCTTAAAAAAGAAAATATCAAGCACTGGCTAAAAATGCTTTTACTGGCACTGGATATTGGATCATCGGCGGTGCGGGCGGCGCTGCTGCGCGACGGGCGCATCACCGGCGCGGTGGGCCGAGCGCCGTTTGCCACCCGCCGCAGCGCCGCCGGCGCGGCGGAGGTGAATCCCGCGGATTTGCTGGCGGCGCTGCAAAAGGCGCTGGCGCAGGTGCCCCGCGCGGCCCGGGCCGAAGCGATCGTGCCGGCGGTGATGGCCCCGGCGATCGCGGTGATGGATCGGGCGGGCAAAACGCTTTTTCCCATCATCACCCATCAAGACCGCCGCTCGATTGCCGAGGCGACACAGATCGAAAAGCGCATCGGCCCCGAGCGGCATCTGCAACTAACCGGCAATCGTCCCTTCCCCGGCGGCATCGGCTCGACCACGCTTTTGTGGCTCAATCATCATGCCCCTGGCCTGATGCGGCGTGCCGATCTGGTAGGGCAACTCAATACCTGGCTGCAGCGCACGCTTTGTGGCACGCGCGTGATCGATCCCTCCAACGCCTCCTTTACCGGCTTGTACCACACCCTGAGCCAACAAGGCTGGAGCAAGCAGTTGTGCGCCGCGGCGGGGGTTTGCCCCGCGCTGCTGCCGGCGGTGTTGCAAGCCAACGCGATCGGCGGGAGATTGTCGCGCAGCGCCGCGGCGGAACTGGGATTGCCGCAAGACATGCCCATGCTCGTCGGTTTGATGGACGGCAGCGCCGCGATGCTGGCCGCGGGCGTGGCGCAAGGGCAGATGCTCCACGTCTGCGGCTCAACCGATGTGCTGGCGGTATGCACCGCCCGGCCCATGCCGCACGCCCAACTGCTGACGCGCTGTTTGGGAATTGGCAAATGGTACCTGAGTGTCAGCACGCTGGCGGCGGCGGGGATGACGCTGGACTGGGCCAAGCGGCAGTGGTTTGAGCACCTGAGCGCTACCGAGTATGGCAAACTGCTGTGGCAAGCCGCTGGTGAAGATGCCGGGGGCTGCCACTTCGAGCCGTATCTGGCCGGCGACCGCATGAGCCTCCAGCCGCGCACGGCGGCGCTGACGGGATTGACCCTGGCCACCAACCCCCGGCACATCCTGGCGGCGATCGTGCGGGCGATGGCCTCCAGCAGCCGCGGACGTTTTGCGCTGTTGCGCCAAATCAACGGGCGCATCAAACGGCGCGTCGTTCTTTCCGGCGGCGCGCAGCCGACCTTGGGCGTGATCATGCACCAAGCCTGGGGACGGGCTTGCGATTTTGCCATGCAAAAGGAAGCCACATTGCGCGGCGCGGGAATGTTGCTGCCGGCGGCAGATCCTTTGTAGCTTTCGTGAGTCGCCGGCGGGGCAATCACACGGCCATTGCATATGCCTGATTATCCCCTCGCCCGGTAATCCGGGTCAGGGTAGGGCGAGCGCAGAGCGTTCAAAGAGCCAGTATTATTAAGAGAGTCCCAAGCCCACCTCCCCTTGCAACTTTCCGCCGCGAGCACGCGGTATAGGGCATAAAAACCAGAAAATGCGATTGTCCTGAATCGCCGGCGACAACAGAAACATGCCCGCGGCGATTTGCGCACGAGCTGAAGCCGTAAAGCCCGCGGGCAGGCTGGAATATAATTCCAAGCCTGCCCGACGGTTCAGCGCTGCACTGACGCGAACAAATCTTACTTCAATTCCTGAAAGCTGCCGACCGTCGGCAAATCGCCGGCCAGCGGGCGCACATATTTCAAGAAGGCTTCGGTAACGTCGTTGCCGTTTTGCAAATAGGCCGGGTCCATATGCTTGGTGTGCCGGGCCACGGTGGAGAGCGGGGTCAGATGCGTTTCGATCTGGTACTTGTCTCCGGGCAGGCGGCGCATGGCCACCGAGCCGTCCACATCTCCATTGCCGCTGTGAACCACGGCCATCTTGCCGACCAACCGGGCCTCCAAAGCGTCCGAGGGCGAGACATAGCCGGGAAAGCTGCGCTGCAAGTAGCCGAAGGTGTCAGCGCGCACGCGCAACTTCTTGCCACCGGGATTGTTGAGTTTGCGCGTTACCAAACCGGCCAGAAAATCGCCCAGGGCGCCGGTGCCCGACAACTGGATATTGCCGTGACTGTCGCGCTCCAGATGTTCACTCATCTTCTCGGCCCAGGTCTTGCCATCAGGGGTGCTGATGCCTTCGCTGACGGCGATCAGGCAGCGTCCCAGCTTGCTGTAAACCCGGTCCACATCCGCCAAAAACTGCTCCTCGCCCAGCGGCGATTCGGGCACATAAATCAGGTGCGGGCCATCATCGTCATACTGGCGGGCCAGGGCGCTGGCGGCGGTAAGAAAGCCGGCGTGGCGGCCCATGATCACGTCGATCTTGATTCCCGGCAGGCTTTTATTATCAAAATTGTCGCCGCGGATGGCGCTGGCGACGAACTTGGCCGCCGAGCCGTAGCCGGGGGTGTGGTCGTGAACGCGCAGGTCGTTATCAATGGTCTTGGGGATATGGAAGGTGCGCAGCTCGTAATTGCACCGCTTGGCCAGATCATTGACGATGCGGGCGGTGTCCGCCGAATCGTTGCCCCCGATATAAAAGAAGTAGCGAACGTTATTTTTCTGGAAAATGGAGAAAATCTTTTCGCAGTAGGCATCATCGGGCTTGTCGCGCGTGGAACCCAAAGCCGCGGCCGGGGTCAGGGCGATGCGCTCCAACAGGTCCGTCGGGGCTTTTTTCAACTTGATGAACTGCTCGTTGATAATCCCGCGCACGCCGTGGCGGGCACCCAGTAATTCCTGTATATGCCCAGCTTTCTGGGCCTGGAGTATACATCCCACCAGCGATTGATTGATCACACTGGTCGGTCCGCCGGACTGACCCACCACCGCATTGCCCACTACCACGTCGCTCATAAGTTTCCTTTGCAAAAAAAGCTTCATCCCACGTCAGGAGGGCAAAATGATAGGAAAAATGCCCCATCAAGCAAGAGTGCCGCCGGGGCAATCGCATTTGCCAGATTATCCGGCCGTTCCCACGGATTTTTGCACGGATTCAGGAAGTCAGCCTTCATGGCCAGTCAGAAACCGTGTTTACCGCTTCGAAACGCGTGAGTGCAAAAATGTGTGGGCACACCCGAATGCCATTCGGTTAAGCCATAAAGTTCGTAATTATCGCCTCTTATGGAACTGTTGTATGGGATCGCACCAATCGTGATTCTTCTGAATTCGCGGTGTTTCTGCATGACTGACATGCACCGGTCGTTTTCAGACAGCGCTATATCTTGATCTTTTAAGCGTTTTTCTGAAGGAAAATCCTGTTTTGGCGTTAACCGAATGG
>JBBQBE010000061.1:0-20402 GCA_038317225.1 Tepidisphaerales bacterium | reverse complement strand
TCCCGAACAGGTCATAGTCGGATTGGCCAGCGTCAGCCCCGCCAGTCGCATGGATAATTCGCTCACGGCGGCCTTTGTACGCGCGGGCCGAGCAATTGCAATGCGCCGCGGCGGAGGAGCGGTCTTTTGATTGTTGAATGTGGATTGTGGATTGTTGAGAAACGCAAATTCAGCACTCAACACTCAACGCCGTCCATGGCGTCCGTGCCAGCGGCAAGCCACCCATGCTTGGCCAGCACCCCCGTTATTTTTCTGCGTAAGTCAAGCAGCGGCTGGGGTGGAAGGATGCCGCGAAAAAAGAGAAATCCATCGCGATCGGCACGCTCACGAAGAAGTTGCTCATGGTTGAGCAGCGGGACGGAATCTTCAAATAATGCCGGGGATGAAGTATTTCCCATGATTTGATTATTGCGCGGCAAAGTGTCAGGGTCAATTTGCCCCTGCCCGTGGCCATCGCAGGGGCGTGCCCACGGATTTTCGCATTTTGCACCAGTTCAGCAAATCGGCCTTCATGGCCAGTCCCAAACCGTGTCTGCCGCTGGCCAACGGGGGAGTGCAAAAATATAGGGGCACACCTAATCGCAGCAACAGGGCAATTGTGATTGCCCTGGGGGGCGGGCGGACTGCTTGCGGATTTACAACAACCCGCGCCCGCCCAAAGGAGCTTATCGCTTGCCCTCCCAAAACGCCGGCAACTTGAACCCCGACTCAAACCCAGTTCGACGCGCTACCGTATTTCCGCCCGGCCTCATACATCGCCAGCACATTCTCCAGCGGACTGTTGTCCTGCAACTGGTGTGTGGGTGCGAAACAGTAGCCGCCCCCCGGCGCCATGATGTCGATCGTCTGCCGCACGTCGCGCTGCACATCCGCCGGCGTGCCGTTGGCCACCGGCCCGGCGGTGCTGATACAGCCATGCATCATCAGTCGCCCGCCAAAGCGTTGTTTCAGCGTTGCGGGGGCCATACCGGCCGCCTCCGGTTGCAGAGTATCGACCGCCTTCACGCCCATTTCGATAAAATCCTCGTATACCCAACTGCTGGCCCCACAGGTGTGGACCATTACCGGCTTGCCGAATGACCTGGCCAGATCAATGATCCGCTGGTGGCGCGGCCTCAGGTACTTGCGGTAAAGTTCCAGACTGATCAGTGGCGCAACCTGCGTGCCCAAGTCCTCCCCCATCCACACAAAGTCAACTCGCTCACCCGCCGCCTCCAGCGACCGTCGCAGCACCTCCATTTGCAAGTCCAGCTTGCGGTCAATCAGGCGCAATCCGGTCGGGTCATCCGTCGCCAGGTCCACCAGCACCTGCTCCATCCCCCGCAGCATGGCCGTTGAGTTGATGATGTCGCCCAAGCCGGGATCACCCAGGTAAATGGCGTACCCTTCATGGCCGCTCGCCCAGCCGCGCAGTTGTCCGTAGTCAAAGTCATCGGCCGTGGCCAGCGGCCAATCCTCCACTTGCTGCATGTCGGCCTCGGCCAGCGGAAAATCGCAGTAGTCCCAGTAACCCCCGCTTGAATGCTCGATGTAACGCGTGCGGATTCCCAGTACCGGATTGACCTGACGGCCTGGAAATTCGCCAAATCGATTCGGACCTCGATACCCCGCCCCAATCCCGCGAAAATCCACCCCCAGCGCCCGCCGCAGACCCTCATCATCGTTGCCACTCAAGCCGAAATGCCCTTTCAGATTCTGGTCTATTGCGGGATTGGCCGCGTAATTGATCGGCAATCGATCCACCGCCGCAAACCCAAACGCCGCCAATACTCTTTGCTGACTGGTCATCGCCATGATTACACAATTTAATCCCGCAGCCGTCAATCCACTGAAGAACGTGATACTTCCCCTTTGATTCTTCGCATTGCGCGCCCTTGTCCGCCACCCGCGCCTCCCCTCAGCGGCCTGGGTGCTTTGAGTCTGCCGAATTGCGGCGCAGTGATGTATTTTTAACCCGTGCGCCTGGTCCGGCAAACTACTCCCACCGTCCGCAGCGCTCACTTGCTGGCCGCCTATCCCGGCAGGCTGCCGGGAATCAGGTCTGACTCGCAGGGATCATAATGCGGGTGCGGCAACTTGGGCACGCGCATGCCCCCGGTTTGATATATCCTCGGCGGGGTGTCGCACACCATCCGCAGCAGGGGACACACCGCGTCGGGCGCTTGGGCTGGTAGGCCGCGCACGCTCACCATCCCGTCTTTTTGCGTAAAAGCCAATGGTTGGGGCGTCGGCCCCAGCAGTGTTACCTCCAAGACCTTGCTCTCCAGGCCGCCCAGCCGCACATCCTTCCCCGGCCAGCGCTGGATCAGCCAGTATAAATTATTGCCGCGCACGGTCGTGCGCCCGTGGCTGTTCCAGTCCGCCCGGTGCTGGCCGCGCTGGCGCAAATCCATCGTCCACAGCTCGGTATCAAACAAAGCTTCGTGGCCGTAGTCCATCCAGCGCGCCAATTGCTCGGCGATCTTTAGATTTTCCGGCGGCAAATCCCCCTGGCCCCGCGGCCCTACATTGAGCAGCAAGTTGCCCCGCCCGCAGGCCGCCGTCGCCAGCAAATCGACGATCTGCCCGGCACTTTTCCACTGCTTGTCGCCCCGGTGATAACCCCATGACTGGTTCCACGGCATACACCCCTCCCACGGCCGCCACGGCGTCGGCGGGGTCAAATGGCCCTCCGGCGTGGCAAAATCGCCGGGCAAACCGTTGCGCCCATTAAACAGCACGTTGGGTATGCGCTTGCGGATCATCTGGTTCATCTTCTCGGCCTGCCACTGGAAGGAATCAAACGGCCACCAGCCGTCATACCAGAAAACATCCATCGTCGGATAGCGCGCGGCCAGCTCCTCCAGCCGGGCAAAAGTATGGGCGATAAAGCGCTCATAGTCCGCGCTGTCTTCCAGCGCCTCCACCGCGTCCGGCTGGTCATACCAGTTGTTCAAACTGTGGTACAGCCCCACGCGCAGCCCGCGTTTTTTCGCCGCCGCCATCACCTCCGCTACCAAATCCCGCCCGCAGGTTTTTACCGAGTTGTACTTACTCAAATCCGTGTCATACAACCGAAACCCCTCATGGTGCATGGTGGTGAAAACCAAGTAGCGCATCTTCAAACTCACCGCCAGGTCCGCTAGTTTATCCGCATCAAAGCGCTTGGCGGTAAAGGATTTGGCCAGATGCGCATAATCTCTGGGCGCAATGCCCTCGCGGTTCATCACCCATTCCCCACGCTCCAGCAGGCTGTAAAGGCCGTAGTGAATCATCAGCCCGAAACGCGCCTCGGCAAACCAGTTTTCCGTCTGTTCCATAATGGGCATATTATCCCAATCCAACCGCGTTTGTCCCGCTGGCGCCTCTAAAAAAACAGGCGAAATAAACTCCGGGCCATCACGCCTCCAGCCCCTCCACTGGGCCTTCACGGGCCAGGTCGCCATAACTTCGCCCTTTTGCTTGGCCCGCCCTTCGGGTAAATACCAGTTGTGGAAACCGCTTGGAAGATCATGGCGACGCTGACACTGGTCGTCCTTAACGGCTTTTTCGTCGCCGCCGAGTTCGCCGCCGTCGGCGCGCGGCTCAGCCGGCTGGAAACCGGCGGCGACCGCAGCTTGATTACGCGCCTGTCTATCGAAGTCAAACATAAGATGGATTTGTATCTATCCAGTTGCCAGCTTGGCGTAACCCTCGCCTCGCTGGGACTGGGCGCTGTTACCGAACCGGCGGTGGGGGGACTATTGCGCCCCTTGCTCAAGTGGCTGAGTATTAGCCAAGACAATTCCCACCTGGTCGCTTTCATCGTCGCTTTGGGCATCAGCACCGCTTTGCACATCGTCATCGGCGAGCAGGTCCCCAAAAACTGGTCCATCCGCCGCGCCGATCAAGTATTACCTTTCGTCGCCGTGCCCCTGGTGATCTTCACCTACCTGTTTTATCCACTGATCTGGGCCTTGAACTGGGTTACCAACTCCGTCTTGCGCCTCACCGGCGTGGATGTGGGTCCCGGCAAAGGCGGCCTGCCGCATAGCCCGCAGGAATTAAGAGCCTTGCTGGCCCAGGCCATCGCCCGCGGCACCATCGGCAAGGGCCAGGGACGCCTGCTCACCAGCGCTTTTGAATTTGGCGAGCTGCGCGTCCGCCAGATCATGACCCCGCGCACCGGCGTCGATTACCTTTTGCTCAAGCAGCCGATCAACGACATCCTCCGCACCGTGCAAAAAAGCGAATACACGCGCCTGCCCCTGTGCGAGGGGGATATCGATCACGTCATCGGCCTGGTGCATATGAAGGATCTGTTCACCCATTTGCAGCTCTCCCCCGGCCGCCTGCGCTTCGCCGATGAAAAAACGCCTCAGGGCGAATTGATCGCCATCGCCGACGGCCTGCCCGGCAGCTCCGTTCACGTCATCGGCGCCGGCGATATCGACCTCAACAAGATCAAACGCAAAATTTTATTTGTCCCGGAATTGCTCGCCGTCCCCAAACTGCTGCGCCAGTTCCAAACCGAGCAGGTGCATATGGCCGTGGTGGTCGATGAATACGGCTCAACCCAGGGCATTGTTACCCTGGAAGATGTGCTGGAGGAATTGGTGGGGGACATTGAGGATGAATTCGATACCTCCAACGGCGGGGATTTTGTCATCGAGGCCGACCACTACCGCGTCGCCGGGCTTTATCCCTTGCATATGCTCCGCGAACGACTCGACTTGCCGGTCATGGAAATCGAAGATGTGGACACCCTCGGCGGCTACATCATTCAGGAACTGGGCCGCTGGCCCAAAGTCGGCGACACCGTTTCCATCGGAGCCTACCAGGCCAAAGTCCTGACCATCCAGCAGCGCCGCGTCAGCCAGGTGATGCTCAAAAAAGTGGAGTAGTTTTCGGCTAATCCCGCCATTGTCGCGGCCGGCTGCGCCGCGCCGGCTTGACCCAGTGCCGCAAAGCAGAATGCCTTGGCCGGCAGCGCCCAGGTCGCAATGTTCTGGCCCCAGTGGCGTGCGCTGCATCGCCTGGGCCTGATCGGGCAGGTCGTAATGCCCAGCGCCCCAGCGGCGCTGAAGCCAGCGCCGCCAAGCCGCCGCTGGTTAACCATCAATCTCTTGAGCCATCTTCATATAATTGCGGTAATTGGCCCGCATTTCCGTCAGCGAATCGCCGCCGAACTTTTCCACCAAGGCCCGGGCGATCTCAAACGCCACCACGCTCTCCATCACCACCGACGCCGCCGGCACCGCGCACACATCCGAGCGCTCATACGCCGCCTTGTCCGCTTGCTTGGTTTTCAGATCAACGCTCTGGAGCGGCTGAAGCAATGTGGCGATCGGCTTCATGGCCCCGCGCACAATCACCGGCTGGCCGTTGGTGATCCCGCCTTCCAGCCCGCCGGCGTTGTTGCTCTGGCGCGTAAAACCCAGGCTCGCCGTATCGCGCTGGGATGCGTCAAAACCGATCGCATCCTGCACTTGCGAGCCGGGCAAAAACGCCACCTGTCGGCCCATGCCGATCTCCACCGCCTTAAACGCCTGTATCCCCATCACCGCCATCGCCAAACGCGCATCGAGTTTCTGGTCATACTGCACGCACGAACCCAGCCCCGGCGGGCAGCCCAGCACGCGCGTCTCCACCAGCCCGCCCAGCGTATCGCCGTCGATCTTCGCCTGGCGGATCAATTGTCGCATCCGCTCGCTGGCGGGCGCGTCGGGACAGTACACATCCGACTCATCGCGCAACCGTCGCAATTTCTCCGCATCGCTCCAGTCGATTTCTCCCGCCTCCACCTGCCCGATCGATAAAACGCACCCGATCACCTCGATGCCAAATTCCCGCAGTAGGCACCTGGCCACGCCCCCGGCCGCCACCCGCGCCGCCGTCTCGCGGGCGCTGGCCCGCTCCAGCGTTCCCCGGCAATCACTCGACAGCCATTTGAGCGACCCGGCCAGATCCGCGTGCCCCGGCCGCGGCCGGGAAATCTCCGGCGCCTGGTCGATGCGGCTGTCGCGATTGACGATCCGCAGCGCGATTGGCCCGCCCAGGCTCAGTCCGCGGCGAATCCCGGTAACGATTTGCGCCTTGTCGGTCTCCAATTTCTGCCGCCCGCCGCGGCCATAGCCGCCTTGACGACGCACAAGTTCCCCGTCGATCAAATGACTGTCCAGCGGCACGCCCGCCGGCAAACCCTCCACCAGCGCAATCAGTTCCTGGCCATGCGATTCGCCGGCGGTTCGGTAACTTAAAAATGACATGCGCCATCTCCCAATTCGCCGGCGGTTCGGTAACTTAAAAATGACATGCGCCATCTCCCAATTCGCCGGCGGTTTGGTAACTTAAAAATGACATGCGCCATCTCCCAATTCGCCGGCCCCGGCCTGAACTTTAGCGCTGGCAAAAACCTCACACGTCCAGATTTTTCACTTCCAGCGCGTGATCCTCGATGAACTTGCGCCGCCGCTCCACATCCTCTCCCATCAGCACGCTGAACATGCGCTCGGCCTCCCCGGCGTCCTCCAGCGTTACCCGCAGCAGCACCCGCTTGCTGGAGTCCAGCGTCGTCTCCCACAACTCTTCGCTGTTCATTTCCCCCAGCCCCTTAAAGCGCTTGATCTCAATCGACGAGCGGGCCAAAGCGTGAATCCGCGGCAGAATCTGCGCCACGCCCGCCACGTCGCGCACCTCGCCGTCGCTCTCCAGCGCGTAACGCGTGCTGAGCATCTCCCCGCTGACCGATTCCTCCTGCGTCAGATAGTAATCATCTATATTCAATCCAAATTCCGCCAGTTGCCCGAAGATCTTTTCCATGTCCTTCACTTCGTGCAACTCATGGTTCTGCTGCAAACGCTGCCAGTGCGCCGCCTTGGCCGCCTCCTCCTCCTTGTTCACCGGAGCCGCCGGCTCGGCCGGCGTGGTCGGCTCTATTGCTTCAGTCGCTTCAGTCTCCTGCGTCGTCCCGTTGCCGTTCTGGGCCGCCTTGGCCGGGTCCACCAGCAATCCCTGCTCATCCAAATACAAATCACGCTCCATGGGCGTATGGAAAAATCGTTCCTCGCCCTCCACCACCACGCGAAAGCTGGGCAAATGGCCCGCCGCATCGCGCTTGGAAAGATAGTCGGCGAAATCGATCCCGCGCCGCTGCACCACTCTCACCAACTCCTCCAGCCGCCCCAGCAGTTCCACCACCCGCCGCAATGGCGCCCCTTCCAAGCGCCGCGACTCCACGGCCGTGTCCGGGTCGCGCACCACCAGTTGCGTCCCCTCCAATCCCAGGTCCGTCAACTTTTGCCGCATCGACCGCTCATTCAAAACATACTCGCTCTTTTTCTTGCGCGTAACCTGGTACAAGGGCGGCTGGGCCACGTAAACCCGCCCGGCCTTGATCAGTTCCTGCATGTGCCGGAAAAAGAACGTCAGCAGCAGCGTGCGAATGTGGCTGCCGTCCACGTCGGCGTCGGTCATAATCACGATCTTCCCATAGCGCCGCTTCTCCAGCGAAAAATCCTCGCGGATGCCGCAGCCCAGCGCGCTTATGATGGTGCGAATTTCCTCGTGGCCCAGCATCTTCACCAGATTCGCCTTCTCCACATTGAGAATCTTTCCCTTAAGCGCCAAGATCGCCTGCACGTTGGAATCCCGACCCTGTTTGGCGCTGCCGCCGGCGCTGTCGCCCTCCACCAGAAACAGCTCCGTATCCTCATTGCTCCGCGAGCGGCAATCGGCCAGTTTCCCCGGCAAGCCGCCGCCCTCCAGGCTGTTTTTCCGCCGGGTCAATTCCCGCGCCTTACGGGCCGCCTCGCGGGCCTCCGCGGCCAGCAGGCCTTTCTCAAAGACAATCTTGGCGTCTTTGGGATTCTCCTCAAAATGACGGTTGAGCTGCTCGTTGACCGCCAACTGTACGAAGCTCTCCACTTCGCTGTTGCCCAGCTTGGTCTTGGTCTGCCCCTCAAACTGCGGTTCGGGAACTTTCACACTGATCACCGCGATCAAACCCTCGCGCACATCATCCCCGCTGGGCCGAACCTGCTTCATCAAGCCCGACTGCTCGGCGTAGCGGTTGATGGTGCCGGTCAGGGCGGTCTTAAAACCCGACAGGTGCGTGCCCCCCTCGTGGGTGTTGATATTGTTGGCAAAACTCTCGATGGTCTCGCTGTAGCCGTCGTTGTACTGCATCGCCACTTCCAGCAGCATGCGGCTTTGGGGTTCCTCTTTCCTCAAATAAATGATCGGATGAAGATGATTCTTCCCGTCATTTAGATATTTGACGTATTCTATCAATCCATGCTCATACTGAAACTCATCGCTCTTGTTGGTCCGCGCATCGCTGATGCGCAAATGCAGACCCTCGTTCAAATACGCCAGTTCGCGCATGCGCTTTTGCAACACCTCATATTTGAATGCCACGTCCGGGAAGATTTGCCCGTCGGGATAAAATGTTACCTTGGTCCCCGTCCGCGTCGTCTCGGCCACCACTTTCAAATCGCTGGCCTTGTTGCCGCGCTCAAACTCCATGTGGTGGACCTTGCCGTTGCGGTAAATGTCCACCTCCAGCCATTCGCTCAGGGCATTGACCACCGACGCGCCCACCCCGTGCAGCCCGCCGCTGGTCCGATAGGCGCTCTCGGCGGTGTGCTCGAATTTGCTCCCGGCGTGCAGCATCCCGAAGACCATCTCCGGCACCGACACTTTCTTATCCGCATGCACCCCCGTGGGGATGCCGCGCCCGTCATCCTCCACCGTTACCGATCCATCCACGTTAATCGTTACCTGCACCAGCTTGGCGAATCCCGCCATCGCCTCGTCTATCGAGTTGTCCACGATCTCCCAGATCAAATGGTGCAGCCCGCGCGCCGTGGTGTCGCCGATGTACATCCCCGGACGCACGCGCACCGCCTGCAAGCCCTCCAGTTGCTTGAAAGAGGCTTCGTTATAGGCGCCAGGTGTGGCAGAAGCGTTGGACAACTCGGTCAAGGAAGGTTCGGACATTCAGCGGCTCCAGACATTAAACTACGGACGATTCAAACCCTCCATTATCGCTAGAAACGCGCCAAATGCACGAAATGTATCAAGGGAAAATTCCCCAACGGCGCAGGGCCGCGATTCGGAATACTGGATTATTGCCAAGCCCAACCCGCTGGCTCAGCCACCGATGCGAAAATGACTATTGGCTGATCAATTTCAGTTCCCGCAGCTTTTCCATCACCTCTTTATCGTGTCCGTCGGGTTTCACTTTTTCAAATACATGCGCGATCTTGCCGTCCCGGTCGATCACAAATGTCGTGCGCGCCACCCCAAAAAATTTCCGGCCCATCGTGCTCCTTTCGCCCCACACGCCGTAAGCGCTGCAAACCGCGTGATTGGCGTCGGCCAGTAAGGGGAAATTCAGGTGATGCTTCTCGGCGAAATTTTTTACATCCACCAGTTCATCGGGGCTGACTCCCAGCACCACCACGCCCGCTTGCTTGTACTCCGCCGCCGCGTCTCGAAACGCGCACGCCTCGGTGGTGCAGCCGGGGGTATCAGCCTTGGGATAAAAATAAAGCACCACCGGCTTGCCGGCCACCTGCCGCAGGCTCATGGTGTCAATGGTCGTGGCGGGTAAGGAAAAATCAGGGGCCTTCTGGCCGACGGCGGGCATGTCTGTAGACATTTGTGTTGCTCCTGTGGTAGTTACAAAGCACTGTGTGGCCGGGGCCACCTTGACCTCGACCGCCGATCGCTGGCAACCGGCCAGCAATCCTCCCAATAGTAGTACTCCAATCACCCGCATGGCAACCCCTATCCTTTCATCGCGCCCTGGTTTTTCTTTTCCTGGCGCTGAATTTCCATCAGCCCGCACACTTCCTCCCCGCACGCCAAGGGCGGCTGGCCCACCGGCACCGGAAGCTGCGGACACTCCTGGGCCCGCACCGGCAGGCCGTAGCCGTTACGCAAATTGCGCCGGTGTTCCAAAATCTGCGCCAATTCCTCACTGGTCCCCACCACCGGAGGCTGGTTGGCCATCGCGTCGTTGAGCATGGCCCAGGAAACCTCCGACGCGATCACGCTGTCGCGCACCGTCGGAAAACCCAAATTCTTGCCCGCCACAATCGAGCGGGCGAACACGTCGCACATCACATCCAGCTTTTTATCGTTGAACATCCCGGTCTTGTGCACGGTGTGATTCAGCCCGTGCATCTCCACCGTCGCATCCACGAAATTGTGCCGCATGCGCACGATCCCCTTGGTCCCGATCGCGTCCACGTAGCAATTGTGCGTCTGCTCCTTGGCCAAATGCCCGTAGACAAATCCCTGCGTGATGTCGAAAACCACGCCATTTTGAAAATGCCCGTGGCATTGCACCCACCACGGATCCTTGTGCCCCCACATGCGAATCCCCTGGGCATGCCAGCTTTGGTATTCGCTGGCGGCGTACCATCGCGCCACATCCACATAGTGCATCCCGCAATCATGAAAGGGCGGGCCTTCCGGGTCGTGCCCTTCGGTGGGCATGTGCCCGGGGGTCATGTGGCACACCCGAATAATCGCCAGATTGCCAATCTCCCCCTCGGCGATGAACGCCTGCATCTCCTTGTGATACCAGGCGTTGCGGTTAAACATATTCACCGCCACCAGCCGATTAGACGCCTCGATCTCTCTTAAAAGCTCGCGCTCCAGCGCCGCATTAGGCCCGATCGGCTTTTCCGCCAGAACGTGCAACCCCTGCTTGAGCGCTCGGCGGATCTGCCCCGGCCGGGCATCGGCCAGTGTGAACAATCCCACGCACGCCAGATTCAGCGAACTATCCCCAAATATCGCTTCGGGGTCGGCCACGGTTTTCGCCGTCGGCACCGTCCGCGCCGCCAATTCCCGCGCCGCGGGATTGCAATCGCAGATCACCGCCACCTCCCAGCGATCCGACTGCTGCATCACCGACACAAAGCCCCGGCCCATGCGGCCAAAGCCAATCACTCCAATACGAATGCGCTTGTTCATAGGCTAAAACACCCACTTGCGCCCCGGCCAACCGTCGGGACGACGATCTAACAATATCGACGCTAATTGCCAAAAACAAGCAAAAAACACTCCACCTGTGCGATGAGCGCTGCCCCCAATAGTTTGCTGGTTCACATTGGCTCCGCCAGGGGCGCCAGCAGCCGCGGCTTTTTACAATCGCTGGCCAGCGCCATGTAAAAGAACACCCCCGCGGCCAGCACGATCGCCCACGATAAACCCGGATTAAGCCGATCGAATATCCAGCGCATATGCCCGTTAAATAACGGATGCTCCACCGTCCGCCGCCAGATATTATTGCCCATCATCATACAATAGGCCGTCTGCTGTACCGTCAAAATGCTAAATAGCAGCACCAGCAGCCACATGCCGAGGCTCTGGCCGATGCAAATTGCCCCCACCCCCGCGATGAACACCGGATAGCGCGGACTCATCTGCGGCAAAACCGTGTAAAACAGCACCCACGGCAAAACCAGCGCTATCAGTAATCGCGGGCTATAGCGCCGATATTGCCGCGCTGCCGCCATCGCCCCGGCCACAAACAGTATCGCAAACCCCAGCACCAGCACCTGGCGGATATTCACCTCCATCGTCTTCGCCGGCCACAGGCCCCACAGCCAGTGGGCGGGGATATCGGTAACTTTGTCGCTGATCCTTTCCCATTTGAAATTGTCCTGCAATATCGTCGGCAAGTTGGCCGTCAGTTTTCCTCCAACATTGGGAAAGCGCTCGGCGCCATATAAAAATCCTATTTCCCACCACGCGGTTGAGGCCCCGAAATAGGGGATGCACAAAAGCAAACATCCCGCCGTCGCCAGCGCTAAAACGTAGCGCTGGATCGGCCAGCGCGCTTGCCATAGCCCCCATGCCGCCGCGGCCGCCGCCACGGCCGCCATCACCACCCACTGCCACGACTGCATGCGCGCCGGATAAAACAAAATCGCCGCCACCACTGTCGGCCCCAGCCACTTGAGCCACGGCCACCTTCCGCAGCCGCAGCGGCCCATCCATCGCCCCAGCGGCCGCCGCAGACTCAACAGAACCATCGCCGCCACCGATATGCCCACCCACCACACCGCCGGCCAATTCATCATCCGCCGCGGCTCTTGAATGTCCGGCCGCAAGCTGAGCATCCACCCGCCGGCGATGCCCATAAAGCTCAGCATAAATCCGCTGATCCATCCCAGCGCTTTTCCCGGCCGCCGTGCAAACAGCGGCCAGAGAATAAATAAACCCGTGGTAAACAAGAGCTGCCCTTGCAGCATCGCCCCCACGCCCATGACCACCCCGGCAACAAACCACCAATCCCACAGGCAAAAAAGCACCGCCCACAGGTAAAACGGCACCGCCCAGATATTGGGACTCGGCCAGCCGTGCCCGATGATCGCCATCCCCGGATCAAACCACAGCAACCCAAAGGCCGCCAAAGCCCGCCAAAATCCCGTCCACGCCCCCGTCCCCGGCGGGCCGTGCGCCTCAGCGCAGCGACCCAGCCACGTCAACACCACCAGCAGCGCCCCCAGCGCCGCCATCCATTCCAAAAAGGTGTAATACTCCATCAGCGGGGCATTGAATTTATATTCCCCGCTCCACCGCTGGTTGGCCGGATTTTGATGCAGCTTCCACGCCGCCCACGCTTCGAATGTCGCCAAGCGCAAGGGCGGATAGTCCAGCTTGTGGGCTGTGTCCGGCTGGTCGCGCACCTGGTTTTCATACATGTTCAGAAAACCTTCACGCAGCGTCATCAAACCAAAATTGAAATTCCGCGCGATATCAAAGCGAAACCGCCCCGGCTCGGTAAAATCCCACGCCCACCTTCGATAATTCAGACCCGGCCAAGTGATCAGCGCCAAAAATCCCACCAAAATCAGCCAGTACATCCACCCCTTATTGTCCAGTTGCCATTTGCTGGCAGGAACCGCGCCGTCCGGGAGCCGCTGGGCTACCGGCCCATCCGCCGCCGGCGGGGGGGCTTGGCGGTCTTTGTCGGCCTCGTCTGCTTGCGCCAGTTCATACATGCTTCTCCCATCTCCACGCGCTTGCTCAGCGGATTACAACTGTAATAAAAACAACCCAAACTGCACGGCGTTGAACATCAAATGCGCCAAGATACACGTCCACAAATTGCCATGCCGCTCATAGGCCAGCCCCAGCCCCATCGCCAAAATGAAAATCGGCACCTGCATCGTCCAGGCCCCATGCGACCAGGCGAACAAGACCGACGTTACCGCCACCGCCACCCACACCTTGCCGCTTAAGCGCAACAAAAGTGTTTGCAGAAACCCCCGAAATACCAGTTCCTCGGCCAGCGGCGCCGCGATCACCGCTGAAAAAAACGTCATCACCTTGAATAAAGTCCATCCCTCAGGTTCGCTTCGCCACAAGCGAAAGATGTCATGTTGCAGCGGCGCATCCAGATGCCAGCGCGTTACCACCCAACTGACCAGCAAACTGGCCACCAGTACCCACGGCAGCGTCAGTGCGAAGGTGGCCATCCCCGAAAAAATCCCCCGCCCCACGCCGGCGCGCTCCAACCCCAAGCGGTGTGTCCCCCGCGGCCGCGCCAGCCCGTTGATCACCAGCATCACCCCGAACATCACCACTTCCGCTGGACCCAGCGCCACCAGCGCCCGCTTCTCAGGGGATACGCCCTTAAACACCGTCCCGGCAAGCAGCATCAGTGCAAAACCCGCGATCGCCAGCGACAAAAACAACAGCGCCGCCAGCACCACCGCCGATTCCCCCATTACCCACTGCCGCCGCGCCGGACCCCCCGGCCGAATCCACCGCCACAGCAGGGGAGTCGCAGCAAACAGTCCCAGCATCAAGGCGTAAATAATCCACGCCGCCGCCGGCGGTGAACTGGCCCCCAGTACCTGCGACGGCTCAATTGACATTTGCTTGATCCCTCATAAAGTCCATGGTTGCGATTCTACACCGTTTGGCCGCTAATGTGGCATGTGGGGTGCAGCGTCGCAAAATGCCCCCCTCCCGATACTCCGGGGGAGAAATGTTATGTTCCCTCTCCCGATACTCCGGGGGAGAATTGTAGTATTCCCTCTCCCACGTACTCGTGGGGGAGGGTAGGGTGGGGGCTTCCTTATTGCCTTTAATTGTTAAATGTCGATTGTCGATTGTTGAAAATGCAAATTCAACACTCAACATTCAACACTCAACATTCAAAAATAAACCTTCGCAAGAGACTTTTGTGTCGGACATTCTGCAAAAAATCCTCACCGTCAAACGCGCTGAAATCGCCCAGCGCCAAGCCGCCTGCCCGCTGGATCAGATCAAGGCCCGCGCCGCCGATATGCCACGCCCGCGCAACTTCTTCCACGCCGTTACCACGCCCAACGCCAAGCCCCTGAATCTGATCGCCGAAATCAAAAAGGCCTCCCCCTCGGCCGGCATGATTCGTCCCGATTTTGATCCCCCGGCCATCGCCAAAATCTACCAGGCCGCCGGCGCTGACGCCCTGAGCGTGCTGACCGACCAGCAATTTTTTCAAGGTCATCTGGATTACATCGCCCAGGTTAAGCAAGTGGTCCATCTGCCGGTTTTGCGCAAGGATTTCATCATCGACCCCTACCAGGTCTACGAAACCCGAGCCGCCGGTGCCGACGCCATTTTGCTCATCGCCGAATGCCTGGAAACCAGCCAGTTGATCGATCTGCAAATCCTCGCCGTGGAACTGAATTTGACCTGCCTGATTGAAGTCCACGACATGGAAAACCTCATCCGCGTGCGCGATCGGGTCATCGGTTTTCCCCACCCGCGCTACAGCCTTCTGGGCATCAATAACCGCGACCTGCGCACGTTCCATACCGATTTGGGCACCACTCTGCGCCTGGCCGAACTGGTCGAGGACCGCTCCGTCCTGGTCAGCGAAAGCGGCATCCACCAGCCGGGCGACGTGCGCAAACTCGCCGCCGCCCAGGTCCGCGCCGCGCTGGTCGGCGAAAGCCTTATGCGCCAAAACGACATCGCCCAGGCCGTCAAAAATTTATTTTCGCTCTGAATCCTCTTGGCCCGTCGCGCTCATGTGGATGATCGGCCGGTCTTGTGCGTCAAATTCGATCGGCAGCCACAGGTAGCGGCCGTCGATGGCATTCTCCGGCGTCCAGCGGTCGGCCATGAAGATAAAGCGTTGCTGGTCCAGCCCAAGCACATAGGTGCTTTGTCCACCAAAGGTCTTGTCGGCCCCCGGCCCGACGCACGGATTGCCCAAAAATTCCCACGGCCCCCAGATCGAATCGGCCACGGCGCAGCGCGCTGGGTTGGGTAGCCAGCCGGTGCAATCGCTGGTGATCAGATAATACTTGCCCCGGCGCTTGAATAGCGCTGGCGCTTCATTGTATTGCCCGACAAAAAATCGCATATAGCGTCCGCCGGGCCGCAAAAAATCCTCCCGCAACTGCGAGATATGCAGCGTGCCGTTGTGTTCCGAGGCGTAAATATGATACGCGCTGCCGTCCTCATCCAGAAAAAGCGTCATGTCCCGGGCCATTTGTCCGCCGGCAAAATCGCGCCGAAACAGCAGGTCGCCCGGATAGTCGCCGCTCTTGGAGTCCGAACGGTTCCATTGTCCCAGTCGCGCCAACTCCGGCCCATCCAGCGGCCGGCGCAATTCCGGGGGGACATTTTCCGGCCATACCCCGCTATTGGGTCGAAAGCATTCGATAAACCGGTAGGGGCCGGTCGGAACATCGGCTGTCGCCACGCCCGACAACGCCGCCTCGTACCCCTGACCTTTTAATTCCAGATGAAACCACATGACGAATTTGCCGCTGGCCGCGTTGTATAAAACCTTCGGCCGCTCCAGCACGCATCCGGCTTCAAGCGGACTGCCCGCCTCGGACGACACCTGCAAGGCGATCCCACAGTTTTGCCAGTACCGCAAATCTTGCGAACTGTAGACATGCACCCCCACATGCGCCGCGTTGCCCGCGCTGCCGGCGATTTTGTGCTCGCCAAACCAGTAGTAAACCCCCTGGTGGCGCAGGATTCCGCCGCCGTGGGCATTGATATGCACCCCCCGATCATCGGGCCAAATCTCTCCAGCCGCCGGCATCTGAGGCCATAGGGTGTTGGTTGTCATGGGCGGAAATATCCTTGCTGCCGCGCGGCTTTGCAAGTGCGTCGTCCTCGGCCCCGGCTACAGGCGGAGAAAAAAAGCATCCGGCCCCAACGCTTGTGCGCCGGGGCCGGATGCAAGTCTTACCAAGCGAAATAAACAACCTCAATCCAGATTCATGCTCATCAGGAATTGAGCGTTGCTGGGAACCTTTTCCAAACGGCTCTTAAGCAGTTCCACCGATTCCACCGGGTTCATGTCAGACAAGACCCGACGCAGCCGAAACACCAGCTCCAGCTCCTTGGGATCCAGCAGCAATTCTTCGCGACGGGTGCCCGAGGAGTTGATGTCGATGGCCGGATAGGTCCGACGATCCACCAGACGCCGATCCAGGTGCAGCTCGGCGTTGCCGGTGCCCTTGAATTCCTCGAAGATCACCTCGTCCATCTTGCTGCCGGTGTCGATCAGGGCCGTGGCCAGGATCGTCAGGCTGCCGGCCTCCTCGGTGGCGCGGGCGGCACCGAAAAAGCGCTTGGGCTTTTGCAGGGCGTTGGCGTCCACGCCGCCGGTCAGAATCTTGCCGCTATGCGGCACTTCGGTGTTGTAGGCTCGGGCCAGACGGGTGATCGAGTCCAGCAAAATCACCACGTCGCGGCCGAATTCCACGTAGCGTTTGGCCTTTTCAATCACCATCTCCGCCACCTGCACGTGCCGGCTGGCCGGCTCATCAAAGGTGCTGGAAACCACTTCCGCCTTGGTGTTGCGCTGCATGTCGGTAACTTCTTCCGGCCGCTCGTCAATAAGCAGCACCAGCAAAACGCATTCGGGATGGTTCTTGCTGACGGAATTGGCGATCTTCTGCAACAGCACCGTCTTGCCGGTTCGCGGCGGGGCGACGATGAGCATGCGCTGGCCCTTGCCGATGGGCGTAACCAGGTCCACGATGCGCATGTTCAGATCCTTGGGATCCGCTTCCAGCGTCAAACGCTTGTTGGGATGCAACGGCGTGAGGTCTTCAAAGTTGCTCACATCGGTGATCTTCTCCGGGTCTTCGCCGTTGATCGCCTCGACGCGCAGAAGCGCGAAATAGCGCTCCGATTCCTTGGGCGGACGAATCTGGCCTTGCACCACGTGCCCGTTGCGCAGGCCAAACCGCCGAATCTGGCTGGGCGAAATATAGATGTCGTCCGGGCCGGGCAGATAGCTGAACTCCGGGCTGCGTAAAAAGCCAAACCCATCAGGCAGAATTTCCAGCACGCCTTCGCCGTACATCAAACCGTTCTGGCGAATGCGCGTGCGCAGAATCTGGAAAATCAAATCCTGCTTCTTCATCCCCACATAGTCGAGGATGTTTTCCTGCTTGGCGATCTCGTGCAACTGCGGCACGTCCATCTGCTGCAGATCCTTGATGTAGAGCTTGCCGCCTTTGACCTGCTCATATTTGGCGTTGGTCTCGGCGTCAAAATCCGCCACATCTTCGCCGCGCGATTCGGGCCGGCGCTCCGGGGCCTTGGCCACCGGCTGCTCCTGACGCTCTTGCTCACGCTGCTCAAAATCGCGGCGCTCTTCCAAAGCCTCGTCCACCGCGCTCATGGGGCGCTGGATCGACTCTTCGTTGTTCATCGGTTCATCACTGGATACGGAACCCTTGCGGGTACGGGGTGTTGTAGACTTTGCCATCTGGCAAGCCTCCATAAAAGGGGTGTGCGGATTGGGGAGTAAACGATTCGGCCGCTGCGGAAAAAACACTTTCCCGCCCACGCGCCGGGCTTCCCGCCCATTCCCAGGCCGACACCGTGTCGGCAAGGTGGGGTCTCGCAACCTGTTAGTGTCATTCGTTGTTATGCCGGACAGCTCTGTCCGGCCATGTTCTATTTTGGGATCAATCGGTAATGCCGCCAGCGGCTAGAATCTCGCTGACGCTTATAAGAAACTGCCTCTTCGCAGCAACTACGCCGCTCGTTGCTTCCCGGCCCATCGGACCAACCGATTAGCCCGCCTTGCACTTGGCAAGGCTCATCTCACGTTAGAGAGAATTTGGGAAAAAACCTGTCGGACTTGCCGGCCGGTGTCCTCAACGTCTGCGGTGTTGTTGACGGTATATTCCGCTATTTCACGCTTCCTGTCTAGAGGCATTTGCAAATTTTCCCGCCGCGTCAACTCCGCCTGATCCCATTGGCGGCTTTGACGCACCCGCGCCAGCCGTTGCGATATAGGGGCATCCACAAAGATCACCGCATCACAAAGCCGGTGTAATCCCACCTCAAACAAAAGTGGTATATCCCACACAAACGCCTTGACTTGCGCGCTTTGCGAAGCCTGCTGCATCCGCAACTGTCGCAAACTCTCGACCATCGGATGCAACAACCGTTCCAGTCGCAGCTTTTCTTCCGGTTGGTTAAAAATAATTTTCGCAATTTCTTTTTTTTTCACCCGCCCCCGCGGGTCCACAATCCCCCGGCCCCACCAGCCCACCAGTTGCTCGGCCACCTCCGCCCGCTCATACAATTCCCGCACCAGCTCATCGGCACTGATGACACAGCACCCCAGTTCCCCCAGCAAGCCAGCCACCAGGCTCTTGCCCGAACCGATTCCCCCCGCGATACCGATGATCGGTTTGCCCGCATACATGCTTGTGTCTTTCCCGCTCCTTAGCCGATGCGCCGAAATTCGCTAATCCGCAACCAGTTGCCCGCCGCGTCCAGCAGTTCCAGCATCTCACTGCCGGGGGTCAAACCGCGCTGTAGGGTAAACTCTAATTTCGCCGCCGGACATTTTTTCGCCACCAGCGCCAAATCCATCACCTCGATGCCCGTATAGCGATATTCGCGGTTCTGGGGCAACTTTTCCACCACATCGAAATACAAAACAAAATTGTCCGCCCGGAACGCCAGCGGCCCCCGCACCCGCTCCAAACCCAGGATTTTTTCATACAGCAGACACAAATCCGCCTCATGCTCCTTCAAAGCCGGCAAACGCACATCCGCCACCGCCAGCAAATTCACACCCAGCGGCTCGGGCAATCGCTTGCGACCATCGGCCGCCAATCGCAAAGGCGGCCCCGGCGGATCCAGTTCCATAAAATCACCATATTATCGGTAGTCAGTAGTCCGTAGTCCGTAGTCAGTGGAACGGGCGGAGTACCGCCCTTTTGATTGTTGATCATGGATTGTTGATTGTTGACAAGTGCAAATTCAACCTTCGACAATCCGCAATCAACCCTCAACACTCAACATTCCACACTCAACATTCAATTTTGCAACTGACCACTGACCACTGACTACTGACCAGCCTATAATATTACCAACTGGCCTCTTCAAACGGGTTGCTCGGGCCTTTGACTTTGGGCTTGGGCAGCAAATTGAGCATCGCTTTGATCAGCGGCAAATCCGCAGCGGTATTGACCCGCACATTATACGCCGAGCCTTCCAGCAAACGCCATTGCGACACGTGCGGCTCGGCCTTGGCCGCCGCCAGTTGCAAAAACTTTTCCCGGCTGTAGCGGCGGGGGGTCAGCAGTTGACGGTAAGAGCGCCCGCTCTGTTTGGCCACCGGATAGCCTCCTTCGTCCAGTTCCACCAGTTCTCCGCGCACGGGGGCCACCAGCGCCACCAGTTCCACTTGCGGTGGCTGTTGTAATAAATTGTCGATATCCTCCGCCGCCACCGCCGGCCGCGCCGCGTCGTGCACCAGTACATGCGTCGATTCCGGGTCGATTTTTTCCACCGCCGCCGCCAGTTGCTCGGCCCACTTGCTCCCGCCCCCGGCCAGTTTCACCCCGGAAAATCCCAAATGCACCCCGTGGCGACTCTTAAATTCATCGATCTTTCCGCTCTCGACAACCAACACGATCTTCTTGACCTCCGGGCGGTTGACAAACAAATCCACGCTGCGCAGCAATATCTCCCGGCCATCCAACTTCACCAGCGCCCCGCCGATATCCCCACCCGCTTCCGCCGCCGCGGTCGTCAGCACCACCGTAAACTGCGCCATCATCATCTCCTGTCTAAAGCCGCCAGCCATCTTCCCCGACTACCCTTGCCTGTCAACAGGCTATTTTTCCTGGCAACGCCTCATTTCAATGCCCTCCCCCACGTACTCGTGGGGGCGCGAGCTGTTTATATGGCCTGCCTGGCAACGCCTCATTTCAATGCCCTCCCCCACGTACTCGTGGGGGCGTGAGATGTTTATAGGGCCTGCCCGGCAGCGCCTCATTTCAATGCCCTCCCCCACGTACTCGTGGGGGCGTGAGATGTTTATAGGGCCTGCCTGGCAACGCCTCATTTTAATGCCCTCTCCCACGTACTCGTGGGGGCGTGAGCTGTTTATAGGGCCTGCCTGGCAACGCCTCATTTCAATGCCC
>JBBQBE010000060.1:0-20413 GCA_038317225.1 Tepidisphaerales bacterium | reverse complement strand
GGAATTATCCCCTCGCCCTGTACTCAGGGAGAGGGTTAGGGTGAGGGCCGAGTGGTGAAAACGCCTGTATTTGCAAGCAATTTTCACCCCCCCACACGCCAGTGGGCCGGCGACGGGTTCATGATCGCCAAATGCAATTGCCATGACGGCAAAGCGCACAGCTTACGGGTTGATTACTTCACGGGCAGATAAAGTTTTTTTTCGGGGATAGACAATGAAGATTTCTCGCCGTTTCACCAAGGTCGGGCAGGACGCATTCTCCAGCGTGCAGTATGAAAAGCGAACCAGTCGCATCAGCAATCCCGATGGAACGGTGGTCTTTGAAATGACCGATGCCGAGATCCCCAGCCAGTGGTCGCAACTGGCGACGGATATCATGGTCAGCAAATATTTCCGCAAAGCCGGCGTGCCGCAGTTGGATGCGCAAGGCAACCCGCTGCGCGACGCGGCGGGCAATGTGCAAACCGGCCCGGAAAAAAGCGTCAAGCAGGTGGTGCACCGCCTGGCCGGATGCTGGCGCTGGTGGGCCGAGCAACACGGCTATTTTGACACGCCCGAAGACGCCCAGGCGTTTTACGATGAAATCGCCTACATGCTCCTGCACCAGATGTGCGCCCCCAACAGCCCGCAATGGTTTAACACCGGGCTGAATTTCGCCTACGGCATCACCGGCCCCTCGCAGGGACATTTTTACTGCGACCCTAAAACCGGCCAGTTGCTCCGCGCCGCCGACGCCTATTCCCATCCGCAACCCCATGCGTGCCAACCCTACGCAGCGCCCGTCAGCACGCCGCAAGGCCCGATCGCCATCGGGCGGATCGTTCAAGAAAAAATGATCGGCCTTGAGGTCTATGACGGGACCGCTGACGGCGCCGGCGTGACCAAAGTGGTGGCCGTCAAAGCCAACGGACGTAAGCTCGTTTACCGCGTGGTTCTTAAAAACGGCACAACGGTCGAAGCAACCGGCGATCACCTAATATGGGCCACGCAGGAGCGGCGAACCAGCGGCCAGTGGTTAAAAGTGGAATCGTTGCGCCCGCGCATGCGCATGTTTTTATCCACGGCCACACAGATCACCAAACCATCTAATGACACCTCCGCAACGGAAGCGGCGTTGGTGGGTTGGCTGCAAGGCGATGGTTTTGTCGGCCAGTATACAGAGGGAACCAACTGCAGTCTGACGGCCGAATTTATGACTGTTAATGACGATGAACACGCATTTGTTATCGAGCGTGTCCAGCAAATTTTTGGCGACATACATTATCATATTCGCGATGTTGAGTCGCAATCATCGGAACTTGATATCAAGCGTATACGTTTTTATGGCGAAGCGCTACGCCCTTTTATCAATAAATATAATCTATTGCTGCGTGGTGAGGATCTTTGCGTTCCCCAGGCAATTCACGACAGCGGCAAAGAAGCCCAATGCACGTACCTAAAAGCGCTTTTTCAAGCTGACGGTTGCGTCAGATTGCGTTCCCGCGCATCTAACACCGCGGATGTGGTATTAACTACGACCTCCGCCGGGCTGGCACAAGGCGTGCAAACCCTATTGCTCAACTTGGGCATTTACGCTCGCATACAAACAGGAGTGGAGAAGCGTACTAGTCGCCGCACTCCCTATTTTGTATCCATCGGATATGGCCAATCGCGGCAACGTTTTGCCCAGTTGATCGGATTTGTTTCGCAGCAAAAGCAGACCGCGCTGCAATGCGCTTGCGCTGAGCCGTTTGGCGGCAAGTGCCTGCCATCGGTGCGTGAGGAAGCTATCGCGCGCATTGAGTTGATCGGCGAACATGAAGTTTTTGATATTCAAACCGAATCCGGCCAGTACTTGTCCAACAATGTGCTGGTCCACAACTGCTTTATCCAATCCGTTCAGGATGATCTGGTCAATGCCGGCGGGATCATGGATTTGTGGACCCGCGAAGCGCGGCTGTTTAAGTATGGATCGGGAACCGGCAGCAATTTCTCCAAGCTGCGCGGTGAAAATGAATCGCTCAGCGGCGGGGGCAAAAGCTCCGGGTTGATGAGCTTTCTGAAGATCGGCGACCGCGCCGCCGGGGCCATCAAAAGCGGCGGCACCACCCGCCGGGCCGCCAAGATGGTCTGTTTGGACCTGGACCACCCCGATATCGAACAATACATCAATTGGAAAGTGCGCGAGGAATTGAAAGTCGCCGCCATGGCCGAGGGGATTAAGCATCTTGATCCGGCCCAGCGCCGCCTGGCCCAGCGCTTGGGTGTGAAACTGGATTACGATTTTAACGGCGAAGCTTACCAGACCGTCAGCGGGCAAAATTCCAACAACTCCGTGCGCATCCCCAATCGCTTTTTCCATGAACTGGAAAATGACGGCGACTGGGAACTGATTTTCCGCGGCAGCGGCAAGGTCGCCAAAAAGATCAAGAGCCGCGATTTGTGGGAACAGATCGCCTTCGCCGCCTGGCGCTGCGCCGATCCGGGCGTACAATTTGACGACACCATCAACCAGTGGCACACCTGCCCCAACAGCGGTCGGATCAACGCCTCCAATCCCTGCGTTACCGGCGAAACGCGAGTGCTGACGCGCGGCGGGGTCTGGCGCCGCATTGATTCGATGATCCACCTGCCCGAAGCGGTGCAAACCAACCTGCATGGCCGGCAAGTGCATCCCACCGAAGGCGCTTTCCCCACCGGGCGCAAACCGGTTTTCCAGTTGCGCACCCGCGGCGGTTATACGCTCCGCTTGACTGCGGACCATCGCCTGTGGACCCGCCGCCGCGGCTGGGTGGCGGCCGCGGATTTGCAATTGGGAGTCGATGAAGTCTGCCTGCCGGGAGAATTGCCGGCGGACGTGCGCATCGCCGCCCCGCGCGATGCCCATTTGTTCCAGTTACTCGGATTGTATCTGTCCAGCGCCAACGGCGGACAATCGGCCCTGCGCCTGGACGTGTGCGCCGATGGAAGCCAGCGCTTTGGCGACTACCTGGAGCGCCACTGGGACCAGCCGCCTTTGTCCGCCGCGAGCTTTTACAACGACGATTATGTGAACGTGGCCATGCTGGAAAGCGCCGCCACCGCCACCGTGCGCAATCGCCGGCTGCTCAGCCGGCTCCAGGCGTTTATCAAGGTGGAAAACGGCCAGCCGCGGCTTGGCGATGATCTGTTTACCGCCGATCTGGCCGCCCAACGCTTGATGCTGCAAATGCTCTTTGAAGTGGACGGGCAAGCCCAGCGCCAGGTTATGCAAATCCGCCACAATTCCCAGGGGCTGTTGGAGGATGTGCAAACGCTGCTATTGGGGTTTGGCATCCAAAGCGCCCGCTGGCAGGAGGATCAGGCGCACGTGCTGCGCCTCGCCCCGCATTCCATGGCGGCCTTTGAGCGTTGGTTTGGCTCGGACCTGTCGGCTGAGCCGCGCCCACAAACGGCCGAGCCGCCGGCCAACTGGGATACCGTCGCCTCGCTGAATAGCGACGGCGTGGAGAGGGTGTACGACCTGACGGAGCCGCAGACGCATTCATTTATCGCCAATGGATTATGTGTTCACAACTGTTCGGAATACATGTTTTTGGACGATACCGCCTGCAATCTCGCCTCGCTCAATGTGCTGACTTTCTTTGACGCCGAGCATCGCACCTTTGATATCGAGGCCTACCGCCACGCCGCCCGGCTCTGGACGATCGTGCTGGAAACCTCGGTGCTGATGGCCAGCTTCCCCTCCGAGCAGATCGCCAAGCTCTCTTACCGCTATCGCACTTTGGGCCTGGGCTACGCGAATCTGGGCGCGATGCTGATGCAAAGCGGCATCGCCTACGATTCGCCCGCGGCCCGCGCCATCTGCGCCGCCTTGACCAGCATCCTCACCGGCGAAAGCTACGCCACCAGCGCCGAAATGGCCGGCGAACTGGGGGCGTTTGAAGGATACGAATCCAACCGCGATGACATGTTGCGCGTACTGCGCAACCACCGCCGGGCCGCATACGATGTGCGCCATCATCCCGACAGCCGCCAAAAGCTGGGGGATTATGAGCAACTGGAGATCGCCCCGGTGGGCATCGACGCCGCCGAATTCAAAAGCGGCCAAAGCCTGGCCGGCCCGCGCTTGTTGCAGGCTGCCCGCGACTGCTGGGACCGGGCTTTGGAACTGGGCCAAAAGCACGGCTTCCGCAACGCACAGGTGTCGGTCATCGCCCCCACCGGAACCATCGGCCTGCTGATGGATTGCGACACCACCGGCGTTGAGCCGGATTTTGCCTTGGTGAAATTCAAAAAGCTATCCGGCGGCGGCTACTTCAAGATCGCCAACCAATCGCTTCCTCCGGCGCTGGTCTCGCTGGGTTATGCGCCCCAGGAAATTCATGACATCCTGCGCTACGTGATGGGCACGCTCAGCTTTGACTCCACCCCGCACATCAACCACGACAGCCTCCGCGCCGCGGGGTTGACCAACCAGGAGATCCACAAGATCGAGCAATCCCTGCCGGGCGTCTTTGAACTGTCCTTCGCCTTCAGCGGCTGGAGCCTGGGCGAAGAGGCGATGAATCGTTTGCACATCGCCAAAAGCGAGTGGACCGAGCCGGGATTCAACCTGCTGCGCCGCCTGGGCTTCAAGCCCAGCGAGATCACCGAGGCCAACGAGGTGATCTGCGGCCGCGGAACCGTGGAGGGTTCTCCGCACCTCAAGGCCCAGCATTACCCGGTCTTTGACTGCGCCAACCGCTGCGGACGCCACGGCCAGCGCTTCATCGAAGTCCAAGGGCATATTCGCATGATGGCCGCCGCACAGCCGTTTATCAGCGGCGCTATTTCCAAAACCATCAATCTGCCCAACGAGGCGACGGTCGAGCAGATCAAACGCTCTTATCAGCTTTCCTGGTCGCTGGGACTCAAGGCCAACGCCCTCTACCGCGACGGCTCCAAGCTCTCCCAGCCCTTGAACGTCAAAAGCGATGAGGAACTGGACAGCACCGAAGAGGAAGACGCCGAGGATGTGGAAGCGGCACGACAGGAAGTGGCCAAGGATGTGGTCCAGGCGATGAAACTGGCGGGCAAAGAGGTGCAATCCGACAACCTGTCGGCGGCGCCGGAACAGAGCCGCATCATCGAAAAAATCGTCGAGCGCGTGGTGGAGCGTCCGCTGCGCCGCCGGCTGCCCGACACCCGCCGGGCCTTGACCCACAAATTCGATGTCGCCGGCCATGAAGGTTACATCACCGTCGGCCTCTACGAGGACGGCCAGCCTGGCGAGGTGTTCATCACCATGGCCAAGGAAGGTTCAACCATCGGTGGCCTGATGGATACGGTGGCCACACTGGTCAGCGTGTCGCTGCAATACGGCGTGCCCATCGAGTCGCTGGTGCGCAAGTTTGAACACGTGCGTTTTGAACCCAGCGGCATGACCCGCAATCGTGAAATTCCCATCGCCAAGAGCCTGGTGGATTACATCTTCCGCTGGCTGGCGATGGAATTTATGCCCGGCTATCGCGCCGCCAACAGCCCCCAGCGCCCGCAAGTGGAAAGGACACCCGATGAGTCGGGGGAAGCCAGTAAGGGGGGAGCGGCCGCGGAAATCAAGCCCACCGGCGGCAACGGCCACGGCCCGCGCGGGCAAACCCATAGCGACCTGGGGCTGGCCCCCCTGGCCGGAAAAATAAATTTTATTTCCGGGGATGGTGCGACCTTGTCAAAGGAACTAAGAGTTGGTAAAATAGACCCGCTTAGTCAGCAAGGCTCAGAGATGCAGGCAGACGCTCCCGCGTGCGATGTCTGCGGCTCGATTACGGTGCGAAGCGGCACCTGTTACAAGTGCCTTAATTGCGGCAACTCCATGGGTTGCAGCTAGACTGGGCCCTAAAATTCTCGTCCTCCCGCCGCGCTTCGGACTACCTCCGCCGAGGCGCGGCACTTTTTTTGCCCACGTTAAAGCGCAATCTTCACCCGAACCTTCGTCGATTCTGATGCCCCCGGCGCGGCACTTTTTTTGTGCCTCGCTTACTTCCAATGCCGGCGCATTATTCGCATGGCCTCACCAATAAACGCTTATTGCATATCAAAAATCCACTGATGGCGGTTGAAGACCATCGCCGCGTCATACCAGCCCGGCGCCGCTTCACGGCAGCGCAGCAGCGTGCCGGGGATGCCGTACAACTGGCCGTTGGGTGCGCACAGGCGAATCACCCCGCCATAACCCAAAGGCAAGCGGTGCGGCGTGATAAAGCCCACGCCGCGCGGGTTTACATCGCGGGTGTACAAGCGCCAAGGCTTATGATCCGGCCCGTCGGTGTACAGTTTCAGTTCGGCAGCCACTTGATAAAACGCGCGGCCCAGGCGCCGCCGCTCCTCGTGGGTCTCGCCGGCGGCCTCCAGGGCCGATAACACAAACAGGGCATCGGCCGGCCATGTGGACGTTTGGGACATTGGGGCAATAGACAAAGTGCTCATCGGACGCAACTCCAACGGTTTGTACCGACCCGCCGCCTGGCTACAGCGCCCGGGTCAACCGGGATGTACGATACGAATCGCCAACCGGCAAATAAAAAAGCCCGCCAAATTTGGCGGGCAATCTGCTCAACGGATGTATGGTCCTGGCGCTGCGGCCGGCCTGGTCAAAACGGAAACAGCACGCCATGCCACAAGCGCTGGGACAGAATCGCTCCGGCCATCATGGAAGCGGCCATCAGGCCCACTCCCACCGCTATCAAAAGTGGATGGGTCAGCCGTATCGCTTGCGCCGGGTTGCCAGTGGACCGCTGGGCGGCGGGATTTACTTGTAACGACCAGTCGGTAAAGGTTTTGCGCCGCCCGCCCCCCACCGCCACCGGCTCGGCTGGCTGGGGCTGGGGGAAAGGCCGCCCATCGCGGCCCACCGGCGCAGTGGCGGCCGCCGTAGTGGCGTTTTGGCGCGAGGCCTCCAGGTGCGGGGACAAAAAGCCGCAATCCTCCATATCCGCTTTGGCCACTTGGCGATCATCGTAAACAAAATCCGTAACCGTGCCGTGCAAGGCTTCATGCGGATCAGCCGGACGCACCGTGCGCGGGCGCATGGGCGTGTTTGCCGGGGCCGCTACTAGCGGGCCGGTATGAAATTGCAGAACCGTGCGCCCCATGCGCACCTGCTCGCCATCACATAAAAAATGCTCCTGGACCTTTTGCCAGCCCACGCGGGTACCGTTTTTGCTACCAAGATCGAGGATGCGCCATCCCGTCCGCGTCGGTTCGATGCGACAGTGCCGCCGACTCATCAAAACATCGTGGATGGCTATGGAGCATTCCCCGCTGCGGCCCAGCGTGAGCGGCTCGTTGAGTTCGCGCCGTTCAATTTCCTGACCATTGGCCGAAAGTACAATGTATGCCATGTTCCTCAATCCTCTTCCAAACGGTTCGATTTGCTATGTATCGTCCCGGATTGGGTTGGCGGACCAATTTTCCGCTCCGGCGTCTTCAACAATCCCGCGCCCTTTATGTACACAAATGCAATGAACAGCCCTGAAAAACAATCTCCCGCCTCCTCGCCGCTCTTGGATTTGCTGGAAGATCCGATTGTTATTACCCACAGCCTCCATATCCTCCCCGGCCAAGCACTCTATGAAGCCGACCATCCCGCGCTTCACTATTTTTACGTCAAAGAGGGACAGGTGCGCGTCTTTCAAGTAACCGGCACGCCTCAATGGCGACTGTTGGCGATTATCGGTCCTGGCGATTGGTGCGGCTCGGCGGCTTTGGCCGGTTTGCCGCAATACGGCTCGCGGGCCGAGGCGGTGGAGCATGTGCTGGTCAAGCGTATCGATGTGCAAACCTTGCTGCCGCGATTGTGTTCCCAAGCGGGCGCGGCTCAGGAGATGATTCAACTGCTGGCCCGCAAAGCGACATCGGCCTGGGAGGAACAAGGCCGGCTGGCGCATGACGACGTGGAGCGCAGGGTCATTCAAGCCCTGCTGCGTTTTGCCCGCTCGGCGGCGGCGGGGGTGCAGGACGGGCAGATCGTCGTGCGCCTCACCCATGAACACCTGGCCCAGGCCGTCGGCGCGGCTCGGGAAACCGTCAGCCTGCTCTTATCGGACCTGCGCCGCCGCAGCCTGATCACCACCGGGCGCAATCGCATTCAGTTTGACCTGGACACGTTGCAGCAATGTGCCGCCGCCCCCCGTTCCATGCGCCAAGCCATCGCCCCATGAGTTTGATCAGCGCTTACCTGCCCCAATGGAAGCTGCGTCAACAGCAGCTCAACGACCAGCGGCGGATCGAGCCATTGGCCCAATGGCCGCGCTACATCGGCGGGGCGGATTGTGCTTTCAGCAAAGATAAAAAATGGATTTACGCCGTAGCGCTGGTCTATGACCTTATAGCGCGGCAAGTTGTCCAGACCACCAGCATCAAGCGCGCGGTGGAATTGCCCTATATCCCCGGATATTTGTCATTTCGCGAAGGCCCGGCATTGCATGAGGCGATCGGGCAATTGAGCCATCCCTGGGAGGTGATGCTATTTGACGGCCAGGGCATCGCCCACCCCCGCCGCTGCGGACTGGCGGCGCATGTGGCCGTGGAACTGGACCGACCCGCAGTGGGCGTGGCCAAAAGCCGCTTATGCGGAGAGTTTTCCGACCCGCCCAATATCCCCGGCCAAAGCGCCCCGCTGCTGGATCAACAAGAGACCATCGGCGCAGTCTTGCGGACCAAAGCCCACACGCGCCCACTGTTTATCAGCGTGGGCCATCGCATCACACTGGAGCAGTCGGTGCAACTGGTCATGGCCTGTTGCCAGGGCCGACGCCTGCCGGAACCAACGCGCATCGCCGATCAATTGGTGGGCCAGTCGAAAAAGCGGGATGCCGTCTGAAATGGCCGGCCCAGTGAATTATTTTGGCATCGACGCCCGGGTGCCAAAGCAAAATTTTAACCACTTATGGACAGATAAAATAAGGCCAGCCGAGGGTGGATGATTGATAGCCGGGTCGATCCATGCCGGTTTTCGCTATCAACCATCCGCCCTGTTGAGGCTGGCTTAGGCCGCCACCGCCTCGACCAATTGCGTTGCTTCCTGCTTGAGTTCTTCGGCCTTGCGCTGGCGGCGCGAGCGGCCGACGGTCTGTTGATCGGCGTTGGCTTTGCGGGTCGGGTTGGCCTGGGCGACTTGCACCGCCGCCTGGGCGTCGGGGGCGTACAAGTCGGCGCCGATCTCCTCGGCCAGACCCTCCGCCCGCTTGTAGATTCCGCCGCAGCACATGACCTGCATGGCCGGGCAGCTATTGACCTGCCGCAGGTAGTCGATGAGCTTGCGCACCTGGGGCACGCCGCTGGGGAGCGTGCCGAACATGATCAGCAGGTCAGGCCGCTCATCGCCGATGAGCTTGAGCACTTCATCATCCGGCACGCCGCCGCCGGCGAAACGCACGGTATACCCTTCGGCTTCAAATAAGTCGGAGCAAATTTGCCCGCCCAGTTCCTCCGGTTCGGCATTGCCGCAGAAGATCAGGGCCTTTTTGCCGTTGGCGGGCTGGGGCACAATCTGCGTAACAAGCTGATCGGTCAAAGAGCGGTTCAGACGTGTGGCCATATTCAAGCTGACCTGGCTGATGCGGTCTTCGCGATAGAGGCTTTGCAGCAGTTCCATCGTGGGCCAAATGAGCTGATTAAGCAGTTGCACCGGCGTATACTGCCCCGCGGCCATTTGGATGACCTTGCGGCAGCCGTTGCGGTCGCCGCTGAGCAGCGGTTCGAGGTAAGCGGCGGACAGAGCGGACAATGATTGAACGGACGTCATGGAAAACTCCTTGACGGAAGAAGATTGCTCCAGCAACATTCTTCCCACTTTAACATCCAAGAGCGTCCGTGCCTTGGCAAAACCGTGTTGCATGTTAATCTAGGTAAACTGCAACACTAGGAGTATCGGAAGGGGAAGTCAAGTTTCTTTACCTATTTTAACATTTGGATACGGAAAAATCTGTAAGACATGATGATTAGAGGGGTTATGGTAAAACGAGATTTGGCAGGGGATATTAAATTGCGGTTTTACCTATGGGATATCTGTGCCCAAGGCAATTTATCACCTGCTGGCTTGGGTAAATCTAAACCCATTCGCGCCGAGTTTGCTGTCGGCGTGCCCAGGCTTTCGGTCGGCGTACCCGGGCTTTCGCTTGGCGTGCCCAGGCTTTCGGTGGGCGTACCCGGGCTTTCGGTCGGCGTGCCCAGACTTTCGGTCGGCGTGCCCAGGCAGGCGTTGCTTCTCCCGTGGAAGCACACGCGCCATTTTCCGGCACTAAATCAATGCCGATCTTTCAATTCCTTGAGCAGCCGAGCTAGTTCGTCGGTATCCATTTGCACCGAGGCCGGCCAGCGTGATTGGGTTTGTTGGATCAGTTGTAATTGCTCCACCGCCTGGTCGTAGCGGCGTTGCAAAATGTAGATTTGCGCCAGTTTTTGCCGGGCTTTGGGATAGGTCGGGCGCACCTCCACGGCCCGCAGATACCACTGTTCGGCGGCCCGCAGATCGCCGCGGCCAAGCGCTTGTGTGCCCAGGTTGGTTAAAACCGGCAGCGAGTGCTGGTTGAGGCTCAAAGCGTGGGCGTAGAGCGTGGAATCATCGGCCCAGAATCCGGCCTGGCGAAAACTTTGCGCCGCCAGAAGGAAAATCACCATCAGCGCCATCGCCCGTCCCACCCCGCCGGCGCGGCCGACAATGGCGGCCACGGCCAAAGCCGCCGCCGCCATTGCCGGATACATATAGTGGTCGGCGACGGTGGAATAAAATTGGAACAAAAACCGTGTAAACCCCAAGACCGGCAAAAGCGCCACCACCATCCACCCTATCGCCAGAGCCGCCAGCGGCCGGCGATTGCGCAACCAGAAAAACCCCGCCGCCCCCAGTAAAACCAGCAGCGCGCAGCCAGCCAAAGCGGCGACGGGAACATGCGACAAAATCCACTGGGGCGTCATGCCGTAATCAATGGTCAAATTCACCGGCCAGAGCAGTTTGTAAAGGTAAAACACCAAGGAAAACGCCGCCACCAGCGGGCGGCGCCACCAGAGAACCGAATCGACGCCGACCGCCGGCTGCACCAGTTTGGCGACAATCGCCGCCGGCAGAGCCACGGCCACCCAGGGCCAAAGGTCGCTGGCCATTTGCTTCCAGTTGCGGCGGCGGCAAAGCCCATCGACCTCGACGGCCAGCAGTGGCCAGATCATCGCTGAGGGTTTGGCCAGCAGCGCCGTCGCCAATAAGAGCGCGCTCATCCATTTGCGCCCGCGCATGGCCGACAGATGCACCAGCAGCGCGGATAATCCAAGCGTAAAACTGAGTAAATCTTTGGCCCCGCTGATCCACGCGACCGATTCAACCTGCAACGGGTGAACGGCAAAAACCGCCGCCCCCAGCGCCGCCGGCCAGGGATTGCTTGGCCGCCCATCGCGGCGGGTGAGCAGGCCCAGCAGACGGTAAACCAGCAGCACATTGGCGCAGTGCAACAGCACATTGGCGGCGTGAAAAATCCAGGAATTGAGGTGGCTGCCTACCGCATCCGGCTGCGCAACATACCCCAGTGGCGAAAGCAGCATCCAAAAGCTGTAGGTGATGGGGATGTACAGGCCCATAAAGGGCGTGGTCCAGGCCCAAAGAAAATCGGGCATCCCGGTCCGATTAATCGCCGGATTGAGCGCGACGGTGTAATAGTCATCCCAGGAGAGAAATTCCGCGCCGGCCAGACGCCTCAGCGCCGCCAACGTAAGCACAATCAGTCCCACAGGCACTAATTTCAACCCTCGAGATGGCAATGGATTAGCGCGCATTACAAATGTTACAGTTTGAATGTTGAATGTTGAATGTTGATCGTTTGTTTTTCACAATCCACAATCTACAATCACTGACCACTGACCACTTACTACGGACCACTGACCACTGACTACGGACCACTGACCCATATATAATGCTATTCCGCTTTGGATTCTCTGGTCATCAGGTCGCTCAACGCCCGCAGCACGTCTTTTTGTTCAAATAAAACTTCCCAGACGGCCTGGGTAATAGGCAGTTCAACATGGTAGCGGTGGGCCAGTTCCATGACAGCGCGGGTGGTGGGAACGCCTTCGGCCACCGAATCCATCGAGTGGAGAATATCGGGCAATTTTCGGCCTTTGCCGATCTGCTCGCCGACGCGGCGATTGCGTCCTTCGGGGCTGATGCAGGTGGTGATTAAATCCCCCAGTCCGGCCAGGCCGTGGAAGGTCGCTTCCTGTGCGCCCATGGCCACGCCCAGTCGCGTCATCTCCACCAAGCCGCGGGTAACCAGCGCGGCCTTGGCGTTGCTGCCGGCGCCCAGTCCGTCGAGGATGCCGGCGGCGATGGCGATCACGTTCTTGGCCGCGCCGGCCACTTCCACGCCGATCACATCGCTGTTGGTGTAGACCCGGAACCACTGGGTATTAAAGGTTTCCTGGATATGGCGGGCCAGGGCTGGATCAGCGGTGGCGGCGACGGCGGTGGCCGGCAAATAGCGGGCGATCTCCGCGGCGATATTCGGGCCGCTCAAGGCCGCCAGCGGATTGGGGGCCTTGCGGCGGCCGGCCATGCGCTGATCGGCCAAGAGTTCATCGATAATCTGCGTGGGCCGAAGCAGGGTTTGGGTCTCCAGGCCCTTGGCCACGGAGATAATCGGCACACCCTCCGGGCAAAACGGTCCCACGCGCTTCCAGACGGAACGAAGAAACTGGCAGGGAATGGCCGAGAGCACCAGCGTGCAATCGGTGAAACACTCGCTTTCGTTGGCCGTCAGCCGCACCGCGGGCGGGACGCTGACGCCGGGCAAAAGCCGCTGATTCTCCCGGTTTTGAATCAGCCGTTGAATCGATTCCTCAAAGGCCCCCCACAGCGTAACCGTATGCCCACCGGACTCCAGCAAGATGGAGCAGACCGTGGCCATGGCTCCATCGCCCAAAATAGTAACGCGCTGACCCATGCGGGCGATTGTAATCAAGCCGGCCGACAATGCCATTGATCTCGGAGCAAGTCGGTGGGCAGGGGCAGGGATGAATGTTGAATGTTGAATGTTGATTGCGGAGTGTTGAATTTGCATTTTTAAACCATCCAAAATCTACGATCAACAAACAACCATCAAATTGGCGGTCCTCCGCCCGTGCTACTGACCAAAGGCGGGTACTCCCGCCGTACAACTGACAACGGACTTCATCAATGTACCATCGCCTGTTCGCGGCGGCGGTAGCGGTGGGGTGGGCAGGAGAAATGCTGGCCGAAGCGCAGGTAAAAGTGCGAGAGATTTTCCATGCCGCATTCGGCGGCGATCTGGCTGATGGGGCGGTCGGTCAGCCGCAGCAGCTTGGCCGCTTGTTGCATACGCAGGTGCAGTACCAGTTTTCCCGCCGTCATGCCCAGGCAGCGGGCCACGCAGCGGTTGACGTGGTCGGCGGATTTGCCCGCTAGCCGCGCCAATTCCGCGACCCCGCCGGGCAGTTGCCGAGGATTTTGAAACCGCCGCACCGCCTCCACCAGCCAGGGCGGCAAAGCCCGCAATTTCTCATCGGGCAGATCGTTGGGTTGGTTGGCCTGTGTCGCCAAACGCAACAGACCCAGCAAGAACCAGTGCAAATCAAGCTGGGTTTGTGTGAGCATCGACGCCCCGTCGGCCCATTGGCGCAGCGGCTCGATCTGCTGGGCGCTGAGACTTAAGCGCGTCGGCAATAATCCGCCTTCCCACGGCCAGCCGGGCTGGCGGACGTAGCGCCGCTGGATTTCCTCAAATTGACCGATGGGAAAAGCCACGTTGGTAATGGTCATCTTCCCGCCCGCGGCGGCGCCCAGTTCGTGGCGATCGTGGGGGCGCATGAAGATCAAATCCCCCACCTCCAGTCGTCTGCGCTGGCTGTTGATCCAGTGCCAGCCCGGCCCGCGCTCCACCCAAAATACCTCGGCGAAATTGTGTCGATGCGGCGCTCCGGCAAGCGCGGCCGTCAAGGTGGTGCGGGCGACATGAAATTGCCCGCCCGGCGGCTCAATGTCCAACCAGTGTATCACGCGCATCGCCGCCCCCCGCCGAGTGGTCCACAGGCAGAATATCGGAAAAACCGCAAAGGCATATCGCTATTCTAGCAAGATTTATCGTATTTGCGGGATACAATCCTCCATGATTCAAGCAAACACCAACGTGAAGACGCCACGACTCAACGCTCAACAACTCGCCGACTACGCCGCCCAGGGCTACCTGCTGGTGGATCAGCCGGTCTTTGCCCAAAAGCGTTTCGAGGCCCTGGCCAGCCATTTTGAAACATTGCTGGAGCAGTGGCAAACCCAAAAGGTTAGCCGCTCGCCGGAGCATATGGATGTGCCGCACTTTTGGGACGCCAAACTCTTTGACTGGCTGTTGGATGATGCGGTTTTGGATTTGGTCGAGCCGCTGATCGGCCCGGATATCGCGCTGTTTTCCAGCCATTTTATCTGCAAGCCCGCCGGCGTGGGCAAGCGCGTTCCCTGGCACGAGGATTCGGCCTACTGGAAAGGTCGGCTGGACCCGATGCGGGTGGTAACCGTCTGGCTGGCGATCGATCCCTCCACAGTCGCCAACGGTTGCATGCGCGTGATCCCCGCCAGCCACGCCGACGGCTTCTCGCAATATCAGCCAGTGGCCGATCCGCAAAACCAGGTCTTCGCCAGCGAGATCGTCCAAGGCACCTTTGATGAATCCAAGGCGGTCGATTGCGTGCTGCGGCCCAATCATAGCTCGCTGCATGACGGCAAATTGATCCACGGCTCCAATGCCAATACCGGCACGCAGCGCCGCTGCGGCTACACCATGCGCTATATGCCCGCAAGCGTGAAGTATCTGCATGAGCCAGGCAATCCTTTTGAAATTTATCTGGCCCGCGGCCGCGACAAGGCCGGCAACCACTATGGTGAGCCGGGCAAAATCAACCGCGCCTGGATCGAGGCGTATCCCGACGGACAGCCCGCCGGACATTGAATAATCCCGGCGTCGTTTGCCGAGGTCGATGGCCCCCAAGCGGCGCGGGCCGGCGTAAAATCCCTATTCATCATCAAAGCTCTTCCCTATGATAGCGCACGGCCAGCGCGGCGCAGCGCCGTGGCCCCTTGAGTAGAGCGCACAGCCAGAGCGCCACATCGCCGTGGCCCTTTGAGTAGAGCGCATGGCCAGCGGGGCGCAGCGCGGCCGCCGCGTGCCGGTTAGCAGGGAGTTTGCTTTGACGTTGAATGTTACCTACCCGCAGTGGAAGGCTCCGAGTGAAGATGGCCAGTGTTTGCTCTGGCCCGCCGGGTCGCAATTGCTGCGCACGCTGGAGCAAAACGCCCGCCGCCTGGCCGATGCCCAGTCGCCGCGCATTGGCGGAGTGCCTTTGTCGGAACTGCGCCGCCGCCAGCGCCAAGCCCTGGGCCACGCTCAGTCCGCCGGCCCGCTGATCGCTAATGGGCATCAGACCGAGCTGTATCATCCCGGCGTCTGGGTCAAAAATGTGGTGATCGATCACCTGGCCAAAGCCTCCGGCGGGCGGGCGATCCATTTTTCGGTTGATACCGACGCGCCCAAGCACTTGAAAATTCACTGGCCTGGCGGATCGGCGGCCCTGAGCGATCAGCTCCGCCAGGACCAGGCCGCGTGGAGCGGTTTGCTGCATTCGCCTTCTGTCGCACATTTGCGCGCGCTGGGCGACAAGCTGGATCATGCCGCCACTGCTTGGAACTTTTCGCCGGTTTACGGCCCCTTTTTGGAAACCATGATTCACCTGGCCGAGCAGGGCGTGGCGCTGGCACCGGCGGTGGTCAATGCCATGCACGTGTTGGATCGGCACCTGGGCCTGGAGCATGACGCGCTGGTCGCGTCGCCACTGTTTTCCGGCGCGCCCTATCTGCTTTACGTTTATCATCTGCTGGCCCACGCGCCGCGCTTGGCCCTGGCGTATAACCGCGCGCTGGCCGACTACCGCCGCCGGGAGCAAATCGCTTCGCCGGGCCGGCCCATGCCTGATTTGAAGATGGACCACCAGAATGTGGAAGTTCCCTTCTGGCTGGATGATCTGGCCGGGGGCAAACGCCGCCGCGCCGCGGTGGCGCTTCGCGGCGAGCAGAGTGTGCTGGTGGCCGGCGGCGAGGAATTTACCTTTGCAAATACCGCACAAATGGAAAAAGCCGCCGATGGCTTGGCGGCTTTTTTGCAGGCTCATCAATTACGGCTTTCCCCCCGGGCATTAACCTTGACGATGTTTTTTCGCTTGCTGGCGGTAGATCTTTTTGTGCACGGCATCGGCGGCGGGCACTACGACCAGGTAACCGATCAGCTCATCGCCGACTTTTTCGATTTTGGCCCGCCGGATTTCGCCGTCGCCACCGCGACGCTCTTTTTCCCCAGCGCCGTCGGTCGCACCCGGGTCTGCCTTACGTGTCTGCGCCACCAGGGGCATCAACTGCGCCATCAAGTGATGGGCCAAAAGAAAAGCGCGCTGCTGGAGGAGATCGCCGCCTTGCCCCGCCGCTCGATGCGCCGCCGGGCCGCTTATTACGACATGCACGGGCAAATGGCCGAGGCGGCCCTGCGCGATCCGGCCCTGAACCAGTGGCAAACCACCTGGGAACAAAGCCAGGCCGACGCCCGCGTGGATCGACAACTCTTCGACCGGGAAATTTTTTACGCCCTCCAGCCGCGCGATCGGCTATTGGCACTGATGCGCGATTGCCCTGGATAACACCGGCAAAAAACCGTAACTGTTTACCGGCCCCGCTCTCGCCCAATCTCATGGCTTGACATCGGCGATTTTATAGCATTCGGAAAAAGTTCCACAATTCGTTGATTTCATGCTCACCCTGTCGGAGCTTCGCTTTGAAGCAACGCCCTGAAGCCGGCCTGCTCGAAATGGCGGTCATAGGCCAATGCGTCTTGGATACTTCTGGATCGCATTGTCACGAAAGAGACACAGTCCGTCAGAGACCAGTCCTTATCCGGCCGGGAACGATGCAATTGGAAGCCTTCCCGCATCAGTCCATCCGATGTGGGCACAAACTCGACATCCACAGTCCTCGCGACCGCGTCCAGCAGCACATGAAGCCGCTCGCGAGGAATCCGGCTGGTGAGATGATTCACGGTTTCCACGAGAACCAGATCGGTGCTGATCATCGCCCCGGTGGCCACCTTCGCCCAAGCCAAGGCGCGCCCGTGGAGTTCGTCCCGGTCATCCAACAAAGCAATCCAATAACCGGTGTCCACAAAGATCATGGTTGTTTGGGCGCACCGTAAAGGTGATGGTCATGCTGCGCCGCGCCGTCGGTCCTGGGTCCGGGCAACGCAGGCATACTTTCAACCAGCGTCGCAAGCGATTGCAGCGGGCGATGCGAAAAAGCACTGACACTGACCTGAACCTTCAAGGGTGTGCCTTGGGGCAGATCAACCGGACTGGTGGGGATCAACACCCGGCCATCATAGGTGACTGTGAGTGTGGTTGTCATACGCGAATTATAGCCCGGAAGCGGGAAAGGCGGAAGCGCACAGTGACCAGAAAAAAGAACAGCAAACAGGACGCGATTCAATAGGCTGCGTCCCTTGGCCTTATTCCTACGGCACAATCTTGGTCGCCGGGTTGCTACACGATCCCTGACCATCAAAGACGATCGTTGGAACCTTTTCTAAGTAAATACCGATCATTTCCCTTGAATTGAATCGCGTACTCTGTTTAGATTCCTGACCGGCACGCCGGCCGATTTAGCGTTCTGGGAAAGGGGTTAAAGGGGACATCCCACATTATGCGCCTCGCACAACCGAAATTTGAAGGGGTTAAAGGGGACATCCCACATTATGCGCCTCGCACAACCGAAATTTGAGTTGTCCCCTTTTATTAACCTCAACCGAAATGTGGGATGTCCCCTTTTATTTTACCCAACCGAAATGTGGGATGTCCCCTTTTGTTTTACCCCTTTTATTTTAATTCCTGACCGGTACGCCGGCCGATTAAACGTAATCCTGCCGGGGGCGGTAAACAGTTACAAAAAACACCAAGGGTTGGCAAACACCTGGTTTGCCAACCCTTGGCCTGGTAATTTCACCTGCCGCCGCTTACCGGAACGAAGCGTTTAAATCCGCCGCCACGGCCTGCGCCGCCGGCGGGGTCAGCTTCTTTTTGCCGCCGTACTCGCGGATCATCTGCTGCAAAAACGCCTCATACGCCGGCCCGTCCAGCGGCAATTCCACAGCCTTGCGCGTGATGCCGGCCATGGTCATGGCGTTGCCGATCTCCAGCCCGCGCACACCCTCGATGCCGGGGGCGATCAATTCCTCGCCGCGCAAAATAGCGTTGACGAAATTCTGCGTGATGGTTTGATGTCCCTCGGGCACATCGCGCAGCGGTTGCAATTCCATCTCCCAGCATTCGGGCACGGCAAACCCGTCGGGACAGGTGCGCAAGTGTTCGCTGACCGATTGCCGCGTGCGCACAAAACGCAGCCGGCCGTTTTCCAGTACCAGCTTGCCGCGGTCGCCGCAGATTTCCAGCCGGTCGGTGCCGGGAGCTTCGCCGCTGCTGGTTACAAAATGCCCCATGGCGCCGTTGTCATATTCCAAGATCGCGCTGACCTCATCCTCCACTTCGATGGGGTGGGTCTTGGCGATGTTGGTGATGGCGGTAACCCGCCGCGGACTCATGCCCACGATCCATTGCAATTGATCCAGGTTATGCGGGTTCTGGTTCAGCAAAACGCCGCCGCCTTCACCGTTCCAGGTCGCTCGCCAGCCCCCGGAAGCGTAGTAGCTCCAGGTACGATACCAGGCCGTCATGATCCAGGTGATGCGCGTGATCGATCCCAGTTCACCGGCCGCCACCATCTCGCGCAGCTTGCGGAAAAACGGGTTGGTGCGCATCTGGTACATCACCGCGTATTTCAAATGCGAGTATTTTTCCAGGTAAATATCATTGGTCTTGCGGGCCTCGCCGGCGCTGACGGCCACCGGTTTTTCGCTTAGCACATGCAAGCCCTTGGCAAACGCCTCGCGGGCTATGGGCGGATGAAAATAGTGCGGCGTGGCGATCAGCACCGCGTCCACCAGTCCGCTGTCCAAAAGCTGCTGGTAATCGGAAAATTCTTTGGCCCCGCTGCGCCGACCGGCGGCTTGCAACTTGGCCGGATCGGTATCGCACACCGCCGTCAACTTGGCGTTGGCCACCTGCGGGAAATAGCCCACATGAAACGACCCCATCCCCCCGCAACCAATCAACCCGAACCGCACCGTATCCATCAAAACTCCTGATAAAACAGAACCCGCCATTATGTCGATTGTTTGGCCGAGTCAATAGATTTGAGCACACGCCTGGGAAGCCACCCAAGGCAATTGCGGTTGGCGTTGATTATGCGCTGGCGAGATAGAACTGGGGTGGGGGTCTTGGAAAACTCCTGAAAAAGCAGGCATTTTCACCACTCGGCCCTCACCCTAACCCTCTCCCATGAGTACATGGGCGAGGGGATAACTCGGCAAGTGCAGTTGGTCTGAGATGCTCTGCCGGAGCACCGGGCGAGGGGACAATTCGGCTAATGCGGTTGGCGTTTATTACGCGCTGGCGAGATAGAACTGGGGTGGGGGTCTTGGAAAACTCCTGAAAAATCAGGCATTTTCACCACTCGGCCCTCACCCTAACCCTCTCCCATGAGTACATGGGCGAGGGGATAACTCGGCAAGTGCAGTTGGTCTGAGATGCTCTGCCGGAACACCGGGCGAGGGGGTAATTCGGCTAATGCGGTTGATCTGAGATGCTCTGCCGGAGCACTGGGTGAGGGGACAATTCGGCAGGTGCAATGGCCCTGACTGTCAGCGTTGCCTTTTGTCTTTCCGCTTGCCGCCGATGGGCGTTTGGCCCTACCATGCCCCCATGACCCTCAGCACCGATGAGCTTGTGGCACAGGGAACCGTTGTGGCCCACCGCGATGGTGGGCTCGTTTTCCGTCCCGACGGCGGCAATTATCAATTGCATCTGCAAATGGACGCCCCCCCGCCGGTGGGCGCGTTTGTGCGTGGACGCATCCTGACCCAGGGCCGCAAAGTGCTCACCTTGTCGGCCGGCGGCGGATTTATCGTGCCCATTTTCGGCACGCCTAAGGTCGTGCAGGGCCGAGTCGCCGCCAGCGAGCCGGCGAAACTGATTATCCAATGCGGCTGTCCATTTATCGTCGAATTGCCCACCCAGCCGTCGGCGTTCGATCTGGCCAACGGCCCGGTCGCCGTGGGGAAAATGGTGCATGTAACGCTCTGGCCGGGGGCGCGGTTTGAGCTGGTGTAAAGCTGGCTACCCGCGGCGTTCAATCTGATCCACGCGCCAGGGCAATCGCCTTTACCTTGCCCCCATAAAATTCTCCTCGCCCATGTACGCATGGGAGAGGTTGGGTGAGGGCTTCCTTATTCCATTGGCGAGCAAACCAGGTCGGTTTCGCTCGGTCTGG
>JBBQBE010000059.1:0-20431 GCA_038317225.1 Tepidisphaerales bacterium | reverse complement strand
GAAGGAATTCGGCGATGAATTCGAGTACGAATTTGCGACGTGGCAAAGATATTTAAGAATGGCACGAAAATGGATGGGGCAACAGAAGAATAAACCCAGATTAGGGCGCACAAGTCGAAACGTAGTGCGCGGCAACACCTTCTAGCTTCCACGCCGGCGGACGTAAAGCGGACGAAAGCCAAAATATTTTTGTGCCCGAAAACCCTGTTTGCACGTTGCAAACGGGGTTTTCATACATATAGGGGCGGACGCTCAAAACGTCCGCCCCATCCGGTTTGTGGTCTATGAACGGCAACGGTAGGCGGCTGCAAGGTGCGGCCGACACGCTGCCGGGGACACTGACCAAGGATCGGCCAATGACCGAAACCCTGACCGCCACCGGCGAGCGCATCGCCGGGCAGGATCAAGCACCTGCCGAGTTGCTGACCGTTCGCGCCGTCGCCGACATGCTCGGCGCATCCACCCGTCACGTCTACCGCCTGGCCGACGCCGGACGAATGCCCGCGCCGGTCAAACTTGGCGCGCTGGTGCGCTGGAACCGCGCCGCCCTGCTAACCTGGATCAGCGGCGGCTGCCCCGAAGTACGGAGGGCTGCGAACCGTTTGTAACCCTTTTCCCATAACCCAAAAAAAGGCCCGGCGCTGGAACGCCGGGCGGAACTGAAGGACTGTCAATTATGCAAGATTATACGACAACTGGCGGCGCTTCGCGCCCCAAACTTTCTGACATTTTGAACGGCGGCGGCGCGAACCTGCGCGACGCCTGGGCGAGCACCAAGGCGGCTGGCGATTTTGCGCCACTGCCGGGCGGAACCTACGTGGCGCGAATCGTTAGTGGCGAACTCGCCAGCGCCAAGAGCGGCACGCCGGGATACAAACTCACATTCAAAGTGCTAGAAGGGGAGCACGTCGGCCGCCAATTTTGGCACGATGTCTGGCTGACCGCCGCCGCGATGCCGATGGCGAAGCGCGACCTGGGCAAGCTTGGCATTACTTCGCTTGAGCAGTTGGAAAAACCGTTGCCGGCGGGCATCCGCTGCGGGGCGAAGTTGACGCTACGCCGGGGCGATGACGGCGCAGAATATAACCGCGTCCGCGCTTTCGATGTGCTCGGCATCGACCCCCCCGAAGTGGACCCGTTTGCACCTGAAAGTGAGGAGGTGAATCCCGATGAAATTCGATAACCACAAATACGGTTTTCGCATTGTCGGGGATTGCCGCAACGAGCGCCGCCTGGTGAATGCCCAGACGGCGTTCGCGGCCCACCTGGCCAACGATCCGAAAGCTGAAAATGATAAAGAGTGCTATTTATCCGCTTTTAACTTCGCGGGCTGTTTCAAGACGTGGTTGGACGTGCATCAGTCGCCAAAAGGGTTTGCCGGGCCGTGCTGTTCCCACTTTGTCTGGTTTGACATAGATCGATCCGACGATCTTCCTGCCGCGTTTAACGACGCCGTAAAACTGGTTATTGCCATGGAAGATAACGCACTCGCCAAACCCGCCGATTGCCTGGTATTCTTTTCGGGTTCAAAAGGCTTTCACGTCGGCATATCAACCGCGTTGTGGACCCCTGACCCCGCCGCCGACTTTCATCACATATGCAAGGCGTTCGCTTCGCGTTGTGCCGCGCTGGCCGGAATAGTTATCGATATGGGGGTATACGACAAGGTGCGGGCTTTCCGAGCGCCCAATTCCAAGCACCCAAAAACGGGCCGGCACAAGGTGCGGTTGCCCCCCAATTTTTGGGAGCTTGGCCTTGGCGGCGTGCTGACCCTGGCGGAAAAACCCGCGCCGTCAGAGTTTGATCCGCCCACGGGCCAATGCGAAGCCGCCGCAAAGTTGTGGGCAGATTGCAAAGGGGAAGTGGAAGGCGTGGCGACCGTCAAAGCCAACCGGCGGGATTGCGGCCCGGCTACCGCCCTGAATCAGCTTACCCTGTCGTTCATTTGCGACGGCGCGGACAGCGGCGACCGCCATCGGCTTTTATATTCCGCTGCGCGGAACCTGGGCGAGTTTGAATGCTCGCAAAGGCTGGCCGTCGCTCTACTGACTGAAGCCGCTCTCGATTCGGGCCTATCACCCACTGAAGTCAAACGACAAATTGAATGCGGCTTAAAAGATGCCGCCAACCGGAGTAACCCATGACCACCGACGAAATTTATGAACGTATTCAACCAACGGGCGGAATACTTTTCTTCCGAAAGTATAAGGTAACCCGATCCCTTGTTGGCAACTGGACGCCGGAACTAATCCGGCTTGTTCGAGCAAATCAAATCGAACTCCTGGCCGCAGCTTACGGCAAAAAACCATCAACCATACGTACATATCTACGCCAACAAAGGAAACAACTATGAACAAGGGTAACTATATTCCCGCCGCCGATGCGATGAAACGCTGGCGAAATGACGTGTTGACCGGCCAAGCGCCGAAATTCTACCCGCTGGGCGCGGGCGAACTGGGGCGTATCGAAGTGGGGCCGGGGCTGGTGACGTTAATCGGCGGCGCGCCCGGAGCCGGCAAAACGGCATTCACCATGCAATGCGTGCTCGATGCGCTGCGGCTGTCGCCGGATTTGCGGGCGCTGGTGTGCAATATCGAGATGCCGCCGGCCGTGCTCCTGGACCGGCAACTGGCGCGGCTGTCGGGCGTGGACCTGACCACCATCCGCTACCGCCAGACCGGGCCGGAACACACCGACCGAATCAATCAAGGGATAAACACCCTGGACGCCGTGGCGGACCGGCTTTGTTTCCTACGCCAGCCGTTTGATCTTGGCAACGTCGCCGCAGCGGCCGACGACTTCGGGGCGACGCTTCTGGTTCTAGATTATATCCAACGCATATCCCCGCCGGGCGAGCACGACAACCGGCGAAATTCGGTCGACGCGACGATGAACTACTTGCGGCAGTTTGCCAACGCGGGCACGGCCGTGATTGTGGTCAGTGCTGTGAGCCGAAGCAAAGACGCCAAGGGCCGATCAAGCTACAGCGGCGACGGCTTGAACCTAGCCAGTTTTCGAGAATCCAGCGAGCTGGAGTTTGGAGCCGATGACGCCTTTATCCTTAACCCGGCCGCCGATGACACCGTAACGCTGATGCACTTGAAATCCCGACACGGTGAACAACGGAACATCATCATGGATTTTGACCGCTCGCACCAGTCGTTCACGGTTGAAGCCGATTCGACCGCCAAGGCCGACGGCGGCGATAAGGGTAAGCTCGCATCGGCAGTAGCGACATTATGGAATAAAACGGCGGCGGCGGCCGATGGCGGCGATGATGAGTAACGGACCGATCATCCCGCCGGGCACGGTACTGCCGCCGATGCTTACACCCGCCGAAGCGGCAAAACAGGCCGCCCGCCAACAGGCTAAAACACCTGGCCGCGGGAAGGCGAAGCAACGAGGCAAGACCGGCGACCGCTTCGGTGTGCTCAATCAGTTCGTGGACGCGGCGATGGCCGAATTGACGCGGGCGGAATTGGCGACGTGGCTGGTGCTGTACCGGGACACACGCAATGGATCGGCCAGAACCAGCGCCAGTGATATTGCCCGGCGCGGTGGAACAAGCCGAAGATCGGTGCAGGACGCCCTGGTATCTCTCAAGAAACATGGGTTGATCTTTCCTGTTTACAAGGGCGGGCTTGGGCGCGGGCTATCGATTTATCGGGTCAATGGCGGGTAAGAGCATGTGAAGTACGCTTCACATGGCATGTGAAGTACAGGCGTATTTGTATGTGAAGTACAGGCGTACTTACCGGTGAAGCGTACTTCACATATCCCAGAAAGGATCCCATAAGTGCGTAACCGCACACTTATGCTGCGCATAGTGCGGTACGCAAACAAAAAGCCGGCCGCGCCGGGCACCCTGCGAAAATGATCCTGCGCGACTTGGCGAAACATCGCGGGCGAATTTTGTTGACAGCGGGCCGACAATAGGTAATAATGGATACCATGCCAACGGCTAAGACACACAAGACGATGACGGAACTACTACGCGAATCAATCGGCGATGCCGACTCCATCAGAGGCGTGGCCAGAGCAACGGGCTTGACGCATGTATCGCTTATCAAGTTTCTTCGGCAAGAGACATCGCTTCGGCTGGACCTGGCCGACAAGCTCGCCGCGCACTTCAATATCGTGAGCACCCAACGAAAGGCAAGGTGACATATGGCCGTCTACCGCGAAAGCTACACCAAGTCGATGCCGACAGGGGCCGAACTGTTCACCCGCGAAGGCGAACGCTTCGCCCGCTGGATTGACCGGCACGGCCACAAGCGAGCGGCGAAGGTGATAACGGGCCGCGACGGCACCGCCCGGATTACCCTGGCGTGCTCCACCCATACCGCCCGCTACCGTGACGGCTCCGGCATTGTGCGAAAAACCGCCACCGGCTGCCGAACCAAGGACGCCGCCGAAAGCGTGTTGTCAGACCTGCGCGGCCGGGCCGAACTTGTCAAAGCGAAGGTGCTGAGCGTGGCGCAAGATGCCGCTGCCGACTATGCGGCGGTGCCGATTGCCGGGCACTTCAACGCCTATCACAACCACCTGGCCGCCAAGGGAGCAACCGAAAGCCACCGGAAAACTACCGTATCCCGTCTGCACCGCCTGGCGGCGAACTGCCGCTTCGGGACGCTGGCCGACCTGTCGGCGGGGCCGCTGGATAAGTGGCTGGTGATTCGCGCTGCCGAGCGTATGTCCGCATCGACGCGAAACGCTTACCGCGAATCGCTGGTGTCATTCGGCAACTGGTGCGTGAGCACTGACCGCATGGTATTCAACCCGTTCACCAAGATACCGAAAGCCGACGAAAGGGCCGACCCGCGACGGCAACGCCGGGCACTGACTGAGGATGAACTTCGGCGGCTCTTGACCGTGGCACGGCTTCGGCCGCTGGCCGAGCATGGCCGCGATACGGCGAAGGCTGCACCACAAGCCGAGCACCACAAGCGGGCAAACTGGACGCGGGCACCGCTGAGCTTCGCCACCATCGCCCAAGCCGCTGACCGTGGCCGGGCCGTGCTGGCCAAGCGGCCGGACTTCGCCGCTGAGCTTGAGCACCTGGGCCGAGAGCGAGCGTTAATCTACAAGGCGCTGCTGCTGACCGGGCTTCGCAAGGGCGAATTGGCATCGTTGACCGTGGGGCAACTGGACCTTGAAGCGTTGCAACCCTATGCCGTGCTCAACGCCGCCGATGAAAAGAACCGCCACGGCGCGGATATTCCGTTGCGGGCGGACCTGGTGGCGGACTTGCGGACGTTCCTGGCCGGCCGGCTGGCGACGATACAGGATGCCGCCCGGCTTCGCCTTGGCGAGCCGGTGCCGATGCGACTGCCGCCGACTACGCCAGTGTTCAACGTGCCTGCCGGCATGGTGCGGATACTGGACCGTGACTTGAAGGCCGCTGGCATTGCCAAGCGCGACGAGCGCGGCCGCACTGTGGACGTTCACGCCATGCGGCACACCTTCGGCACGCACTTGAGCAAGGGCGGTGTGCCGCTTCGGACGGCTCAAGCGGCGATGCGGCATAGCACGCCGACCTTGACCGCCAATGTTTACGTTGACCCGAAGCTGCTGGACGTGGCCGGGGCGCTGAACTCGCTGCCGTTGCTGCCGCTGGAGGCCGAGCCGCAAGCCGAGCGGCAGAGGGCGACGGGAACGGCTGGGGCGTATCAAGAACCTGCGCGAACGCTTGTACTCCCGCTTGTACGCGCTGGCGGCAATCGTGGCATTGCGGTGGCAATCGCTGGCAATATGTCCGGCTCTGCCATTCTGGCGGACGCTTCCGTAAGTGCTGATTCTGTCGAAAGTAAGACGCCGCTGCCAACTGGCGGCAACGGCGTACAAATCGGGGTGACAGGATTTGAACCTGCGACCTCTTGGTCCCGAACCAAGCGCTCTACCAAGCTGAGCTACACCCCGGACTCCCCCGCCGGGGCTTGTCTGCCCAGGCGGCGAAAGCGCCAGTGTATCCGCCCCGGCGACATTTTCAATATCACTGTCAATTCAACGAAAAATGAAAAAAGAGGCATGCCCACGGATTTTTGCACGAGTTGAGGAAATCAGCTTTCATGGCCAGTCAGAAACCGTGTTTGACGCTTGGAAACGCTAGAGCGCAAAATAGATGGGCACACCCAAACATGAAAATATGCTTAATTCTCTTCTTCATCGCCGGCCAGGTGCCCGTGCCGCCACATGCCCAATAAAGCCGCGATCACAAACAAAGGCATCGCCACCGACGCCATCGCCACGTCCGGCGACGGCATCCGCCACACCAGCGCCGCCAACAGGCATGCCAAAATCACCAGTAACATCAGTTCGCGCCGCCGGGGAAATAAATGTCGCATCAATCCATTCCTTTAAGAGCTTACTGGTGTACAACGTCGGCAATTGACATATGGTTCGCCCACTTGTAGTTTTTTTTTCTTTAGCCGCCCCGCGGCCAACCAGGAGATTCATGGCAGAGCATTCCACCAGCACCATCCCCCCGAACGGTCGCGCGATCACCAATCACGACGGCAAACTCTCCGTCCCGGATCATCCCATCATCCCCTTCATCGAAGGCGACGGCACCGGCCCGGATATCTGGCGCGCCAGCCGAAGGGTTTTCGATGCCGCGGTGCAAAAAGCCTACGCCGGCCGACGCGGCTTGCAATGGCTGGAGGTTTACGCCGGCGAAAAGGCCTACAATCGCCTGCAAACCTGGCTGCCCGATGAAACCGTCGAGGCTTTTCGCCGCTATCTGGTGGGCATCAAAGGCCCGCTGACCACCCCGGTCGGCGGCGGCATCCGCTCGTTGAATGTCGCCTTGCGCCAACTGCTGGATTTATACGTCTGCCTGCGCCCGGTGCGCCATTTTGAAGGCGTCCCCAGCCCCGTCAAGCGCCCCGAAGGGGTGGACATGGTGATTTTCCGCGAAAACACCGAGGATGTTTACGCCGGCGTCGAATACGTGCCCGGCAGCCCGGAAGCGGAAAAAATCCTCCAGTTCCTCTCGGAAAATTTTCCCAAGGAATTTGCCAAAATCCGCTTCGGCACCAAAGCCCGCGCCGCCGAGTGGCTGGAACGCATCGGCACCGCCGAGGAGCCGGCGGTGGAGGTCGGCATCGGCATCAAGCCTATCAGCCGACTGGGAACCGAGCGGCTGGCGCGGGCGGCGATTCATTACGCCATCCAGCGCGGACGCAAAAGCATTACCCTGGTTCACAAAGGCAACATCCAGAAATATACCGAAGGCGCATTCCGCGACTGGGGCTATGCCCTGGCCCGCCGCGAATTTGCCGCACAGGTGATCGATAAAGGCCCCTGGTGCAAATTGCCCAACGGCATCGTCATCAAAGACGCCATCGCCGACAACGCCCTTCAGCAAGTGCTCACTCGCCCGGAAGATTTTGACGTGATCGCCACCCCCAATCTCAACGGCGACTACATCTCCGACGCCCTGGCGGCCCAGGTCGGCGGCATCGGCATCGCCCCCGGCGGCAACATCAACTATGTAACCGGGCACGCCGTTTTTGAGGCCACCCACGGCACCGCCCCCAAATACGCCGACCTGGACAAAGTCAACCCCGGCTCGATGATCCTCTCCGGGGTGATGATGCTGGAATATCTTGGCTGGGAAGAGGCGGCGGAAAAAATCCTCAATGGCCTGGAACGCACCATCTGCGACAAGATCGTTACCTACGATTTTGCCCGATTGATGGAAGGGACCACGGAAGTCAAATGCAGTGAATTCGCCGCCGCTATGATCCAGCGGATGTAATGAGGCCGCGGCGATTTTCGCCGGCGTCGGCGCTGGGGTGTTCGCTCCGCCCTCTTGGGCATCCGGGCGGAGCGTGGTAGGGAATGATTTGACTCAGAGTTTGTGAAAGAATCAAGATTTCTCGCCAAATAGCGGCTTTTTTTCGCAAATAGTAACTGTATACCATCCCCCGGCGGGATTGCGATGAATCGGTCGGCGTGCCGATCAGTAGTGCCGGCGCCAATAAAGGGGCCATCCCCCGGCGGGATTGCGATGAATCGGTCGGCGTGCCGATCAGCAGTGCCGGCGCCAATAAAGGGGACACTAGAGATTATAATGTGTAGTGTCCCCTTTATAACACCCACAAGCTCTGGCGCCGCCGCTTGATCCCAACGACTAAAATAAAAAAAGCGGCAGCGGAGGAGGTCGCCCGCTGCCGCCCAAAGGAAAGTCTACGCCAGAGGCCGCTTACCCGCGAAGCAGTTCATCCAGCAATTTATCGGTGGCGACATCCATTTTCGTGTCGCTTTCATATTTTCCCGACTCGATCTGGGCTTTGATCGCCGCCACTTTTTCCGTGCGCACGTCATTGCTTTTGATGGCGGTGAGAAAATGTCCCAGGCCGCTGAGTTCCAACTTGTCGGTCAGATTGGAGGCCGTCGCCTGGCTGACCTGCCGGCGTACCGGGTTGGAAACAATTTTTTGAATCGGGGAGGCCGCTCCCATGCGATTAACGCTGTTCATATTAAACCCCACTGAGGCTCTTTGAGCAGCCAGGCGGATCGTTGTGTCGCATCCAACGACACCCATCGTTTTCCCGCGTGGCAGGCCGAACAGAGCAAGCTCGGCTTTTTGTCGTATTGCGTGCCGGCACATCGCCATCGATCATCCGGTACACATTACATATCGTCCCAACCCAACGCAGCGCTTGAACCGCCAACAGAATCTTGAATATTCTGTTAAGCTGTTTTAATTCAACAACTTACAACATTTTCCCTAATGCCGCTGCGCAAAATTCTCTCACGACAAGCTTTTCCTGCCGCTCAAAAATATCCCCCATCATTCCCAGACTACCCAAATTACCCAAGCGGCATGACCGGCAGCCCCCCCAGCGGCGACATTATCAGACCCAAGGGTTATCGGACGGCAATAAATGCCGGTGCTTCTGCTCTGCCTCGCCTTACCCAATGGCAGTTGAGTCCGGCGATAGCGCCTACGGGGTTCCCGAGAGTTTCAGATAGTCGCCGGACCCTACAAGACCCCGAAAACGAGGGTCGAGACCGAGCAGTTCATAAGCTTTTTTGACAAATTGGCTTATGTGATCAGCGACAATTATAATTCCCCATCAGCGACAATTAGAATTCCCCGGTTGAACGGGGATTCGGCGACGTGCAAAATGGGGACGCGTGCGAAACCGGGACGCACCTCTTCCCCTATTTTCCCCTCTCCCGGTACTCCGGGGGAGGGCAGGGTGGGGGCTTCCTTTTACCAAACGGGGACGGACCTGGTTTTGACTTCCTGATGAAACTAGTTGCGTCTCCGTATCACATCCCGCTACTGAAACCAGGTGCGTCCCAGTTTCGCATCCCGGGGGCGCGCCCGGGGCTTCCATTTTTCGTTATCGCTACATCTTCCCTGACTTTTTCTGTATGCTGATGGCGCGCCATGGCCTTTTTTAAGTACAAATACTTTCACCCGACCGATTCGGTCCGTCTCTCCAAACTGGCATTCACCGCCCGCCATGCCGTCGAGGGCGCGATCAGCGGGATGCACAAATCCCCCCATCGCGGCTTTAGCGTCGAGTTTTCCGAACATCGCAATTATACCCCCGGCGACGAACCGCGGCATCTGGACTGGCGCGCCTACGCCCGGTCCAACCGCTATTACATCAAACTCTACGAGCAGGAGACCAATCTTCGGGCCACGCTCGTGCTGGACAACAGCGCCTCGATGCAATTTGGCGGCAAACTCGACTACGCCAAGCATCTGGCGGCCTGTCTGGCCTATCTGCTGGCCGGCCAGCAGGATTTGGCGGGATTGGCGGCGATTGATGAATCGGTGGTGGTCGATCTGCCGCCGGCAAGCAGCCCGGCCCATCTGGATCGGCTGTTTCGAGAACTGGAGATGCTGCCGCCGGGCAAGGGAACCGACCTGCCCAATCAGCTTCACGCCATGATCGAGCGGCTGCATCGGCGCAGCATGGTGATTATTCTCAGCGATTTTTGGGTCAATCCCGATGAACTTTTCAAAGCCTTGCAGCATTTGCGCTATCGCAAACACCAGGGCATCCTGCTGCACCTCCTGGACCCGGCGGAATTGGACCTGAGCGGCGAGGCGTATAACAAACAGATTACACTCCAGGACTTGGAAACCGGCGAGAAACTACAGGTGGACCCGGCGGACCTGCGCCCGACTTACGTTCAGCAGATGCAAAAATATCTGACCGACCTTCGCCGCGGCTGCAACGATACCGAGGTGGAATATCACGCCTTGATGGTCAATGAACCCTACGACCGGGCACTGGTGCGATTGCTCAGCCGCCGGGCCAGGTAGCGGCCTGATCAATGCCGCACGTCAAAGCTTGGCAAATCCCTCTATGCGCCGCCGCGCTGTGTGGCCGATAATATCAATATGGTCCGTTTGCTGGCCAAGTTGGTCGGGTTGTCGCTGCTGCTGATCAGCGGAGTTATCGCCGTGCGCTACTACATCGAGCACAACTCCACTGCCCAGCAGGTGCGGCAGTTGCAGGAACAGAAGCTCAAACTGGAGCAGATTGTCCAAAGATTAAGCAGCGAGCGGCGGGCCGCGGAGGTATTGGTTACCGAGCAAAAGATGGTGGACGGCCAACTGCAAACCACGCTTTTGTGGGTGGAATACGCCAACGACCAAACGCCCTTGCCGGCCCGCACGTTCAGCTTTGTCGGCGATACCGCGCACGTCGATGCCCTGGTCATTCAGTTTGAGAAGCCGTTTTTAATGAACGAAGATACCCTGCGCGGCCAGAGCATCGCGCTGTTTACCCGCTTGTTTGGAGAGCATCAGACCCCGGCTGACGGCTATCCCATCGACGCGCCGGGCAAGATTCCCGATATCTATCGCGGCGGCGACCCGCGCTTAAGCGAATTTGAAAAGAACCTGTGGGCGGATTTCTGGCGCTTGACCACCGACAAGGACTACGCCCAGCGGCACGGCGTGCGCGTGGCTTACGGGCAAAGCGTCTGGACACGCTTTGTCCCCAAGCGCCTGTACACGCTGCGGATCGAGGCCGATGGCGGGGTCAATATCACCTCCGACCCGCTGCGCGGCATCTACAGCGAAGCCCTGGACCGCTCGAACAAATCGTAAGTGGTGGCGTAAAAACAAGCGGGGGTGCCTGTATATTTTGGCATTCTGCCGTTTTTACGCGGTTAACACGGTTTCTGAATGGCCATGAAGGCTGATTTCCTCAACCCGTGCAAAAATGCGTGGACACGCACAAGCAATCGCGGTAATGCCCAGGTCGGTTGCCATAAATAAAATCGCACCCAGCGGGGATTTTGTTTGACGCGGCCGTATGCTGTTTATTACCATCCTTCTTCGGGTTTGGGACGCCGAATAACGGTCCCGGATGTAATTTTTCGGAGTTGTTCAATGCCTGCTCAAGTGGAAAAAGACAAGTGCAATGCCTGCAAATCGTGCACGGATGCCTGCCCATCGGGGGTGATCGAAGTGGTCGATTTCGCCATCATCAATGAGGACGAATGCATCGATTGCGGCGCGTGCGTCGACGCCTGCCCCAGCCTAGCCATCAGCATGAAGTAAGCCTGTCCGCAACAGTCAAGCAATAAACTTGATGGTTGATTGAGGATGGTTGAAACGTGTGTTTCAACGCTCCATCGTCCCGGTCAACCATCATTTTTATTTGCCTGACGGACCCGCTACGCCAAAGACCTCACGAATCGCCTCCACGTAGCCCGTGCCGTTTTTCGTGTCCGGCAGCAGGTAACTGCCCTCGGTCCATTCGTTCCAGGCGTTGAGCGTCAGCAGATTCAGCGCCTTGGGCGTGTTGCGCAAATGCGCTTGCGCATGGCGCAAGGCTTGTGCGAAGGCCGCGGGGGTATTGCCGTCCAGTATGCCCGTAAACGGATAGCCGCGATCTTCATAGCGATCGGTTGGTAGCGTTCTTGGCGACGGGTCCCATCCCATGGTTACATTGGGCCCGTAGGGAATTTGCAGGCTTTGGGCATACTCGTGCCAGACCGCGATATTGTCCCGCATCGACCGCAAATAAGAACCTTTGGGGAATCCCTCGGCGGCGGGGTTGCTGTGATGCACCCACACATAACTGGTGGCGCTGTCAAAACCCAACTGCTCAAGCAATTGGTTGCTCTTGGGCAACTGCACCTCCGACGCCAGAATCGACAGTTGCCAGACAATGGCGTTGAAATGCACCCCGCCGCAACCGGCGGCGCTGCTCTTGTCGCGGAATTTTTGCATCGCCTTGGCCGCCTGGATCACGCCGCCAAAGGACTTGATCAGCGTGCCGATTTCATAGACGGAAAAAAACGGCTTGCCGTCGAGTCGCAGGTAATTGGGCTGGGAAAAATAACGCTCGATGACCGTATCGATCAGCCGATCAAAACCCGCTTCGTTTACGGCGCCGCCTTGCAGCAGCTCCACCTGGTTGGTGAAGCGGGCGGGGTGAATATTGTGCCAGTCGTGATTGGCCCACATGAGGGCAAATTGCATGCGAGCGCGATTGGGCGCGGCTAAAAAGCCTTCGTCCAGGGCGCGGGAGAGAAAATCTCCGTCGTTGTAGTAGTACCAGTCGAACAAGAATGAATCGATGCCGTGATCGGCGGCCAGGTCGATCTGCCGCGCGGCCCAGGCCGGGTCGGCCTCGTCAAAATATCCCCAGGCCGGCACCACCGGCTGGTTATGGCCCGGATAGCGCGGGCGGGCGGCTTGGAGCAATTCCCATTCGGTCCAGCCCTGGCCGTGATGAAGCTGGTTGCGCTGGTCCACGTGCCAGTTGGGAAAATAAAACGCGGTAATATGCGGACGATTGCTCACGCTTTTTTCCTCTTGGAGACGCCGGGGCTTTTGGCGGCCAGCTTGTTATTTTTGTTGGCGGATCGCTTGGCCGCCGGCGGCGTCTGGATTGGCGCTGTTTCCGCTGCGGGAGGCGGCGGCGGCGCGGAGGTCTTTTTCCGCGGCGTCTTGGCCGGCATTTCCAGTTGAATCACTTTGGCTTTTTTACCCGCCGACTTTTCAATTAGGATCACTTTGGCTTTATCACCGGTCGGTTTTCCTACTTTGGCCACTTGGGCTTTTTTACCGGCCGGTTCTTCGACAATGGCCATTTTGGCTTTATCACCAGCCGGTTTTTCGAGTTCGACCACTTTGGCTTTTTTACCAGCCGGTTTTTTCGGCTTCACTTCGGCCTCCGCCGGTGGCGGCACCACATCCAGTTCAATGCCAAAGACTTCGCTCAACGCAGCGGCGGTCATTGCCGGCGCATCGCTCTCGGCGGCCACGGCCAACCGGCCGCTCTGCGCCAGCAGTTCAGAATGATCCACCTGGCGCAATTCAAAGAGCAGGTGTGGATGTACATCGAGCCGCGCGCCCACGCCATATAGCGCGGCGGCCACATGCTTGCACATATAGGCATAGTCTGGACAGCTACACTCAAACTCCATCTCATCGGGCGTGGGAAAAAGCCCGCCCTCGGGATCGGTCATCACCCGCATCACCCCGTCGGAGAGTTTGCCGCCCAGCAGTTCCACCAGCGAGGAAATCTGCCCGGCGCAGCGCCCCTTGAGCTGCTCCCACAATTTTTTTTTGGCCGGTTTGATGGCGATGCTGATGGAGTAGATATCGCTGCCGCTGACCAGGGCCACGATCTTGCCGGCGCTGATCCTCAGATCAAATACCGAGCCGTTGCACACATAACGCCGCCCACGCGGCAGACGGTTTTCAAAGTCGGAATATTTGCCCAAATTTTCGCACCAGGAGCGCCCCCAGAACGTATGCGCAATTTTCCTGCCGACAACCGTGATCGGGCGACAGGGTTCGCCCTCTTTGGCCAGCTTGGCCGCATAACTTTGCGCCGTCTTTTGGCGTTGATGCACGCTCACATACGGCTTCCAGTAATCATAATATGACATACGCGCCTCAGGTTAAAATCAGGCCGGCGATTATATCCGCCGCAGGTCCAGCGACACAAACCGCAAAATTTCCTCGTTATTCATTTGCGTTAAAAGCGCTTCGCCGGAAGTGTCCTGGTCGAGCAACTGCCGCGACAAACCGACCTTTTCCTGAATCATCTTGTCAATCTTCTCCTCCACCGTGCCGGCGCAGACGAATTTGTGGACAAAGACATTTTTCTTCTGCCCGATGCGAAAAGCCCGATCCGTCGCCTGGTTCTCCACCGCCGGATTCCACCAGCGATCAAAATGAATCACATGGCTGGCGCTGGTTAAATTCAAACCCGTGCCGCCGGCCTTGAGCGACAGCACAAAAAACGGCGGGCCCTGCGGCCTTTGAAAATCCTCCACCAGCAACCGTCGTTTGGCCACCGGGGTCTGGCCGTGCAGAATCAAGCCCGGCCGATGAAAGATCGCCGCCAGGTAATCGGCCAGCGGGGCGGTGATCTCGCGGAACTGTGTAAAGATCAGCACCTTCTCCTGCCGCTGGGCCAATTCCTCGCACACTTCGCCCAGCCGGGCGAATTTGCCGCTGTGGCCAGGCTCATATTTGCCGTCGCCGAGCCATTGCGAAGGATGGTTGCAAATCTGCTTGAAGCGCATCAGATACGATAAAATCAGGCCTTTGCGTTGTATCCCTTCATCAGGCGTCTGCTCCAACACATCGGCCAGTTCCTTGACGCTGTGGCTATACAGCACCGCTTGCTGCGGCGACAGGGAACACCAGGTCTGCATCTCCGTCTTGTCCGGCAAATCGGCGATGACCCGCTTGTCGGTCTTGAGTCGCCGCAATATGTACGGGCGCACCAAACGGCGCAGCGGGCCATAGTTGGGTTGATTTTGTCCGGCCAGTTGATTGACGTACTTGCTGAAAGTCGTGGCACCGCCGAGCAGGCCGGGATTGAGAAAATCAAACAGCGACCACAAATCACCCAAGCGGTTTTCCACCGGCGTGCCGGTCATGACGATACGCCCCTGGCTTTTGAGTTCCTTGGCCGATCGGCTCTGGCGCGTGCTATGGTTCTTGATTGCCTGCGCCTCATCCAAAATCGCCAGCCGCCACGGACGATCCCGCACGCTTTGCAGGCGGGCGAGCATCCCGTAAGTGGTAATGGCCAGATCACAATCGGCCAGCGTCTCGCTGAGTTGCCGCTCATCGGCTAAATCCGCGCTGTTTTGCGAAGGATGCAAAATCACGGCCTTGATCGAGGGAGCAAAGCGCGCGATCTCCGCTTGCCAGTTGGCCAGCAGCGACGCCGGCGCCACCAGCAAATTCGGCGTTGCCGCTCCAGCTTGCTCAGCTTTCTGATGCAACAGCAAACCCAACACCTGGATGGTTTTGCCCAGCCCCATGTCATCGGCCAGGCACGCGCCCAAGCGCAGTTGCATCATGAAACGCAACCAGCCCACGCCGGTTTGCTGGTAAGGACGCAACTGCGCATCCAAACCCGGCGGCGGCTCGGCGGCCAACCGCTCCGGATCGCCAAGTTGCTCCAATGTTTCGCGTAACCAAGGCCCGGCGGATACCTGGGCCCACGATGCCTCGGTCTGCTCGACGGCTTGGGCTGCCGGGCCCATCCGCACCCCCGCCAGTAGACGCATTCCCTCCAGAAAGGAAATTTCCCCATCCTCGGCTTGGCGGCTCACTTTTTCCCACTGGTCCAGCGCTTCGGCCAGCTTGGCCTTGTCCACCTCCACCCACTTGCCGCGTAGCAGCATCAGCCCGCCGGCCGACTGCAATAATGCATCGGTCTCCTGGCGGCTAAGCCGCTGGCCTTCCAGTTCCACCGCCACGTCCAAATCGAGTATGGCGTCTTTGTCCAGATGCGACTTTCTTTTGCTCCCCATCGTTACATTCACCACCGGGCGCGGCGGGGCGGCGGCTTTCCACCAGTCCGGCAAGCGCACCAGCACCCCGCTTTCGTCCAAGAGCGGAATCTCTTTTAAGAACTGGTATGCCTGCTGGGGCGTCCAGGCCTGGGGATGGTAAATCCGCCGCGATTCGACCAGATGCTTAATCAAGGCGCTGCGCTCGGAAGCAACTTGGACCGGCTTAAGCAAATTCAGCAATGTGGAGCGCTGACTGGCACCGATGTACTGGGTTAGCGCCTGGCCCAGCGGCATGTGCTGCACACGATTTTGCGCCGATATGCGACTGGCATAGGTGGCGAGAAAGGCAAACGGCTGCTCCGGATTACGCTTATTTTCGGCCAGGTGAAACGTTACCCGCCCCACCATATGCCACAGTGGATTGAGCCGCGCTAAATACGCCGTCGCCCCGCCCGGTTCGGCGATAATCGCCGCTTGCACCCGCTTGTCGAGCGCTTCCCACCAACCGGCCAGCGCCTCGGCCGACAAATATTCCAAGCCGCGCATCGGCGGCGCTGACAATGCCACAAACCCCAGTTCCTCGCGGCCGGGCGGCCCCAGCGGCTCGGCCTGTTGCTCCTCGGTTGCTGGACGATGACATAGCGCCGTCAGATAGCGGCGGGCAAATTCGCGCAAAAACGCCACATCCGGCGGCAACGCCCGCTCGTTCAGCCCCGCTAATTGGAGCAAACCCTCGCCAGCGCCGGCCTCAAACGCATCAATAATACGCTGTTCCTGACTATCAGCCGTCCCCGGCGCGCCATCTTCTTGCAACGCGGCCACCACAGGCGTACCGGACGGAGAAATCGAAACACTCAGCGACATCCGGGCCAATCATAGCAGGCCGGCGCGGGTTGCAAAATCACAGGCAGTCGTCGCGCTGGCGGAGGGCTTGCCCAGGGATTTTTACACGGATTCAGGCCGCCATTTATCATGGCAATTCAGGCTCTCCGCGGAACCCGCTGATGGATGCCAAGCTGCCAAGCTCGGACATGCGATATTTCGCCCAGAACGTGGTTTCTAGGACATGGCAGGTATGTTTACCAGCGTCTTTCGCGGAGAGCCGCAATTCAGAAATTGCGTTTTTCCTTCAAAAACCAGGAGGAGCAAAAAATGACGGACGCAGCCCTGGCCGACGTACCGATCGGCAAATTCGTCGCCCCCTATATAACAAAAGACCGCGCGGCCAGTTACGACCGCGCGATCTGGGTTTACTCTGCCGTCGCGGATCAGCCGCGCAGCAGCGTCAGCACATTTTGAGGCGAGCTATTGGCCTGGGCCAGCACCGAGGTGTTGGCTTGCACCAAAATTTGCGCTCGGGTCATCGCCGCCGTTTCGCTGGCGAAATCAGCGTCGCGGATGGCGCTTTCCGAGGCGGTTACGTTTTCCAGCGCCACCCCCAGGCTGTTGACGTTGGTTTCCAGAATGTCTTTCTGGAACGCGCCCAGGCGCCCGCGGAGCGTGGCCACCTGGCGGACGGATTCGGTCAACACCTTTTGCGCGCTGATGGCGTTGCCGCTGACCAGGGAGTTGGTCCCCCCGCTGGCCAGGCTGGATAAGTAGCCCACCACGGCATTGCCCAGCTTCGTCGCCGAGATCGACCCCACGCCGATTTGCGTCTGGCCCTGGCGATTGACTTCCGAACCCAGTTGGAACTTGGCCCCGCCGCCGGTGATCAAAAAGCTGCTGTTCACCGCGGTCTGCTGGGCGAAATTGCGGTCCAGCGACAGGGTGATATCGGTGTCGCCGCTGCGCATGGAGGCCGACAGACCGTCCACTTCCGCCGCCGCGCCGTTGATATTCACCTTGGCATCGGCGCCGCGGCTGTTGCCGTTGACAAAACCGCTGCCGCTGATGGTCTTAACCGACACAAACTGCGACGCGCCAAATGCCGTCGTGGTCAAAAGCACGCCCGTGGCACTGGCCACAGCACTGACCCCGGTGGCGTCCTTGAGCTGATTGATAGCCACGGCGATGGCGCTGGCGTGGGCGCTGGCGGCCAGGGAAATCTGCTCGGTTCCCAGATTGCCCGCGATCTCCACGGTAACCGGCGAAACGCCGATGCCCGCCCCGGCGAAATTCAACTCGCCGAGTTTGGCGCTGGCCGTTACCTGCACGGTAACATTGACCTGCCCATTGTCGGGAATCTTGGCGGTGTTGATCTGGGCGATATCCACCTGGTTGCTGTTGACGCCGCTGAGCGTGTAATCCAGCGAGCCATTGAGCAGCTTCACGCCGTTAAACTGCGTGGTGTTGGCGATGCGGTTGACGCTGTTGAGAATCGCGTCCACCTGCAATTGGTTGGCCTTGATTTCCTCGGGAGAGAGCGCGCCGCTGTTGGCGGCCTGGTTGGTCAGGCTCTGGATTTCCAGAAGCAAAGAGGAAACTTCGGACAAAGCGCCTTCGGCGGTGTTGATCACATTGCCGGCGCGCTGGGAATTGTCGATCGCCTGGTTGATGCCGTTGATTTCACTGCGCATCGTTTCGCTGGCGATCAGGCCGGCGGGGGCATCCTTACCGCTGTTGATCTTCAAACCGCTGCTCAATCGCTGCATGCGGGTGGAAAGATCGTTTTGGTTGTGGTTTAAGCGACGAATCGCTTGTAAAGACGAGATATTGGTATTGATCCGACTCATAATAAATCCTCCGTGACATAAGCCCGGAACTCCGGGCCTCACAGGGGCGACCATCCGTGTCGCCTCGACATTGAAACCGACCCAGCAAACCCCGTCGCGGCCATCCAGGCCACCCGACGCTTGTGGGTTGACAATAACACGTTACTGACTGTTGAGTCGGCGCTCCGCCCGACGCGGAAGAGTTGAACTGGGGTTGCCAACCTCCTTGTAAAAAAAACCCAGCGGTCAAATCCGTTCGACCGTCGCCGCGGACAGCGGCATGTTCCGCAAAATCTTTCGACGTTTTGACCGCGCAAACTTGAACAGATCGCCCGGCAATTTTTGCGCATCGCGGCGGTTCCGATAATACCGCCATTTGCTAACTGCCAGGCCACGCGCGGCTCGTGGCATCGTCCTTGCATACTGGCGAATCTGTGTTTTCCGTCCCGGAAATTTTTTTACTTACCAGGAGTTTTTTATGCGATTTTTAGCTTTACTAGCGACAGTTTGTCTGCTGTGTACGTCGATGGCCTTGGCCATGGAACACGACAAAACAGACGGACAAGCCATGCAAAATGGGAAATTAAGTCATAGCGACGCCAAGTTTGTGCATCAGGCCGCTTCCGGCGGAATGATGGAAGTCAAACTCGGCGAAATGGTAGCCGACAAGGCATCCTCCGATGCCGTCAAACAGTTTGGCCAGCGCATGGTAACCGACCATGGCAAGGCCAACGCGGAATTGAAAGACCTATGCGCAAAAAAGGACGTACCGCTGTCCGACACGCTCATGAAAAAGCATCAGGCGATGGTCGATGAGCTAAGCAAACTCAGCGGCGAAGAATTCGACAAGGCTTACATGAAGCACATGGTCAAGGACCACGAGCAGGATGTGGCCGAATATAAGATGGCTTCGGAAAAATGCGAGGATGCAGACGTCAAAGCCTTCGCGGCCAAGACGCTGCCCACCTTGGAAGAGCATTTGAAGATGGCCAAGGACATTCATGACAGCATGAAATAACCCCCCGCCGGGCGGGGTTTGCCGCTGGGACGGAGGCAAACCCAGCCCGGAGAGGGAAATACGCGATCACCGACACGAGCGGCTGAACATCTCACGACCGGCGCAGCGCCGCCGCAAGATGTTCAGCCGCCGAGTCATTAAGTCGCCAAGCTACCAAGTCACGCAGACGCAAAAAGCTTACAATATATATTCTTATTGTATTTTCTCTGCGGCTTTGCGGCTCTGCGTGAGCTTAGCCTTTTCAGGAAAAAGACCTAACTCACGCCAAGTCACCGAGATGTATATAGCGGATCGCTTTTTTTTGCACTTTACAATTTCCGAGCAGGAAACACGGTTTCTAAATGGCCACGAAGGCTGATTTGCTGAATCCGTGTGAGCTTGTCCACGCATGGTGGGCGCGCCAAAAAGATAGCATAATGGCTACCAAAAGAGCGCCCATGGCAAGAAGAAATTTCACGCGTGAGTTTAAATATTCGGCGGTCAAGCCGGTTAAAGAGCAAGGCTATTCATCGTCGAGGAGGCCCGGAGTCTGGATATCGATTCCAACAGCGTTTGGGATGGGATGGCCAAGTTCTCCGACGAATTGCATTTGTTCCCCAGCGAAGAAAGGGCCTTCGCCGCGGAGACGAATCGGCTCCGTAAAGAAATCGCCTGGCTTTTGGTGGAGAAAAACATTTTAAAGAGAATGATAGCGTTGTGCACCAAGAAGCAGCCATGAAGTGCACCTTCATCGACGACCCTCTGGGCGACTAGCCGATCGCACCCGGCTGCCGGTTGCTGTCGGTGGCGCGCTGGGAGACCTACGCCTGGCGGCGTCGTTTGCCCAGCCGCCGGCGGCGCTACCAAGAGCAACTGACCCATAAAATCCGGCCACGCTTCAAGGGAACCGGAGCGTCTAACGCCAGCGGTTCGGCTGGCGGCGGATGAGATGGGAGGCACGACGCCAACCAACGCTCTCCTGCCTGTGCTAGTCGATTCCGAAAGGATTGCTTTCGCTGTGCGGAAG
>JBBQBE010000058.1:0-20833 GCA_038317225.1 Tepidisphaerales bacterium | reverse complement strand
GATCCGCATGGCGTGAACCAGCGTACCGATGAGGCTGTGCGTGCAGTGCGATGGTCTCGAATCGCCCCGCCGGTACCGGCAGGAGTCGGCTTGGTGGAAAGGGATTCGCGCATACTGGTTGACCGATGGCTTTATCGTCCGGGCGATGTGTATCAGGCGGAATGGGACAACCAGATTGTAAACCAGGGGGCCCCCGCCCGGGTGTCACGCGACATGCCCCTGCCTGTGGTTGAAGGCGTTGATGACCCCCCTTTTGTCGTGTGTTCTCGACATCCCAATGGAGCGACGTCGGTAGCGACGTTGCCACGGACATCCCTCGAACACCGAAACCGATCCACCCCGCTGGCGGATGTTTCAATCGAAGCAGGAGACGGAAAAATCGGCATTTTCGGTCGATATCGTTCGCTGCGCGTTCGCCATAAAAATGCTTCGGCCCGTTCAACAGTCTGGATGCAGGATCTGGCCGGCGAAAGTGCCGTCGATGTCACCTCGGCCATCTCGATGGACGGGTCGGATGTCGTCTTCCCCGGGGAATTGCTCGATAGGATTGGTTTGCAGGCGCGATCGCCCGGCGACTTGTCCGATCCCGCCTGTGTTGTAGAAATTATCAACGATCACTGAGAAACACTTGGAAGCGCGCATGAACAATCTTTTACGATTTGTTTTCAGTTCATTTTTCGTGATGTGCACACTTGCCACATCCGGATTGACGTTAGCCGTCGAAATCTCTCCTCAACTTCCTGCCGGCAATGATGAATGGTTTGTCACCGTCGTCGTCGAAGATGCCGCTGGAAAACGGATTCGGAATCTGGTTCCGTCCGCGCCGATAACTGCCTTAAACGCCAAGGTAAATTGGGACGGTCTTGACGACAGCGGGAAGGCAGTTGCACCGGGCACTTATCGATGGCGAGGTATTTATCATCCGGGGCTGGACGCGAAGTTTGAATTTGCGTTTTACAATTCCGGTTCGCCAACCTGGCAGACTGAACGCAATGAAGAAGGCTTCATGGGCGGGTGGGGCGCTGATCATGGCGTACCGAGTTCGGTTGCGACTGATCCTACGGGGAAAGACTCGCGCATTTTTCTCTCTTTCAGCGGACAGGAGGCAGGCAGTTGGTTGATGTCGGTGAACAAGGACGGCCGAAAAACCGGGGCCGATTCGACCACATGGAAGGGCGCCGATTGGATCGCGGTGGACGCTTCTGATTATCCACAATCTCGAATCTTGTACGCTCGTGACGAAGGAAGTTACCCGGGAAATGGGGCTTGGGTCGTGCAACTGGCGCGCTGGCCCGCCGACTCGGCAAAGCCCTTGTTGGCCAATGGCGAACTTCGAGAGACGTATGATCTGGCTAAAGGCCAGCACAATTTATGCGGCATCGCCGCAGGTGCGGGAAAGGTTTATGTTTCGCTGAATTACGAGAATCGAATCGGAGTTTACTCGGTCGGGGCTTATGCGAAATTTTCTCTGCTTAAAAATATTGCGGTAGCGCAGCCACGCGGCATTGCCTTGGATAAGGATGGACACCTGCTGGCGGTTTCCGGTCAGAGTGTCGTGCGCATTGATGAAGAAAGTGGAAAGATCACACCAGTCATCACCAAAGAGCTTACAGGGCCTTACGCTCTGGCAGTGGATGCCCAAGGAAGAATTCTTGTTGCCGATGTAGGGGAGGCACTTGCGGGTACGGTCAAACCGGTCAATCCTCAAACTGAAATGCGCGTGAAGTTGTTTTCATCCGATGGGACACTGTTGAAAACGATGGGCACGGCCGGTGGAAGAAAGATCGGGCCTTGGGACGAGAATGCCATGCAATCCATTGGAGGAATCGCCGCGGACGGTACTGGACAGGTGTGGGTGGCCGAATCAAGTCTGCTGCTCAAACGGTTCAGTGTATGGAATCCGGAGAACGGGAAATTCGTCCGCGATCATCTCGGTCCCCCGTTGTATGGTGGGGCTGGCACACTCGATCCGCTGGATCCCTCACATCTGTTTTATGCGGGTTTGGAGTACAAGGCGGATTGGAAAACGGGTAGCGTCGTACCCTCTTTCTGGCACGGCGACCACTTCAGCGACGCCTCCTCCGGCATGAGCAACGTCCAGATCATTCACCACCAGGGTCATGAATATCTCATCAATTTCAATGGCCACAGCTATTGGGACTGGCCGACGAGTATTCACCGCCGGCAGCCGGATGGACGTTACGTTCCAGCGGCCACCTTGTATGTCAAACGTGACCAACCGTTCATTCGGGTCTGGTCCGACAGCAACGGCGACGGTGCGGAACAGGACAATGAAGCGGTGAAGGTCGATCAACCCGTGGAAGCGGGGGTGATCAAATCGATCAGTTACAAGTATGTGGGACCTGACCTGAGTTATTGGGGTATCGGCAATTGGCAATGGCAAAAGTGGTCGCTGTGGCGATGGAAGCCTCGTAGTATCGACGCCAACGGTGTTCCCCACTACGACCCCGCCGATCAGGTTGCGGTCATCGCCGAGATTCCCAAAGAGACCGTCATCGGTGGCGTTGAAATTGCCGCAGTCGATTCCGGGGGGCGGGTTTATCTTTTTGGCTACGACGCACGCCCAGGACTAAATCTTGGAACGATTTCCTGCCTCGGTGCGGATATGAAATGCCTTTGGACGTATCCGGTCAAGTCGCAGGGACACGCGGAATATAATCGCCACTTTCCACCCGGTTCGCTTATCCATGTGCATAAATTTAGTCCACTGGCCGATCCGGGTACTGATGCCCTGGGCCCGATACTGTGCCCGGTGACGGCGGATGGTCAGAGGCATTTCCTCAGCAGCGATGGACTTTTCATCGGATCGGTTTTTCGTAACGCGGTGCGCGACGGGTCTGGCATCACCCCCTCGACCGCCCGACGGGACCAATCCCTCAACGGGATGTCACTTCCCGACGAGCAATGGGGAGATCATTTTGTCCAAACGCGCGATGGGAAATTCTATCTCTTCACGGCACCCGGTTACGGAGGATCGGGCATAGCGGTTATCCGCATAGAAGGCCTGGATCAAGTCAAGCGCCTGGCCGGCGGGTCGATCACACTGGGCACGGAAAAGGCTGTGGTGGCCGCTCCAACAACATTGCCGAGCCTAACGATTGCGCATCTGAGCGACCCACCCCGCGTCGACGGAAAGCTTGCGGACTGGCCGAATGCCACTTGGACGGACGTTCCGCTGGATTCAACCAGAGGCTTCCGCGCCCGACTGGGAATCGATGCCAAATATCTCTATATTACCTTCGATGTCCGAGGCAACGGTAAACTTCGCAACGCCGGCACCGATTGGCGTACACTTTTCAAATCCGGCGGTGGGGTTGATGTTCAACTGGGCTTGGACCCAAAAGCTGACCCTTTACGGACGACGCCAGTAGGAGGCGACCTACGCCTCTTCATCTCGCTTTTAGAGGGCAAGCCGATAGCCGTGCTCTACCGTCCCGTAAACGCGGAACCTAAACAGCCGGGCACCTTCGAATCACCTGTCGGTAAAGTCACCTTTGATGACGTCAGACAACTTCCCGATGCACAGATTTCGATAGTTGATTCCAAAGAGGGATATGTCGTCGAGGCCGCCGTGTCGCGCGCTTCTATCAATCTACTAGATGCTCCTGGCGACAGGTTTATTGGTGATGTGGGAGTCATATTTGCTGACCCTACCGGAACTAAGGGACAGATTCGGCACTATTGGAGCAATAAAGATACGTTTATTGTTGATGATCTGCCCAGTGAAGCGCGCCTTCGACCCGAGCGATGGAATGTCATCCAGGCGCGTTGATTTATTTCAAACATGCGAGCGGTTCTGGCAATATCATATTTCACCGCTTTTCGGAGAGGAGCCTTCCTATGCGAAGAAATCAACGACCTGATGACCAAGCAATTGTGATTCAGGGACTCTTTGAGGTAATCGTAACACTTTTCATGTTTGGTACTCCTCATCATGGCAATCCCGCTCTGGGATTTGTGCGTGATCAGCTCCGCATCTGGCGACAGGTGACGGCTCGGGGGGGCGTTGCTTTATCTCTGCATCATTCTGGTGTGTGGCGTTCAGAAGCTATGGCTTGATATCCTTAACCACTAACAGCCCGGCTCGCCGAGTCACGATTGGTGCCCGCATGAATCTCGAACCCCTGCTCAAGAACCGGATCAAGATGCACGAGACCGCGCCCGGTTTCATCGACAACTTCAGCGCCGCCTCCGTAACCGTCAGCCGCAATCTGGTGGGGCTGACGGAATTGTGTACCCGCGTTATCAGCGCGATCCGCAACCCAGTGGCAATAATCAGAACATCTTTTCAATAAAAATCCCGTCAACTTCTCAAACCCATTATGAAAACACCCAGTCTTCGACAAAAATTGATCGTCGTAAGTGACAGTCTCCAGACAGTGACACTGGCCGGTCCGGATGTGGAGGCATTGGAAGTACTTTCCATGCCTGCGGATCTTGCGCTTGAAGGTTCGCCAACTCTGACAGCAGATGGTTGGCAGTTGAAAGTTCGCAGCGGAGCAAGGCGTCTTAAGTACGAAGCCGTCACCATCAGGCTGCGTGTGGGTGGGGATTGGATGGAGCAAAAGGTTCCGTCCCGTATCTTTGGAAGCAAAGAACTTTTTCTCTGCATCACCACCACTTCCAATTTCCACTGGGGACACAGTCCACAGCGTGTGGGGGAAATGGAGGAACGTGGCGGTGCGTGGTGGGATTTGATGGGTGATCCGTTGCTGTATCATGGCCATGCCTATGCCTCCTCACGTTACATGGCGGAAGGGGCGCACAAATATGGATTGCCCGTGACCTGGTTGATTGATGGGAATGTGGCCAAGGCCGGGGCGTCGGAAATCAGCCAGTGGCATTTTCAACATGGTGATGATGTCGGCATTCTGCCCCCGTCCTACTTTTTTAAGAATGCGATTAATTATAATACGGATCGGCCCGTGGAAGATGCCCAAGCCGTCTGGAATAACACCCGCCGGGAAATACAGCAGGCGATGTCAGCTCAGCAATGGTTTATGCAGCCGGGCATTGGCGCGGTGGATCAATGGGTCGGAAGCCTGGGGAGTCGCTGGATCGAGGCGGGGCGCCGGGCCGGATTGCGCGGATTCTGGGGAATCTGTCATGACCACGAAACCTGCGACGGCAGTTTGTATCACGAAGGCGCACCCTGGGAACCCTACCGGATGAGCGCGGGAAACTTCCGTTATCCAACCCTGGATGAACCGGGCCCATGGGCTTTCCCTTGGACATCTCGCGACCACTGCAACAGTTTTCTCGAATATCCCGGGGCCTCCTGTGTGTACAGTACCGACCCCGATGACATTGCCGGCGTGGGCATTCTGGCGAATCAACCGGATTACTTTGACCGGATATTATCAAATCATCTCGGGTCACTGGATCAATCGGATTTCGGATGTCTCGTGATCCATAATGAGGATCATGACGCCCATCGTGTGGCGTCGGAAAATTTTCTGGAACAGTTCTATGCTCGGATTCCGAAAACCATCGTCCCAGCGACCCTGGAGGAAGTGGCCCAGTGGTTGGAACTGCGGTTTCCTCTGGGAACCCATCCGTCACAGTTGCTGGAGTCGCACGATCCGCTGACGTGTCATGATATTGTGTCCGACAAGCGGGTGAATAATCCGCATGGAGCATGGAAGATTCCAGCCCACTGGAAATCAGTCAACGGACACAATCCGACCGTTCTCAGTTACTACGGCGCCGATGCCCGTTGGGCGGCTATCGAGGGGGAGCGAGTGCCCCGGCAGTATATTGATTATCGTGCCAAAAAAGCATTCAACGAAACAGGCACCAGTCCGAAGGAGACCATGCCGGTTCTGTCAAACTGGAAGCAATCGGACGGTCAAATCACCTTTACCGCCGACCGTGTCTTCCGGCAGCTTCCGCTTGTATTCTGGGATGGTCCCCGGAGTCGCGTCGTCCTGACGGACATTGTAGTCGGACAAAACACTCTCATTGCTCCAAAGTAAAATTATGTTCACCGAGTCACAAATAGTGGAGATGGTTAAAAACCGTTTCAAGATGAATGAATCCGACACCGGGTTCATAGATAATTTCAGCGCGGCCTCCGTCACAGTCAGTCGTGACTTCGTTGCGTTGTCGGAACTGTGTTCCCGGGTTCTGAGGAAGTCTACGCTACGGGGACGCAGCTAGTGGTTCTAATATCACTAGCTGCGTCCCCGTCCCCCCATACCGGGCCAGGTCAATACAGTCGAGTATATCTCATACTTGCGGTAGGCTTCTTTGCCCGCGGATGTGGTCGGGCAGGCAGATCATTGCCAGGGAACTTCCCCTGAAGAAGGGCTGGAACCGAGTACTGATGCGCTGCTACTATCTCTGGGGAGGCTTTGAAGCAGGCCTCACGCTATCGGGATCTGAAGAAAAGCTGTGGAGCCTGACCATCAAACCGAATCCCCTGAAGAATTGAGTGCCCGCAGACTTAAACAAACCACCCAATCGCGGGTATATATAACTGCTATCATGAAGATTTTAATGAAATACTTGACCCGCAGATGGGCAGGCGCTTGCGGTTTTATGTTCTTGCTGCTGGCCTGTACTTCGGCAGCCCATGCGCTCTCGCCCCAGAGCAATCATGGTGCCATTCAGGCAGTGCCGGCACCCGGGAAAGTGGTGATTGACGGGCAGATATCCGATGGCGAATGGGACACCAGCGGTGAGATGTTTGTCTATGGCGTGCGGAATCTGCGCGAACGCTACTCGGTGCGCCTGATCGCAATGTGGGATTCACAGAATCTCTATCTTGCGATGAAGTGGCGCGATCCCACACCGATGATCAATAACGTCGATGCCGCCCGCGCCCCTGGTGAAGGCTGGATGGCCGACAGCTTTCAGGCCCGTTTCATCACACCGGACTATGGCCAGATCCATCTGACTTCATGGTACAGCAGTAAGTTTGACACCTCGGTATGCCAGATCAACTACAACGCCCCAATTGAAGAAGCGGGCAAACAGGTTTTCCGTGGTCCGGGCAAGATACTGAAGGACGCCACCGGCTTTGAACAGGCGTTCATGGTTGAGACCGACAATCGGGGATATGTGCAGGAGATGAAGATTCCCTGGACGCTGCTGATGAAGGATGCGTCCAAGATAACCGCGAATCTCGAATTTGGATTCAGCGGTGAATATTTTTGGGGTGGCCCCAGCGGCACAAAATGGCCGGCGGTGATGTGGTCTGATCCTATCAATCAAGCGGTCGGTCAGCGAGTGGTGCTATACCAGAGTCCCGCCTCATGGGGCAAGATGAAGCTTCTGGCCAAGGGCAACTTGCCCCTGGAAGTGATTGAGTCTTTTGATTCCAAGCGGCAGGGTCCAATCCCGATTCGCGTGGAGCTGCCCGCAAACGCGACAAAGTTCTCACTGGCGATTGATGATGCCAGTGGTAAGCGAGTTCGGAATCTCGTATCACACCAGGATGTTTCAGATTACCTCATAAGTCGCGCGGGCGATAAGCAGATCATCCAAGTGTCGTGGGACGGACGCGCCGAAGGTATGTGGGACAAAGAGCGTAGCCTGTTCATCGGCGATTATGTCGCGCCTGGCAAATATGTTGCCAGAACCATTGCGCACAATGGACTGAGCGTGTTGCACGAAGGTTCTTTCTACAACCCCGGCACGCCGACCTGGCATACCGCCGAAGGCAACGGTGGCTGGCTGGCGGATCATTCACCGCCGTTGTCCAGCGGAGTACTCCCCAAAAGCAACACCACCAACAACGTGAGAATCTTCCTCGGTTGCCAAGGTGGTGAAACAGGTGTCGGCTTTATCGGTGTGGGCAAGGACGGCCTCAAGAAGTGGGAATGGGTGCGTCTGGGCAGCGGCGCGTGGTACATCGCCGCCGGCGAGAAACATGTCTACTTCACTTATGGCGGAACCGGTGGGCCGGGAGCGCGGGCACTGGGACGATCGAATCCCGAAACCGGCGAACAGGTCAACTTCGGTGACAAGTCCGAGATCGTTTTGCCCGGTGAATCTAAGGGCTTGGCCTGGTCGGTAAAGAAACAACTCGCCATCAGCCTGGCCGAAGGCAAGGTGCTGCTCATGGACGCCGAGACCGGCGCAATCCAGCGCGAGGTGCAGGTTGTCAAGCCGGGCATGTTGGCGTTCAATCCGCAGGGAACCGAAGTCATAGGTGTCAGCGACAAGCAATTCTTCCGCCTCAATGTTGATACCGGAGATGTGAAGACCTTCAGACTTGATGGAGTTGAAACGCCCGCCGGTGTTGCGATCGATTCTGCGAATCGTTTGTATGTCACCGATACCAGCAAACTCAGCGCTTTCCGCTTCGATACCGTCGCCGATGGTGCCAAACCATCGCTGACCATCGGTGAACCGGGCGGGCATCGCGCCGGTAAGTGGAATCCGCAGGCAATGAACAATCCCAGCAGCGTTTCCATCGAGGAATTTCCCGATGGCAGCACCACGCATATTTGGATCACCGAAGCGGATTACAGCCTCAAGCGCGTCAGCGTCTGGAATGCCGCCGACGGTAAGCTGGTGCGCGATTATCTAGGGACCACCAGCTACATGGGTTCCGGGGGCGCATTGAGCGATGATGTGCCCGATCTGGGCATTTATCGCGGCACCCTGTTCAAGCTGGATTACCCCAACTACTCCTACACGCCGATCGAACGCGTCGGCGGGCAGCCCGATCCATTACCGGGGAAATATGCCCTTTTCGGCATCAGCGAAGGCAGCATGGGCTTTGACAATGCCAATCACTTTGTCAGCGATGTCAGCGGCAAAAAGGTTGAGTATTACGTGATCGGCACGGATGTCGCCCGAGTGCTGGTTCGCCGCGGCGATCACTGGGTAGTCGTTGCAGCCATCGGCTCACAGAGCCGAGGGTTGGATCCCCACACTCTGGCTCCCACGGCCGGCTTTCCCCCGGCACCCAACGCTAACTGCAGTTTTGTCTGGTCAGATCTCAACGGCGACGGTTTCCAATCACCCGATGAAGTGCAGTGGCGTGACTTCGGCAAGGCGAATGTCTTTGCCGGCGGCTGGGGCTACCGCTGTTTCAAGGATCTGACCTGGTATCACTCGGGCTACGCTCTTAAACCCGTCCGATTCTCCGTTGACGGCGCGCCGATTTATGACATCAACAAGGCTGAGCAACTGCCGGGCGACCTGGGCAAAATCAGCGGAGACATCCAAAAGACAATGTTCGGTTACGTCAGCGGCAGGCCATCAGGCATTGCCGATGTGAATAATGTCATCCACGGCCTGCATTGGATCACCGGCTATGATGAGAAGGGTACGGAACTTTGGACCTATCCCAACTACTGGATTGCTGTACACGGCGGTTTTAGCGCGCCGATGGCGACGCCCGGCGTGATCATGGGGGCGATTAAAACCACCGGCATTACCACTCTGCCTGACGGAAAACACAGTCTCTACACGATCCGGGGCAACTGCGGTCAGGAGTTCCTGATTCGTGATGACGGAATGTATGTCGGCGAACTGTTTACCGACCTGCGCATGGCCCCGAGCAAACTCCCCAACGACATGAAGCTGCGCGGCGTGCCGATCAATGACACCAGCCTCGGCGGCGAATGCTTTAATGGCACATTCGTCCGCCAGAGCGACGGCGTGGTGCGCCTGAGCTATGGCGAAACGGATGTGCGCGTGGCTCGCGTCACCGGGCTTGACGGCATCGTCGATGCACCGACAGTCCAGATCAACCTCACCCAAGGCGATATTGAGAAAGCCCGGCAGTTCGTCCCGAAGAAATCCACCGGACCCGAGCGCAAAACCGAATACACCGCTGTCACGGGCAAGGCGTTCGACGTCAACGCGCTGGTCGCCGCCACTTTCGCGGAAGATGAAAATCCCATTGTTGTCCGTCAGGGGAATGAAGAGATGGGCCGGGCGGTGATTCGGTACGATGCACAGAATCTATACCTCGCCGCGCAGGTGGCCGATCGGACGCCGATGGTCAACAAGGGGACACTACCGACCGAAGCGTTCAAAAGCGGTGACAGTGTGAATCTGTATATCGCACCACTAAAGGATTACCCGCCCACGCAGATAAGCGGCACCCGCGTGCTGCTGGCAAACGTATCGGGCAAGCCGGTGGCCGTCGTATTCAAACCCGATCAGGGGGACAAGCCGTATGAGTTCCGTTCACCAGTGCGAACCAGTGTTTTTAAGTATGTGAGTGAAGAGTCTGCGGTGAAGTGGCAGTACAAACCGGCCGAAGGCCAGTACTTCGTCGCGGCGGCGATCCCTTGGTCGGTATTGGGCATCACTGCGCCTGCCAGCGGCATGTCGTTCAAGCTCGACATCGGCTTGCTGTTTGGTGACGACACCAGCAGCCGCACCGGACAGCGAACGCAGTGGGTGGATAAGCAAACTAACGTAATCAACGACGTGCCCAGCGAGGCGGAGTTCTTTCCTGCCAACTGGGGCACGATCAAGTTGCGATAAACCGCCAGCCAGCTATGAGCACCTCGCACCCGGGTTGCCCGATTTCTGGTAAACTGGCCCCGTCGTGCGCGGTTAGGGTTGCTATGTATCAATCGATGGCAGAGCTTTTGCGCTTGGCTGTCAATACTGCCTGGAGAACCCATGAACAACGCCGAGGTTGAGAAATTGTACGCTTCCGGCATGAACTCGCGCGCCTGTTAGGCGCTGGTACGGTTGCGCTAGGCTAAATTTATGCGATGCTCCTGTTTTTACGGAGTATTACTAGGCGCATCCAGTGGAAATCAGAGGAAGATCGGGCTCGCGTTTGGAACGGCTATCGCCGGGCCGACGATCGGGGTAAGGCGGTTCAGCGCGACCGCTACAACGTCATCCTTTTGCTCGGCGACCGCGGACCCAACGGCCAGGAGTTGACCCGCCAGCAGTTCGCGGCCGCGATTGATCCGGCCAACGGCGACTCGGTCGCCCTGCTCACGCCAACGGTGAATACGGAATTGATGCAGATATTCATTGACGGCCTGTCCAACTACATCTTGGCGGACCAACACGCGATTTTGGTGCTGGACAATGGCGGCTGGCATCACGCCAAAGATTTGCGTTGGCCCCCCAACGCTGCGGCGATGTTCCTGCCGGCTTACAGCCCGGAACTAAACCCGGCCGAGAACGTGTGGCAGTTTCTGCGGAACCACCAGCTATCCAACCAGGTATTTGAGAACTACAAATCGATGTTTGACCGGGTGGACCAGGCGTGGAGCACGCTGGACAGGGCGCGACTTACAAGCCTATGCGGTTGCCCGTGGATCGAGCGCGCGATTCAAGCCTGATCCGTATTAGACCGGGTGAATCTGGCGTGGAGCACGCTGGACAGGGCGAGACTTAAAAGCCTCTACGGGTGCCCGTGGATCGAGCACGCGATGCAAGCCTGATCCGTATAACATGTGCACTGGATGACATCGACCGCCTGCCGGGGGAGAACAAGGCAAACCACGTCAGTGATCGAACTTTCACTGTCGGCCAAGGACAGCCGAGTTGCGCTCCCCCTTTTGCTCTCTATTCCCGCGCCAGTTGCTTTAACTTCTTGGCCGCCAGCGCCGCGCGTTTTTGGGCCGCTTGATTGAGCCAGTCAGCCAATGGGTCGGATTGATGCGGCTCCAGCAGATGCAGCAGTTGATCCAATTGTTTACGCAACTTTTGCAGCGAATGGCGAAGATTCACTCGGTTGTCCAGGAGAATATCGCGCCACAATTCGCCGTCGCCGGCGGCGATGCGCGTGGTATCCAAAAAGCCGTTGCCCGCCAGTTCCAAAGTCTGGGGCGTCTGCATTCGCACCAGGGCCGCGGCCAGCACATGCGGCAAATGGCTGATATCGGCCAGCAGTCGATCGTGGCGGGCGGGCGATAACTGGTACACGCGCATCCCCAGGCTCGTCCAAAATTTCAGCACTTGGCGCAAAGCGTCCGGGTTGGTCCGCGCGGTGGGGGTTACAATGCAAGGGAATCGGTCAAATAGATCGGTGCGGGCGTATTCCGGGCCGCGTTTTTCGCTGCCGGCCATGGGATGGCTGGCCACAAAATGCACGCTTGACGGCAGCCAGCGAGCCGCCGCCCGCGCCACGCTGGCCTTGGTGCTGCCCACGTCGGTAACGATCGTGCCGGCCTTGAGTAAGGGTGCCAGTTCCCGCAGCAAGGATGCCAGCCGTCCGACCGGCGTGCAAAGAATCACCCACTGGGCCTGGGCCACCGCCTCGGCCAGCGACGAGCCGATATGATCGATGCAGCCGATTTGGCGGGCTTTTTCCAGCGTGGCCGGATTGCGGCCAAAGCCGGTGATACTCCAACCTTTATTCAGGGACTTGAGCGCCATGCCCAGCGAGCCGCCCAGAAGTCCCACTCCCAGGATGGTCAATCGTCGGCGGCGCATCGCCCGGAATCATAGCCGCTGGCGGCGCTGTTTCCAGCCGCCGCCGCATCCACAATCCCAAAGGTTTTTCCACCCACACTTGAATCGCCCAGGAAGCGGCCAGCATGAGCAGGACAATCCCTGCCAAAAGCACATGCCGTTGGACCAGCGGCGCGCCATGTCGCAGCAGGATATACCCGATATTTTGATGCAGCAGGTAAAGCGGATAAGTCAAAGCGCCGGCGGCGACAAACCATCTGTAGCCCCAGCGCTGGGTATGCCGCTGGGCGATAGCAAAAAAAAGGGCGTAGAAAAACAGATACGCCCCCAGCACCACCACCGGGTTGAGCGTAACATGTAATTCCTTTTGCGCATGGCCCAGTCGTTGCAAGGCATGGGCCATACCGATCACCAGCGACAGCGCTATCAGCGCCATCCGTCCCCTGCTCAAACCCTGTTTGTAGATCAGAAAAAACATCGCGCCGCCGACAAAAAGCGGCGCGTAATCCAAAATCAGGTAAAAGCGGATGGTCCAGGAATCGACGCGCAGAAAAACCGCCGATAGCGCCAGCCAGCCGGCCAAAAACCACTCCACCCGCCGCAGTTGGCTCAGCAGCATCAGAATCCCGATCAGGATGTAGAATTTGATCTCCACTACCAGCGACCAGTAAACCCCGTCGATGGGGTTGGAAAAGCGGCTGAACCCTTCCACAAGGGTCATGTTCGCCAAGTATTGGGGGGCGGTAACGGGCAAAATCGCTCCGCCCCATTGCCACATGACCAGAAAACTCAGCGTGCAGCAAAGCCAGAATGCCGGATAAAGCCGGGCGATGCGCGAGGCGGTAAATTGGCGAACGGTGCGACCTTGCGCGCTCATCAGGATGACAAACCCGCTGATGAGAAAAAACAGGTCCACGCCCAGGTAGCCGTAGCGGGCGGCGGGGCTTAAGAGCGGGAAGGCGACCGGAGAGAGCGAATCGGCGGCGTAGCCGCGAAAGCCGTAATGAAACAGCACCACCGCCAGAGCCGCCAGGATGCGCAGCAGGTCGATCTCGTAAAAACGGTCTTTGGTATTCATCGAATCATGTACTATGTATCACAAACGGCCAAAAGCAAAATCGCACTATTGCCGCAGAGGATCAGGTCCGTTACGTCCACGCTTGGCGGCAAAAAACCTCGACAAAGCCATCCCTGGCCAGCAATGCCGACCATTCATCGTCGCTGGCTGCTGAATCAGCCAGAATATGCCGCACCTGCCCACGGGCGGCGATATCCAGTAATTGGCCCAATAGCGGCCCGGCGGCATTGGATCCCGGCCGGGCGATCAAGGTGGATACCCATGCCGCCTGTCCGATTCCCAGCAAACAGCCTATCGCCTGCACCTGGCCATCCCGCCGCGCCAGCAGGGCGTCCACATGCGGATCGTCCAGATGCCGCAACATTCGCTTGGCAAGCAAACCGCCGGGGTGCAGTTCATTGAGAAATTCCTCCTGAGACCGCAGCGCCGCCCGCGCGGGCAAAAATTGCCAGGCGCCTGTTGGCGACGCAAAAGGCGAGCGGTGGCGCAAAACCCATATTCGCCGGCGGGCTTGGAAATATCCCCAATCGCCTGGCCCAGTGCTTTCTTGGGCTTCATCGGCCAGGGTAGCCAGCCAGCGCTCCTGGGCCTGGGTGAACAAACGCTCGGTTTGCTCCGTGGAAATCGGCAGTACAGTCAGATTCATTTTTCCGGCCAATTGTAGGCACTGGAGCGTCGCTTCATGTGAAGATAAAAATTATTCCGGCAGCGAGCGGTCCTGGAGCCTGAATTCCACATTGCGGGTGGCGTCCTGGGCGGAAGCCTTGACACCGGCTGGCAATTCAAAGCGCACCGGCCGACTGCGTTCCTCGCCGGCGTCTTTGTCGGTGATCTCCAAAATCGCCCGCGGTAAAACGCTTTGTTTTTCCAGCCGGTCAATCTGCTCCTGCGGGCCGATGACCGTTACATTGGGGATGAACGATCCGCCGGAAATGTTCACGCGGTATTTGTCCAGTACCCCCAGCGGCGCGGCCACGAAGATGGGCACGCTGGGCAGCACCAGCGACACATCGGCGCGGCGCACGCGCACGGTCGCCGACACGGTGGGGGGGCTGACCGTTACTTGCTCGCCGCGCAATGGGGGGATCAGGCGCACATCGCTGAGTTTGTGTTCGCCGGGGGTGCGCAGGATTTCCAGATTGGTGATGTCGGCCAGCACAAACAAGCGCGACGGATCGCCCAATTCCCCCTTAGGCCCGCGCACTTTGACGGTTCGGGGACTAAATAGCGGCGGCGCTTCCAGATTGGCCAAGTCCGCCGGAGCTTGTACCGCCACGTCATATTCCACCATCTGATCGACGCGCAATTTCAAAAAGGGCGGATTGCAATTGGTGATGGTGATGCCGTTGTAGCGAAACAGCGGCTGATTGTTCAGCCGGTCCAGCGTGTTAAATTGCGGCTCGCTGCCGGGGGCCTGGTCGGGGGGGATGGTCAAAACCAGCCGTCCGCCGCTGTCGGCGGGATTCAGTTGGTTTTTGACGCGCTCCAGATTGGCTCGCGGGCCGGATAGATCGGCCAGAATATTTTTATCCGCCGGGCTGATGAGCGTTACCAGGCGATTGGGCGCTTCGATCCGCACATCAATGGGGATGGCGACCATGCGATCCATCCCCAACTGCTCATGCTCGGCGTAAATCCAGATCAACACCGTCAGCGGCACCGTCCAAGCCATGGTGCGCATAAAGGACATGAGGCGCTGGCGCTCCAGCCAGGGCGTCAATCGGCTCTTGAACTGCTGCCATGCCAGGTTCAGCGGCTTGGAGGCCATGGAAGATTTGGTTTTTTTTACATCGGCCATGACCACCCGTATTCAGACTTATTTACGCCGTGTCGCGCGCCGTGCCGGATGCGCCGCGCCGACCCAGTAACTCGCCCAGCAACGCGCGCAGTCCATCACTGGAGAGCTTGCGCAGCAACTGGCCATTTTCGGCCACGGACACATCTCCGGTCTCCTCGGAAACCACCAGCACCACCGCATCGGATTCCTGGCTCAGTCCCAGGGCCGCGCGGTGCCGGCTGCCTAGTTCGCGCTCCAAATCGCCGCTTTCGGCCAGTGGAAATTGCACGCCGGCGTAGGCCACGCGTCCCTGGCTGATGATCACACCCAGATCGTGCAGCGGGCTGTTGGGCCAGAAGATGGTGTTGAGCAGGGCGGCGGTCAATTCCGCGTTCAGCCGCGTGCAATTTTCCGCCATGCCGCCGAGGCCCACCTCGCGCTCGATGGCCACCAGCGCGCCGATTTTGCGGCGCGAAAGAAATTCCGACGTTTCCACCAGCGCTTCGATCTCCTCATCGATCTGCTGGGAAAAACCGCGAAACAGCCGGGTTTCGCCTAGTCGCATCAAGGCCCGGCGAAGCTCCGGCTGAAAGACCACCACCACCGCAAAGGAGGCAAAGACCAGAAATTGACTGTACAGCAGGGCGATCCGCGGCAATTGGTTGCCCAGCAGTCGCACGATTAACGATAAGCTGATCAGCAGTACGCCGATGCCACGCAGCAGCCGCGCCCCGCGCGTGCCGCGCAGGAAGCGCAAAATCCAGAATACCACCGTGCCAATCAGCAGCAGCTCGATGGTTACCTGCCACAAGGGATAGGCTTCCAGCGAGCGAAAGAAACTGTTGAGATTGAAAAGCGACTCTCCGGCCACGGCGTAGTTATACCTACCGGCAGGGGCGCTGGCTAGCGGATGGTTTCACGCCGCCGCGCTTGATACGTCGCGCCCAGGCGAGACCGACTTGAAAGATGCGGGCGATGGCCATCGCGATCTCGCTGTGCAAGTTTCCGTCAAACCATGCGCAGCACAACCGAGGCACCGATTGTAATGCTCGGCTGGAGGCTCTCCTTCGGCGTTGTGGTGGTCTGATGGATGCTCCCAAGTCTCGTGGCCGCGGCCGAATCGGGGCATCCTGACCCCGACATCAATTCCACCCGCTCAACATTGCAGCGGTCGGCGTCCGTCAATACTTGGTCCGTCCTGCTCTGTATTTACCGGCTCTCCGCGAAAGACGCTGGTAAACATACCTGCCATGTCCTAGAAACCACGTTCTGGGCGAAATATCGCATGTCCGAGCTTGGCATCCATCAGCGGGTTCCGCGGAGAGCCTATTTACCCCCCTTTTTCGGCGTCTCACAGGGTCCGGCAACGATCCGAAACTTTCGGGAAAACCGTAGACGTGATCGCCGGACTCAACTGCCATTGGGTAGGGTCGAGACAGAGCAGTTCCGTGCCTGTTTTACGTTCGCTTCAGGCACGCTGGGGCAGCCTGCGTTGGCTACCATAGGCGTTGTGTCAGGTTCCTTAAAATAGCGCCGCTGGAAATACAGGGCAACGTTGACCAGCCCGATGAGGGCCGGCACCTCCACCAGTGGCCCGATTACGGCGGCAAAGGCCGCACCGTGGTTGATGCCAAACACCGCCACGGCCACAGCGATGGCCAACTCGAAGTTGTTGCTGGCGGCGGTGAACGCGATGGTCGCGGTTTTGGAGTAGTCGGCCCCGGCCTTCTTGCCCATCCAGAAGCTCACCAGGAACATCAGCACGAAGTAGATCAGCAGCGGGATGGCGATCAGCACCACATTCCACGGCTGGCGCACGATCTTGTCGCCTTGGATGACGAACAAGGCCACGATGGTGAACAGCAGCGCCACCAGCGTGATCGGGCTGATCTTGGGGATAAAGCGCTTCTCGTACCACTCCCGGCCCTTGGACTTCACGAGGACAAACCGCGTGCTCATCCCGGCCAGGAACGGAATGCCCAGGTAGATGAACACACTTTGCGCGATGCTGGCCATGGTGATCTTCGACAGGTCCACATCCCCCAGCGAAAGCCCGATGGCCGGAGGAATGACCTTGATGAACAGCCAGGCGTAGACGCTGTAGAAGAGCACCTGGAAGACGCTGTTGAACGCGACCAGGCCGGCGGCGTATTCGGTGTCCCCCTTGGCCAGGGCGTTCCACACGATAACCATCGCAATGCACCGCGCCAGCCCGATCATGATCAGGCCGATCATGAACTCGGGATGACCATGCAGAAACAGCGCCGCCAGGGCGAACATGAGGATGGGGCCGATGACCCAGTTCTGCACCAGCGACAGGCCCAGCACCTTGACGTTGCGGAAAACATCGCCCAGTTCCTCGTAGCGCACCTTGGCCAGCGGCGGGTACATCATGAGGATCAGGCCGATGGCGATGGGGACGTTGGTGGTGCCAAACTCGAAGCGGTGGATGAATCCCGGCGTGCCCGGCACCAGATAGCCCAGGGCGACCCCCACGCCCATCGCCAGGAATATCCACAGCGTCAGGTAGCGGTCGAGGAACGATAGTTTTTTGGTAATCCCAGCCACGTGTTACTTTTCCTTCCTTGGTGCGGTCAGCGCCTCCGGCAGCGTCCGCATGAACGCGGCGATCTCGTCGCGGACGCGCCGGTAATGATTCAGGGCCTCCTGCTCGGTCATGGCAGACTTGGCTAGCGCCGGCGGATCGTCAAAGCCCACATGGACAACCTTGGTCTTGCTTCCCAGCCAGGCCGGGCAGGTCTCGTTGGCGTGGCCGCAGACGGTCACGACGTAGTCGAAGGCCACATCCCGGAGCGCGGCGGCGGTCTTGGACTGGTGCCTGCTGATGTCCACGCCGGCTTCGGCCATGACCTTGACGGCGTTGGGGTTGAGGCCGTGGGTTTCGATCCCGGCCGAGTAGGCTTCGAGCACGTCGCCCTTGAGCGCCCGCGCCCACCCCTCGGCCATCTGGCTGCGGCAGGAATTGCCCGTACAGAGGAACAGAACCTTTAGTTTCCGCGATAGCATGCGCTCACCATTTCCAGGTCTTTCTTGCGGACACAGCAGAGCTTCTTCGCATCGGCCATGGCGATGGCCTCATCTTCCAAAACCTTCAGCGCCCAAGCCAGCGCTTGGCGCACGCTCGGGGGGGCGTCCTTCTTGGCCAGACTGAAGTACTGCCAACGCCCATCTTTCCGACGCTCAACCAGCCCGGCCTGATGCAGCAGGTCCATGTGCTTGGAGACAGTCGAGGGGGACATGCCCAGCAGGTCGATGATCTGGCACAAGCACAATTCCCCTTTCCGCAGCGACAACAGCGCCCGCACGCGAGTCTCGTCGGACAACGCCTTGGTGATAGCCAGGAACTGTTTCATGCTCTGCTCCGTTGCTTCGTCAAGTAACGAAGTATAGCATATCAGGTGTCCAGGTCAAGCGCGGTGAGTAGCGCATTGCTCGGACGTATACCGTGCTGCGAACCTGGGAAATCCTCATGATCGACGTCATCGCTCCGGTGATGTGCCGCCTTCTGGCAGTGCTTGGCGTGTGGCAATAGTGGTCTATTTCCGGGCCTATGCCCGCGCGGGAAGGGCTTTGGGATTCAACCGTCCATCCTCCATCTCCAAAGATCGATCAAAAACGTCGAGCGCCCGCTGGTCATGCGTCACCACGATCACCCCGGCATTCTGCTCGTGGGCTACTTTGCGGAATAGCTCCATGACTTGCCGTCCGCGCACGCTGTCCAGCGCGGCGGTGGGTTCGTCGGCCAGGATCAGGTTAGGTTGGTTGGCCAGGGCGCGGGCCACGGCCACCCGCTGCTGCTCGCCGCCGGAAAGCTTGGAGGGCAGATGGTCTGCCCGTTCGCCTACACCCAAATATTCCAGCAATTCCATCGCTCGTCGCTTGGAGGCGCGGGACGGCTGGTCATTGATCTCCATCGCCAGCCGCACGTTTTCCACCGCCGTCAGGAACGGAATCAGGTTGGCCTTCTGGAAAACGAAGCCGAGGTGCCGCCGGCGGAAGCGGCGGACATTGACGCGCGCCAGGTGGTTCTCGAAGACCGTCTCGCCGCCGATGACAATACGACCGGTGTTGGGGGGCAGGATCAGGCCGATGAGGGTCAGGAGCGTGGACTTGCCCGCACCGCTGGGACCGAGCAGGGCCACGATCTCACCGCGAGCCACGCTCAGAGTGGCATCGCGCACGGCGACTACTTCGGTATGGCCGCTACCGTATATCTTGGTCAGGTTAGTGGCTTCCAAGACTGCATCGCCGTTGCGAGGTGCGTTGCTCATGCCAGCACCTCGTTGGGTTCTACGCTCAAGGCCTTGGCAATCCCCAGCACACTGGCAAGGACCGAGATGCCCGCAACGATCCCGGCCAACATCCACAGGTCGTCGGGGATGATAACGACTCGGCGCGGAAACCACGGGAAGACCCATTGCCCGATGATGTAGGCCACAATGTACGCCAATGCCCCCAACAGCACGGCCTGTTGCATGATGAGGCCGAGGATGACGGTGTTTCTGGCCCCCATCAGTTTGAGCATGGCGATGTCGTGGAGCTTGTCGAGCGTCAAGGTATATAGGATCAGGGCCATAATGATGCCGGAGACGATGATGAGCAGAATGCCAAAGAGGCCAAGTTGCCGTCGAGCGCGATCCACGGTCCCGCGGACCAGCAGGTCTCGCTGGCCATCGGTGGAGTAAACCGAGACATCCGGCCACATGGCGATGATCGACTGCACCTGGTTGGGATCGAAGCCGGGTCTGACCTTGACCAAGACCGCGCTGATGGCGGGCGGGCCGAGGGCGGGAATGGCCGAGGATGGGCCAAGGCCGCGTTCAATAACGTGGGGCTGGGCTCGGCCAAGGTCGATCTGCTTGGCCCGGCTGTACCTGGCGGAGCGTTCCAGGCGGACGGCCTCGCCGGAGAGGTCGAACTGAATGGCCTGGGAGTCCCGAAGCGTGAAGAAAGCCATCGAGTCGCCGGAGGGCGAATTCATGCCTCGCGTGAGGCCGACGACCGCGTAGGTGTCTTTGGCCAGCTTCACCTTGGCCCCGATGGGCAGCTTGAGCGATTCGTCGGCGATCATCTCATAGTGCGCCTGACCCAAGGCCCGCCCGGCGACGATGGGGAGCCACTGGCCCCGATCCTCCGGCCACGACAAGCCTTGGACTGTGATCCGCAGGGGCTGACCATTCCGCTCCCGCTGGATGGTGGTCGAGACGAAGGCCCGGCTGCTCAAAACGCCGGGAACGGCGCGGACGCGGTCCTCCACGTTGGCCGGGATGCGCGAGAGTTCCGCGAACGGCCCCCGCGTGTCCTTCTGCACCACCCACAGATCGGTGTCAATCCGGTCCACCATCAGGGTGGCTTCCTGCACCAAGCCCCGGTAGATGCCTCCCATACCCATGACCAGCATGAGAAGCAGGCCCAGCCCGATGGTCGTCAACACGAACCGGCCGAAATTGTGGCGAATATCGCGGCTGGCGAGGTTCATGGCACGCTCACCGGCGCGACAGCCCGGCCCTCAGGCAGGGGACCGTCCTTGGGGTCATGCAGCCAGATGACCATTTCGCCGACAGTCAGCCCTTTGGTGACTTCGACAC
>JBBQBE010000057.1:0-20899 GCA_038317225.1 Tepidisphaerales bacterium | reverse complement strand
TAATATGCGCCCCCAAATCCCCGTGGCTGCCGTTGCCTGCCGCGGTCTTGTCAAAGCGCCAGATCAGCGGAATATCCGGGCTGGAAGCCCAGCCTTGCAGATACTGGGCGCGAACATGATAGATGCGGCCCAAGCGCCCCTCGCGCGCCAGTTGGTAGGCGAAAGCCACCGCCGGCACACGCCGGTAACTGTAGCCTACGAACGCTTTGGCTTTACGGGCTTTGCGGGCGGCGTCGCGCATGAGCCGGGCGTCGTCCAGCGTCGCCGCCAGCGGCTTTTCGCATAGTACGTGTTTACCGGCTTGAAGCGCCGCAACCGTCATTTCACGGTGCTGGTTATTGGGGGTGCCAACATCCACCAGATCAATATCCGGGTTGGTAACAGCTTTTTTCCAATCCGTGCTGGCCTGTTGCCAGCCCCAGCGCTGACGAAACGCCTCCAGGTCGGCGGCGTTGCGGCCCACGATCGTGTGCATCACCGGATGCAGCGGGACATCAAAAAACTTGTCCACTTTGAGGTAGGCATTGGAATGCGCCCGGCCCATGAAACGATAGCCGATCAGACAGACATTGAGACGATCTTTTTGCAACTTTTCCATTTTTTGCATAGGGACAAAGCGTAAAGAGGTTTACCGGGAATCGCAAGCGGGCGGGGAAACGAACCTGTCGGTCCATTTCCCCGCCCAACTGCATAGGACAAAAACATTACATGCCATCGCCGCGCGGCGGGTTGCCGCCGGGAGCTGCTTGCGGCGGGTTACCGCCGGGGTTGCCCTGCATGCCGCCCATCATGGCCTGCATCGCCGCCGAGACCATTTCCTGGAGCACCTGCACCGGCACGAAGCCGTCACCGCGCAAAGCGCCTTGCTCGTTGGAGATCGATCCGGCCAGCGGAGGCAAAGTTTCGGGCATCGTAACGTTGACCGGCAACTTGTTCTGCCTAGCCACGGCGGAGGCCGTGTTGACCACCTGATCCATAGCCACGTAAACCACCATCAAACGCTGGGTCGGGAGCTGCTTGTTGGACTGCTGAACCAGCGGACGGTTGCCCAATACATCCTTATCGCTCTTGGCCGCTTCCACGGCTTGGGTGATCTGTTCATCGGACAAGCCGCTGACGGCCAGGTAGTGCGAATCATCGACCACGCCGCCGTATACATTGATACCGTTGTCGCCGTAGAGGATTTTCATCATCATGCTGGCCGGATTGGGCCGGGGACGGCGAGGGCGACGTCCAGGCTGGGCCGGGCCGGCCGGTTGGCTGGCCGCGTCCAGGTTGACCTCGGTATGGAACTGGTCAAAACTGACGCCGGCGACGGTTTTGGCCGCCGGGGTGATGGTCAGTTGGGTGGGCTTGGTGGCGTCACGTGGTGTGAACAGGCCCATCAATTCCTCTTGGGTACTCATCAGCGTCTTTTGATTTTCCGCCATGACCTTCGCTTGGCCGCGCATTAGGCTAACGCTCTTCAGCATACCCTCGTTGGCCAAAGCCCCCTCCGGGGTGAACACGCCGAAACTCTGACTTTTGACGGCCTTGAGCGTGCTCATCAGGGTGGTGATGTACTGATTCATGGGCTTGGCCTCGTCGCCCAAGGCATTGATTTCGCTCATCACCGGAGCCAGATTCTCTTGCAGCATGGCGGCGACCACTTCGCCATTGATCTGCGAGGAACCACCGAACATCATGTATTTGCCTTCAGGCAAACCATTGGTCATGGTGCCGGTGCCGTTGGCGAGTTTGCCAAGCTGCTGGGCGCTGTAACTGTCGGCGGCAAAGTCCAGCATCATCGTCGGCTTTAAGCCTTCGGGAGCGATGTCCAAGCCCAAAGTCATGGCAGTGGCGTCGCTCATCAGCCGTTCCATGCCATTAAACAGCAAATTGCCTGCGGCCTTGGCCAGGGGAACAAACTTTTTCTTATCCGGGCTTGCTTTGGCCATCTCTTTATCCAGGCCAGCCATCATCTTTTCTCGGCCCTGCTTCAAGGCCGGCATGGCTTTGGCGCGCATGGCCGGCAGGTTGGCCCAGGCAACCAGGTCTTTACCGTCCACTTCCTTGGCGCTCATGCCGGTGAGCTTTATGCCGCCCTGAGGTTTGGCGGCCAACAGCTCTTTGGTCGGCGTCATGGCCGCATACTCGCCCCATTGGGCCATATACACTTGCTTTTCGGGGTCATTGGGCATGGAGAAGACCATCATGCCCTCTTCCTCCTTGGCATCGGGAAAGTTGCCGCCGAATGCTTTGTAGTCGCTGACGGGAATCAGGATGAGCGTATCGGGTTCGCCTTGGCCGCCGGCGGCCGGGGGGATCATCACCACGGCCATTTCACCATCGGCTTTCAGGCCGTTTTGAATGTTGCCTATCTGCTGCAATGAGCCAAGCGGATCGGCCGCCATCGGCTGCATCTGCGCCAGGCCGGTCTGCTGGGCCAGATTGCCCACTTTCGTGCTGAAATCCTTGAGATTTTTAACCTTTACCACTACCCAGGCATTGGCCGGAACCTGCTCCAACACGCCCGCGCTGAGCCAGCCACCGAACATCAATACCATCGCCAGCGGTAACGCCAGCCATTTTATGCACCAAGTCATGAAAAAACTCCTTCCCAGAAAGACTGATTAAAGCATCCAAAAACGCTTTAGACGCTAACCGGATTCGATAAGTCATAGTAACCGTGCCCCGTGCAACAATCCAACGGACAAAATCGCCATTAAACAAAAATGTCTTTGCGGTAGTGGCGGTGGGCAATTGCTTTTATAATGGCGGCGATGAGCAGTGTATTTGTTGAATCATGCGTGGGGACGGTAGCCAACTCCGCCGCGGAGGTGGAGCGGCAGGCGCGGGGCCGGCCGCGCGCCCATCAGTTGATGAAAGCGCTGGCGGGCAAAAACAATATCCTCATCACGACGCATGAGTATCCCGATCCAGACGCGATGGCCGGGGCGCTGGGTTTGCGCGAATTGATTGCCACCCAATTACCGCAAAGCAAATTGACCGTCGCCGTCAAGGGGACCATCGGCCGGGGTCTCAATGCCATTTTCGCCCAGCAGAGCAACGCTTTATATGTGCAGTGGGAGCAGATCACTCTCAGCGATTACGATGCGGTGGTGCTGGTGGATACCCAGCCGTCGTTCAGCAACAGTCCCTTGCCCAAAGACGTGCTGCCGCTGGCGGTAATCGATCATCATCCGCCGCTGCGCGGGCGCAAACCCCAATGCGCCTTTTGTGATGTGCGGAGTGATATCGGCGCCAGCGCGTCGATCATTTTCGGCTACTTCATGGAGATGGAAGCGCCCATCAGCCGGGAACTGGGGGCGATGCTTTTATTTGCTATCGAAACCGACCTGGCCGGGGCAGCCAGTCAACCGGATGAACTGGATAACATGGCGCTAAGCGCCCTGACGCTCATCGCCGATCCGCGCAAGTTATACAAGATGCGCTACGCGGACTTGCCGCGCAGTTATTACACGGCCTTTGCCCGCGGATTGAACAACGCCGTTTACTGCGAGAACGCCTTGGTGTCGCATCTAGACCAGATCGACTCGCCGGAAAAACCGGCGATTCTGGCCGATATTCTGCTGCGCTTTGAAGAAGCGCAATGGGCCTTGGTTACGGCGGTGGACGGGCGCGGGCTGGTTATGTCCTTGCGCACGTACAATCCGAAGTTTTCCGCCGCGACGCTCATGAGCCGACTGGTGCGCGATCTTGGCGAAGGGGGCGGACACCGCACCAAGGCGGGCGGACACATTCCCTTGCCGCAGGTTACGGACAGTCAAATCGAGCGTGTGCGAAAAAAAGTGATACGTCGCTATTTCCGCGCCTTGGGCATTGATCGCCCGCGACCGCAAAAGCTGGTTGATCCGTAAAAAGCGGGCATTTTGTCCGCCAGGAGGTTTGCCGAGGCCCAGTCAAGCTTTCATGCGGCGAGGGCGCTATGCCGGGGCGACTATTTCCACCAGTTGATCCAACTGCCGCTTGCTTCGTTTTTCCGTTACCGCGATCAGCAGCCCGTTGGGAGCTTCCGGGTAGTCATCCTCCACCGCCAGGCCGGCTAAAATATTTTGCGAGCGGGCGGCGTCCAAAATTTGCTTCACCGGGATTTTGGGTTGCACCAGCAGCTCGTTGAAAAATTGGGCATCGGGCCACATGCGATTGACGCCGCGGCGCTGAAGCTGATCCGCCAGGTAGCTGGTTTTATCGAAGCAGCATTGAGCGGTTTGCCGCAATCCGGCAGGCCCTAGCGCCGCAAGGTACACCGCCGCCCGCAAAGCCATGAGACCTTGATTGGTGCAGATATTGCTTGTGGCTTTTTCGCGGCGGATGTGCTGCTCGCGGGTTTGCAGAGTCAGGCAAAAGGCGCGCTTGCCGTCGGCATCGAGGGTTTGGCCCACCAGTCGCCCAGGCATCTTGCGCATGAACTGGCTTTTGCAGGCAAATAACCCCAGGTACGGCCCGCCAAATGAGAGGGGGATACCCAGCGGCTGGCCCTCGGCCACCGCGATATCCACATCCACCTCCCCCGGCCGCTGGAGCAGCGCCACCGCCAGCGGATTGAAAGCCTGCACGCAGAGCGCTTGGTTGGCGTGGGCAAACTGTCCGATCGTCCGCACGGACTCTAAATGGCCTAAATAATTAGGCGATTGCACCAGTACGGCCGCGGTTTCCGCTGCCATATTGCTTTGCATCCACTGGAAATCGCTTACCCCATTTTTAAGCGGGATCTCCACATACTGGGCCGCCAGGTCCGATAGATAAGTTTGCAAAACCCGTCGATAATGCGGATGCACGCCGCGGCTGACCATAATCTGGCGCTTGCCGGTTACATTGATCGCCATCAGCGCCGCCTCGGCCAGCGCGGTTGCCCCCTCATACAGCGAGGCGTTGGCCACATCCATGCCGCTGATCTGGCAGATCATGGTTTGAAATTCAAAGAACGCCTGCAGCGAACCTTGCGACGCCTCGGCCTGGTAGGGTGTGTAAGCGGTAACAAACGCGCCTTGTCCGGCCAAGGCATCCACCACCGCGGGGATGAAGTGGTCGTAGGCCCCGCCGCCCAGAAAGCAAATTTGCTCCTGGGCACCAAGGTTTTGCCGCGCCAGTTGCAGCAGATGATCGCGCAACGTCGGTTCATCCATCGCCGCCGGCAGTGCCAGCGCCCGGCCTAAGCGCAACTCGTCGGGAATCTGCTTGAGCAGGTCTTCCATCCGCGCGGCACCGACGCTTTGGAGCATCGCTTGGCGCTGGGTATCGGTCAATTGCGTGTAGTCCATGGGCCGCTCGTCTATTGGCCGGATTGCTTGGCGTAATCATCGCTGTTCAGCAGCGCTTGAAGTTGATCGGGATTCTCCGGCTCAATGCGGATCATCCAGCCACCGGAGTACGGTTCCTGGTTGACCAGCCCCGGCTGGCGGGTGAGTTGCTGGTTGACTTCCACCACCACACCATCGACGCCGCAGTACAAATCGCTGGTAGCCTTGACCGACTCGATTTCGCCGAACGATTCACCTTTGCGGAGCTTTTTCCCCACCGGCGGCAAAGCCACGAAAGTAATATCGGTCAATTCATCGGCGGCGCGCTGGGTGATGCCCAGGGTGATGATTTTTCCCTGAAGCTGATGCCATTCGTGGCTGGGTAGATAACGTCGGTCGCTGGGTGGATTCATGAGGGTATTACCGGCAATCGCAAATCACGGCACGGGGCCTTATACTCGGCCTTGGACCGCTACGAACGAGCGGCCCCGGCCCGCGCCGGAACCGTTAAAGGAACCTTCATGAGTGTACCGTCGCAGCTTCCCAAGACAAAGCCCGCGGATTTTCGCCGGGCCTTGCGCTTTCTGATCCCCCATGGCAAGTTGGTGATCATATCGGTGGTTTGCGCGCTGTTGGTGGGCGCGGCTTTCACCGGGGGACTGGGCGCCATGCTGCCGATTATGCGCGTGCTGATCAGCGGCGACAGCGTGCAGGGGTGGGTGAACCGCAAAATTGTCGAAAATCGCCTGCAAGTGCAATTGGTGGATCGCAACGATCGCGTGCAGATTCTCAAGTTATCCGACGCCGACGGCCCCGCGGCGGCGGCCGGACTGGGCGCGGAAGATCGCTTGATCCTCACGGCCGATCCGCAGGCTTCGCCGGATCAGGTGCTGGAAACCCTTTCCGCTCCCCAAGCCCCGGCGCGGGTCGATTTGAATACCGGAGCCAAATCCCCGGTAGCGCTCGCGTTGCCGCCGCTCAAATCCACCTGGGCCGCGGGGCGACGGGTGGCGTACTGGATTCCCGGCCGCGATCATCCTATTGCGGCCATAGCCACGGTCTTTGGCGTATTGACCTGTCTGGCGCTGACCGGCAATGTCTTTCGATTTTTTCAGGAATATTTGTCCGACAAAGCATCGATTCTGGCCGTGAACGATATCCGGCGGCGCATGTATGACCGCGTGCTGCATGTGCCTTTGGGTTACTTCGGCAGCCGCGGCACCAGCGATGTAACCAGCCGGCTGGTGCAGGACACGGCCAACTTGCAGGACGGCTTTAAGAACCTGCTAGGTCCCAGCGTGCAGGAGCCGATCAAAGTGGTCATGGCGATGACGCTGGCGCTGCTGATTAGTTGGAAACTGGTTTTGTTCATCGTGCTTTTCGCCCCGGTCATGGGGGTGCTGATGAAAAAATTCGGCAAGAAGATGCGCCGCGCCAGCCGCAAGCAGATGCAATCCTCGGCGGTGATGCTGGGACAACTGGAAGGGACATTGATGGGCATCCGCGTTGTCAAAAGCCACAACGCCGAGCGTTTTGAACGCCGCCGCTACGGGCGGATCATGCACCAGCTCATCAGCGAAAGTCTGCGCATGAGCCGCATTGACGCCATCAGCGCGCCGGTGCTGGAATCGCTGACTTTAATCGTGGCGGGCGTCATCGTGCTCTATTCTGCGCACCTGGTGCTGGTAACGCATACGCTTCAGCCGACGGAATTTATCATGGTGATGGTGTGCCTGGCCAGCATTGGCGAATCGCTGCGGCGCACCGGCAAAATCAATAACGTTATTCAAAAAGCCAATGCCGCGTCGGGGCGTTTATTTGAATTGATGGATCTGCCGGTGGAGCGGCCGCGGCAGCGGCAAGCGGAGCGGCCTCGAATTCAGTTGCCGCCGCTGCGCCGCCAGGTAACGTTTGAAAATATCACTTTCAGCTATCCCGGCGCGACTACGCCGGCATTGGAACAAGTGGACCTGAGCGTGCAAAAGGGCCAGTCGGTGGCGATTGTCGGGCGCAATGGTTCGGGCAAATCCACATTGCTCGCACTGCTGCTTCGCTTTTACGATCCGCAAGAAGGGCGGGTAACCATTGATGGCGTGGACGTGCGCCAGGTTACGCTCAAGAGCCTGCGGGCGCGGATATCCATCGTTACCCAGGATTCGGTGATTTTCCCCGGCACCATCGCGGAGAATATCGCCTACGGCAACCCGCTAGCCGACGCCGCAGCCATCGAAGCGGCGGCCCGCAAAGCCTTCGCCCATGATTTTATCATGGAGAAGCCGCAAGGTTATCAAACGCTCTTGGACGGCCTGGGCGGGCAGCTATCCGGCGGGCAAAAGCAGCGCTTGTGCATCGCGCGGGCCATCTTCCGGGATACGCCGTTGCTCATTTTAGATGAAGCGACCAGCCAGGTGGACGCCGAGAGTGAACACTTGATTCAACAGGCGGTGGAAGGATTGATGCGGCAGCGCACCACCTTTGTGATCGCTCATCGCTTCAGCACCATTCTTTCGGCGGATCGTATCGTGGTGCTGGAAAAAGGTCATGTCGTGGGCCAGGGCCGCCACGAGCAATTGCTGCAAAGCTGCGAGATCTACCAGCAATTATATGAGCGTCAGCTTTTCGCGCCGGCAGCCGGATAACAAATCCCATGGCCGCTTACGCCACAGAGTAAGCATGGCGCTGACGCAGTTGTTCGGCTTTATTGGCAGTCCACCTCACCGCTGGCGCGCTGCAGGCGGCGGTAAGCGGGCAAGCAAAAAATTACGGCTCTCCGCGGAACCCGCTGATGGATGCCAAACTGACAGGCTCGGACCTGCGATCTTTCGCTCAGAACGTGGTTTCTAGGACATGGCAGGTATGTTTACCAGCGTCTTTCGTGGAGAGCCAAAATTACCTTCGCCCGCCCAGTTCAAAAGCGTCATGCACCAGTTGCAGGGCCTTGACACCTTCGGCCTTGGAGATAATGCAACTGATTTTGATCTCGCTGGTGGTGATGTTCTGGATATTGATTCCCGCGTTGGCCAGGGCACCGAACATGCGTTCGGCCACGCCGGTGTGGACGCGCATGCCCACTCCGACCACGCTGATTTTCGCCAGTTCGCCGTGATACGTCGCCTGCGAGCGGCCGCCCATCTGCTTGCACAACTGCTCGACGACCGGCTGGATGTCGGCCAGGTCGCCATGTTCCACGGTAAAGGAGATATTGGCGGTCTGATCGTCCATGACGTTTTGGATGATGTCATCGACGACGATTTTTGCCGCGGCGATTTGCGAGAAAATCTTGGCCGCGACGCCCGGTTGATCCGGCACGTTTTTGATGGTTACGCGGGTCAGGTCTTTTTTCAGCGCCGCCCCGCTGACGACAATTTGTTCCATGTTGGGATTCTCAGCCACGATCCACGTCCCTTCGTTTTCGTTTTGACTGTTTCGCACGTGCAGCGGCACGTTGTATTTCTTGGCAAATTCCACAGCCCGGGTCTGCAAAACCGAAGCCCCCAGGCCGGACAACTCAAGCATTTCATCGTAACTGATGCGCTCGATTTTGCGGGCGTTGGGCACGAGGCGCGGGTCGGCGGTGTAGATGCCGTCCACGTCAGTGTAGTTTTCGCACACATCGGCGCTGAGCACCGCGCCCACCGCCACCAGCGTGGCATTGGAACCGCCGCGGCCCAGCGTCGTTACATCGCCCTCGGGGGTAATCCCTTGAAAGCCGGCGACTATGACGATTTTGCCCTTGTCGAGCTGCTCGAAAATGCGCTGCTTGTTAATCGACTGAATGCGGGCCTTGGTGAACGCGTCATCGGTCATCAGGCCGATCTGCCCGCCGGTAAAGCTGATGGCTTCGTGGCCTTGGGCGCAAATGGCCATGGCCATTAAGGCGATGGTTACCTGCTCGCCGGTAACCAAAAGCTGATCCATTTCGCGCTTGGGCGGTTGGATGCTTTTGCCGTGGTAACTGCATACTTGTTTGGCCAGTTCCAATAGATCATCGGTGGTATCGCCCATTGCGCTGACCACCACCACCACATGGTTTCCCTTTTCCTTGGCCGCCACGGCCCGCTGTGCGGCCCGGTGAATGCGCGGCGCATCGGCCACGCTGCTGCCGCCAAATTTCTGCACGATCAATCCCATAAGCGTCCGGCTCCCTTCGGCACGGCGGGATTATAATGACCCGTGCGGTGAACACAACGTCGGGGGTGTTGAACCCGATGCGCTTGTGCCATACAGTCGCGTTTGCCGGGTGGGCCGGCCAGGCGAGGATAGAGCGACTATGACTACCAAAAACGTCGGGATTTGTTTGTTGGGCTGCGGCACGGTTGGCGGGGGAGTGGTCAAATTGCTCACCGAGCAGCGCGAACTTCTGACTCGGCGCACGGGCGCGGATTTGCGCCTGGTACACGTGGTGGTGAAGGATCAGGCGGATTATCCGCCCAACGCTGATCAGCTTCCCATGAGTACCGATGCGCTGGGGGCCATTGATGATCCGCAAACGCACATTGTGATTGAACTGATCGGCGGCACCGGTATCGCGGGCACGCTGGTCGAGCGGGCCTTAAAGCTGGGCAAGCCAGTGGTAACGGCCAACAAAAGTCTGCTGGCAACCAGAGGGGTGGAGCTGTTCGCATTGGCCCGCAAGCACAACACCTGCATCGCCTTTGAGGCCAGCGCCGGCGGCGGAATCCCCATCATGGAAGCAATTATGCGCAGCCTCGTGGCCAATCGCATTGATGCGCTTTTGGGCATCGTCAATGGAACCTGCAATTTCATTCTCACGCAGATGACGCAAAAGGGCTGGAGCTACGCCCAGGCGGTGGCCGAGGCGCAGAAGCAGGGATTCGCCGAGGCCAATCCGGCGATGGATGTGGAAGGACGCGATGCGGCGCAAAAACTGGCACTGCTTTCGTCGCTGGCGTTTAACGTGCGCGTCGCCGAGAGCGATGTGCATGTCGAGGGCATCGACACGCTGGAAGCGGCGGATATTACCTACGCCGGCGAATTGGGGTATGTCATCAAGCTGCTGGCGATTGCCGAGCGCAATCCCGGGGATACGCTTTCACTGCGCGTGCATCCGACGCTGGTGCATCGGGATGATGTGCTGGCGGATGTTTCAGGCAGTTTCAATGCCATCAGCGTCTATGCCCACGCGCTGGGTCACGCTTTGTGGTACGGCCGCGGGGCGGGACGAATGCCCACCGCCAGCGCAGTCGTCGCCGATGTGGTGGGAGTGGCCTTGGGCGTAACGCCACTGGCGTTCAAGCAATTGAATATTTTCCCCGATACCACCGCGCCGGCCAAAGTGTTGCCTTTTGAGCAGTTGCATAGCCGATATTATCTGCGCATCGCCTGTGCCGATGAGCCGGGCGTGCTGGCGCAAATCACCGCGGCCCTGGCCCGCCACCAAGTGAGCGTTTCGGCCATACGCCAGCGGGAAAGCGCCACGGGCGGGCCGGTGCCGGTGGTGATTACCACGCATCGCGTGCGCGAAGGGGCGATGGCCGCGGCCATTGGCGAGATCAATAAGCTCTCCTCGGTATCCGCCGCAACGATCTGCCTGCGCATCATCGATCAGCCCAAGGAATTTGCGACAATCAGCTAAGCGGCGAAGGGGGCTGGTCTGTATTGGCATCGCGCAGTCGCCGGCGCTGTCGCGGGGGCAGCGCGGATCTGGCATGTGTCAACGCCGGCGCGCCAGCCGCGTCGCCGAGCGTTGGGTGCGCTCGCCGGCCGCCGTTGCGCCAGTCGGCTGCCAGTGCCGACTGAATGGCGGGCAAATCAATACGGCCGGCGGCGGCGTAAAATTCGTAAACCATTTCAAAAAGCCACTGCAGCGCAATGCCATGCGAGCGGTGATGTCGGCTCTCCATCCAGCCGGTAAATTCCCGCATGGTCCCGTAGGGAGATCGACCGGCAAATAACAGTGGCAAGGTCAGAGAAAAATGCCCGCTGTTGCCAAGCAAATCCCAGTAGCGCGCCAGGCGTTTGAGCCGTTGCATGCCGGCAAAATCAATGAGTTTGTTTTGCATCAGCTCATAAGGCGGCAGCGGACTGTAAACCATTTGCCACGCTTGTGTGTGCCGACTGATGGGCGCTCCGCGCAGGCGTTTCAATATGCCCAGTTGAATTTCCTGTACGCCCAAGGCCCACAAGCGATCAAACCCCTGGCCGAAACTTTGCTCATCCTCCGCCGGCAGGCCGGCGATCAGGTCGGCGTGAACGTGCACCGCCGGCAGCGTTGCCAGCCGCCGCAGATTCTCCTGCAACTGCTCTGCATTTTGCCGCCGATGAATCAGTTGCGCCGCCTGGGGATGAAAGGTTTGCACCCCCAACTCCAGTTGAATGGTCCCGGGCGCGAAGTGCTCCAGCATATGCTCCAATTGCGGCGGCAGGCGGTCGGGGATCATTTCAAAATGTAAAAACATTTGCGGATTTTGGCGCTTACGGAAAAAATCCAAAATGGCGACCGCCGCCTTGATATCCAGATTGAAAGTGCGATCCACAAATTTGAAGCGGCGCAGCCCGCGCTCCCACAATTTTTCCATCGCCTTGAGAAAAGCGCTGGTATCAAAGCTCCGCACCGGCGCATCCAGTGATGACAAACAAAATTCACATTCAAACGGGCAGCCGCGCGAGGCCTCGACGTAGACAATGCGGTTGGCCAGGTCGTTGTCATCATACAAATCATAAGGCAACTGAATCGAATCCAATGATGGGTTCCCGCCGACAATCAACCGCGGCGGGGTAAGCCCCTCGAGCAATTGGCGGCACAGTTGCGCAAAGGCCAGGTCGGCTTCTCCGGTGATGATATGATCCGCCAGGGCCGCGATGGGTTGCGCTGCGGTTTCATAACTGATTTCCGGCCCGCCCAACACCAGGCGGATTTCGGGCCGCACCGCTTTGAGTAGTTGCGCCAGTTGATGCATCTCCAGCGCATTCCATACATACACGCCCAAGCCGACAATTTGAGGCTTGTGGACCAGGATTTGCTCTAGCGTGTCGGAGGAGCGCTGGGCGATCTCCGCTTCCACCAGCACGCACCGCTCTTGCAGCGCGCCGAGATTGGCTAGGAGGTAGCGCAGGCCGAAGCTGGCATGGCTCCAGCGGGCGTTGAGCGTGCAAAGTACGATGTCGGCCATGGCCGGATTGTAGCGGCAAAGGGGCCAACTTGGTTGGCAGAGGCATGTATGGAAAGTTTATGGGTGCAACTGGGTTGGCTGCTCTTGATATCCATTCCGGTCTCTTCTGTGGCCTGGACGGTAACGCATGAGGAAGTGTTCCGGGAACTGCGCGAATATTGTCAGCGGCGTTGTCATGAATGTGACGATTTGCCGCGGCGCAAATTTTTTTACCTGTTCACGTGCGAATACTGTTTCAGCCATTATGTAACGGCCTTGTTTTTATTCATCACGCGCTATCGCCTGCTTTTTGACGATTGGCGGGGTTATTTGCTGAGCTTCTTCGCGGTGGTATGGGTAGCCAATATTTACATGAGCTTGTTTTCGCGGCTGCGCGTGGATATTCGCGCCGAGCGCGCCGAGGCCGATGTGCGCGAAAAACAAGTGGAGAAATTGAAAAACGGCGAGCGGGCGACCTAATGGGTGTGCCCATATATTTTTGCAATCTACTGCTCTAAGCGGGAAATACGCTTTCTGACTGGCCATGAAGGCTGCTTTCCACAACCCGTGTAAAAATCCGTGGGCACGCCCGTCGTAATTCACATTTAGCGTCCAAAGCATTTGCTGGGTTTCACTTCTGCGCACGCGGCTCCTATGATCAATCGTTTAGCTCAAGGTGAGGGACGATGGGCACCGGCGACACTCCGCAAAATTCTTCAAAATGGAACACGCCCCGGCGGGCGGTGTTGATCTATGCCTTATGCGCGAGCGCCTGGATCATCGGCACGGGATTGCTGATTGATTGGCCGCCGACCAAGGCCGGATTGCTGGAAATCTCCAAGGGGCTGGCGTTTGTCCTGGTTACGTCGCTATTTTTATATACTCTGATCCATCGGCATGTCGCACGCCTGCGCGTTGTCGAGGATGCGCGGCGGCAAAGTGAGGGCTTGTACTGGTCGCTGGTGCGAACGGCGGATGAGGGCATCTGGATTCTGGACCATGTTGGCAAAACCCGTTTTGTCAATCAGCGTATGGCCGACCTGCTGAGCTACCAGAGCCATGAATTGCTCGACCACACGCTGGCGGAGTTTATTGTTGAGCCAACCTGGGATCCGCCCGCCGCCGCCAAGCAAACCAATGGCGACCGTCGCCAGGGGGATTACCGCTTCCGCCGCTGCGACGGCTCATTTTTCTGGGGTCTGGTGCTAAGCTGCAAAGTGGAACTGGATGCGGATAAACCCGCCGGGATGCTGGTGCTGGTTACCGACATCACCCAGCGCAAGGAGTCGGAGAATCACATCCTGCGGCTCAACCGCGATTTGGAACAGCGCGTGATCAGTCGCACCGAGCAGTTGCAATCGCAAACCGACCAGTTGCGTCAACACGCGCAAACATTAAGCCAGCGCACCGAGGCACTGACCGAGCGCGACAAACAATTGACCGAGGCCTATGAGTCGCTGGAAATATTTTCCAGCAGTGTATCGCACGCGCTGCGCAAGCCGTTGGAGGACTTGGCCGCTGGACTGGAGCAGGCGATGAGCGTTGCCGGTGAAAACGCCGCCGATCCCTTGCGGCGGGCGGTGGCGCGGGTGGCGCGCATGGACAGCCATGTGGAGGAATTGCTCCAATTTGCGCGGCTTTCACATGGCAAATTGCCGCTGGAACCGGTGAGCCTGATTACCGCCGTTACCCAGGTGGTCGGGCGTCTGGAGCAAGCCATCACCCAGCGGCAGGCCAAGTTGACCATCGGTGAGCCATTGCCGCAGGTGCAGGCCCATCGCGCCACCCTGCTGCAAATTCTGGCCAACTTGCTGGACAATGCCTTGCGCTTCGTGCCGGCCAACCGCCAGCCGGATATCCATGTGTGGACCCAGGAGCGCCCGGGCTGGGTGCGATTGTGGATCAGCGATAATGGCCCCGGCATCCCGGCGGGGGAAATTGCGGATATTTTCGAGCCTTTTCGCGGCAAACAATTGGACCAGCAGCACTGGGGGCTGGGATTGGCGATTGTTCGCCAGGGAATCTCACGCATGGGCGGACAGTGCGGCGTGCAGAGCGATGGAGGCAGCGGCAGCCAGTTTTGGATCGAACTGCCGCGGAACACTTAAGCGCCTGGCCGCAACAGGCGCCAAGCGGCGGTCGCTGGTAAACTTTACAGCAACCCCCCGGCCACGTCCGATAAACGTTATTATATGGAAGAGACCATCGATCGCCTGCGGGTCAAAGACCTGCTCTTTTTGTGCATCCTGGGCCTTTTGTGCCTGGGTGTGCTGATGGTGCAGTCGGCCTCCATGCAGGTTACCGGCAAGATCAATTGGCAGTGGAGCGGCAAGGGATTGCAGCATTTTATTTTCGCGGCGGCGGCACTGGCAACCTTCTGGACGGTGGGGCGGCTGGACTACGCCAAATTGGTGCGGCCGGGGGCGCGGTTATGGCGGCAGCCCACAGCCTGGCTGGCGGCGACGGCGGCGGTCGCGTGTGTTTTGGTGTTGATTCCGCACGTAGGTAAGGAAGTCAACGGTGCCCGGCGCTGGCTGCCGATGGGGTTTATCCAGGTGCAGCCTTCGGAACTGGCCAAGTGGTCGCTGGTGCTGCTGATGGCCTGGTGGCTGAGCCACCCGCCGGTGCGGCTGGAGAACTTTTTCAAAGGTTTTTTGCCCACCTTGCTACCGATTTGTTTGCTGTGTTTGCTGGTGGTCATTGAAGATTTGGGCACCGCGGCGCTGATGGGATTGTGTGCCTTGGTGATGATGATCGCCGGACGGGTCAAGTGGTGGCATCTGGCGGTGATTTTTCCACCGGCCATGGCGGTGGGGCTGTGGTTTTTGCGCCACAAGGAATATCGCTGGAAGCGAATTGTCGCGTTCATGGACCCTTATGCCGCGCCGCAGAAAGAAGGGTATCACATGATCCAAAGCCTGCTGTGTTTCTCCACCGGCGGGCTGAGTGGGCGGGGCTTGGGCAACGGCATTCAAAAACTAGGCTATCTGCCGGAAGACACCACCGATTTTATTTTCGCGGTCATATGCGAGGAGTTGGGGCTATTTGGGGCGCTGCTGACGATGGCACTGTATGCCGGGATCATCCTGGTCGCCTGGCAGGTGATGCGCCGCCAGCGCGATTCCTTCGGGCGGATGCTCGCCTTTGGCGTGGCGGCGATGACCGGGTTACAGGCGATTATCAATATCGCCGTGGCCACCGTCTCCATGCCGACCAAAGGTGTATCGCTGCCACTGGTCAGCGCCGGCGGCAGCGGCCTGGTCATTACCGCCGGGGCGATGGGGTTGCTCTATAGCACAGTACGGCATGTGCATCGGGAGCAGCGCTTGCCGCTGGAGACGCAGAGCGCGCAAACGCTGTGGAAAGAGCTGACGGCCGCCGCCTAGCAAAAAAGGGCGAAAAGGACAAAAATCGCAAAAAGCGCGAAAAGGGCGCAAAGGGCGAAAAGGGCAAAAGGGTAAAAAGGGGAAAAAGGAGCCAGCGTGTCCGAACCAATGACGATCATCCTGGCCGGCGGGGGAACCGGCGGACATTTATATCCCGGCGTGGCGGTGGCGCAGGCTCTTAAAAGCGTATTACCTGACGCCAAGTGCCTCTTTTTATGCACCACGCGGAGCATCGACACCACGATTTTGCAACCCACGGGCTTTGAGTTTATCCCGCAGTCGATTGTGCCGCCGGTTAAAACTATTTCCGGATTGCTTAAATTCTGGAAAACCTGGCGGGAAACGCGCGACCAGGTTCGCTTTTTACTCAAGCAGCGTCGCCCGGCGGTGGTATGCGGCCTGGGTGGATATGCGGCGGGCGCGGCGGTGAAAATGGCCGGCGGTCGCGGCATTGCCTCGCTGCTGTTGAACCCCGATGTCATCCCCGGCAAAGCCAATCAATTCCTGTTTTCCAGCGTGCGGGCTATCTGCTGTCAATTTCCGGGCACGCGCGGGCATATTCCAGCGCTCCACCAAGGCAAAATGCGTCTGACCGGCTGCCCTATCCGCGCGGACATCGCCCAATTGCCGCCACGGGCAGAGGCGATAGAGCGGTTGGGGTTGGATCGTAAAATGCGCACACTGGTGATTACCGGCGCTTCCCAGGGCGCGGCCACGGTAAATCAGGCGATGCTTGCCGCGGTTGGGCAACTGTCGCTGCAAGGTTGGCAAATTCTGCATTTGGCTGGACAGGATCACGCCGCCACGGTCAGGCAGGGGTATCGGGAACAACAGGTCGAAGCGCGCATCATCGATTTTACGGCGGACATGGCTGATGTGTGGGCCTGCTGCGATCTGGCCGTCAGCCGGGCCGGCGCCGGTAGCTGCGCCGAGCTGGCCGCCTGCGGGATTGCGTCCATCCTTTTGCCCTATCCTTATCACAAAGACATGCACCAGCGTGCCAATGCCCAGGCGCTGGCCGAGGCGGGAGGGGCGGTTATGGTGGAAGACACCAAAGACGCCCGGAAAACCGCCGCCGTTTTGGTGCCGCTGTTGCAGGAATTAATGGTCGATTCAGATCGTCGCCTGCGCCTGGCCCAGGGGGCCAAATCGATGGGTCATCCCAATGCCGCCGCACAGGTGGCAAATATCATCGCCGAGTTGGCAAGCGGCCGATGATTCCCTGAGCGACACAATTTTGTTAATTGCCGGCGATGCGCCGTTGGCGTCGATGCACTGGAGGTATAAGATGACCGCCGTCGTGGAGCCGTTGATCAATCCCACCATCAAACCATGCGCCATGAGCCGCTATGCCGGCGAGCGCATCCACTTTATCGGAATTGGCGGCTGCGGCATGAGCGGATTGGCGCGGATGCTTTTGGACAGCGGCGCGATCATCACCGGCTCGGAGCCGACTCCTAACAGCGTTACGCTCGACCTGCAAAAACGGGGCGTGAAAATCAGCCGCGACCAGCTTGGCCAACTGCTGGATAGCCGGATTGATCTGGTGGTGCGCACGGCCGCGGTGGCCGATGACAACCCGGAATACCTGGCGGCGCAGCGCTACGGCCTGAAGGTGGTGAAGTATGCGCAGCTACTCGGACAGGTGATGCGCCAGCGCCACGGTGTGGCCGTCGCCGGCACGCATGGTAAATCCACCACCACGGCGATGATCGCTTACGCCCTGACCGAGTGCGGCGCCGACCCGAGTTGGGTCGTGGGCGGAATCGTCAATCAACTGGGCGGTTCCAGCCACAGCGGCGGGGGGCCGGCGTTTGTCGTCGAGGCCTGCGAATACGATCGCAGTTTTCACAATTTATTCCCCACCGTGGCGGCGATCACCAATGTCGATGCTGACCATCTGGATTGCTATGGCACGCTGGAGAACATCATCGAGTCCTTTCACCATTTTTTATCGCTGGTTCCGCCGACGGGGTTGATCCTGGCCAACGGCGACGACGCCAACTTGCGCCGGGCTATGGAGGGCATTGATGCCCCGCGGCAATGGGTGGGGCTGGTGCCATCCGAGGGGTTGTACACGCGGCTGGACTCGACAGAGCGGGGATGCTGCCGCGGCGAGGTGTTTTTCAATCACCAGTCAGTGGCGCACTTGGGTTTGTCGGTGCCCGGACGGCACAATTTGTTCAACGCCACGCTGGCCCTGGCGGCGTGTCTGGCGTGCGGTGTGGCCGCTGAGCCGGCGGCCGAAGCGCTGGGACGATTTTGCGGCGTGGAGAGACGCATGAGCCGCCTGGGGGACTATAACGGCGCGGTCATCATCGACGATTACGGCCACCATCCCCAGGAGATTTTGGTTACCCTGCGGGCTTTGCGCCAGGCGTGGCAGCCCAAGCGACTGATTTGTGTTTTTCAGCCCCATCAACATAGCCGCACCAGGCTGCTGCTGGATCAATTCGCCACCTGTTTTGTCGATGCCGATGAAGTGATTTTCCCGGACATTTACGCCGTGCGCGATTCGGCGCAGGAGCGGGCGCGGATTGGTATTGACGACGTGGTGAAGCGCGTGGCCGCCAACGGGCAAAATGCGCGGCATATTGCTGAATTTTCTCGAATCGTGGATTATCTCAAACAAACCGTGCGCCCGGGAGACTTGGTGGTGACCGTCGGCGCCGGCAATGTGTGTCAGATCGGCAAGGACTTGGCCGGCGAACAGTGCCTGGCCAGTCAGGCGGTGTAGCACCCGGAAGTGGATTGTGGATGCGACCATGAATATGCAAATCACTCAACCTTTCAGCGGAATGGAGGCCATTGTCGCCGAGAATGTGCCGCTGGCGCTGCATACCTGGTATCGCATCGGCGGCCCGGCCCGCTGGTTTATTAGACCGGAGAGTATCGAGCAGTTGCGCCTGGCGGTGGCCCGCTGCCGCGAGAATTCCATTGCCATGTATGTGCTGGGACTGGGAGCGAATTTGCTGGTGGGCGATGAGGGCGTCAATGGCGCGGTCTTTCGACTGGATGCCGAGGCCTGGCGCACCGTGCGTTATGACGGGCGGTGCGTGGAGGCCGGGGCGGGAGTGGACCTGCAAAAGCTGGTGCTGCGCACCATTCGTCAGGGTTTGGAAGGAATTGAGTGTCTGGCGGGCATCCCGGCAACCATGGGAGGCGCGGTGCGCATGAACGCGGGGGGCAAATATGGCGATATCGGCGCGGTGGTCAAGTCGGTGCGCGTGATGGATCAGGAGGGAACGGTTTTTGACCGCACGCGCGACGATATGGTTTTTGAGTACCGCAGCACCAATATTTCCGCGCGTTTCATTCTCTCGGCCACGCTGGAACTGGAGGAGGAAGATCCCGAGCGAATCATGAAAAAGACCAAGGAAATCTGGATGTTTAAGCGTAACAGCCAGCCCTTGAACACCAAGAATGCCGGGTGCGTCTTTAAAAACCCCCGCGGCCTCAGCGCTGGCGCTTTGATCGATCAGGCCGGGCTGAAAGGCTTCCGCATCGGCGGGGCCCAAGTGAGCGAAAAGCACGCCAATTTCATCATCGCCCATAGCGGTTGCCGAGCCGAGGATGTGTTGCGGCTGATAAAAATCATCAAAGAAAAAGTGTATGACAAAAATCAGATCGTCCTGGAGACCGAGTTGCAGATTTGGAAATAACGCGGCACCTGGCAACCGATCGTCAAGCCCGCTTACGCTGGGGGGATTCGCCGCCGGGATCGGCTTGCAAGGCTCAGAGTTTGTGGAAGAATCACGATTTGCGACCAAACAATGGCGTTTTTACGCAAATATCGAGGGTCGAATTCAATTTATTCACAGGCGCTCAGTGATTCGGATGCTCTTTTCGGCTCATACGAGCAATTAGGCTCTTCGCCAAGAAAACCGGCACCTTGGCCATAGGCCCTGGCGCGGCATCCCATACATACTTTTTTATACTCGCAGACGCCGCATTTTCCCTGCAGTTTGTAATCGTCGCGCAAGTCCTGAAAAATCACTCCTTCCCGCCAGATAACGGGCAAAGGCGTATGTTTCACATTGCCACTGCTCAAGGGCAGGTAGCCGCAGGGAAATACTTTGCCGCGATGGCTGACAAAACAGACGGCCTGGCCGGCGAGGCATCCCTTGGTCATGGCGCTCATGGATCCCCCGGGATGGCCGGATGCTTGCCCGCCTGGTGATCCACTCATGGAACGATGGGGATGGGCCGCGGCGGGCATGGCTAAGCCCGATGCCTTGGCGCGCTGGCGCATGACGCGAAAGTAATGCGGCGCGCACGTGGCCTTGAGATGCAATTTGCCCTCCAGGCTACGGTCGTAAATCCAGTTGAGCGTTGTTTCGTATTCCGCGTCATCCAGCATGATGGACCGATCCAGCGTCATGCCGCAGCCCACCGGCACAAGCATAAACAGGTGCAGGGCATCGGCCCGCAGGTCCAGCGCCAACTGATACAGCTCATCAAGCTGCTGCACATTGTGGCGGGCGATGGTGGTATTGATCTGCATGGACAATCCAGCCTCTTTAAGAAGCCGGTAGCCGGCCATCGTGGCCTCAAAGGCCCCGTCAATGCCGCGGAACTGGTCATGCACCGGGCGCGTCGCCCCATCGAGGCTCATGGAGACGCGATGAAACCCGGCAGCGAGCACGGCGGCGGCCAGGGCCGGGTCCATGATCGTGCCATTGGTCGCCAGCGCTGTGGGCAGCCCCAGGCCGCCAGCCAGCGTGGCCAGTTCCAGCACATCCGGGCGCATCAACGGTTCGCCGCCGGAAAAAACCACAATCGGCTTGCCCACCTGCGGCAAGGAACGAATCATCGTCTCGGCCTGGCTGGTGGTCAGGTCATCGCTGCCGCGCTGCCGGGCCGCCTCCAGCCTGCGGCAGTGAATGCATGCCAGATTGCAGGCTTCGGTGGTCTCCCAAAAGAGCAGTCGCAGCGGGGGGGAGATGGATGGTTCGGCAGTATTCATCATAGGTCGCTATGGCACAACGTCCGGTTCAAGTCAGAAAAACAGATGATACAGATAATCCAAACGCCCGCCCAATACCATCTTACGCCCGCTGTAACGCATCACCTCTTGAATTTTAAGCCGATACTCCGGCGCATAGCAGTGATTGGGACAATGCTTGCACATGGGTTTGGGGTCCATCGGACAGGCCGC
>JBBQBE010000056.1:0-21226 GCA_038317225.1 Tepidisphaerales bacterium | reverse complement strand
CATCAGGTAAAAAACTATACCATTGCCAATAGCCAGGCCCTTGTGGCGTCCTATAAAGCCAATACTTTGCGAAGTTGATAATTTATTTCTTTCGCAACTGTAATCAAGCATAGAAAAACCCAGGTAATAACATTCAACCAGCAGCGCAAGTAAGGGCGTTACCCATCCTATAACAGGAATGAAAGAGAGGATCAGAATAGAAAGAGTATATACCGTTTGCCAGAGCATATTGCGCAGGGCCAGTTTTATACCTCTTGCTATGTCTTTCATTAATTGTTTAAAACTAAAAGGATAATCTTTTCCTTCAATGATTGCTTCGGTCTTTTCGCTCAGGTAAGCAAACAAGGGCGAACCAATTATCAGGAACAGGTATTTGAAAAGAGAGAAATAAAATAACAGCAATACCAGGTTAAGGATCAATTGGCCGAAGATCAATAAAAAACTCAGCCAGCTGTTTTGCATTTTTCCCATCCATTCGGCTACGCCTGATTTTTGCAGCATAAAGTCAATGGCGCCGCTGCTCGAAACTACGAACAGGTAAATACCGGCACAAAAGAGCAGCGTATATATTAAACCAGGTATCAGTATCCATTTCCACAGTTTATGCCTGATGATAAAACGGTGTGTATGGGCGTAAGCCTGTATGGATATAATGATCTCTTTCAGCATTTTAATTACTTGTCATTTAAAAATCTGCAATCCGCCATCCGCCATCCGCTATCCTCCATTCTCCATTCTCCATTCTCCATCCTCCATTTTCCATTCAACATTCAACATTCAACATTCAACATTCAACATTCATCTTTCAAGTTAACGCCTCCATCTCCTCGGCGCTGGCCTCACCCAGCACGAAATGGCGGACGGTCGGGTCTTCACTGGAACGAACCTGCTCCACCGTGCCGTCGAAAACCAGTTTTCCCTCGTGCAGCATGACGATCCGGTCGGCGACTTTGAACGCCGAGTTCATGTCGTGGGTAACCACGATGCTGGTCGCGTTCATCTCCCGCTGCAATTTCAAAATCAGCTCGTTGATCACGTCCGAGCGGATGGGGTCCAGACCCGTCGTCGGTTCATCGTACAAGATCACCCGCGGGTTCTGCGCGATGGCCCGCGCCAGGGCCACGCGTTTTTTTTGCCCGCCGGACAATTCCCCCGGCATCTTTTTGCCCGTCCCGGCCAGTCCCACCATTTTCAATTTGTGTTCCACAATCTGGCGGATTTGCTCGGTAGACTTATCGGAGTGTTCCACCAGCGGGAAAGCCACATTTTCCGCCACGCTCAGCGAATCAAACAAAGCTCCCATTTGAAACAAAAAGCCAAACTGGTTGCGGATCGGCACCAGTTGTTTTTCCCCAAGCTGATCGATCCTCTGGCCCTGGTAAAAGACCTTGCCGCTGTCGGGCTTGAGCAGGCCGACGATGTGCTTGAGCAGCACGCTCTTGCCGCTGCCGCTGGCGCCGATGATAACCACCGACTGGCCGGCGGGAATCGACAGATTTACGCCGTTGAGCACCACCAGCCGCCCGAAGCGCTTGTGTACATCCTCAAGTTGGACCAGTGGCTCGCTCATCAGCCGAATACGCTCCGCAGTCCGTACAGCGAGATGTACCAGTCCTTCATCAACTGCGCGAAAAAGAAATTAAAAATGATGATGGCGATAAAACTGGCGACGAAACTTTCCGTACACGCCCGGCCCACTCCGCTGGCCCCCGATCCGCAGGTAAAGCCTTTGTAGCAACTGATCAATCCAATCGCCCCGCCGAAAAACGCGCTTTTGGCGATCCCCTCAAACATCGACCACAAACCCACCCCCACCGCCGAGTATTGCCAGTACGGGGCATTGGGCACGCCGTAGCTTTTGACCGCGATCAGCCACCCGCCCAATATCCCCAGCACGTCGGAATAGATCGTCAAAATCGGCGTCAGCAGCACGCAGGCCACAAACCGCGGCACCACCAAATAGCGGATCGGGTCGGCCCCCATCACCCGCAATGCGTCCAGTTGCTCGGTAACATTCATCGTCCCCAGTTCCGCCGTCAAGGCCCCGCCCACGCGCCCGGCCAGCATCACCGCCGCCAAAACCGGGCCGATCTGCTTGACCACCGACACGTTGATAATGCTGCCCAGCCGGTTTTGCTGGCCGATGCTTTTGAACTGGCTGTAGGTTTCCACGGCCATGACCATGCCGATAAACGCCCCGGTAATGGCGATCACCGGCACGCTTTTGACCCCCACTTCATACATTTGCGGAAACAGCAGGCGCAGGTTCCGCCACTTCAAGCCGCCGGCGATCATCCACAGAAAAGTCTGGGCGACAAAGCGCCAAAAGTCCCCGAACGCCGCCAGCGACCCGGTGGTGGACCGGCCAACCTGCTCGATCAATCGAATGGGCATGGCCGGATCATACGCCCAGTGCCGTTTGGGAACAATGTAAACGCCCCGGGAGCGCACTGTCATAACACGTTTTTCTTAACACCTCTTTTTCGCCCGCCATCGGCGGCCAAAGCCTCTTGGCCGCATCCATTCCACAGCAAACCCGGCAAGGGCACTTTGTAATGGTTGGCCGGCGCCTCCAAGTCAATAGCGCAGGGCATCACGCTTTGCCGCATCGGCGGCTGCGATGCGAATCGCCCCACGGCCCCCTTGCAATAGTCTTGCATCATCTCGCAACAAATCCACGAGCGACCCAATCGCTCGCAGACCTCCCCGGTTACGCAACTGCCGGCAAACGGATCAACAACCACATCCCCCGGATCCGTCAACATCCGCACAAAGTACTCAGGCAATTGCGAGGGAAAGCGGGCCGGATGCGGTTTGATAGCGTGCGCCTTGCAATAGCGCAGATACCCGCTGTTGCTCTCAGTATTGGCCAGAGCAATCAAGTTGGGAGGAATCGCCGCGCCATTATTGGTTTTGAACTTGTCGCTGATGGTGTGGCCGGAAGGGCGTTTCATGGCCTTGTAGCCCTTCTTAAATAAATCCATCATGCTTTTGCTATAAGGCTGCAAGACGCGCCGATTGCTCGCTTTGGGCCAGGGCGTAGTGGAAAGCCACCACACGCAGTTAATGGCGTCCTTGACGCGCACCCGTCGAACCGTTACCCATTCCGCGGGGGTGGGCAATTTCGATGGATTCCACCAGTAAAATTCCTGGGCTAAATGAAAGCCAAATTCCTCGCATAGCATGATGAGCAACTTGAAGTGGTACAGGCTGCGTGTCGGCAAACCAGCATTCCAAGCGCCTCCGATGTCAATGACCAAGCTGCCCGTGTCTTTCAATACCTGCTTAAATGCAGTAGCAAATGGCCGAAACCATCGCAGGTATTCCTTGGCGTCAACATTTCCGTAATCCTTTTTTCGCACCAGCCCAAAGGGCGGGCTGGTCATGATCAGGTCCACCGAGCGCGGTGCCACATTCAGCTCCAATACATCCAACGCATTGCCAAGGAATATTCGCCCATATTTGGTGCGGTGGTATACAACATCGTTTATGAGCTTTTTCACTTGGTATTCCATGAGTCAAACCTCGATAGCTTTAATCTTCATGGCATGTTTGGCCTCGCGATTGAACACATCCACGATGGTCGCCGGATTCCGCTCAATCTCCCGCACATCCCCTCGGTCTATCATAACGATACACAGATTCGAATCGGCCATGACTTTATTGGCATATTTCCGCGCCTCCGCGCCGATCTCTCCGGTGCTGACCATCACGATCACGTTGCTCTTGAGCATGTGTGTCAATCCCACTTCCTTGGCGACATCATCCAATGATACGCGCCCGGTGTTCTTGCACTGGATTTGCCAGCGGGAGAAGACCAGGCGGCTGGACTCGAAGATCACGTCCACCTCGGCCCCACCGGTCGCCGTTCCGCGCAGGCGGGTGGCAACGTAGGTAAGATCGACGAGTCGCATCAACTTGAACGCCAGCGCTTCCAGCGCCAAGCCCCGGAGATGACGATCCTCAACGTTCAGGTCGGCGAGGATATCCGCCAGCGGCTTACGCAACAGCGGTCGAAGATCGCTGGCCGTCTGTTGCTCCAGCTGATGCAGCAGCGGCCCGACGATATCGGCCTGCACCTTCTCCGTTGCCGTCACCAAGAAAGGCTTGGCCCCGCGACCTTTGTCCTTTGTGCCCCGTACCAGCGCGATGTAACCGGCCTGTTCGAGAGGGTAGAGGACCGTCTTGGGAAGGTTCTTCTCGCTAAATCGGATGCCGTAGGTCGTGGTGGCGAGCTTCTCAATGTCGTTCGACGCATATGGCCCCGGTCCGGCCATGTTCGCCAGAGTCTTGAGGTATGCACGCTGCTCTTGAGACAGCGTGGCGAGCGCTTCAATCTCATCAGTGGAAACGCCAAGAACCTCCTTGAACCGCGCTTCATTCACCCGCCAGCCACCAGCGAAGACGCCCGCCTTTTCGAGCCACAGCCGCATTATGCTCGGATGCTTGCCGCCTCTGGGAAAGTGGATGCCACGTTCGTCGAGCCACTGCCGCAACTTCTCCAGGTCAACGGTTTCAGCCCCCGTCTGCATATCCAATACGCACTGAACCAAGATGATGCCGTGAAGATTATTAAGGATATGCCGCGCCAACTCGGCAATTGATATCGCGTCTTCTTCACGTTGCCCATACAGCTTTTGGCCCAGCGGCGTCAACCTGGCTTGGCGATCAATCAGCCCATAGGCAATCATTGCCAACTTGCAGTTATTCGCCAACTTTCGCTTGTTGTAATCGCTGGTCTGGTGTTCGGCAAAATATTGGTCCAGCAATGCCGTTTCCAACCCCCGCGAATCTCCCTCATGCCGCTTGGCCGATTCCAACACGCCTCGCAAACTGATTTGCGATGGCGAAAATTCGCTACCAAAGGGCAGATCACTTTTGGGCATCCGAACCTCGTGTAAAATCAAACACTTGCCCCCATCCTATCTGCCGCACGCGCTATTCCCAAGGTTCGATCAGCATATACTCTTGGCCAACAAACCCCGCACGCGCGGTTTTGAGTTTTGACTTTTGACTTTTTGTAGCCGAATTAAAAATTGACAATCGCGACTTTAACCCGTATCTTGACCGGGCTAAAGTGCGGCACTCATGCCGGGGCGTGTTGTATGCGCGATCCGGTGGCGGACGCCTTCAGGTTGCTCCTGGTTCCTCCAGCCGCGCATGTGTGAAGTTGCTTGTGAAAGGAGTCAGACCGATCGTGGCCAAAACCTCCCCCCGAGCTAAAAAACCCGGTGCCGCCAAGACCTCCGGCGCTAAAAACGTCAAGAAAAACCCCCAACCCGTGAAGGCGACTTACATCACCGCCTCACCCAAGAGCAAAGCCGCCGCCGCGGCCGCCGCGGCCAAGGCCCCGGCCAAATCCGCCAAAAAATCCGCTAAGGCCGTGGTGCCCGTTAAGGCCGAAACCCCCGCGCCCGCCGCCTTGGCCAAAAAATCCAGCGTACTGGGCGCTAAAGACCTGGCCCACTTCCGTGAGATACTCCTGGCCAAGCGCCGCGAGTTGCTCGGCGATGTGCGCCACATGGAGACCGAGGCCCTGCGCGGCGGAGGATCATCCAATCTCTCCAATCTGCCGATCCACATGGCCGATATGGGCAGCGACAACTACGAACAGGAATTTACCCTCGGCCTGGTCGAAAAAGACCGCAACCTGCTCCGCGATATCAACGTCGCATTGCAGAAAATCGTCGATGGAACCTACGGCATCTGCGAGGGAACCGGCATGCCGATTTCCAAAGCCCGCCTCGAAGCCCAGCCGTGGGCCCGATTTTCCATCGAACAAGCCCGCAGCATGGAAAAGGGCATGAGCCGGCCGTCGATTCGCTTGCAGGACTGATGAACCCTGTTTTCCCATCTCCCTTGCGTTGCCCCGCGGCCCTGCTGCGAATGGGCCTGACCGCCCTTGCGGGCGTCGCGGCCGATCTGTGGACCAAGTCGCTGGCCGTCAGCCACCTGGCCGACGGAGATGACTACCAACTGTGGGATGGCTGGCTCAGCTTCACCTACACCCGCAACCACGGCGCGGTCTTTGGCCTGGGCCAGGGCTATCGCGGGGTGTTTTTGATCGTCTCACTGCTGGCCGTCGGGGTGCTGGTGTGGCTGTTTGCCCATAGCGGCCGCCGGCGGCTCTACCAGATCGTCCTGGGCCTGCTGATGGCCGGGGTGATCGGCAATATGTACGATCGCGCCGTCTACGGCTACGTGCGCGACATGATCCATGCCCTGCCGCGCTGGCCGCATTTGTTTCCCTGGATATTCAACGTCGCCGACTCCATGCTCTGCGTGGGCATGGGCTATATGCTGATTCACAGTTTTTTCGATTCCCTCCAGCCGGTTGACGCCGCCGCCAAGCGGCAAAGCTCCGTCATATGAACGTTGCCGCCGAGGATATCCACTGGATGCGTCAAGCGCTCACGCTGGCGCGCCACGGCCGCGGCTGGGTGGAGCCTAATCCTCTGGTCGGCTGCGTACTGGTGCGCGACGGCAAGCTGCTGAGCCAGGGATTCCACCAGCGCTACGGCCAGGCGCACGCCGAAGCCAACGCCTTGGCCCAATTGCCCGACGGCGGCGCCCGGGGCGCTAGCGCGTATGTAACCCTGGAACCGTGCTGCCACGAAAAAAAACAAACTCCACCCTGCGCGCCGCGGCTGATCGCGGCCCAGGTCGCCCGCGTGGTGATCGGTTGTCTGGACCCCAATCCGCTGGTCAACGGCCGGGGCGTGGCCATGCTGCGGGAGGCGAAAATTGCCTGCGTGGTGGGCGTGTTGGAAAACGACTGCCGCCAGCTCAATGCCCCCTTTTTTTCCCTGACGCTGCGTAACCAGCCGTATGTAACCCTCAAGTGGGCGCAAAGCGCCGACGGCAAACTCGGTCTGCCCGGCCCGCGCCCGCTGGCCATCAGCGGCCCGCAATCGCTGGCGGCCATGCACCAGTTGCGCGGCCGCTGCGACGCCATCCTCATCGGCATCGGCACCGCCCTGAGCGATGATCCGCTGCTGACGGCGCGCCCCGCCGCCGGTGCCGCTGCCACCGGTGAGGCGCCCCGCCAGCCCTTGCGCGTGGTGCTGGATCGCTGGCTGCGCTTGCCGCTGGAGTCGCGCCTGGTCCAGTCCGCGGCACAAATTCCCCTGCGCCTCTACTGCGCCGCCGAGGCCTTGGAAAAACAAGCCCCAAAGGCCCAGCGGCTCCAGGCCGCCGGCGTGCAATTGCAACCGGCCAAACTATGCCGCCAGGGCATCTGCCTCCAATCGGTGCTGCTGGATTTGGGGACCGAAAAACGCACTCACGTCTTAATCGAGCCGGGGCCAACTCTCGGCCGCCATATCATCGAAGCTCAACTGGCCGACCGCCTCTGGCGATTTACCGCGCCGCTGCAAGTGCAACCGCCCGATGCCGACGCGGCCGCGACCCCCGACGCCGCCGCGGCCCCGGCGGCCCCCGCGGCCCCGGCGGTGGACTGGCCGGTGGTGGCAGAAATGTCCCTGGGCGCCGATCGCTTGACCGAAGCGCTCAATCCGCAAAGCCCCTCGTTCTACGCCTACCAGCCCTCGGCCGACTGGCCGCAAGAGCCGCGCACTTGACCGCACTGCCGACGGCGTCGCCATCTGGCGGCGGACGCATCGCAGCGGCACATGCAGTGCGCCAGCAAATCTCCATGCCCCCAGGGTCATTGCATTTACCAGAATATCCCCTCGCCCGGTACTCCGGCAGAGGGTAGGGTGAGGGTCGAGTGGTGGAAATATTTGTATATGTTAGTGATTCCCCAAAGCCCCTCGTTCTACGCCTACCAGCCCTCGGCCGACTGGCCGCAAGCGCCGCGCACTTGACCGCACTGCCGACGGCGGCGCCATCTGGCGACGGACGCATCGCCCCGGCACCAAGCTTCCGCGGCCTGATCATCATGCCCCCGCGCCCGGGGGTTACGCCTGATTCATCACCCGCGCCGACTCATCAAACGCCGCGCGGATCGCCGCCCGCTCCTGGGCGCTGAGCGTAAAACTCATGGCCCCGGCGTTTTGTGCGGCCTGCTCGGCGTTGCGCGCCCCCACCAGGGCCGCGGTGATCCCCGGCTGCTGGATCGTCCAGTTCACCACCACCTGCGCGAAGCTGGCGTTGTGCGCCTCGGTAACGCAGCGAATCTTTTCCAGCGCATCGAGTACCCGCCGCCGATTTTCCTTGGTGAAATATTTATGCTTGGCGCGGTGATCGCCGGGGGCAAATTCCCGATCCTCGGTAACCTTGCCCGTCAACAGCCCCCGCTCCATCGGCGAATAGACAATCACGCCCACCTCATGCTCCCGGCACCAGGGCAAAATCTCCTTCTCGATATTGCGTTGCAACAGGCTGTACGGCGGCTGGTTGCTGGCCACAGTCGCCACGGAACTGGCCCGCTGGAGCCACTGCACATCATAATTGCACACGCCAATCGCCCGCACCTTGCCCTGCTGACGCAATTTTTCCATCGCCGCGATCGACTCCTCCGGCCGGCAGCTCACGTCCGGCCAGTGAATCTGGTACAGATCGATCATGTCAATCTTCAGACGCTTCAGACTCTGCTCGCATTCCCACTGAATGCTCTGCGGATGGGCATTTTTGCGAATCACCACCTCCTTGCCCGCATTGTCCTTTTGCGGCCAGGGGTCCGAACCTTGCTCCGTGTCCCAGCGCATCCCGCATTTGGTGAGAATGCACACCTGGTCGCGCCGCCCGGCGATGGCCCGGCCCACCAGTTCCTCGCTGTGGCCCATGCCATAGATCGCCGCCGTGTCGATGGTATTGACCCCGTGATCGATGGACGCGGCGATGGCCCCCAAAGCCTCTTGATCGTCGTTGCCCCCCCACATCCACCCGCCGATGGCCCAAGCCCCAAAGACCACCGGCGAGACCCGGACATCCGATTTTCCTAGCATGCGATGTTGTTCCATGTTCCATTTCCTGGTTAGCGGTTTATAGCAATGTAGAAGCCTTGGCATCGCCGCGCCAAGTGGAAAAATAGCGACGGGCCTCTTTCCGCCGTCGCCGCGCCCAAGGGAAAAAACACTGCGGGCCGCTTTCCGCCGCCGCCGCGCCAAGTGGAAAAATAGCGACGGGCCTCTTTCCGCCGCCGCCGCGCCCAAGGGGAAAAACACCGCGGGCCGCTTTCCGCCGTCGCGCCAAAGTTAAAAAACAGCGACGGGTACTCTGTCTCAACCCCATCCAGCGGCGGTTGAATCCGGCGATCGCGCCCACTCTGTGGCCTCGGTGGCCTCTGTGGCCAAAATCGAATTTCTCGCCACAGAGGTTGCGAGGTCACAGTGGAACGGGCGGATTACCGCCGTTTTAATTGTGGATTGTTGACTGTAGATTGTTGGACGGGCGGAGGGCCGCCCTATGGATTGTTGATCGTGGATTGTTGATTGTTGAAAATGCAAATTCAACACTCAACATTCAACCCTCAACATTCACGTCTCTTCTCCGCGGCTTTACGGCTCTGCGTGAGCTTCGGTTTTTCAGGAAAAGACCTATCTCACGCAGGATCTCCCAGACGCAGAGAGCGGATCGCCCATAGGTTTTTGCGCTCCCCCGTTTCCGAGCGAAAAGCCCGGCTTCTGACTGGCCATGAAGGCCGATTTGCTGAACCCGTGCAAAATGCAAAAATCCGTGGGCACGCCCACCGCGACCGCGGCGCAGTGCGCTTGAGCGCTGGCGTCTTGGGCGGTATTGGGTTCAAATACGCGGCTTGCTTATGATGAGCCAGTCCTCCGCTTTGCCTGACGCTCCCGCTTTTCCCCCCGGTCCGGACCTGGGGGCGTATGTGTGGCTGGTTTTTAAGAATTTGCTGGGGTGGCTGCTGATTCTGGCATCGCTGGTGGTGGGGCCGCTGGTACCCGGTCCCGGCGGGATTCCCCTGTTTTTAATCGGGTTTGCCCTGATTACTTTCCCCGGCAAGCGCCGCTTGACGGCGCGGGTATTGCGCGGCAAAAAGCTGGACCCGCGGCATCGCCGCTACTGGCGTTTCAGTGCCGCCGTCAGCCTGCTGTTGCCGCTGGGGACACTGGCGATATTGGCCCTGCGGCGCAGTCCCATGCTCCATGACTGGGTGCCCAATTCCTGGTCGCGATTCGGTTGGCTGGCACTGGCGGCGGCGATCCTCTGGCTGGCGTCGCGCCTGGGGATTCAACTGGCCAATGTACTATTGAGGTGGATGCCGCTGGTGCGCAAAAAAGTGCGCCCGTGGCTGCGGCATCACGGCATCCGGCTGCTGCCGCCGCGACGGCTGACGGCCCAGCGTTTGCCGCGGGAGGATATTTTGGATTTTCATGAGCGGCATCATCAGCGGGTGCGCTGGATGTGGGCCGTTGTGCGCCCCTGGCTGCGGCGGGCGGCGGGCGCGGCGGTGGTGGCGCTGATATTCTTTTGGATATTGCGGCCGATTTTGAAGCACTGGCCGCAGGTGAGCGCCCGCATCATGCAGACCAGCCCCTGGCGATTTGCCCTGGCGGCGGGGATGTTTTCCCTGTTTCTGCTGGTATTTCGCTCCACCAGTTGGCGCTGGATTCTCAAGGGGTTGCATCATCCCATCCCCTTTCGTCCGGCGACGCGCATCTGGTGCGCTTCGGAACTGGCCCGCTATCTGCCGGGGGTGATCTGGCAGGTGGTCGGGCGCGTGTATCTTTCCAAACCCTACGGGTTGAGCACCGCCGTCAGCTCCGTCAGCCAGGTATTGGAACTGACGATTTTTTTGCTGGCCAATATCCTGGTGGCCGTCAGTTGCCTGCTATTTTACGGCGGGAAAATCAGTCCCGAAGCCCGGCCCTGGCTGCATACGGCCATCGTCATGGTCCCGGTGCTGCTGCTGGTGCTGCACCCGCGCATCTTCTACAGCGCGATGAACGGCATCTTGCGCCGCTTAAAAAAATCGCCGATTACGCAACGGCTCACCGGCCGGCGGCTGGTGGGGCTGGTGGTGTGGGCGTTTGTGGGCTTGCTATGGCAAAGCCTGGCGGTGTGGGTGCTGACCCGCCCGGTGCTGGACCTGCCGATTCAAAAGTGGTGGATACTCGCCGGGGCGTATTGCCTGGCATGGTCGGTGGGATTTACCGCCGGGTCGGTAACCCCAGGCGGGATCGGCGTGCGCGAGTTTGTGTTTATGACCACGTTGCGTTTTGCGCTGCCGCAAGTGGCCTCCTCCACCAGCGCCGCCAACAGCGAATCGCTGGAAGGTTTTCTGGGATTTCTGGCGATCCTGCTGCGACTGTGGGCCACTGCCGGTGAGCTGTTGCTGGCGGCGGCGGCGCACCTGCTGGACTGGCGCGGGGCCTTGGGCCGCGAAGATGCGCCCGGACGCATCGAGTCCAGTCTCCCGCCCCAGGAAATAACCCATGAGTAACCGGCCCGAAAAAGATGCGCCCGCCGACGACTTTTTAGCGGCGCTGACTTCGTTGTGTGGGCAGTTGCTGTACCCAAGTGAATCCGATGAGCCGTGCACGGGATTTGTCTGGCCGGCCAGTGCCGGGTCAGCAGGGCAAAAAATGGTGGCGGGTCAACATGCGCCCAAAAGCCCGATGGTCGGTCAAACAATGGAGGCGTTTTTCCAGCCGTTGGCGCAATCGGATCAAGCCGAACAGTGGGAAGCCTTGCGCGCTTTTTTACTCCAGCGCTTGCGCCAGCCGCAAGTGTGGCGCGTGGGCAAACGCAGAATCAGTGTATACCTCATCGGGCAACTGGCCGATGGACGCTGGGCGGGCGTGCAAACCGTTTCGATTGAAACGTAATGCCGTTTTCGTACTGCCCTTCAAGACAATCGCATATGGCGATTTTGACTCCCGCGCCCGCGTACTGGCGTCGTAGGGCTTGGGAGGGAGTCGTTGGAATCTCCTGAAAAAACAGGCTTCCCCTACGCTCGGCCCTCACCCTCGCCCTCTCCCGGAGTACCGGGCGAGGGGATAATTCGGCACATGCAACTGCCCTGTCGGGCGAGGGGACAAGCCGGCAAACACGATTGCCCTGTCTACCCTTGAAGCAACAAAGCAATGGAACCGCGGCCAGTGGCAAAACTAAAACTAAAACAGCGGCGGCGGCGGACCTTGTTGCTCCTGGGGTTCATCCGGGCCTTTGCCGCGCCCGTCGCCGGTGGGCTGGTAGTCCAGCCGCTTGACGACGTTCTGGTAATTAAACCAATCGCGCAATAGCAAACTGCTGAACTGCCCATCGACCATGCGCCTGACGCCCAATTGGGCCTGCGGGAGAGTCTGCCAGTCATAGTACGGCTGGACCTGCGCCACCTGGGCCACGGCCAGTCGGTCGGCGGTGGGCAATTCAATCAGCCCCAGTGTGGCGGCATGTGCCGCTGGCGCGGTGGCCGCGGTGATCGTGGGGGTGGTGGTTGCCGGGGCCGTGGCCGCCGGCGCGGTGGTCGGCCCGGTGGTCGCAGAGCTGGTCATATGATTCATCAGATCAAACGCCTGCTGAACAAACAAAGGGGTGGTTTCCGGCGGCAGCGGATACATAGGCACCGCCCCGCCCGCCCGGCCGCTGAACAGGCCGGTGGTGATCACTTTTTTACCATCGCTTTTGGCGGCGTCGGCCAGCGAAGACTGGCGGGCTTGCTCCAATAATTTATCCGCGTAGGCGCGGGCCAACTGGTAAGCCGCCTGGCGCTGAACATCCTGGGCGACCTGCTTTTCAACCAGGTCCAAACTGGCCGGACGATGGGCCGGATCAAAGGCCGTGGTGCGATAAAGGTACACATTGCCCGCCTGATCGCGCAGCGGCTGGGAGGGCTGAAGCGGTTTGAGGGCGTTGGGATGATCTTGCAGCGTGGCATAGATGGCAAAGGGGATATTTCCCGCCACCGCACCGCTGATATCGCCAAAATTTTCCAGTTCCTGGGCCGAGCGCCATTGCGGTTCATCCACCAGGGCGGGGCGCACATGAAACTGGCTTTGCATCAAGTCCGCCAAGGCCTTGAAATAGTCATAGCTTCCGTAAGCCACACCCAGGGAGCTGCTGGGCGCTGTGGCCGGGGCGCTGGTGGCGGACTGACGCGAAAAGCTGATCCAGTCGGTTGCCAAAAGCGTGGTGATGCGATCGAATATATCGCGCTGCAGGCGATCAATCAGCGGCTTTTGCAATTTCTCGATGATCTGTTCGGAGGCCTGGGCAAACGGCCGCGTGGTCGGCGCGGTGGACGGGGCGCTGGCCGGCACGCTGGTGGGGCCTAAAGTCATTTCCGAGCCGCTGGCCGGCTGGGTGGACGCGGTAAATTCCTCGGGATGCTGCACGTAATACGCCGCGGCGTCCACTTCCCAGCGATGAGCCGAACGCGATTCGCGCACGGCCTTTTTCACATCTTCGCGGCGCACGGCGAGGGTTTGCAATTTCACTCGATCGGGGTAGCGATAGCCAAACCCGAAAGGATTGCGGGCCGCATCGCTCTGGCCGGGGGCCATGTCGGCAAAGCGCTCAAACTGCTCTTTGAGCTGCTGTGCGGTCGGAGCGGGGACTTTGGCGGCAAAATCCGCCGCCGACACTTCCACCAAATCCAGCTTGATCTCCTGCCAGCGCTGGGCCAGCTCGCGCTGCTGATAGGGTGCGGAAATTTTGATCACGCTCTGGGCGCGTTGAAACGCCTCTTGAATCAGCAAATAACCGGTAAGGGCCTGACGCAAATTCTGCAACTGCCGGGGGTCTTCGCTGTCCACATCCACCAGTTGCACCTCTTCGCTTTTAAGAAGCTGATCAATGCGTTCGGGATTGATGCGGATGCCCATATTGAGCGCTTCGATACGCAACAGCGGATACAGTTCGGCGTTACGCTCGATCTGCGTGGCCGCCGGGCCTAGCTGTAAAATGATCGGCGCCCAGTCATAAGGGCTTTGGTTCTGGCGGGCGGCGCGGTACTCCGGCGGGAGCATCTGCAAGACCATCACATGGCGCTTGAGAAATTCCCATTCGCCCCGGCCGTTGACCAGGTCGGCGCGATACAATTTCTGATTGCCGCCGATGGTCCCCAGGGCCATATTGTCGCCGCGGCCGTACTTATAGGCCGAGGGAACGATAAAGGCGACCATGAGGCCGACGGAAAAGACGGCCAACAATTTGCGATTATATTTACGCAGAACTTTATACATGTTTGTCCGTGTTGGTTGTTGGTGAAACGTTCTTCATCAGGGGTTGGTCTTTTCCGCCGGCTTCAATCGCGCCGCGGCGGCCTTGGCCTGCTCGGCCTGGGCGCCTTTAAGCTGTTCGGCGGCCTGGGCATACAATCCGGCGGCGACGGCCGGTTCCTTTAACTGCTCCATCAACTGGGCAGCGGCCAAAAGCGCTTCGCCCATATGCCGCTTATCGGGCAGATTTTTGGCGACCGTTACCACGCGCATGAACGCCAGGGCCACATCCTTCAAGGCATTGTCATCCGGCGACTGGTCCAGCAAACCGCGCTGGGCCTCGGCGCGGTAATACAAGGCGTCGGCCTGCTGGCCGGGCAGGATAAATATCGGCTCGCCAGCCTTGATTTCGGCCAGGGCCTGCGGGTAATTTTTGGTATCCAGGGCCAGGCGGGCGCGGCTGAGCCGGGCTTCGGCGATGGCCTGGGCATTGGCCGGGTCGTTGGCCGCGTTGGGATTGAGCTTCATCAGCTCCTCGCCGATTTTGCCCGCCTCATCCAGATTGCCCCGTGCCCGCTCCACGTCCAGTTGCATCGAAAGCAGCGCCGTGCGCTGCTCGGTGCTCAGCGATCCACTGGCCAGGGCGCGGGAAAGCTCCTGGGCCGCGACGGTAAACTGCGGAGATTTCTTATCCGTCGGGGGCGTGGGCTTGCTCTTGATCGCCTCGTCGGGACGGGCCAGCAGCAATGGAATGTACGCCACCACCGCCGCATCAAAACGCTTGGCCTTGTTGGCCGCGGTCAGCAGTCGCCGCTCGGACCAACTTTTCATCCAATCCTTGGTGGCCGTGCGCATGGTTTTAAGATATCCGTCGGTCGCCTCCTCCCATTTTTCACTGGCGAAGGCCTCCTCGGCGGCGGAAAAAACCGGCTCGTTGTCGATTTGCAGCCGCAGCACCCGCTCCAGTTCGCGGTTGCCCTCGGTGCCGGAACTGGTGGCGAAGTAAACCGCCGCATCGTCGATCTTGGTGATCTTGACGCGGGGGATTTCCAGGCTTCCGCCGGCCCCGCTTTCGATCCACACGGTGTCCGCCGAAGCCCAAGCGCCGCAGCACACCGCGGCCATTGCCAAAAGGGTTGTTTTTTTCATCATATACCCCAGGATAAAACCATGCGGGAGAGGGGACTCGAACCCCCAAACCTTTCGGTACGGGAACCTAAATCCCGCGCGTCTGCCAATTTCGCCACTCCCGCGGCCAACGTCAATTAGAATGCAAAACCGGCCAGCGAGCAATGACCTCCGCCTCCGCCTGGCCGCTGGCCGCTGGCCGCCGCATCAGGCGGTTATCCCGGCGCGTTGCCGATAGGCCAGAAGTTCTTCCGCGCTGATCTGCTCGGGCGGCACCAGCCGATAATGCGCTTCTTGGGAAATTTGCACCCCTTTGCTCGTCTGCTCCAAGGCGAATAGCGCAATCAGAGAATCTTCCAAAAACTGCGCCGCGACGCCGCGGCAAATCAATTGCGGAAACTTGGCGGCGCACATCGCAAAATCCTGCTCGATTTGCACGATGCTCAAGCGGTCTTTGCCACCCTTGGCCTGCACCGGAATAACGTGCTGCGCGCCCCGCCGGTCCAGGCCCACATACAACTCGTCGGTTTCAACTTGTCCCATGCCCGGGACCGTCGTTCGCAGATGATTTTGCAATGAATAGCACGTCAATCCGGTAAAAATATCAATCAGACGGTTGTAGCGTACTTTCGCCAGCAGCGCCTGTTCATCGGATAAGGCGTATTTCTCGATCACGCCCGGCGTGGCGTCGGGCAACTTGGTTTGGGCCAGTCCTTGTCGCGGCAGCAGGCAAAGCGATGGGCCGCAATCAAAACGATATCGCCCTCGACCGGCGGGACGAATCAGCCATGTCATGCCCTTGGCGGCCGTCGCCCGCACCTGCGCGGGCAGATCATTGCGATAACGAAATGAGTAAATGAGGTCGCCGATATTCTTAGGCAGTTTAACGCCCATTTCCGCGGCGATGGTTTCTATTTCCGATCGCTCAAACTCGAATGTATGCAAACCTTTTCGGTAATGGCGATTAAATATCGCGGCAATGATCGATGAATAGCGATTGGTGTTGCTCATAGATGATCGTCCAAGCGGCGGGGGATGTTTTCTCGCCGTCCGGTAGGCCCCGGCCAGCGCAGCACTACCACTTCCTCCCGCAATTGTTCCCGGGTGGCCGTGGCCAGGCGCGTGCGAAACAGGTCAATCTTCACCAGTTCGTACCCTAGCGACTGGGCGATAGCGCCCAAAATCTGCCCGGTGCGGATCATCACGCGCAGGTATGATGCCTGATCTCCGACCACGTAGGCCAGTTGCGCTCCGGGACGCAACACGCTCTTTAATTCGGACAAATGCCTGGCCATTCCGCCGAAATATTGCCGGGTTACGCGCGCGTACATCCGCTCAAAACCGCTGGTCTTTCCCAGTTCAATCCGCCGCCGTTCGATCTCCTGGGCAATACGTTGCACTTCGGCGTTGTTTTGGACAAATCGATCATCGCTGTCGCCCTTGTATACATTGCGGGTGTTGGAGCGGACCAACTGGTGCTTCATCTGCCGCAATTGCTGCTTGGTATGCAAAAAGCCCAGCAGGACCGATTCCAGCCGCGTGGTGCGCGTGTAGTCTTTCTCATTGGGATACGGCGGGGAAGTGATGACCGCATCCACGCAACCGGGGCTGAGCAGCGTTCCCACTTGGCGCGCATCGGCCCAATGCATTGTCGCCGACGCCGCCGGCAGGGTTTGCAGTTGCGGGAGATCCTCTGCCATTTCGTGGATGTGTGATAGCCAGGGCGCGATCACCGCGCAATCGGTTTTGGGCTTGCCCACGCCCACCTCTGGGCCAAAATGCAGATTGCTAATCTGAAAAACCGCCGCGCGGGCCAGCGCCAGACGTTCGTGATCGTTAAACGCACCGGGCCGCTTGTCGATTTCATCCAGCAACACCAAAACCTTGTGCAACGGGATCGGGCTGATGGAATTGCCCAGCAGTAATTGCATACGCTCTTGGGAAAGACTCCGCAGGCGGCTGGGCGCTGGACCATCGCCGGGCGCGTCGCACAGGCCGTCGTCCGCCAGTCTTTGGCCGGCCGCATCGCCCGCCTCCAGCGCATGGGCCAGCAGTTGATCGGGCTGCGGACGCCAGTCCACTTTGACACCGCTGGCGAAATGGGCCATCCGATTGGCTTCAATTCCGATACTGTCAATCCCCTGCTTACGGCACTCAACAACGGTCGTGCCCGTGCCGCAAAACGGGTCTAAAACCACCTGCCCTGGCTGCACGCGGAATTCTTCCAAATAATGGCGAACCAGATGCGGCGGATAGGACAAAACGAAACGATACCACGCATGGGCTGCGCGATCCGACGCGGCCAGCTTATTGTTGTCGCCATTTTTCCCATTACGCCGACCGCGGAGGGTAATCGCCTCCTCGCCGAACAGGGTACCAGTCTGCTGATTGGCCAGTAACATCGTCGTGCAATTATATCGGCGATGTCAGTGGACCCCAAATTGCGATGCGCCGATGGCGGATCGGCGGTTTCGTCCGCGCTTTTCATGTAGGTGCGGAACGGGCGGTGGCATGACGCGGTACGGGCGGCGACATGCTATAGAGCAATCGCCTTCGATCGCCTGTTGGCAATAATTAGCGACACGCCGCGCAAATGCTATTGGCAAATCACCTCTGGGCGGATAATTTGGTGTGTAGCGGCGGGATGGATCGCCGCGGCCGAACGATCTTGTGAGATGCGCCCATGATGCAGGAAGCCAGCACCAAGCTGATTTACGATTTTCATTCCAAGTTTTACGACGTAACCTTTGGTCGGCTGGTGCGGCGGCGCATCGCCACAGCCATCGGGCACATGAATATCGGCGAATCCGACGTGGTATTGGACTTGGGGATCGGCACCGGGGCCTCGCTGGAATATTACCCCCGCCGCGGCAAGATCATCGGCATCGACCTGTCGGCGGGCATGTTGGTGCAGGCGCAAAAGCGGATCAATCAGCGGCAATTGAATAACGTAACGCTCTATCAGGCCAACGCTTTGGAACTGCCCTTCGAGGACAACAGTTTCGATCACGTGTTCATCAGCCACGTGATCACCGTCGTCTCCGATCCGTATAAACTGATTCAAGAAGCGCAGCGCGTGGCCAAACCCCAGGCCCGCATCGTCATCGTCAACCACTTTCAATCCACCAATCGCTTCGTGGCCTTGCTGGAAAAATGGCTCTGCCCCCTTTGCACCAAGCTGGGCTGGCGCAGCGATTTGGCGCTCAATGACCTGATCGCGCGCACCGGTGTGGAAGTCGATTACCGCTACAAGCTGGAAAGCATCGACCTGTGGGAAACGGTGGTGATCACCAATACCAAGTCGGCATTGCGCAACCCGCCGTCGGCGTGCGCTTCAACCAGCCGCTCATGCGCGGGCAAAACCCCGCAATTTCAGCCAGTTACCGCATAGCAGCGGCCAGGTATGCAGTTGCGCATCCTCCGCCGCCAACCCCACGCCGTGATTGCCGCGCTCATAAATGTGTAATTCAAACGCCACCTTGGCTTGGCGCAACGCCGCCGCGTAAAGCAGGCTGTTTTCCATCGGCACCCCATCATCGGCCAGGGTATGAAATAAAAACGCCGGAGGAGTTTGCGCCGTTACCTGCTCTTCGGGACACATCCGCCGCAGCAGGTCCGCCGCCGGCGCATTGCCCAAGAGCGCCTGGCGTGAGCCGCCGTGGGTGGGATGTTTTTCCAGCGTGATGACCGGATAGAGCAGGATGCTCAGGTCCGGTCGGCTGCCGGGCCGATCCAGGGGGTCGGCGGCCTGGGGATTGGCCGGCTCAAAGAGCGTGGAGGCGGTGGCCGCCAGGTGCCCGCCGGCGGAAAACCCCAAAATGCCGATCCGCGCCGCATCAATCCCCCACTGGCCGGCGTAATGGCGCACCTGGCGAATCGCTCGCTGGGCATCGTTGAGCGGATGGGGATGAGCGTAGTCCGGTCGATGACGGTAATTGAGCACGATGCCGTGAATCCCCAGCGACGAAAGCCACCGCGCCACCGGCTCGCCTTCATGGTCGGCCAGACACCAATACCCCCCGCCCGGCAGCACGATCACCGCCGCCCCGGTCGGCTCGGCGGCGGGATAGAAAGTCAAACGCGGCATATCCGCGGCCTTGAGCAGATGATCGGCGTCGTCGGGCCACAAATTCACCGGCGAAGAGGGAAGCTGGCTGGCAGGTTGCATAAATCAAGAATAGGGCGCGGCGGGCACATTCTCAAGCGGCGGAAAACCCGGCGTCAAGCCCACTTGGGGCCGGCATTTTTCCTGGCGCATGACGCGTTGACGCTATCGTTGGTCAAACGATATAGTCTGTGATTCAAGCCGCCAAAACTTGGGCAGCCGCGGAAAGCGGCGGCTGCGGCGGCAACCTCAAGCCTAATATGGCGCGGTGCGTCCAACTTGGCGTTGCTGGGAACAAGCCACGATCACGACACAACTATAAGGATTGATATGCCCCGACTGCAACAGATACATCTTTCGTCCAATGGTAGCGACCGTGGCGATGGCTCCAGCGCCAAGCCCGTGGCCACACCGCGCCGCGCTCAGGCACTGGCGCGTAAAATCAAAGGCCCGGTGCAGGTCATTGTTCATGGTGGCACTTATGAACTGGATGCCACGCTAACCTTTACCCCCGCTGACAACGGCCAACGCTGGAGCGCCGCGCCCGGCGACAGACCCATTTTCAGTGGCGGTCGGCGTTTGACGGGCTGGATGGTGGGCACGCATCAGGGCCATCCCGCCTGGACGCTTCAGTTGCCGCAGGTGGACGACGAATCGTCGAGTTTCACGCAATTATGGGTCAATGGCCAACGCCGTAGTCGCCCGCGACTGCCCAAGAGCGGTTTTTTCCAGTTCAGTGGCCTTGATGGCCAGCCTGATACCGGGATGAACTGGATGACCGGGCCTGATCGCGCCGAATACCCCGAGGGGTCCATCCACCGCTTTAATAATCTGGCCGATGTGCGACTAATCACCTATCAGTTGTGGTTCGACACGCATCACCATATCAAGAAGCTGGATGAAGCGCGCCGCGTGGTGCATTTCCATACCAAGTCCATTGGCAGCTTGGTTGACGAAAGCGGCAAATTCGCCCGCTTCTATCTGATGAACGTTGGCGAGGCCCTGAGCGAGCCGGGCGAATGGTATTTGGATCGCCCCACCGGGCTGCTCACCTACCTGCCGCTGCCCGGTGAAACACCCGACACGGTTGAGGTGGTGGCCCCCCGATTGGCGGAAGTGATTCGCTTTCAGGGCTTGGCAACCGTTGCCGTAGACGATGTGGTCCTGGAAAACCTGGTCCTGGCGCACAATGAATGGTCGCGCACACCCGACAACTGCGGCACGGTGCAGGCGGCCTTTGACGTTCCCGGTGCCGTGATATTCGATCGCGCCGAACACTGCGTGCTGTATGGCTGTGAAGTGGCTCACTGCGCCGGTTACGGCGTGGCAATGTTGGCGGGATGCCAGGCCAATGTCATTGCCGCATGCACCATCCGCGACCTCGGGGCCGGGGCGGTTAAAATTGGCCATGAGGATTTGCGTGTCCATAGTGCAGAGGTAGGCAAGGGCTTTAAGCCTGATCCGCGCTGGTTGCGGCCGATGGCCGCCACAGTGGCCGATTGCCACCTGCACGATGGCGGGCACGTCTATCCCAGCGCCGTGGGTATCTGGATTGGCAACGCCGGACAAAACCGCATTCAACACAACCATATTCACCACTTTGCCTATACCGGCATCTCCTTCGGCTGGTCTTGGGGCTATGCGCCCACCCGCACCTGGGATAACCGTATCGAATATAATCATATCCACCATATCAACCACCGGCGGGTGCTATCCGACAACGGCGGAATCTATTCGTTGGGCGTGCAGCCGGGTTCGACCGTGATCGGGAATCACGTCCACGATATTTCCAGCTACCATTACGGCGGCCAGGGGATTTATCCCGACGAGGGCAGCAGCGGCCTGCTCATTCAAAACAACTGCGTCCATCGGGTGGCCTTTTTCGGGTATGGCGCCCATTACGGCT
>JBBQBE010000055.1:0-22983 GCA_038317225.1 Tepidisphaerales bacterium | reverse complement strand
GAACATGTACGCACCCAATATCGACGGCTACTCTTCCGATTGGATTGGGGTTCCACGGAGCGCCATCAAAGTCGGTGACAGCACCGTCGCCACCGTCGCCGCGCTCAACAACGGGGGCAATCTCTATCTGCTTTATGAGGTGCGCGATGACTCGCCGATGAAAAATGGGCAAGGCGACGAGAATACGCTCTTCAAGCAGGGCGATGCGGTGGACCTGATGCTCGGCCCGGCCGAACCGGCCAATCGCCAGCAGCCAGTCGCTGGCGACTTACGCTTGCTGATGGTCCCTCCAGGCAATGACAAACCGGCAATAGCCATGCTTTATCGCCCGGTGGTTCCCGGTGCGCCGGCGGATAAGAAAGTGCCTTTCGTGTCTCCGGTGCGCCAGATCACCATGGACTCAGTCGAACCTGTGAAAGATGTCCAGATGGCGTTTCGCGCAACGAAAGACGGCTACGTCTGTGAAGTGCAGATTCCCCTGGGGGCGCTGGGCGTTCAGCCCGCGGCTGGGCTGAAACTTCGCGGCGACATGGGCGTGCTTTTCAGCAACGCCGGCGGGATGCTGACGGAGCGGCGGTCGTACCTGTTCAACCCCAATACGGCCATCGTCAGCGATCTTCCCAGCGAAGCGGAGATTCTTCCCCAACATTTTGGATTTATTGTCTGGGAGTAATGGAGGCGCTTTCCGGCGATGAAATGAGAGATCGACTATGGCCGGCGGAGCCTTGCATCACCCTTGATCGTTATGGAAGGGAACAGGCCATTTATGTGGCCGCTGCATCAGGTTAATGGATCGAATTAGAGTACATCGCTATGAATGAGAATTGGCCACATATGCCCGCAGTAGTGGTGTTACCTGTTACACCGGCAGCGCCGCTGGTGTTGGTATTACTGGCCGGGCGCGTGCTGCTGGGCCAGAAGTTAGGGCGTCCTGCGGTTGCCGCTTGCCTGGCTGGCATTTTCGCTGTCGTTTCATTGTGCCTGGCCGGTATCATGAATGGCAAAACGTAGGTTCGAATGATCTGCATGCGATAGACAGTTTTCATTATGGGTGATCACAACACAGTAACGTTTTCGTATCGGGAACAGATGCCGGATGATGAATACCGTTTCCCGCAACTGACCTGGAAGCGCCCGAGCGTAAACGCCTATGGTTCCATGCCGCTTGGCAATGGTGACATCGGCATCAATCTTTGGGTCGAGCAGGATGGCGACCTGCTGTTCTACATCTCCAAGACCGACGCCTACAGCGAGCATCAGCAGTTGCTTAAGATCGGTCGCGTGCGGGTTCACTTCGATCACAACCCCTTTAGGGCCGGCACCTGCTTCAGGCAGATACTCGACATCCAGAAAGGTACAGTCACCATTGAGGCGGGCGATGAAGGGGCAAAATTGCGGCTGTGCGCCTGGGTTGATGCGAATCATCCGGTCATCCACCTCGAAGCGAAATCGGACAAGCCGATCGGCGTGTGTGCATCGCTGGAGCTTTGGCGTGCCGGGGTGCGTGAGCTGACCAATCCCAAGGAAACGCACTCGTACATGATGCAACTGCTCGACTATGAGAAGCCCGTCGAGTATCCCGACACCATCGTTGATTCAGACCTCGACGCGGTTACATGGTATCACCGCAATGAGTGCTCTGCCGTGGAAGAGTCGCTGCGCCGGCAGGATTTGGCGCATCTGAGTGGGAAGGTTGATGACCTGCTACTGGGCCTGACCAGCGGAGCGACGATGTTTGCGTCGGGCCTGAAAAAAGCATCCTCAATACAACTCCTCGCCGAGGGCGTTCGGGCATTTGACCTCTCCTGCATCGTCCACACGGCCCAGACGCCCAACGCCCAGGTGTGGCGCGACCAGATCATGGCCGCGCGCGTGACGGTGGAACAATTGAGCACCGTCAGCGCCAAGCAGGCTCACCAGCGCTGGTGGGCCGACTTCTGGCAGCGGAGTTGGGTGCGGATCAGCGGCGCGCCGGAGGCCGAGGTCGTTAACCGGGGGTATCAGCTCCAACGTTACATGCACGCCTGCTCGGGCCGGGGGCGGTTTCCGATCAAGTTCAATGGCTCCATCTTCACTACCGCGCACGAAGATGAAGCCTGGGGGCCAGACTACCGTCTCTGGGGCGGGAGTTACTGGATTCAGAACACGCGGCTGAGTTACTGGCCGATGCTGATGGACGGCGACTTCGACCTGATGAAACCGTTCTTCGAGCTTTACTGGAACAACCTGCCGGTAGCACGGGAGCGGGCAAAGCAACTGGGCTCGTGTGGGGCAATCTTCCCCGAGACCATGACGATTTTCGGCACCTGCAACACCGAGAACTACGGCTACGCCCGGCCGGCCGATCTGGCGCCGGGCCTCACCGAGAACACCTATATCCGCCGATATTGGCAAGGCTCGCTGGAGATCGCGTCGATCATGCTCGACTATGTCGCGTTTGCCGGCGACGAGGCGTTCGCTCGTGACCGGGCGGTGCCGTTCGCGATAGAGGTGCTGCGGTTCTACCGCGGCTACTACACCCAACGCGACGAGCACGGCCGGGTGCGCTTCAGCCCCTCGCAGTCACTGGAGACCTGGCAGGATGCGGTGAACCCCACGCCCGACATTGCGGGGCTGATGTGGGTGCTCGACGGGCTGTTGAGCTGCAAAGGGCTGCTAAGTGAAGCGGATGCGGCGTTCTGCCGTGAATACCGGGCGATGTTGCCACCGCTGCCGACGCGGAGCTGGTTTTGGACAGGCAAGAAGATCATCCTGCCAGCGCTCATGTACGACCAGAATTACAACTGGGAAAACCCCGAACTCTACGCCGTCTTCCCTTACCGCCTGTATGGCGTGGGCAAGCCCGAGTTGGATCGCGGAGTGGCGACGTATCACGACAGGTTGGTCAAGATCGTCGGCTGCTGGACGCAGGATGCAATTGATGCCGCGTTGCTCGGGCTGAGCGACGAAGCCAAACGTTGTGTTACCAGCATCTTTGGACAGTACCACGCCAAGAGCCGCTTTCCCGCCATGTGGGATAGCGGCGGTCATGGCTTCGACTGGGTTCCCGACCAGGACCACGGCGGGGTCGGCATGATCGCGGTCCAAAGAATGCTCATGCAATGCGATGATGGGAAGATTCATCTGTTTGCGGCATGGCCGAAAGATTGGAATGTGGAGTTTCGGCTGCATGCCCCGGGGCAGACGGTTGTGGAAGGAGCCTATCGCCAGGGAGAGCGTCTGGCAGTACGGGTTTGGCCGGAAGATCGCGCTGCGGATTTGGAAGTATTGGAGCCAAAATGACGAAGATGGCAAAGCTGTTTTTCGCGCTGCGGCTTAAAGACGGCCCCGGCGATCAAACATTGATCTACTCCGATGCGATGGCTTCACGGGACGGATGCTGATTTCAAGGGCCGGTCGACTCGACGCTCGAGGTAGAGGTTGCCGAGACTTCGCTCTCTATGGCGCCGCCAGTTCCTGGCGAGTGAAGCTGACCAACAAAGGGACAGACGCTCGCTCCATCGACTTGTTTGCGTCGCTGCTGACGGGGTTGGGCTCCCTGTTTGAACACCAGGGAAAGGTTGTTCTCACACTGGCCAATCCGCACAACGAGGTCGCGGAAAATTATATGGATATGAAACTGCCTTTCCCAGCTAAATCACTCTATGATCGCGTGACCACTGACGATGATTCGTTTTGATCCTTAATCAATCGCGATTCCCACCAAATGGCCGATGCCGTAGGTAACGGCGGCGGCGGAAAAACCGATCACCAGTTGCCGCAAACCGCTGAACCAGATGCTTCGCCCGGTCAGCAGGGTGATGCCGGCGCCGATGGCGAACAGGGCGATGCCGCTGAGAATGATGCTCAGCAACATGGCCCGCTGGCCTTGCCAGAAAATAAACGGCAGCACCGGGGAGAGTGCACCGGCGATGAACAGAAAAAAGCTGGTGATGGCCGCTTCCCACGCCGAGCCGCCCAGGTCATCAGGGTCCAGTCCCAACTCCTCGCGCGACAGGGTTTGCAGCGCGGTATTGGGATCGCCGATCAACTTGGCCGCCAGTTTATCGGCCTCCTCTTTATCCAGTCCCTTGGCCTGGTAAATCAGCGATAGCTCCTGCTCCTCCTCTTCGGGATTGTTGGCCAATTCGTCAGATTCGATGGCCAACTGCTTTTGCGCCAGCTCCCTGGCCGATTGCACGCTGAGCCATTCGCCCATGGCCATGGCGCAGGCCCCGGCCAGCAGTCCGGCGATGCCCGCCACCATCGGGGCGCGCGAATCGAGTGATGCCCCGGCCACTCCCATCACCAAACTTAAGGTGGAACACAAGCCATCATTGGCCCCCAGCACCGCGGCCCGCAAAGCGTTGCCGCCGACGGAGCGGTGGCGTCCCTCCAGCCGGGCCAGCGAGCCGCCCTCCATGCCGATATTCGGATCATCGGCCATGACCTTCAGCACCCGGGCATGGGAATGCTCATCGGCGGCCATGCCGGTGCCGTCCGCTTCGCGCTGATCGTCATAGCCATGGCTGGCGGTCTGCTCCACCGCCGATAATGTTTGCAACACCACCTGCGGGCCAAAGCGCCGGGCGATAAATCCCATGATGCGCGTGCGCAGGGTGGGTTTTTCCTCGCCCACGTTCACGCCGGCCTCGGAGAGTTTATCGGACCAAAAGCGGGCGTGTTTGGCTTCGATTTCGGCCATGCGCTGGTAAATTTCCACCAGTTGTGGCTGGGTTTCCAGTTGGGCCAGCAGCCGGTAGGTCCACGCGGCATCCACTTCCCCTTGCCAGTTTCGCTTAAAACGCTTGTGGTCGGCGGTCATAGATCATTCCTTTGCCCTCTGGCATCCTATAAACAGCCCCCAAAGCCCACAAGCGGCAATTTTTAGCCTCCCAGGTAAAAGTGGCCGACAAAGCATAGGCTATGGACTGGTTACTTCTTCTAAGCGGCACATTTATCGCATGGACCTGTCTGACCATGCTCGGCGGCGAGCGCCAGCGCCGCCTGGAGGCATTACGCGCCCGCCAGGAGGCCGAGCAAACCCCCATCGAACCCCCGAGCGGACCGGCCGCGGCTTGATTGGGCCGCGGCCAACGTGCCCGTGCGCCCATGTCCTATGTGTCAGGTATCGCGCGCCGCGCCAGTGGCGTATTGCCTCGGCGAAATTCCCCCTCAATAAACGGTTAAACGCTTCAGTTGGCCCACTAAAACTCCGATGAGGCAATAGGAACCCTTGTCGGTTCGGGAGCAGCGCATGAAGCCACAGACCATTCAACGCGGATTCACACTGGTGGAGATTCTCACCGTGGTGATGATCCTGGCGATCACCGCGGCGGTGGTCATGCCGTACCTTGGCTCGCGCGATGATATCAAAGTGTCGGCCGCCGCGCGGGTGCTGATGAGCGATCTGATGTATGCCCAGAACCGCGCCGCGGCGACCCAGCAGATGCAATATGTTTTGTTTACCGGTTTGACCAATCCCACGGGCTACACGCTTTACGGCAAGCTACCCGCCGCGGGCAACGCCGACATGCTGGTGCATCCGGTGAGCCTCAATCCGTACATCGTGCGCCTGGGAGCCGGCGGCACGCAGTCGATGGCGGATGTGGCGGTGGCGCAAGTGAATTTCGACGGCAAGGCCGGCTTGGCCTTTGACTCGCTGGGCGCGCCCTGGTCGTGTGACGCGGCGGGAAACCGCGCGGAGCTGACCAACGGCTCGATACAACTGACCAGCCGCGACGGCCGTGTGCGCATGACTTTGCGCGTCGAGCCGTTTACCGGGGAACTGAGCATTCAATAACCATGATTCGACTGACCCGCTCACATCTTCTGCCCATCGGCCTGGACTTGGGGACCGACGGCGTCAAACTGCTGCAACTGGAAGTGGTGGGCAACCAGTTGCAGGTGGTCAGCGCTGTGCGGCGGGCGTGGTCGGCCGAAGAAGCAATTCAAGTGCGCGAAAACCCCGCTGCGGCGCTGGCTGCGGCTTTGCCCAAGCTGCTGGCCGGCGGGCATTTCCGCGGGCGGCTGGCGGCGCTGAATCTGCCGCGCTCCATCGTGCATATGCGTAATATTCGTCTGCCGCTGATGCCGGCGGCGGAACTGGATGGCGCGGTGGCATACGAGGTCAAGGCCCTCTTCGGCTTCGACGCCGCCGAAGCCCAAGTGCGGCACATTCCCGCCGGCGAAGTGCGCCAAGGCACGGAAAGCCGCCAGGAAGTGATTGTCATCGCCGCCAAACAGAGCGATATCGCCTCGTTCATCGAGCCATTGCACGCCCGCGGGCTGGTGCTGGATTCGCTGGATGTCGAGCCTTGCGCGCTGTATCGCTCGGTGGAGCGATTTATCCGGCGCAAGGAGGATGAGCAGGAAGTGTACGTGCTGGCGGAAGTGGGGGCCTGCCAGACGCAAGTGCTCATCGGCAAGGGGCGCGATATCCAGTTTGTCAAAGTGCTGGAGATGGGCGGAAGCAAGATCAATCAGGCCGTCAGCGCCAAGCTGGGCATCGCGCCGGCCGAGGCCGCGGCCCTGCGCCGCCGCATCAACGAAACCCCCGAATCGCCTGATGCGCCGGTCGATCCCATCGCCCAGGCGGTGGCCGACGCCACACGCCAGCCGATGGAGGAATTGGGCCGGGAACTGGCGCTATGTCTGCGCTATTACTCGGTAACATTCCGCGGCCAGCGCCCGCGGCGTTTGCGGCTGCTGGGCGGCGAAGGGGGCGACAACAAACTCCGCCAAACCATCTGCGCGTCGGTGGGCATCGATGTGGAATGCGGCCGGCCGCTGTACAGCGTGGACAGCCGAAAAATGGAGGCTCCTCTGCGCCGCGGCACCCAAGGCGAATGGGCCATGGCGCTGGGACTGGCGCTCAAGCGCACCGAAGGGCATTTTGGTCCGCGCGACGGCAAACCGCGCGATCCCAACGCCCCGGCCGAGCCGGGAGCGGCGGTTGAGCAGACGGCGGCGGCGACGGGGGAACCGGCCACCGGCGAGCAGGCCGCTTTAATCTCCGAGTCAGCGCATAAGGAGCCGGTCCATGCGTGAACTGGAATTTTTACCCCAGTGGTATCCCCAGCTTCGGACCCGCAAACGCCAACTGGTGTTGCAGGCGTGGTTGACGCTGGCGGTGATTGCCGGTTTGTGCCTGGCCCTCAGCTCGCTGAACCACAGCGTGCGCGGCGCGCATCGGGCGCTGGCGCAAATCAGCGGCGAGGCGTCGGCCACCGAAGCGCAAGTGAAAAAACTCGATGAACTGCTGGGTCTGCAAAAACAGTTGGCCCGCCAGGAGCGGGTGATGGCCCGGCTGGGTGTGGGGGTGGAGACCACGCGTCTGCTCAACACGCTGGAAGGGATCATGCCGCGCGAGATGGCGATTTTGAACCTGGGTATGGAAACCCACGAGCAGGCCCGCCCCGTGGCCAATCTGACCCAGGCGCTCAATACGCGCGACAAAGATGCGGCGGTGGTGCGGCAGTTGCGCGTGCGTCTGGCGGGGGTGGTGCCCACTGACGCCGACTTGGCCAGCTTTCTGGCCAGCCTGAGCGGCGCGCCTTTGTTTAAGCAGGTAACCATGAATTACGCCCGCGAGCGGGCCGACAATGGACATGTGATGCGCGAATTTGAAGTGTCGTTTGTGGTGCCGCTCAGTGGCGACTAAACCGCACCGGCCCAATGGGATGACAGGATATGACCAAACTGGAAAAACAGATTCAATTTTGTCTGCGGCTCCGCTGGGTGCTGGCCGGCGGACTCTGTTTGTTCCTGCTGGGTTTTTACCTGCTGGGATATCACGCCCAGTCGCAACTTTTGCGCTCGCTGAATCAGCAAGTCGCCCTCAAGCAATCGTCGCTGGATACCAGCCAGAGCCGGGCCAAAACCCTGCCGGTGGTGGAACTGGAAGTCGAGCGGCTCAAGGGCCGATTGGATAAGTACAAAAAAGTGCCGGTGGGCAATGAACTGGGGCCGTTTCTGGAATCGATGTCGCGCCTGCGCAGCCAGAGCGGCCTGAAGCGCTGGGATTATCAGCCGGGTGTGCCGCGAAAATTGGAACTGGTCAGCGAGATGCCGGTGCTGATGAATTTTGAAGGCGATTACCTGAGCATCTTCAGCTTTCTGCGCCAGTGCGAGCAGTTGCCGCGTTTGACGCGCGTCAAGTCGATCTCCCTGCAAAGTAAGGACACCAAGCTCGGTCAGGTGCAGGTGCAGATGGCCATGAATCTCTACTACGGGGAGAATTAACATGAGCAACACCGCCTGGCCGCAACAATTGCTGAATCTGGCCCGCCGCGAGCCGGCAAAGGCCGCGGTTCTGGCCGTGCTGACCGTGGCGATGGGGGGGCTGTGGGTGCGCCTGCTTGGCTCCGGCGTCGCCACGCCGCGCAGCGCCGCCGGTTCGCTGGTGGCCGTGGCCAACGCCACCGATAACCTCCGCGGCACCGAGAGTCCTTCTGAAGCTCAACTGCTCAATGAATGGCTCAACGCGCCCATCGCTCCGGCGGGGCGCAACCTCTTTGCCGTGCAACTGGACTTTTACCCGCAGGACGGCAGCCGCGTCGATCGCACGCCGCGCCCGCCGGTGGGCAACGGATTTTGGGATGAGCTGTCAAAGTCGATGACCGCGAAAGCCGATCAACAGAAGGAACGGCAGATTCTTATCGAGAATCTGCAATTGCAGGCCCAGCAACTGCAACTGCAAAGCACCATGATGGGGCCGAGGCCAACGGCGCTGATCAACGGGGTGTTGAGCAAGGAAGGCGACGTCGTCGCGTCGTTCCGCGTCCTCCAAATCGAGGCGCGGCGGATCATCGTCGAGCGCGAGGGCATCCGGCTCGAGATCCTGATGAAATAGCGTGATGCCCGCTTCAGGAGTCGTTATGAACCACAATCGCGCGACGGCGCTGGTTTTTATAGCCGCAATGGCCGTTTATTCCAATCAGGCAAACCCGCTAAACCAGGCAAACGCGGCAAGCCTTGACCCCTCTTCCAAAAGCGCCACCACCGAAGTGCGTGTGCTGGACCAGGCGACCGACGCGCCCACCACCATCCCCGCATTCCCCACTGCCCAGCCATTGGCCACCGGACAAGTGGCCGTCAGCAAAGCCGGGACAGTGGAAATCCATGTGTCCGACGCCTCCTTGCAGGAAGTGTTGCGCATGCTCAGCTTGCAAAGCCAGCGCAATATCATCGCTTCCAAGGACGTGCGCGGCACCATCACCGCCAACTTGTATGATGTTACCGTCAAAGAAGCCCTGGACGCGATCTTGAAAGCCAACGGCTACGACTACCGCGAACGCGGCAATTTCCTGTACGTCTATAGCGCGAAGGAAATGGCCGAACTGGAACGCGCCGAGCGCAAAACCGTTACCCAGGTCATCCGCCTCAGCTATATCAACGCCGCCGATGCGCAAAAGTTGATCTCCCCGGCCTTGTCAAAAGACGCGGTGATCGCCATGACCCCGCAGGCCGCCAATGGTATCCAGGCCGGTGGTGCCAACGCCGGCGGCGACAGCTTCGCCACCAATGATTTGATCGTCATCACCGATTACGCGGAAAATTTGGAGATGGTCCGCAAGATGCTTCTGGAAGTGGACCACAAGCCCCAGCAAGTGCTCATTGAGGCCACCATTTTGCAGGCCGGGCTGAACGAGAATAATTCGCTGGGTGTGGATTTTTCTGTGCTGGGTGGTGTGGATTTCACCAGTCTCAATGGTCCCGGCTCCCCGGCGGCCAATGGATTCAATAATGCCGCCGGCGCCGGCGTGCTGGACAGCCAGGCCAACGCCCAGGTGGCGCAAAACGGCTACGTGGCCGGGCGCATCGGCGGGGGTGGGCTGAAACTCGGCGTGGTAAAAAATAATATCGGGGTGTTTATCAACGCCCTGGAAGGAATCACCGACACCACCGTTTTGGCCAATCCCAAAATCCTGGTGCTCAACAAGCAGCGCGGCGAAGTGCATGTCGGTGCGGACCTCGGCTACCGCGACACCACGACCATCGGCACCAACGGCAGCACTGTCGGCCAGGTGAGCTTCCTGCAAACTGGTACGCGGCTTATCTTCCGTCCCTTCATCGGCGCTGACGGTTATATCCGCATGGAAGTGCATCCCGAGGAATCGCACGGCGTGGTCAAGGCCGACGGCACTCCCGACAAATTCACCACCGAAGTAACCAGCAATTTGATCATCAAAGACGGCAACACCATCGTCATCGGCGGCCTGTTCCGCGAGGAAAATACCACCACGCGCAACCAGACGCCGTTTCTGGGCAACCTGCCGCTGCTGGGGTCGTTGTTCCGCAATCAAACCGATAAAACCCAGCGCGACGAGATCATCATTTTGCTCACCCCGCATGTTATCAAGGATGATAATGCCTACGCCGCCGCCAGCGCCACCGATCTGAAAAATCTCGAGCAGATGCGCGCTGGCGTTCGCAAGGGAATGCTTCCCTGGGGCCGCGAGCGCATGGCCGAGGCCGAGTATCAACAGGCCATCGAACAGATGAACAGCCCGGCCGCCGACCGCAAAAAAGCGCTGTGGCATCTGGAGTGCGCCATCAATTTAAATCCCAAGTTTATCGAGGCGATGAACCTGCGCCAGAAGCTCAGCGGCCAGGAGGTAACGGCGGTGGACAACAGCACCATGCGCTCCTTCGTTACCCGCTTGATGCTCAGCGATCCGGCCATCGCCATGGCCGACGCGCCCCACGTGGTAACCATCAGCCCTCTGCCAGCAACTCAGCCCAACGCCGAGCCGACGCGGGTGCCGCTTGCGCCTATGCCTTCAGAGCCACCCGCGCCCACGCCGGTGCCCACGCCTTTGCCGACCCCAGCGCCGATGCGGCCTCTCGCACCGGCCACCGCGCCCCACGCCGCGGCTTTTGAACAACCATCCTGGGCGCGTCCGCTGGTAAGCGCCGCGCCTGTGCAACCGGCCGCGCCGCCGGCGGCCAAAGTGAAAATCGTGGTAACAGAATTGCCCGGCGATCGGCCTTGAAAAGCCAGCCGCCCTGCTGGCCGATAACCCGAGAAACTTTTGGAGCATGCAATGAACTATCGAACCGTGATGATCCTCCTGGCCGCTGGGCTGGCGCTGGGCGGATGTCAGTCCAACAAGACTACGCAAAAGCAGCAGGCGGTCGCCCAGTGGAACGCGGCCCGGGCCGGTGTGATGGGCGGGCTGGCGCGCAATCAATTTGAAAGCGGCAATCTGGATAAATGCCGCAAGAGTCTCGATGAGGCGCTGCGACTGGAGCCGACCAATGCCTCGCTGCATGTGCTGGCGGCCAAGTTGGAACTGGAACAGGGCCGGCTGGAGTTTGCCGCGCGCGAACTGACCACCGCCGCGGCGCTGGATGCGAAAAACGCCGAAGTGGATTATCTGCAAGGCGTGATCCAGCAGCGCTGGCGCAAGCTCGACGCGGCTTTGTTGTGCTACCAGCAGGCAGCCCTGAAAAATCCGACGGAACTGGCCTACCCCCTGGCGGCGGGGGAGATGCTGGTAAGCCTGGGCCGCACGGAAGAGGCCCTGGGCTTATTGCGGACCCAGTTGCCCTTTTTTGACCATAGCGCGCCCTTGCGTGATGCCACGGCGCAATTGCTGGGGCAAATGGGTCGCCACGCCGAGGCCGCCGACCTGCTGCGCGAGGCGATGATCCTGTCACCCCAGGACGATGCCATCCGCGCCCGGCTGGGTTTGGAACTGTATTTTGCCCAACGATTCAGCGAGGCGGCGGACAATCTCGCCCGCGTGATCGATACCGAACCTTACTGCAAGCGCGCCGATTTACTGGCGGCGCTGGCCGAGTGCCAGATGCGGCAAAATCATCCGCGACAGGCCCGCGCCCTGCTGGAGACGGCATTGAATCTGGATGGCTCCTCGGCCGGCTTGTGGCTGGCCAGCGCCAAGTGCGCCATGCAACTGGATGACCCGCGGCGCTGCGAACTGTCATTGCAAAAGGCGATGGCCCTGGACGATGCCAACCCCGATGCCTCGGTGTTGCTGGGATATCTGCGGCTCAAGCAAACACGCTATGACGAAGCTTTGGCGGCTTTTGAGCGGGCCAATCAACTGGCACCATCCGATTCGGTCAGTTTGTGCATGATCGGTTTTGTGCTGGAGAAGATGCAGCGTTCCCAGGAAGCCCTGCGCTGCTACGCCCAGGCTTTGAAGATCAAGCCGGGCGATGAGCTGGCCACACGGCTGATGGCGTCGGTTAACCTGCGCGACTGAGCGACCCGCGCCCTGCGCAGTGCGCCATACGTAATGCGCAACGCGCCCCACAATGCGTAACGCATTTGGCGCGACGTGTAACGTGCAGCGTGTAACTTGCAATGTGCATTTTGCAATGTGCAACGTGCAACGTGTTTGGCGCTTGGCGCAATTTCATGGAGCAATGCCGTGCGTGCAAGTCGATTCCTGATGCCGCTTATGGCCGCGCTGCTGGGCGCGGGAGTATACGGCTTTTACCTCGGCGACCCGCACCTCCTTGCTCAAGGCGATATGCCCGCGCACTACCGCCTCGGTGCCATCGTGCTGATGACCCTGGCCGTCGCCCCAGCGCTATTGGCCTGTCATACCCTGCGCCGCGGCATGGGGCACATGGCCCGCGCGCTGCAGCAAAACCCCTGCGCCGAGCTGCTGGAGTTGGCCGCTTCGCCCGATCTGTATCCCGTGGCCCGGGCGCTATGCCAGTGGCGCGATCGCCAGGCCGCCGAGAAGCAAGAGTCGCAGATCAAGCTCAAGGAACTGGAAATCCAATTAAAACTCGCCACCGCCGAGCGTCAGCATGCCCAGGCGATTATCTACAGTATTTCCGATGCCGTGCTGGTTACCGACCCGTTTGACCAGTTGGTGTTGGCCAATGATTCGGCGGCCAAGGCGCTGCATTTTGATCTGAACCGTGCCGCGCGCACCCCGGTGGATAAACTGCTGAGCGACGTAAAGATGGTCGAGCTGATCCAGCAGATGCGCCAAAGCCGCGGCGGGCGGCGCGTGCTGGAATACAAGTCGCGCTCGTCCGACGGCGAGCATACTTACAAGCTGACGTTGTCCTGCGTTGAGCAGCCCGGTCAAACCAATGGCGGCGTAGTGGCGGTTTTACACGACATGACCCGCGAGCGCGAAGTGGCGGAGATGAAAAATGATTTTGTCTCCAATGTGTCCCATGAACTGCGCACGCCCCTGGCCAGCATCAAAGCGTATGTGGAAATGCTGATTGACGGCGAGGCCCAGGACGCCAAAACGCAAAATGAGTTTTACGAGGTGATCAACAACGAGGCCAATCGGCTGGGCCGCTTGATCGACAACATCTTAAATATTTCGCGCATCGAATCGGGATTGGTGAAGATCAACAAACAGGCGCAAAGCCTGACGGTGCTGGTTAAAGAGGCCTTGGACGTGATCAGTCCCCAGGCCAGTCAAAAACATATTACCCTGGAGGAAAAACTCACGCCGATCTTCTTCCAGATCACCGCCGACCACGACATGCTCTACCAGGCGATATTGAACCTGCTGAGCAACGCCGTGAAATACACGCCCGAAGGCGGCTCGATCAGTGTGCAAACGCTGGTGGATGAGTCGCATCACAAGGTGGAATTGCGCGTCATCGACACCGGCGTGGGGATTCCGCCAAAGGACCTGCCGTTTGTGTTCGATAAATTCTATAGGTCCGAGCAAAACAATCGCATGGCCAAGGGCACCGGACTGGGGCTGTCCCTGGTCAAGCAAATTGTTGAAAAAGTGCACGAGGGGAAAATTATCGTCCAAAGCCAGGTGGGCCAGGGAAGCTGTTTTGGATTTGAAATGGATTTGTGTCAGTAAACCACCGGAGAAAATGCCATGGAAAAGACAATTTTGGTTGCCGATGATGAATCGCATATTTTGAATGTGGTCTCGCTGAAGCTGCGTAATGCCGGCTTTCGCGTGGTTACCGCCCGCGACGGACAGGAAGCGCTGGAACTGGCGCTCCTGGAACGGCCCGACCTGCTGATCACCGACTATCACATGCCGCAGTTATCGGGTCTGGAACTATGCCAACGGCTCAAGCAGGATCCGGCCACCAGCGCCATTCCCGCCATTATGTTGACCGCCCGCGGTTACAATCTGGAAGCCAATGACACCCAGCAAAGCGGCATATTGCGCATGATGAGCAAACCCTTCAGTCCCCGGCAACTGCTCAGCACCGTCAATGAAGTGCTTGGCAAGCCGGTTGCCTGAACAATTATTTTTGGACCGCCGTACAATCGCCGATAGCGATTAAGGCGTTCATGCAAGGTCTTTATATGCCTCAGGTTCAGACTCATCCCGCGATTTCACCCAGCGCGCAAGCGACGCTGGAAAATCTGGCCCTGCGCTTTCGCGGCGCGGGGCTGATGCTCGCGTTGTCCGATCCGCAAGGCCAAATCCTCTGGCATGATCCGGCCGCGGCCACCTTCTTTCACCGCTATGCCCTGCCTTTGCTGAAATTCCCGCAGTTGCCGCAACTGACCCCGCCGCCGCCGCCCCCGCCGTCCGGCCCGGCCGTACGCCAAGCCGCTGATGCCGCCGTGATGGTTCGCGCTTTGCCCGGCGTGCTCGTATGCGCAGCGCCGCATTTGGAAAAGCGCAAAGTGGATGGCATTTTGCTGCTGGTCTGCCGCGGGGAAAAGTTTTCGTTGGATGAAGATGTGCTGCGCATCTGCTCGCAACTGGGCCTCGACGGCCAGTGGCTTTTGCGCCAAGCGCTGGACCTGCCCAGCTACGGCCCCGACGCTTTGTTGCGACAGGGACGCTTGTGCCAGGGAATGTGGAGCGACCGCCTCGCCCTGGAGTCGATGCACCAGGAATTGGACAGCCTCTCCAATCAGCTCGCCAACACCTACGAGGAGTTAAGCCTGGTCTACCAGATCAGCGGCGGGATGCGCGTCAATCGGCGGCCCAGCGAGTTTTTCCAGCAGGCCTGTTTGGATGTGCTGGAGGTCATGGGCGTCGGCGGCATGGGCGTGGCCCTCAACAGCAGCAACAGCCAGCATCAGCAGCCGGTGATCTATGGCTCGCTGGCCTTGCCGCCGGGGTCGGTCCAGCGTTTGGCCGCACAATTAATCGGCGAACTGGCGGCCCGGCCCGCGCCGCTCTTGCTGAACGATCTGGCGGCCAACGAGACCTACCGCTGGCTCACGCCGGCGGCGGCGCAACTCATCGCCGTGCCGCTGTTACGCGGCGATGCGGCGGTGGGGTGCCTGTTTGCCCTGAATAAAAAGAGCGGCGAATTTGATTCGGTGGATCTGAAACTGCTCAACGCTATCGCCAACCAGGCGTCCATTCACTTGGACAACGCCCGGCTCTTTGATGATCTGCACGAGTTGATGATGGGGCTTTTGCACGCCCTGACCAGCGCGGTGGACGCCAAGGACGCCTACACCTGCGGCCATAGCGAGCGCGTGGCCCAGATCGCCCGGCTCCTGGCTATCAAGGCCGGCTGCTCGGAATACGACGCCCAGCGCACCTACATGGCCGGACTGCTGCACGATTTGGGCAAAATCGGCGTGCCGGAGGAAGTGCTCTGCAAAACCGGGAAATTGACGGCCGAGGAATTTGACCTGATGAAAAAACATCCGCAGGTGGGTGCCCGCATCCTGCGCGATATCAAGCAGATTGAGGACATCATCCCCGGCGTGATGCACCACCATGAGCGCTTCGACGGCAACGGCTACCCGGCGGGCCTGTCCGGCGAAAATATCCCGCTCAAGGGACGCATCATCTGCCTGGCCGACTGCTTCGACGCCATGACTTCCAATCGCACTTATCGCAAAGCGATTCCCGTGGAGGTGGCCCTCATGGAAATCCGCCGCTGCTCCGGCACGCAGTTCGATCCCAAACTGGCCGACATCCTCCTGAGCCTCGGTCAGCAAACCTTCCGCGACCTGATGCAGCAGGACACCGAACGCGCCCGCGGCCTGGCCGATCTGCAAAACGCGCTGCGACATATTTAATTCACCAGCAGGGTGAGTTTGCAGTGCTTTGACAGCCAAACCCCGCATTGGCAGCCGCGCAGCCGCATAACGCGCTGCCGCATGACGGACAGCCGCTGGCACTGCGTATAACTGAAAATGCTCAGGTAAAATCGCTTAGGGTGTGCCCATATATTATTGCACTCTTCCGGTTCCAAGCGGTAAACACGGTGTCTGACTGGCCATGAAGGCTGATTTCCTGAACCCATGAAAAAATCCGTGGGCGCGCCCACCGCTTACGCAGCGGCGCGCCGGCCGCTGGCGGGCTGGGGAATCCTGCACAAACCATGCGCGTGCACCTGCGCCGCCCGTCGAAGCATGAGGATTCCCACGATGCTTAGCAGCAGCACCACCACGTTAAAGTGTAATCGACCGGAAATCGCCGGATTGAAATAGAGGGCCACAAACAGCACGGACCATGCCGCCAATAGCCAATGCGTGGGTTTGTCTCCGGCAATCTCTTGCATCGCCGAGCCGGCCAGCAGCGCCGCCCCAACCGCCAGCATCAGTAAATCATAATCAAAGTAAAACGGCATCAGCAGCGGGGCGCAGGTCAGCGCCGCCGCCCAATAGGAAGCGCCCAGCCTCCACCGCCGCTTGAGCGCCAGACCCAGCAGCGCCCCGCCCAACACCAACTGGCTCAGCAGCGTCAGCGCTTGCACCGCCCAAGTTGAAGGCCCCAGCCCGCGCCCTTGCAGGAGCAATCGCCAAAACGCCTTAAAAGTTACGTGCCGTTCCCACAGATAGACTTGCCCTTCCTGAAACTGCCGCAAATTATCCGGCAGCCGGTGTAGATAGTCCCCCCAGGCGTGGGGGATAGTGGCAGTCGCGGCCAATACCATACAGCCCACCGTAACGATCCACGCCGCCAGTGCTTGTCGGCCACTGGTGAGCAAGATCAATCCGGCCAGCACCGCAGCCAGTTGCGGCTTGTAACACAACAGCCCGCCAGCCACGCCGGCCAGGATCGGCTTGCCGCCAAACGCGCAGCACGCCGCGGCCGACAAAAGCAGCAGGGACAGGGCGCTGTTTTGCCCGTGGTTCAGCGCTTGCAGCGTCGGCAGGCTGACCAGGAGCAGCAATCCCAACAACGCCGCATCCCACCCGCGCGCCTTGGCCAGCCGGCACAGCAAAGCCCAAGCGCCCACTAACGCCAAAGCATTAAGCGCCATCCACAGGTTCAACGCGGCGGGGTAACTGAGCAGCGCCAGCGGCGCAAACAGCGCCGCGACAAACGGCGGATTCCAAAACGGGCCAAAATCCCGCTCGCTAATCACTTCCAGCCCGTATCGACGTTTGATCTGGTTTTGATACTGATGAACCGCGTCAAGATCGTAAAGCTGATCGGGGCGATGCTCGATCACAAAGCGTCCGGCGGTGTAAAATGCCAGAAAATCATGGCCCAGCATTTTTCCTCCCACGGCCTTGTCGGCGGAGATGAAAAAATTGCTTACAAACAGCGTCCCGACCAGCAGCAAAAGCCCCAGGCCCCCCAGCCAGAACCGGGTGCGCCAAGGACCATGCCGGATGATTTGCATCAACTTCATGCGGTTATAATCGTTATCGACAGAATAACCGGCAAAGTTGATCCAGCCATTTTCCCTCTTTGCGCCTCGGCCCATCCTCGGCTAATTTCACGGCATCAATAGCGGGAGTTTTTATGGCTTTGTCATTTACCAGGCGGATTCAGGTACCCGTGCAAGCGCCCCAGCATCGGGCGGTTTTGGTTGCCGGCGCCGCCGGGCATATCGGCTCGTATTTCGCCGAGCATTCCCATCAGCATTACCACCTAACGCTCATGGTCCACCAACCGGAACATGGCGAGCCGATCAAGCGATTTGGCAAGGTGGTAGCGGCGGATATCGCGCCAGAATAAGGGGACACTAGACATTACGGCGGCGTAACAATGTTAAATGTCCCCTTTCTGGTTCATCCTGCTTACCCGGATGGAAATACGCCTACTCGGTACCCTCCAGTTGCAAGGTGGTGGTAATGCCGCTGCTGCTTTGCCGCGAGAGGATCATTTGCAACATACCGTTTTGGCGGTTGTATACCGCCTGGCCGGATATGCCGGGGCCTTCGGTGGCGATGGCGATTTTAGCTGGGTCGGCGTCGGCGACGTAGGTGCGGATATGGGTTACGGGGTCTTCATCCAACACCTGCCGCGGTTGCAAATTCACCAAAGCCGCCGGGTCGATCCATAAAGCGCCGCCTGGCCCGCACATGCCGTTGAGCGTGGCCTCCTCGGGCGGTGCGCCCTGCACCTGGGTTACTTTCTTGAGGGTATACGCGCACCAGTTATCGCCGCGTTTACCCAGCACGATGTCGATGCGGGCCGGAAAATTCATGCGGATATTGGCGTCATAGGGATTGACGTACTGGCACTGGCCGACAAAGTGCATGGCCCGCAAGGTGCGCACCCAGGGCGGGTTTTTCCCGTCGATGCCCGGCATTTTGAATTGCCGGACACTGATAAACTTGGCGATGGTGGTTTGCATATTACCCGGCTGCACTTCTTCGTTGGGAAGATACAGCGGAGTGATTTGGGCGCTGGAGGTAACGGTGCTGGAGATCAGCACGCCGCTTTTCAAATCGTAGGCATAGGAAGAATACGATCCCTGGCCGCGATTGACCGTACAGAGGCACGAATAGTTGCGGTCGCCGATGGCGTAATTGCCGCGCAGGATGAAAAATTTATTCGTGTGAAACTGCTGGGCCTTTTGCAGCAGGTCCGGATGCACCCACAGGTCCGCCGGCCCGGCGGCGACCCCGGTCCAGCCCCCCAAAGGTGTCTGGAGCAGTTGCGGCGGCTGGCCCGGATGGATGATGGTATACATATTAGCGGTCAGGGCCACGGCGTGTTTGCCGACGGCGATGATGTCCCATTGGCTAAAGCCGTGGCCGCCGCTGCCGACCGCTTCGTTTTTGCTGTAGCGTTCGCCGGTGCTCGGGTCTTCCCACTCGCCGTTGGCGTCTTTGTCCAGAGTATAACCGCCCTGGGGCGTGGTGCCGGCCATGCCGTAAAAGGTGATGCGCGTGCCGGGCTTGATCCAGTCCGGGGCGGGCAACTTCGCCGCCTCCGGCGACATCATCAGCAGCGGGCTGTTGGCAAAAGCGTGTTCGTCCAGTTGCGGCTCCTGGCCCCGCGCCGGCGTGCTAACCAGCAACACGCCGCATAAAACAGTGCCCAACGCTAGCAAGCGGCAAAGGCCTGGGAGAAAACGGCGTGTGGATAAAGCGGAGTTCAACATCAAACGGCAAGAAACTGGGAAAAAACGCCCGGCGAATCCAGCGGAGTACAACATGACATTCTCCAGAAAGTGGGTTTGCACGGCACAGTGGCCCGCCCATAACCGCATTATATCATACCAAAGAGGGTTCTCGGCAACAACCAATAATACTAGATAAATCGAGAAAAGGTTGCATGTCATACGGCCAGGGCCATCACCTGTGGCCGATGAGTCCCTGGTCCTTCACACCGAGTGAAGCACGGGCCGCCGCCGACAAAAAGAGGCGGGGAGTCAATATGGTGCATAGCCATCCTAATCCAAGACTGCCGACCCCTTTGCACCCCCCATCTTGTGATACTCCCGGCGATATTGGCCGGGAGGCATCCCTGCAAGTCGCCGGAAAGCGTGGGCAAAATGCTGGAGGTCCTCGAAGCCGACTCCGGCGGCGATTTGTTTGATGGGCTTGTCGCTGCTGCGCAACTGGCCGGCGGCCTGCTCCATTCTCGATCGAATCACAAACTGATGCACCGGAATCCCCGTAGATTGACGGAACAACCGTCGCAGGTGAACCAAAGAGACGCTGAGACGATCAGCTTCCTCGATAAAATCCCATTGCGCCGACGGTCGTAACCGAATGGCATGGGCCAACTCCTCGATCTGCCGCTGCAGCGTGTTCGGTTCGGGGGTTTCCGGTGAATTATGGAGCGACAGGCACATGCCCTCCAGGGTGTGGACGGCCTGGTCGGTGTCCGGCACCGGACGCCTCAGAACCGAAATTAGCCGCTCGAAGTTTTGCCGGAATTGCTGAGGGTTGCCCACCACGGCGAATGCCGCCGGCACGCGGCTCAACAGTTCCTGACGGAACATGCGTTGTGCCCGCGAACCGGAGAAGGTGATGTAGTAGTGATCCCAAGTCCGGCCCTCACGCTGGCCATAGACAAACCGGGCATTCGGCCAGGTCCACCACGCGACCGGCGCCGGCAAATCCAGCAAACGCCCATCGGAATGCCGCCAGAAGACCCGCCCGCCCGCGGCGAAGTTCAGTGCATAATAATCCTTGAAGCGCCGGTCGATCCAGGCCGCGCAGGCGGGCACGTGATCGAAGAATCCGAATCGCAGTCCGTCGAAATACGCCATGATCATATTATACAATATCTTGATCATTCCTTCCATTTCCAGTGGTCGATTGTGAGATAATATGTATTCATCATGAGCACGAATTACAAAGCAGGTCCGTTGACCGAATCCCAGATCGAGACTTATTACCGTGAGGGATACCTCGTGGCGCAGGGCCTTGTGCTCGATTCTCGCCTTGATTCCGTGACCCAGGAGGCCCGCAAGGTGCAACCGGCCCCCGGCGGAAAATGGACGCCCAGGATATTCGACCATGCCCATCCCGCCGCCGATGCGGCATTGCACCAGTTACTGTGCGATGACCGGGTGGTGGGAGCGGTCGAACAGATTTTTGAAAATCCGGCCCGTGTGTATTACGGTATGCTTGCCGTTGTGCCGGCACGGGGCGGTATCGGCCTGCCCTGGCATCAGGACAATCAATATTCGCATATTCTCGGCCGGGCACTGAACGTCTTCATCGCCTTGGCGGATATCGGCCCTGATCAGGCCATCCTCTGGGTTGCGCCCAAGACGCACCTGGGAGGTGTCCAGTTGGCCAAGTCCCGCGACGACGGTCATCGTGAAGCGGTTGTGGAACCGGCGAATGGCTTTGCCCTGCCGGGATTGAAGAAGGGGGACGCCGTCATCTTCGATCGCAGCACCTATCATCGTTCGCTGAAGAATGAGACCGACGTGAACCGATATGCCTACGCCGCCCAATATCATGATGATGCCGCTCGGGAAGCGGAAACCGGCAAGAAAGACCCGCTCCGGATGCGCGCGCGGAACCTTGCCACGATGATGAGCCGATAGAAGCCAAACGAGAAATTTATGGTCACCCCAGTCATACAACGAAAACAGTTTCTAACAGACTTGTATAAGCGTCGCCCGGTGGATCGCCATGCGTTGATCTGCAATCCCGCGGCGGCTCCCCTGTACGATTGGCCGGGTGGAGACTATTCCATCGCGTCTCGGCCGGTTTCTGGTTATGTGGAGTTGATCGCCCGGCTCTATCAGGACGAAGTGAAGTTCCACGAGGAGGTTGGAGACGACGGGGTGGCGATCGCTCGTTTGTTGACCGGCACGCACATCTTCGCAGCGGCGTTTGGGTCGCCGGTTCACACCTTCAAGGACAGCAACCCCTGCGCCCTGCCCTATGTCAAGACCGCCGAGCAAGCCGATCGGGTGGCCGATGTGGAGGTGTATAACAGCCCGATTCTCATGCGGGTATTCGAGCTGGCCCGCCTGATGCAAAAGGAACTGGGCAAGGATGCGCCTCTGGGGCCGTGCGATGTGCAAAGTGGTTTTGACACTGCTTGTCTCGTGTGGGACAAAGCCGAGTTATTCATGGCTATGTACGGATCGGACGAGGAGCAGGCCACCGTCAAGCGGCTGGTCGCCAAGTGTGCCCGAACCTTCAAGCAGTTTCTCGTGGAATTTCGCAAAGAGTTCGGCGTGATCAACCCCTGCCACTGTCCGGGCACGTGGGTTTCACCGGAAATGGGGCCATGGTTGTCGAACGATGAATGTGGAGCCATGAGCGTGGAAGCGTTTGAGGAGTATTGTCTGCCTGAACTGGTGGACCTGGCCAAAACCTTCGGCGGGCTGGGAATGCACTGCTGTGCCCAGGCCGAACACCAGTTTGCATCCTTCAAGAAAATCCCCGGCTTCTACGGTTTCAATCGGGTTGCCAGCAAGCAGGGGTATGAGCCGATTCTCAAGCATTTTTCTGGAAAAGGCTCGCCGGTTCACACCTTGGCCTGGGTGGATGAAGACACGATCTGCCGGCTGGTGCAGTTGGCACCGCCCCAAACGCGGTTTGCCTTTGTGCTGATGGGCGAACCGGCCGATAAGGCCAGATGCTGGCTGGATCGGCTTCGTCCTGTCTGTAAAACGCCGAGGGGGTGAATAAAAGGCGGGTGAATAAAAGGGGACATCCCACATTCCGGTTGTTCTGGTGAATAAAAGGGGACATCCCACATTCCGGTTGTTCTGGGGCGCATAATGTGGGATGTCCCCTTTCCTTTTCCAATACGCCGAACGCTCCCAAGCTGAGCCACGGCCACCGGACGGTGACTCCGAAATGCAATGGTAACAATCAAATTTCATATCAAGGTCGAAACTCAAGGCGCGGTGGCCCTGGCTCCAGCGCGGTGTTAGGTGCCTTTTTCAAGCTTCAAACTACTTGGACTCACTACGGAAGTAGCCACAAAATGCAAATGAATCTGCCATCCGGCCTGTGGAGCGGTGGCCTCTCGTCCTGCCTCTTTGGCGGCTGCAAAGTAAGCGGGTGGCGAACCAATCATCTGTAATGTCTCGTAGCCTTTCAAAACACAACGCACGTCTTTCGGCAAAGCATCAATGTTCTCGACCCAAATGACCACCGGCTCGGGGAGCTTGGTGCCATTTACGGTATCCACGCGCAACGTGATAACTCCGGTCTTTATGCCGTCGAGCCTCACACCGTCAATCGTCAAATAACTTCCGACCGGCAATCCAAGGCTGCCGATGGGCACGTCTCCATTGTGGAGCGTGGGTTGTTTTGCCTGGGTGACTGGCTCGCCGGCAACAGCAACCAGGCACAATAGAAAAGCCGGAATGACGAGTATGCGTAAAATATTCATAAGGCACCTAACAATGATTAGACAGTCCGTATATCCCGGCAATGGC
>JBBQBE010000054.1:0-23399 GCA_038317225.1 Tepidisphaerales bacterium | reverse complement strand
CTGGCTCATACGCACGCGATGCGCTGGCGGGTGTCTCATAACACGGTTGGATATGGGCATTTGTATCAGGGTCGTTACAAGAGTTTCCCGGTGCAGCCAGAATCCCTGCTGACAGTTTGCCGATACGTTGAGCGCAATGCGATAACGGCCGGGGAGGTCGCGCGTGCTGAGGATTGGCGCTGGTCCAGCCTGTGGGTTCGTGAGCATGGCACGGCGGAGCAGAAAGGCGTATTGTCCGCCTGGCCGACCGGCCGTCCGCAGGACTGGCTACGGCGGGTAAACGCCGTGGTGAGCCAGAAGGAACAATCGCGATGGGCGCGGAGCCTGGGCCGGAGCCAGCCGTTTGGTGATGATGAATGGACTACGGCTACGGCCAAGAAACTGGCAATAGAGCATACGATACGTGGCGAAGGCGGCATTCATGGAGCAAAGGATGACGGCAACATGGGACGATAGCACTAATAGCACAAGCTGTGTCACTGTATTGTTCTATTATCGGCTCATTGTTTTCGCAGTGAAGGGAACATATGACCTTGAAACTATCACTTGATGAATTTGGCGGCGTCCGCAATTGGGTCGATGCCTTCGGAGCCCTTCTGCGGTCCGATTCGGCCAGCGAGGACATGGTAACCCCCGCCTTTCGCCTGATCCGCTATGACGACGCCTGGCGACCGCTCGGGGCGGCCGGAGACTCGGCCCTGGCGATGGATATCGAGGACGGGGAGTCCACCGTCAAGTTCACCGGCGTCTACGGCGGCGAACGCTCCTTTGCCTATGGGGCAACGCCCAATCGCCCCTTCCCGGCGTTCTGGCCCGCCGCCTTTGATGCCTGGCCCTACGCCGGCGACATCCATCCCCACGCCCCCATGCGTTTTGCCGGCCGTCTCCACATCCAACGCGTACGCGCTCTGGATGCCGAGGGGGTTCGCTTCACCGTGACCGTCCGGGACCTGCGCACGGCCCAGACTCCCGGAACCCAGGGGGTCATCCGCATGCCGGTGGGGGTGGAGATTCCCCTACCCCAGGCCGGCCGATGCTACGGCACTCAGGAGATGTACGAGACCTACGCTCCCATCACCCACGACCTGGCCGACCCGGCCATGAGACGCTCCTGGTACTATCTGGAAGCCGAACTCTTTGGGATGCGTTCGCCGCGCCCCGAGGCCGATTCCCTCGAACGCCCCATCTTTGACGCCGATGCGGTTCACGTTGGCACCCCACTGGCGGCCTTCTCCGAAGATTCCCGGCGCTGGTGGGCCATCGCCTCGGAAGCCGATTACGGCGCGGCCGCGATCTGGGGACGCCAGCGTCTGCGCTACTTCTCCACCCTCTATCTCCGCCCCGGCGGCGAGGCCTCCTGGTCCTGGGTGATCTGGCGCAGCGAATCTCAGGAACCCTCGCGGCTGGTGTTGCAATGCACGCGGGAAGGTGGCTTCTTCGATCAACTCAACCCCCGCAGTTTCCGGCCCATGGGGGCACCGGCCGGCCCGATCGCCTTCGCCAACATCTCGCGGTTGCCGTACCAGATGGACCAGATCCGCGCGCTCAAGCCGGGCCTGGTGCTGCTGAATTATCATTACGACCATATCTCCTCGACCTCGAACCTCTACGGGGAATGGACCACCTATGAAGGGTTTCGCTATTCCGAAGCCAAACTCAAGGAATTGATTGCCCAACTGCGCGCCGCCGGCGTACCTGCCATCGGGGCCTATGGCACCCAGGTCGAACAGCCCGAGACACAGCGGGTCCTCCGCCAGGATGATATCGTCCTGGATGCCTGGGGACGTCGGTATCACGCCTGGGAGCCAGGCAACTGGGTGGTCGACGGCGGCAATCGCGATTGCGGCGAGCGCCTGGCCAGGGCCGAGGCGGAGTTTTGTCAGCATTACGGCCTGGATGCCGTCTTCGTCGATCGTCTGGACCACATGGGCATCAATGCCAATCCCGCCCGCATCGGCAAGCCCGGCGACCAGCGTCTGGAATGCATCCCCTCCATTCGCCTCGGGATGATCGAACTAAACAAGCAGCGCATGGCCTGGATGCGAAAGCTTAATCCTCATCTGCGGGTGGGCCTGAACAACACCACCGGCTGGTCCGGGGTTCGATACAGCGACTGGAATCAATTGGAGGGGGGCAATCGCGGGAACCGCGAGATACCCTGGCTCCAGCAGCCGGCCGGTGTGGTGGACAAACGCCATACCACCCCCTTGTTTGGCCCTCCGTCGGGTCCGGACCTGTTCCAGGTCATCGGCGATGACAAACATCGCGACGAGTTTGACGCGATCATGCGCCGATTCATGGGCGAGTCGCTCTTTGGCGGCATCGAGGCCTCGCCTTACGGCGATGAATGGTTCGTGGATCCCAAGAGCATGTTCTTCACCGGCAACAACAACAAGCACGCCCCCGACGAGCAGAAGCTCGCCAAGATCCAGGCGGTGCGCTGGAGCGGCGGTGCCGAGTGGTGGCGGATGTGGCAGGCCATTCGTCCGGCGCTGCAAGCCTCCCTGTGCCTTGCGACGCCGCCGGCTCGCGTTACCGACCGCCCCGACCAGGGGTCGCTCCCCGCAGGCTGCTTCCTACATGCCCGCGCCGGCGATGCCGGGGGGGTCTTCGTGGCGGTGCGCAACACCGGCGACCAGGCGGTCTGCGTGAGCTTCCGCTTCCATGGATTTGCCATGGAAGGGGAGATTCCCCCCGACGCCGTGCGGGTCTGGTGGGGAGCTGCCCCCGCGGCTGGCGCGGGCGAGGGCGAGGGTGAAGTCGCGTCGGTGACGCATTCCCTTTGTCGGGCCTAAATCGTGCTTTATGGAATGTGACGCAGCGCTGGGGGAATGCCTCGCCGTTGCGGACTGCGTTATGGGGAGGATGTGATGGCCGAGTTGTTCATCGATGTAATCCGGACCTAAAAAGGGCACAGGAATCGACCAGCCGTTGCAATACGTTGCGCAACCTTTCTGGGTTGGCCGGATTGCGCATTGTTGAGTCCAAGCCAGGGAAAGCATACGGGGACGCAGTAGTGGGGAAAGAATACGGAAAGAGAAATGGGTACGCCAAACATTACTGGTGTAAACTTGCCCACCGCCGGCGGGCAAACTCACGCGGGCGTCAAAAGCCCCGTGGATTATTGTCCGCTCTTGTACTATGCTTGGGTTTTACATAGGAGAACTCTTGAGCAAACAGTATTCCAAGCCGCCGGAAATGGCCATTGATCCCAAAAAGCAGTATGTGGCCACCATTGATACCGCCAAGGGCAAGATCGTCTGCGATCTGTTCGCCGCCGACGCGCCCAAGACCGTGAATAACTTTATCTTTTTGGCCAATGACAAATTCTATGACGGCACGACGTTTCACCGCGTCATCGCCGATTTTATGATCCAGGGCGGCGATCCCACCGCCAGCGGCCGGGGCGGGCCGGGCTTTAAATTCGAGGATGAACTGAAAAACAATCCCCGCCGCCACCAGGTCGGCTCATTGTCCATGGCCAACGCCGGGCCTAATACCAACGGCAGCCAGTTTTTCATCACCCACATCGCCACCGACTGGCTCGACGGCAAACACACCGTCTTCGGCCAGGTTACCGAGGGACAGGATGTGGTGAACCAAATCGCTGGCGGCGATAAGGTCAACAGCGTAACCATTACTGAAAAATAAGCGGGCTGGCAGGGGCGGGAGGGATTGCCGCGTATCCGGCGGGCGGAAAAACGTCCGCCAGGTTGCGGCAATCCCCCCTCTAAGCGCTTTGCCGCATCATCTGCCCGAGTCGCACTTTTTGCACGGAATTGACCAGCCAGATTTTGCAATACGTCCGCCAGGTTGCGGTAATCCACCCTCTACGCGCTTTGCCGCATCATCTGCCCGAGTCGCACTTTTTGCACGGAATTGACCAGCCAGATTTTTTCCGCTTTCGCCAGGTCATCCAGCGTCAGTGCGCGCACTTTCACCAGGCCGCGGCGCAATAGCCGCCGGCGCAGCACACCGGCAAGTAAACCGCAGCGAACCGGCGGGGTGTAGCGCCGTCCGCCCAGTTGCACAACGATATTGGCGGTGCGCGCTTCGGTCAGTTCTGATTGCTCATTATACAACACAATTTCATCAAATCCGCCGACGCGACCGGCGGATTGCTCATAAATATGTCGCACAGTGGTTTTGTGGTAAAACCACACTTGCTGGCGATCGATGGGCTGTGTGGCCAGGGTTAACCGCAACGGCTCATCGCGACGCGGCGACAGGGCATGTGCCGTGCAAGAAAATCGCCCGTGGCGACTGAGCAGCAGTCTCAATTTGCTCGGCTGGTTGCATTTTTCTCCCACCGCTCGCAGGGCATTTATCGCGGCGGCGCGATTGAATGGAAAGTCAAAATATTCCGCGCTGTGTTTCATGCGCCGCAAATGCCCATGCAATAAATAGCTGCCCTTTCCCGGCTGCCAGAGCACGCTTTCCAATAGCTCAAATGCGGCGGGGGGCTGCGCAAAAACGCCGGCCTTGGCGAGGGTTTCGGCGTATTCCTCTTGCGGCGTCGAGTCCCAAACAATCCCGCCGCCCACGCCATATTCGGCTGTGGAGGTGGCGCGATCCACCAGCAAGGTGCGGATGGCGACATTGAATTGCATACGACCCCTGGACTCGGCATCATTGGGTTCGGCAAAGCCAATGGCGCCGCAATAGAGCTTTCGCGGCGAATCTTCCAGTTGCCCAATCAGTTCCATGGTTCGCCGCTTGGGCGCGCCGGTGATGGAGGCGGCGGGAAAAAGGGCTTGGAAAATGCGCGGCAACGAATCCTCGCAGGACGCGGCGACGGTGGAGGTCATCTGCCAGACATACGGAAGTTTTTCCAGCGCAAACGCCTGGGCCACCCGCACCGATCCGACCGGGGCGATTCGCCCCAGGTCATGGCGCGCCATGTCCACGATCATGGCGTTTTCAGCCCGATTCTTTGCCGACCTCGCCAGCGCCCGCGCCGCCCGCCGGTCGGCCGACCAGGAGAGTCCGCGCGGCGCTGTTCCCTTCATCGGTCGGGTTTGCAAAATCCCGTCGCGCCACTGAAAAAACAGTTCCGGCGACAGCGACGCGGCTTGCCACCGATCCATATCCAGATACGCCGCATAGGGCGCGGCGGCGGCGCGCCGTGTAAACCACGCCAGCGTATCGCACTCCCAGCGGCAGCGCAGGCGATAACTGAAGTTGACCTGGTACGTATCCCCGGCGGCAATGTAGCCGCGAATGGCATCAATGGCGTTGCGATAAGTTAGGGCATCGATGGAGCTATGCCAGTCCGTCGGTTCGGCCTCGGACGTCCGCACCGGCAAATCCTCCAGCACCCGCGGTGAATGGTAAACACCCAGCCATACCAGCGGAAAATCACGGTCGTGCCGCGCTGTCAGCGCCGCATCCATGCCCGCCGCCGCATCGTAGCTGACCATCCCGGCGATCCAAGCTCCCGATTGGCGAAAGCTCTGGGCCTCTTGCAGCAGCTCCAGGACATGCCGGTGGGAATGGGTGGCAAGGATCCGCCGCGGCTGGGTAAATTCCAGCCAGCGTTTGCCCAGAGGGTCGCGGATCAGCATGGTGGCGGCGGAAAACGACATGGCAGTGGCTCTTACGTGCGGAAAATCGCTCCCATCTTCTTGCCCAGCAGGGAATTGGCGCCCAGCAAGGTAAGGCTCAGCAGCACCATCGCCCACACGCCAAGTGCCGCGGCGATATACGGCCCATCCTCCAGCCGTTGAAATAGTTCATAAATGGCGCGGGTAATCGGCCAGTAACTTTGCCGCTGGGCGAGAATCAGCGAATCGCTCACCTCCAACACCGCAAAGGAAAACGCCAGTAATCCGCCGGCCAGCAGATTGGCCGCAATGAGGGGGAAGGTGATTTTGCGCAATGTGCCCATCGCTCCGGCACCCAGATTCCGGGCCGCCCGCTCCAGGTCCGCCGGCGTCTGCTCCAGTCCCGCCACCGCCGAGCGCACCACGTAAGGCAATCTTCGCAGCGCATAGGCCACAATCAGCAAAAGCATCGGATTTTTCTGCACGTTCACCCAGTCGCGCACCAGCGCTACATCCTTAAACCACACCTGCAATTGCAAACTGATTGCCAGAAATCCAAACGCCAACACCAAACCGGGCACCGCCAGCGGCAGCATCACCAGCGCATCCAGCGCGCCCTTGGCCCATCCCCACAAACGCGAGCGCACCAATATCCAGGCAATCGCCACTCCCGCCGCAACGTCTAAAATCATGGCCCAGGCCGCATAAAGCAGGCTGTTGGCCACCGAGGGCATGGCGATGTCGTGGGTCAGCGCGGTCAGATAATGCGCCCCGGTCCACCGGGTGGGCAAAATGGATTGATACCAACTTCCCTCGTGAGAAAAGCTCAGCAGCACGACGCCCACATGCGGCGTGAGCGCCGCGGCGCTGACCAGCGCAAACGGCACAATCGCCAGCAATGCCCAACCTCCCCGCAGCCGGCGGGTTTGCGATTGCACCGTCGCTTTGGAAGCGCTGGTGCCGCCGCCGCGGCCGCCTAAAACGAATTTGCTCACAACGTATAATCCCACACTCACCGCCAGCAGCCAGATGACCAGCGCATAAGGCATGGGTGAACCGCTGACCTGGCTTATGCGCTGAAATACCTGGACCGCCGTGAGCTGGTAGTAGTCGAACATCAGCGGCGTGCCCAATTCCGTAAATGACCAGATGAGCACGATGGTTCCGCCGGCCAGCAGCCCCGGACGCAGTAACGGCAAGGTGATTTTGCCAAACACCGTCCAGCGCGATGCCCCCAGGTTTTCCGCCGCCGCCGCCATTGACGGGTCAAGGTTGGCCATCGCCGCCGCCAGGTTCAGGTACATGATCGGATACAGACCCAGCGCTTCAACCACGGCGATGGCCGCGAAGCGCATGTGCCCCATCCAGTCAGCCGGCTGGCCGGGGTCCAAAATGCCCAGGTGCTGCGCCAAGGCCGTCAACGCGCCCATGCGCCCCAGGATTTGCTTCATGCCGATCGCCCCGACAAACGGCGGCAGCACCAGCGGCATCAGCACCAGCGCCCCCAGCAGGCCTTTGCCGCGAAAATCGTAGCGTGTGGTCAAAATCGCCAGGGGAAGGCTAATCAGCAGGCAAAGCACCGTTACACTCACGGCCATCAGCGCGCTGTTGAGCAGCCCGGCTCTTAGCGAGCTATCCAGCCACACGCCGGCCAGATAGGCCGTGGTCCATTGGTTTTGGCTGGCATTCCACACCGCGCCGCGCAAGACCTGCCACAAGGGCCAGAACATCACGCCGCCCAATAGTGCCAAAATCAGCAGCGCGGGAAGATTGGCAACTAGTCGCCTGGACATGGGATCAGTTCTCCGACGGGTTGATGATGCGGCGGTATTCGCTGGCGAATTGTGCTGTCCACTCTCGTCGCCAACGCAGTTTTTCTCTCACCGTCGCGGATCGATATACCGCCCAGCGCCGCATGGCTTCATTCTGGTCAAAGGGAAAGCGCGCCAGCGGCATATCGGCTTGCGGGCCATCGCCCCGGCTTCGCAGGACCGTTCTGGCAGTTACCAGCAGGTCCAGCGGATCCATGCAGCTCATCTCAATCAAGTCGCCTAAAAATGGATAACTTTTCTCCCGGGCGTTGGATTTGTTAAATCCGCTGTTTTGCGTGAAGGGATTGACTTGATCGGTAAAATCCTTGCCGAATAATGGGTACACGTCGGGCCGTATTGGCAGTCGTCGCAAAGCGCTTTGCCGCGGCCCGCCCGGCAGACCCGGCCGGGTATTCCACAAACGCTGGCCGTCGCTGGACAAAACAAATTCGATAAAGCGCTCGGCCAGTTGTTTATGTTGAGCCCCTTTGATCAGCCCAATCGGATCTGGATTCACGATCGTGGCGTTGGCCGGTTCCACATAACCCATGCGCGCATCGCCGACGCTTTGCGCCTGCGAGCGGGCATAAAAATCGATGGCCATTCCCGCAGCCGCGTCGCCGGTGGAAATAGTGATCGGCACCGCCGAGGCGCTATCCACAAACGCGCGAGAATTGGAAGCGATCAAACGGATCAGCCCCATTCCATCGGCCCATCCGCTGGATTCGTCCGCGCCTCTATTGGCCGCATCCACCATCGCCCGCTCCACGATAACCATGAACGCCTGGCGGGCCGAACTGGAGCGCGTGGGGTCGGCCAGCAAAATCCATCCGCGATAGCGGGGATCGGCCAGGTCCGACCAGGTGGTCGGCTCCGGCAAATGCAGATAGCGCAGCAAGTCCTTGTTGTACACAATCCCAAAGCTGCTCAGGGCCGTGCCGTACCAGCAGCGATTGTTTTCCTGCGGATCAATCAGTGCCAGCCCCGCCAGATCATGCGAGGGAAACGCCGCCGCCAATACTTGGGGCGGCACATTGGCCGGCTCCAGATATCCCAATTTTTTGAGTTGCTGGTCAAACAGATAATCCCCGCCGCCCCAGACCAGGTCCACTTGAAAGGTTCCCAATTTGGCATACACGGTGGTCGCGGCGCTTTCAAAATAGCGGAGAATATCGCTGCCGCCGCCGTAACTGCGATATTCGATGTTCACTGGCGTGTGGTAATGGCGGCGATGCCACTGGTCAAATGCCCAGGCAAATTCGCGGCGAATCGCCTCCTGGTGCGGGGTCATGATGATCAGCGTTAGCGCCCCATCCACCGGGGCCGGCTGTCGCTGCGCCGCCTGCTGTTGAGCGGCGTGGCGCAGGGCAAATGGCCCGGCCAGCACCAGAAGCAGCAGGATGAAGATTACGTAGCGAAACATGCCCATACCCCGTCGCTATGCCGCCGGCCCGTCGCGCCCGCGGGCCTCTACTTCACCGGGTCGATGCGCGTGCCGACCTGTTCCCCGCGTAACACCCGCATGATATTTCCCGGAACCTTGGCGTTAAAGACCACCAAGGGAATTTTGCGTTCCATTGCCAGGGTAAATGCCGTCTGATCCATGACCATGAGCCGGTCGGCGATCACCTTTTCGTAACTGATCTGCTGGTAAAGCGTGGCGTCGGGATGTTTCTTAGGATCGGCCGAATAGATGCCGTCCACCTTGGTTCCCTTCAGCAGCACGTCGGCGTGAATTTCCGTGGCCCGCAAGGCCGCGCAGGTATCGGTGGTGAAATAAGGATTGCCCGTGCCGGCGGCCAGGATGATACAGCGGCCTTTTTCCAGGTGGCGCACGGCGCGGCGGCGGATAAACGGCTCGCAAACGCTATAGACGCTGATGGCCGACATTACCCGTGTCGGTTGGCCAAGCGCTTCCATCGTCTCCTGCAGCGCCAGGGCATTGAGCACCGTCGCCAACATGCCCATGTAATCGGCGGTGGCGCGGGGAATGTGGCCTTTTTCGGAGAAAGTAGCGCCGCGGATGAAATTGCCACCGCCCACCACGATGGCCAGTTGCACGCCCATCTGCGCCGCCTCCACGCACTGGCGGGCCAGCGTAACCAGTTCCTCGACTTCAATGCCAAAACCGCCTTCGGCGCACAGTCCCTCCCCGGATACTTTGAGCAATACGCGACGGTACTTGGATTGTCCCTTGGTCGAGGCGGCGGAGTTGGATTTCATGGCGGCGATTATAGGCAAGCCGGCCAGGTAAAAAAGGGATGCGCGATTTCAGAATTATTATTAGGAATTGGTCAAGTGCCCTGGAGGGAAGGCCGATATATATAATGCCTGCGACCTGCTTAACACACTCTCCAACGCCCTTGTGGCATACTGGATAAAAGAGCACCGGCCGCGGGCATTTTTTATGCGCCGATTTTTTGCATCCCTGAGCCGCTTAATGAGCTACCCGCGGGTGCCGGTGCGAATCCGCAGCATTTCACGCACCAGCATATCAGTGCCGCTGGGCGCGGGATCCAGTGTCTTGGCCCTTTCCAGCAATCTCTCGGCGTCGGCGCGGCGATCCCCCAGGCTCATCAGGGCCACAATTGCCTCCTCTTCCATCGCCGGATAGCGCATGCCGCTGGAAGAAGCCGGGGCGGGCATTTTCGCTCCGCTGACAAACCGGCCCATCTTGCCGCTCAATTCCGCCACGATCAGTTCCGCCGTGCGTTTGCCGATGCCCTTGAGTTGCGTCAGTGCCCGGGCGTCCTTGCTCTCGATGGCCTGGGCGATCTGGCCCACCGGTACTTGCAGCGCCCGCAAGGCCGTGCGCGGGCCGATCCCTTTGACCGTGGTGAAACGGTTGAAAAATAATTTATCGTCAGCGCGCAAAAAACCAATCAAACGTGGCTCCAGATTGCCGCGGGTGGCGTCTCCCTCCAGATAAAACAGCGTGTAAAAGGTCAATTCCTGGCCGATCATCCCTTCCAAAACCACCTGGTCGGCGGCGGGAACCAACAGCTCAAAACAAAACGGCCCGCTGCGCAGCGTGATCTGTCCTTCGCGGGCGTCGCTCAATTCTCCGCTGATGGAAGCGATCATGGCCAAACTGTAAGCAAATGCATCCTTTTTGCCAGTCGCGTGCCTCTGGGGCATAATAGCGGTTGGTTGATGCGCATGAATGTGCGTCAAAGTAGTGTGTGGCAAGTCGCCTGTGCCTATGAGGTTTGATGATCGCCGAATGCGACCAGTGCGGTAAACGATACGACGCCCCGGATCACCTGGCCGGGCGAAAGATGCGCTGCAAGTATTGCCAGGCACTTTTCACACTGCCCTCTCCACAAGCGGGAAATGAGCCGGGTGTGTTTGACGAGCCAGCGGCGGATAGTCCGTTTCCGCCGGTGCGCAAAGATGAAAAGACCGCCCGCTCTTTTATGGCGCGCTCACAGGAGCCGGTGGAGGCGTTTGATTTTGCCGTCGATTCCGGCCCGGCCCGGCGACCCACGCGGTTGTGGAATTACCCATATTCCGCCGAGGTCGATCAGTATACGCCATGGCTTTTGATGGGATTATGCGGCTACTTGCTGCTGGCTCAATCGCAAGCGCGCAATGACACCGCCGCCGACTGGGGCGCATGGATGCGGGTTGCGCTTTGGGTGGGTTTGCATCTGGCCATCACGCTTCCCCTGTCGCTGGCGGCATTGCGTGCGGCGGCGCGGCGGCAAAATTACGAATTGCCTTTGACACTGAAGCGTCGCGTGCTGGCGATGTTGGCCTTGCCGCTGCTGCTGGGCGGGGCCTTGTGGCTGATCGCCGGGGCATGGTCGGACCTGTTGTGGGGATGGATTTTAGGAATGGTGCTGGCGGCGGGGGCGGGGTGGCTGCTGCTGCGATTGCGGTGGGAGGAAATTGGGCAAACCGCCATGGCGTTTGCCCGCGCGGCACTGATTGGGCTGGCATTGGTGATGGGGATTCTGGTTGGAGGCAATTTCGTTATCAACCGAGTGTTGCTGGCGTCGCAAAAGCCTACGCAACTGGCCGCCAGCCCCCTGGGGCCGGGGTTGATGTGGCCCGCGCCGCCTCCACCGGCCCCGCGGATAGCTGCGGGGCGACCGGTGGTGCATCCTCCGGCCACGCCGCCTTCTACGCGCCCGGCATCGTCATCGCTTTCGCCGACTGCTACCGCGGCGGCGCCAACCAGTCGGCCTCACCTTGCCGTCAGGCCGCCGCATAGTTCCCAGCAGCCCGCCACGGCGTCGGCCAATCAGCTACCGGCATCGCAACCCGCGCCCGGCCCCGATGAAGTTCCTGATTTTTTTGGCACCAATCATGCGGAGGGCGCCCCGTCGCCTGGCCCCACATCCCAGGGGCCGCGCGTCAATCCTCCCTCGGCGCCCAATGAAGAGATGATTCAATCCGTGGCCCGCTCACCGCTGGTGCAAAGTGTTGTGGAACCCTCACCCCTCGGCGTGTTTCAGCGGTTGCTTTTGCCGCGGGTGGCCGAGCATGCGCTGGCAGTGGTGCTGGTCAAAAGTGATGGCCCCGGCAAAGACCGGCTGGAACAATGGCAACTTGATCCGGCGGTTAAAACCGCCGAAGCGATTTTTCGCCAAGCGCCGGACCAGTCCACGGTTTACCAGTTGAGGCCCGATATGGACCTGACCGCGCGGCTGGTGCGCTGGCCGACGACCGCGGCGCAGGTGTGGTCTTTTTCGCGCAAGAATGTGCTGGTGCAACTGGACCTCAATGCCGCCGCCAAACCCGCCGGTGCCGAGCCGCTGCTTTTGGGTTTTGTTGGGCCTGACAAATTGCTGGTACGCTGGGAAGCGGGCAACCTGCTGGGCGCGGAAATTTGGGACATCAAAACCAGTCGGTCGGTGCGGGCGTTTGACCTGGCCAACTATGACGATGAGCCGGGTAATCTGGCGATCAGTCCCGATGGCAAATACCTGGCCGTGGCGACGCGGCGGCGCGACGCCGAAATTCTTCTTTATGATTTGACCCAGCCGCGTCAGCCGCGCTCGATCCTTATTACGGACCTGGACAGCCGTTGGCCTGTCCGCGCCGCCGGGATGGCTTTTTCGCCCGATGGTTCGAAAATCGCCATTCTTTTCGAGCGCGACGGCAACGGCTTGTTGCTGGTATACGCGGTGGCGGGGGGAAAACGCCTGACGCATCAGATTTACCCGGCGGGTCTGCTGCCGGAGAATTTGCGCGGCGGCAACCCCGCCCTGCGCGCCGATGGCACTGTCGCATCTTCGCCGCGCGATGAGCTGCCGCTTTTATCGTGGGTGGATGATGCACACCTGATGTTAGGCGGAAGGCAATTGCTCGATGCGACCAGCGGCAAGTCGGTTGGGCGAATCGATCTGCCCGACGCGGTTGGCCAGCGGATGCTGGATGGCAAGCGCTGTCTGATTCTTAGGGCCACCGGGGAAGGCAATCGGCGATTGCTGCTGCTGCAACTGAAAATGCCGCCGGCGGATCATGTGGATTGACGGCTATTGCGCCGGGCGCACATCGCGCACCAACAGTTCCACGCTGCGATGGTTATTGTACACATTGATCTGCGGCTGCACGGCCAGATCAACCGGCCTGCCCGCCGAAAGCAGGTCGATCCAACGGGCGGCGCGAAACGCGATGGCTTTTATCCGCACATCATCCCGCATCAATTGCAATTGTAAATGCTCGCCCGCCGCTCCTACGCGCCGCGGCGGACAGACCAGCGTTACGTTGCCACAGAGCAAGGTCGGCCGGGGGTTGCCTTGCCCGCACGGCTCCAGGCGCGACAACTCCTGCACCGCGGCCAGCGTCAATTCCTTAAAGCCCGCCTCGGCATCCAGCTTCAGTCGCGGCAGCAAACTCTCCGGTTCGATGCTTTGCCTGGCACAGGCGAAAAAGCGCGCGGTAAACGCCTCCAGTTGATCGGGATGCACTTTCAATCCCGCCGCCATCGCATGCCCGCCGTGGCTCAGCAGCAAGTCGTGGCAGCCGGCCAGCGCGTCGGCCAGATCAAACCCTTCAATCGACCGGCCCGATCCCTGGCATGCCGAATCATTGCGGCAGATAACCAGCGTCGGACGATGAAACCGTTCCACCAGCCGCGATGCCACGATGCCGATCACTCCCGGATGCCAATCCTCGCCGCTGACTACCAGGGCAAATTGTTCGGCGGCCATCTGTTTTGTTTCCACCTGCTCGGCGGCTTGCTGGAAAATCGCTTGCTCGATCTTTTTACGCTCCTGATTTTGCCCTTGCAGATAGTCAGCGATCTGGCGGGCCTCTTGTTCATTAGCCTCGGTAAACAATTTCACCGCCAATGCCGCATGTCCCATTCGCCCGCAGGCGTTAAGCCGTGGTGCCAGAGCAAAGCCCACATGCACGCTGTCGAGCTTTTGTCCATCAAGCCCGGCCGAGGCGATCAGCGCCTTGATGCCCAGCAAGGGCGACTGCTTGAGTCCCCCCAGCCCAAAATGCACCAACGCGCGATTCTCCCCCAGCAGCGGCATCACATCCGCCACCGTTCCCAGCGCCGCCAAAGCCGCGGCGTCGATGAGAAACTGGCGAAACTCATCACTGACTTTTGCTCCGCCGATGCAAGCCTGCCCGATTCCCCAAGCCAGCTTATATGCCACACCCGCGCCGCATAAATGCCTGTTGGCATAGTCGCCCAGTTGGGGATGCACAACGCTATGGCATTTGGGCAGTTGCACTTGGCCCTGCGCGTCGCGGCAAGGCTGATGGTGGTCGGTGATAATCAAATCCACACTCGCCCGCTCGGCGACGGCCGCCGCCTCCATGGCGCTGATGCCGCAGTCCACACTGATGAGCAACTGCGCGCCGTGCTGGATTAATTGCTCGATTGCCGCGCTATTCAGGCCATAGCCCTCCTCCAGGCGGTGGGGGATGTAGTATTCCGCCGCTCCTCCCAGCAGCCGAATCGCGCGCCATAAAATACTGGTGGCGGTGATCCCGTCCACGTCGTAGTCGCCATAAATGACGATCTTTTGTTTGTGCGCAATCGCCTCGGCGATTCGCGCCGCCGCCCGCGGCAGATCATGCAGCGTTTGCGGGGGATGCAATTGCTTGGGCGTCGGACGCAAAAATTCATACCCGGCGTCGGCGGTGTCGATTCCGCGGTTGAGCAGGATTTGCGCGATGAGGCGACTGGTCTTAAGCTGCTCGGCCAGCCTGGGCGCATCGGGGTGCGCGGGTGCCACGATCCATTGCTTGGCGGACGATTCGCGTTGATGTACTGCGTGGGCAAGTTGGTTCATTGCTTCTTTAAGCGGCCTGTCGGGCCATTGGGTTCCATTTGAGCGGGTTCCATAATTTACTCACGCTTCCCATCAGGGTTTCCAAACAAAGCAAGCAAAGCACCAGCGCGATCGGCGTACTCCAGCGCGGCTGGGGCTGGCCGACCTGCTCCATGCGCTGGGCCAACTCGCCCAGCGAGCGCGCGATCAGCGTGCTTTGTCCTTCCGGCACCACCGTCTCGGCGGCGCGATAATTCAAATCCGATTCCCGCGGCGGCAGACTAACGCACGTATACGCCAGCGCCTCGGCCTGGCCCGGCTTACGCCAGGTATACAGGCCGGGTTCAGTCGCGTCAGCAAAAACAAACTGCTTGCCGCTTTGCGAATCGCCCACCGGAAGCACAAAGCGCACATGCCGGGGGCCTTCCAATTCGATCTGGCTTAACCCGCCGACGCGCCCGGCGCTCAATACCAGCGGCTGGCCCAATTCCACATTCAACTGCCGCGACTGTCCGGCCGGCCGCAGCGACATCTTCACCAAAAGCGGCAGAAAAATGGGATGCGTGGGGAGATTGGTATAACGCGGTTCGGGGCGCGTGGCGAAGGTGTAAACCCGTCCGGCCCCTATGTTTCGCCGGTAAAGCAAGCCATATTGCCGACCGGCCCCCTCGCCAGCCGCCACATTTAGTAATGACCGCACATTGGCGTCTTGCGACGAAAAGGCCACCAGCCTTCGCACCACCAGGTTATTGAGTTGCCCCGCATCCAGCATCCATTCGGCCAGCAGGGGGTCTTTCTCGCTCGCCGCCGTGGCGCGCCATGATCGTTCCGCCGGCGCGGTCGCCAGCGGCGCCGAAGGAAGAATCGCCTCCCAAGCGCCCCGCGCTTCGGCCGACAAACTCGGCCACAATTCCTCCAGTCCCGGCTGGGCAAAGCAGATGACCGTGCCGCCAGATTTGGCGAAATCCGTTAGCTTTCGGGCCATTTGCCCATCAGGCCAGCGTGGACCGGGCACCACAACCACATGGGCGCTGGACAGATCATCGGTGGCGCTCACCTTCAGCGGCCAGTTGGCTTGCTTGCCTTCGGATGGGTCCAGCGCCAATCGCAAATATCGCGCCGCGCCGCCGGCGGTTTCGTCGCCTTCCATCACGCTCACGTTTTGTTGCGGAGGAATCTCAATCAGCCACGAGCGCGTGTCATCCCACGCCATGGCGTCCTCACCCTGCAAGCGGGCCGTCAGCAGTTGCCATCGCGGGGCGGGTAATTGCAGCGCAATGCGCATCTGCGCGATCCCGCCGCCATTAAATGATGCGATGGCCGGCGGCTTGCTGAGCAGGTTTTGCCCCTGGGGCGTTGCCAGATCAATTACCATCGCCCGGGTTTCGCCTGCCCGGCCCATCACCTGCACGTGCGCTTCCACCGTGATGCCGGGAATCGGCTCGGCCGGTTCGATGCGCACCGTGGTAATTCCCGCCGAACGCGCCTCGTCAGGGTGCAAATCCAGCAAAATAACCCGCCCTTCTTCAATGGCGGGAATGGGCCGGGGAAACTCTCGATTTTGCAGATCGCTCAAGACGATCAGCCATTTTTGTGCCGCCTGCTGCGAGCGTAATAGTTCCGCCGCCGCGGCGATCCGCTCACTAAGTGGCTTGTCGCCCGGCTGGGGGCCAAAAGACTTCCAGTTGGCCAGGATGGATGTGGCCGGCTGCAATTTCTCCATCGCCGCATTGGGCTGCGAGGTATACAGCGCCACCTGTGCGTCTTTCAATTGCCTGCCGAGCAGTTCCACCACCATGCCTTGCGCTTTATCCAGCAAACTCGCCTGGTGCTGAGTGAGCTGCATGGAATAGCTGGTATCCAAAACAATCGCCGCCGCCAGCGAGCGATTGGGATCAAACCACTGCGCCGCAAGAAATCGCGCCGGTTGCGCCACCGCCCAGATCAGCAGAGCCAAGAGCAACATGCGGGTGGCCAGCAGCAGCCAGCGCTGCACCTTTTTGCGAGCCGCCGTTTGCTGAATACTGGCGCGCACCAGCCGCAGCGTTGGAAAGGGCAGCAAAGGACTTTTGCGCCGAAAAAGCAGGTGCAGCAGCAGTGGCAGCCCCGCCAGCGGCAATGCCCACAACGCCGCGGAAAATAAAAATTGAAAACCGCTCATGATGTACGGACCCGCCGGCCGGCGTCATCGTCATTCACGCCGATCCGTTTGCCTGTGGTCGCATCATACCCGCAAGCATCGCGTACAGTAATCTCCGCCGCCCGCGTATGGTGGACAATTTGCAAGCCCGCGCGGAGCAGTTTATTGTGCCGGTTATGGGTAAACATTATCTGATTACCGGCGGGGCGGGGTTTGTCGGTTCGCACCTGGCCCAACGCCTGCTGGACGATGGCCACCAGATAACCGTTTTGGATGATCTATCCACCGGCCGAAAAAGCAACTTGCAGGCTCTAGATCAAAATTCCCAATTGCGCCTGGTGCGCGATTCGGTAACCCACGCCGCCACGGTCAATCAACTGGTCGGCAATTGCGATGCTGTTTTCCACCTGGCTGCGGCCGTGGGCGTGAAGCTGGTGGTCGAAGAGCCGGTGCGCACCATCCAAACCACGATTCGCGGCACCGAAGTGCTGCTGGAATCGGCCTATCGTTTCGGCAAGCCCGTGCTGCTGACCAGCTCCTCTGAAGTTTACGGCAAGGGCACGCGCGTGCCTTTCAGTGAGGATGACGATGTGGTCATGGGCGCAACGCGCTGCAGTCGCTGGTGTTACGCCTATTCCAAGGGGATCGACGAATTTCTCGGTCTGGCTTATCACCACCAGTTTCAATTGCCGGTGGTCATCGTTCGCCTGTTCAACACCGTGGGTCCGCGGCAGGTGGGCATGTACGGCATGGTGCTGCCACGATTTGTCGAGGCGGCATTGGCCGGCCGTGCGTTGCAAGTTTACGGCGACGGCGAACAAACCCGCTGCTTTTGCCATGTACGCGATGTTGTGGGGGCGCTGGTAAACCTTATGGATTATCCCCAGGCGGTGGGGGAGGTTTTTAACATCGGCAGCGATGAGGAGATCAGCATCCTGGACTTGGCCCGCCGGGTGATCCAACTGGCTGGTTCCAAGAGCCAAATCGAAATGATCGGCTACGAACAGGCTTATGGCCGCGATTTTGACGACATGCGGCGCCGCGTGCCCAAGCTGGACAAAATCCGCGCCGCCATCGGCTTTGCCCCAAAATTATCACTGGATCACATTATCGAATCGGTGATTGCCCAGCAGCGCGGGCCATAGCCGGCCGAGCCATTTGCCAAAGCCAGCGCCCATTAAAGCGTTTCCAAGCCGTTCGTTGCGGTTGGCAAAGAGCCGTGCTCGTCAGCACGTGGAAACCCCACCGCTCACGCAGAGTTTGTGAAAGAATCACGATTTTCCGCCAAACAACGGCGTTTTTGCGCAAATATCGAGGGTTAAACTCAATTTATTCACAGGCTCTCACCGATGCGGCTTTTGTTCACGCCACGGTTGGTTTGATAATGCTCTAGCCCGCCACTTTGCGAAGCGGTTCCAAGGCCGGAGCGGCACCGATCGCCTGGGCCACTTGTTCCAGCCGCATCCCGCGCGAGCCTTTAACCAGCACCAAGTCGCCTTGACGCAACTGCGCCGGCAACGCCTGGGCCGCCTGGGCCGCCGACTCAAAATGTTCCACATCAGCCAGTCCGGCTTCGACTGCCGATTGCGCCACCAAGCGCGATTGCGGGCCAACGCAGATCAGCCGATGCGGCTTACACTGGCTGGCAAAGCGTCCCAACTCGCGATGCAGGCGCTGGGAAGCCTCTCCCAGTTCCCGCATGTCTCCCAGCACGGCGATGCGCCGCGAAGAACATTCCAATTCCATCAAGGTGGCCAAAGCCGCTTCCATGCTGGCGGGATTGGCGTTGTAGGCGTCGTTGAGTACGCTGACCCCATCCGCCTGCTGCATTTGCAGCCGCATTTCCGGCCCGCTGGCCTGTGCCAACCCCTCGAGTATCTGTTTTTCTTCCACGCCCATGCGCCGAGCCACGGCAATGGCGGCCAGGGCGTTGGTCGCGGTGTGCCGGCCCAACATGGGAACGAAATATTCCACGCGGCTGTTGTTAAGCCGAAAACGCACGCCGTCGCGCGTGCATTGGATATCCGTGGCAAATAGATCGTTATGCGGCTCAAAACCGAAGGTAATGCACTTGCCCGGATAGCGGGCAACGGTTTCGCGCAATTGCGGATCGTCGCCGTTGATAATCAGCAAGCCCTTGGGATTCAGTCCGTCAATAATGCTCGCCTCTTCACGGCGGACGCCCATCAAGTCGCCCAGTCCTTCCAAATGTTCGGCGGAAATGCTGGTGATGACCGCGATATCCGGTTGGGCCATCGCCGTCAGCACGGCCATCTCGCCGGGATGATTGGTTCCCAGTTCCAGAACCAGGTAATCCTGCGTCGGATCGGCTGCGAATATGGTCAGAGGCACGCCGATATCGTTGTTAAAACTTTTAGGCGACACACTGCCGCGCCACTTGAGGTTCAAGGCCGCGTCAATCAAATGCTTGGTGCTGGTCTTGCCATTGGATCCGCCGACGGCAATCACGCGACTGCGCAACTGCTTGCGGCAATGGGCCGCCAGTTTGCCCAAGGCCTGTCGGGTGTCGGCGACCTGGATCAGATGAACGTTGGGCAAGGTGGTGGGTGGGGCATCCTGGACCAAGGCCGCGATGGCCCCGCCGGCCGCCGCCGCCGGCAGATAATCATGTCCATTAAATCGATCGCCTTTGAGGGCGATAAACAGCGAGGACTTGTCCATGCGCCGCGTATCGGTGCATACCGCCTCCAACGCCGGCACTTCCGCGGGAATGGCGCTGAGCCACTTGCCGCCGATCGCTTGTCGCACATCTTGTATTGAAATGGGTTTCATGCCTGTCGTCCCGCCGAGGCCGAAATTGATCGCGCACCGCCGCGCCTGCCGCGCAACGCCGCGACGGCTTCTTCTACATCGTCAAAGTGGCGCGTTTGCCCATTAAAAATTTGATAGTTTTCATGCCCTTTGCCCGCCAGCACCACAATATCTCCCGGCCTCGCTTGCTCGATGGCCAACCGAATCGCTTTAGCACGGTCCAATTCCACCACAACCTTGCCCATCGGGCCTGCTGGGATACCGGTTAAAATCTCATCGACAATCGTTTGCGGGTTCTCCCCGCGCGGATTGTCGCTGGTAATATATACCATATCCGCCAGATCATGCGCGGTTTTGGCCATGCGCGGGCGTTTGGACTGATCGCGCTCTCCGCCGCAGCCAAACAGCACCCGCAGTAGCCCGCGCGCCAGTGGCCGCAAAGCCGCCAGCACATTTTGCAAAGCATCATCGGTATGGGCATAGTCCACCAGTACGCTAAAGTCTTGTCCCTCATCAACTTGCTGAAGCCGGCCGGGCGCGCCGGCTGCGTCGGCCAGCCCGTCGGCGATCGCCTGCGCGGGCAACCCGAAACCTTCACCCAACGCCGCCGCCGCCGCCAAGGCATTTTCAATGTTGTAAAGACCGATCAAGCGCATCGATACCTGCGCCGATCCATCCGGGCCGCTGAGCCGAAAACGGCTTCCCGTTTGATTAATATCAATTTGATCCGCCCGCCAGTCAAATGAATTTTCCATGCCAAAGCGAATCACTTTGCCCCGACAGTTTTTCACCAGTCGCTCACTCCATGCATCGGCACCATTGACAATCGCCGGCGCGCCTGGGCTAAGTGAGTTAAAAAGCATGGCTTTGCAGCGCGCATACTCCTCCATGCTCTGGTGATAATTCAGATGATCGCCGGTTAGATTGGTGAAGATGCCGGCGGCGAAGCGCACGCCGGCGACTCGCCCCTGATGCAACGCCTGGCTACTGGTTTCCATGGCGCAGGCCTGGCAGCCGTAATCGCGCATGGCCGCTAGAAGCTGGGCGGTCTGCACGGCGGGGGGGGTGGTCCAGTGGGCATCGGCCTCCTGGCGGCCGTCGTCGGTGCGCACCGTGCCGATCAAACCGCAGCGAATTTGATATTTATGCAGCACATGGCGCAGTAGGTAAGTGATGGTGGTCTTGCCGTTGGTTCCAGTTACGCCCAGCACTTTAATCGATCGGCTGGGGTGGTTGTAAAATGCGTTGGCCAGTTGCGAGAGCGCCGCGGCGGGGTCGAGTACGCTGATTTGCGGCACCGGGCAGTCGGGCCAGGTTTGGCAGCCCACAACCGCCGCGGCCCCACGCTGGATCGCCTGGCGTACAAAGCGAGCGCCGTCGGCATGAACTCCGCCGCGGGCAACAAATAGTTCGCCGGCTTGTATTAACCTGGAATCTTCACCAATACCTGTGATAGTGGGGTTGGGTAATTCGCTTATCGGCGCGGAAATTTCAGCACTGACCAGCAGTTCGTGCAGCCTCATGGGACTTCCTTTTCCAATGTGTGCCCGCGCTAAAATACCACATTTTTTGGCCAGTCCATAGCCCGCGATCCACGCTGAATAAAAAATATGCGTTGCGTGTGTTATTTGGAGGCCATCAGGCCGGTGGCTGATAGGAAAATTTACTTGATCTTTTCCGCCGGCGGAATGTTGCCCAAAGTGCGCGGGCCGGTGCCAAAGAACCACCAGTCGTCCCGCCAGGTGCGGCCGACCACCGGGCCGGAGCTGGCAATTAACTCGCCGCTTTCAGCCCAATAGGCCACATAAGCCACTGACGTAAAGCCACGCTGCTTGGTGCTTTTGATGATCGCCAGTTCAGGAGTGGCGATGGCTACTCCGCCGGTGCCGGCGCCGCTGCCGGGAATATAGGTCGCGGGAATGCCCAGCAAAAATTCCGTGCGATCGGCGCTGACGCCGGCGGTGCGCAGTTCCAGGACGATCTGCGCTGCCTCGCGTTTGGAGACCAGGCGCACCCCGTCCATCAATAAACGAGCGCGCACTTCGCCGATTAAAAACGAATGTTCCAGCGAGGGCTGGGTGGCACTGGTCAGGTAGGAGGTGTCGATAAAGACCTTGCGATCGCGCAGGGCCGTGGTGGACAATTGCCGCACGGCCAGTTGGCTGGCGGTATTCAATAAAAATAGTTCCGTCGCCGTGCGCGGCGGATCGGTTACGCGAATGGTGGCGCAGCCGCCCATCAAAGCGCCGCCCAGCGCCAGCCCGTGCATGGCATATTGCAAGCGCTTGGCTTGACGAGAATCGATTGGCCGCGACGGCATAGCGGAAACATCCCAAAGTACCCCCCGCTTGTCAATCGACATTGTGCCAAGGGCCTTGTTGCTCTGGTTGGAGCGCAGGTACAAACAATTAGTGGCTCTCCGCGGAAACCGCTGATGGATGCCAAGCTGCCAAGCTCGGACATGCGATATTTCGCCCAGAACGTGGTTTCTAGGACATGGCAGGTATGTTTACCAGCGTCTTTCGCGGAGAGCCCAATTAGTAAAAGTGCGTTCTTGAGTTGTGTTGGCGCTTCGGCTAATATCGCCTTTTTGAAGTTGAGTCGGTAGCTCAGTTGGTAGAGCAACGGACTTTTTGCAGGAGTCGCCGGCGGGAAACCGTCGGATGAGATCGCGTCAAAGTCGGTGAACCCCCTGGCCCGCGGGCCGAGGCAACGCCGAGCCAAATCCCGAATTTCGGGAGAGGTGTAGAGACTTGACGGCGCGGGCCTACCGCCGGTTTTTCCGGCCAGGGCCAAGGCAAAGTCCGGCACACAAACCCCTTTGCGGGGCGGCCAAAGCCGCGGTGTGATGTTAATCCGTAGGTCGAGGGTTCGAGTCCCTCCCGACTCATTGAAAATTTCTGCTGATTGCCTCCGGTTCCGCGGCGCAGCCAGTTGAGGTTGCAATAAAATTGCCTGCGGTATTGGTTAGATTCCGTGCTGCCAGAGCGGCAACCCGCGTAATTCTCCCGTCTTTGTCCATTAACCTTTCTTTGTTTCCAGCCGATAGCTTAACGGGGGCGCGACAGGGTTTTTCGGCTCACGTTGGGCCGCTTTTCCCGCCCGCGCACCGCGACGGATCGGAGTGGATATGCCTGGCATTCAAATTGGTCAATTGCTGGTTGAACAGGGCGTTTTAAGCGACAAGCAGGTGGGGCATATTCTCAAGGTGCAACGCCTGTCGCATCGTCCGTTTGGCGATCTGGCCGAGCGCTTGTACGGCATCGATCCCAAGGCGGTGGAGGACGCGTGGGTCGAGCAGTATATCCGCACCGTCGGCCTGGTGGACCTGGAGCAACAATGGGTGGAGACCGAGGCCCTGCGCACGCTCAATCGCCGCCAGGCCTGGCAGTTTCACTTGTTGCCGCTGCACCATGAGTGTCAGCAGTTGCAAATGGCCACCAGTCCCGAATCGTTGGTGCGGGCGGTGAATTTTTCGGCCCGCGGGATTGATGAGCCGATTTACATGCTCCTGGCCGAGCGGACGCAATTGCGTGAATTTCTCATGAAGCACTACCCGGTGCCCCAGGAAATGGCCAGTTACGCCGCCACGCTGGGATAATTTTCGCGCCGCACGTTTTTTATTCATTGTCCATGCCACTGAGGCCAACCAGGCGGCGGTGATTTGTTCCCCGTTGCATTCGCCTTGGGAAAAGCGTACACATTTCGCCCGGATGTCTACCGCAGCCTTGCCGTTGCAGTCTTCCCAGGCGATGTGGACGCCGCGCCATAACCCTTGGCTGGTGGCGGTGGCGGTAACGCTGGCCACGTTCATGGAGGTGCTGGACACCTCCATCGCCAACGTGGCCTTGCCGCATATCGCCGGCAATCTCTCGGCGGGAGTGGATGAAAGCAC
>JBBQBE010000053.1:0-24316 GCA_038317225.1 Tepidisphaerales bacterium | reverse complement strand
CGCCGGGCGATGGTCACGCCCAGTTCGGACATGTGCGAAAAGTCGGACTGGCACAGCCGGCCGGGATGGTGCGCCTGGGCGAAAAACACCTCCTGGCCTGGCCCACTGAGACATCGCCAACGCTTGATCTGACGCTGGAGTGTCCGCAACTGCCCGTCGGCAAATTGCCCGGGATGTTCCCGTTGCAACGCCTCCAGAAGCGTCTTGGCCTCCAGGCCAGGGTTCAGTGCCAACTGCTCGGCCACCCACGGCCAGACCAGGGCAAACGGGTCGGCACGAGTTGGCCAATCATGATCCACACCCAAGACGCTGGGAAGCCGCCCCAACTTCCGATACTTCCGCGCCGTCTTGCGGTCCATCCCCGACTTGTCCGCAGAAATCTGGAGCGATTGCTCCTGCTGTAACAACGACATCAGTCTCCTTACCTGGCGATCGCTAACCATGCCTTGAACCCCTTTGGTTTGAGTTCAAAACATCGTCGCCGAATCCCCGTTCAACCGGGGAATTCTAATTGTCGCTGACGGGGAAGAATAATTGTCGCTTGACAAAAAACCGCCAAATGCCATTGCCCTGGGGTGCGACTGGTGCGCGCGGGCGGGGAAATTGCAAATTTCAAACTGTTGCGGCACAATCGCCGTTTCGTAAAGGAGCGCTATGTCCACTGCATTTGATGCCCGTCTGCGACGGCTTTTGGCCCGCCAGGAAAAGCATCTGCGACGCAAAAACCGCATTGATTTGAACTGGTCCAACGGGTTGTTTGACCGCTACGCCCACCCCGTGGTCGATCGCCAGCGGATTCCTTTGTACTGGCGTTATGATCTGAATGAAAAGACCAATCCCTATTTGATGGAGCGATTGGCGGTCAACGTGGTTTTCAATCCGGGGGCGATTGAACATGACGGCAAGATGGTGCTGGTCTGCCGCGTGGAAGCAGCGGATCGCAAGAGCTTTTTTGCGCTGGCCGAAAGCCGCAGTCCGGTGGAAGGGTTCACTTTTCGACCCTACCCGGTGGACCTGCCGGAAGATGCGCAAAACCCGGAAACCAATGTGTATGACATGCGCTTGACGGCGCACGAGGATGGATGGATTTACGGCTTGTTTTGCGCCGAAAGAAAGGATCCTGCCGCCGGGGCTGGGGATTTGAGCAGCGCCGTGGCGGCCTGCGGAATCTGCCGCACGCGCGATCTGGTGAAATGGCAGCGTTTGTCGGATTTGAAAACCGCCTCGGCCCAGCAGCGCAACGTGGTATTGCATCCGGCCTTTATTGATGGGCAATATGCCTTGTACACCCGCCCGCAGGACAACTTCATCGAGGCCGGCAGCGGCGGGGGGATCGGCTGGGCGCTATGCCAGTCAATGGATAATGCGGCGATTGATCAGGAAAAGACCATCGATCTCCGGGCGTATCACACCCTCAAAGAATCGAAAAACGGACAAGGCCCCCCGCCCATTGAAACGGAAAAAGGGTGGCTGCATATCGCTCACGGGGTGCGCAACACGGCGGCGGGACTGCGCTATACGCTGTATGCGATGCTCAGCGATTTGGATGAGCCGTGGCGCATCACCCATCGGCCCGGCGGGTATTTGATCGCGCCGGAAGGGGAGGAGCGCGTGGGGGATGTAAGCAATGTCGTCTTTTGCAATGGCGCGGTGGCGCGGCGCAACGGGGATTTGTTCATTTACTACGCCTCCAGTGATACGCGCATCCACGTGGCGGCGACGACCATCGATAAAATGCTGGATTACGTGCTGCATACGCCGCCGGACGGCCAGCGGTCGCGCGGCACGATGGAGCAGCGCATGGATTTGATCAGCCGCAATTTGACGCTGATCGAAAAGAGCGGCAAGGCTCTGCTGAAGCGGGCGAAAAAGTAGCCGTCGGGGAGTGCGGCCGCCAGCTACCTCCGCAGCGGTGATTTGGCGCAAGCGACACCAATCATCCGCTTGCAATCTACGAGAACAATTGCATTGGGCACTGGTTACTTCCTCTGGCGTAGTTACATGGAAGTAATCAGATGGCGTCGAAATCTTTCACAAAAATAGGCACTTTGTGTGCTCGACCCTCACCCTATCCCTCTCCCTGAGTACAGGGCGAGGGGACAATTGGGTCTATGCGATTGCGCCACAATATCTCCCTGAGTACAGGGCGAGGGGACAATCGGCGATTTGCCAAGGCCCGGAGGTAACTGCGCAGCTTATGTTGCCACGGCGGCTTGCGGCTGCACAACTTGCGTTTCCGCGCTGTTCGCTTCCACGGCTTGCGCTTCCAGTCGGCAGAGCATATGCCGGCCATCCTTGCCGGGGCCGTAATAGTCGGGTAGCACGCCGATATCGACAAAGCCAAACTGTTGATAGAGGCTGATGGCCGCGGTGTTGCTCCGCTCAACTTCCAGGTAGACGCGGGTAGCGCCGCGATTTTTCAATTCATTAAGCATATCGGTCAGCAGTCTGCGGCCCAGTTTGCGGCCGCGATGGACTTTGCTGACGGCCAGGGAATAGATGCGCCCGGAGCAGTTGCGGCGATGTTTACGCAGCAGGGAGATTCCTTCACCGATAATCGCGCCTTGCTCCTCGGCGACCAAAAAGACGGCGCTGGGGCGCTGTTGCAGGTACATCAGTTGGCGCTTGGACAAATTGTGGGCACTGAAGCAACTTTGCTCCAGGCAGACGGCCGCGGCCACATCCGCTTTGGTGGCGGCGCGAACCAGAGGCAATGGCTGGGCCGAACTTTGCATCTGTGCCGCGGGCGGCGCGATGACCGCCGGCGGCGCTATGCTCAATGGGCTGGCCATTGCGATCGCGGCGGTCGCGCTGGCGGCGGCAAGCGGCGCAGCGCACACTGGGCTGGCCAGAGAGATCATCGCCGTCGGCTGCGGGGTCAGCACATATTTTTGCAGCAATTTAATGGGTCGATAGCTGGATTTAGTCCAAGCCAGGGATTCCAGGCCCCAATCATCGCCGACGTTAACCAGCGGCCGATCGGCCCAGTGGCAGCGGCAAAATTCGCTGAAAATGAATTGGGCCAGGCCCTTGGCTTCCAGGTCGGTTTTTTCAATGACGATGCTGCTGGAACAGTTGCCGAGCTTTTCGCCAAAGGTAAAGCCGCGCAGCGTCATGGGCGCGGCGGGTTGATCGGCCGGGGCGCAGTAGACCACCATGCCGCGCAGGCCCAGGGCCTCGGCATATTGGAGCGTCAGTTCGCAGGCCAGCGATTCCTTGGCGCGTTTGATGGCGTTGACATCCATTTCCGCGGCGTGCTGAGAGTCTTGATGTTGCTTCCACTGGCCAAGCAGTTGGCGGCAATCGTCCAAGTGGTGAGCCGGATCGTACGGCTGCACATCGAAGCGGTAATTGCGCATGAAGCGGTTTTTGGCTTGACGTTTGGATGCCAGATCGCCGCCGGCCAGGTCAATCATGCGGGTTACATCGTAAATGTAATCGGTGCCCAGGGGTTGGACGATGATCTTGCCTCGCTGGAAGCGCCCCAACAGTTCTTCGGAGGCATATTCCACGCGCGTGCGCTGCCCGACGCCCTTGGCGTGATTGTAGGTGTGCATCAAGTCAAAGGCCTCGGCCAGGGCGCGATCCGAATCGCTGGGGCCGATGGGCGGCATGAGCAGGGTTAAATCGCCGCTGCCATTGGCGAACACGCACAAGTTGCCATGAAGAATTGTCCACAGGATGCGCAAACTGTTCCGCCAGGTGAACAGTTGCGAAAACGTGTAATCCGAGAGGGGATCGGCCAGCGAGGAAAAAAACGGAGTTAAGATAGCCTGATCAGCCAGTTCAACCGGCTTGAGGCCCCAACCCAGCAGGGGGTCTTCGTCCATACAAGTGACGGTTTCCTCCAACCAGGACATGTTTGACGGTTCGCGTCGGTTCCGTCGCCCGCACTAACCGCACAAGACGCCTTGGCGGCCAACGCGGGTTCATGTCCTAACCATCGGAGGGATTACCACCCCCCGATACCGGATAATTCATTGCGGTCCCCGGTCAAGACCTTAGCATCCTATATCGACCGCCCGGCCCAAGGTTATGCAAAAAACTTTCAGGCCGAACGTAGGACTGATTGTTACCTACACCTAAAAAAAAAGCAAGCGGCAAAACAATATGTTGTGCCGCTTGCTTAATAAAATACTAGATATAGTTGCGGTTAAAAGAGGCCGCTGGGTCCGCCATTTTGGCCGGGGAAGTATACGGATGCTTTCATGATGACCACCACTAAGGCCACGATGACCGCAACCACGCCCGCGGCGGCCAGCGCGGTGTAAATATTGTTGGTGGGTTTGACCACTACGGTATCGCCGGTAACTGCTCGACTCATGGGTTCTCCTCAAAGGCGCCTGGCGGCGATTTACAGTTGGGTTCGCACTTCCGCGCCGGCCTTGATATCGCTGAGCTTGGGGCCGGCCAGCCGCCCGGTGGCTTCATTCGGCTCCACCGACTCAACGGTGAGCAAGCCGAGGAACGTTCCGCTGTCGCGGTCGATCACCTTAAATTCCATACCCTTGGCGACATTGTCCGACGAGCCGACCGAGATGGTGGCGTAGGGGATATTGTCGATGTTCTTGATGGCCCGGACCACGCCGTTAATGGCCGGGGCACCGGCGCGAATGCCGACGGGCGCGGTGTTGAGCGACAGGTTATTATCCTTGATGAGCTGCGAGAGGCGGGCGATTTCGCTTTGGTTCTGGGCAAGCTGCTCTTGCTGATAGCGATACTGCCGCGTCATGACATCCAGCTTATTGGACGCATCAGATAGCGCCAGGTTCAATTCGCCATTGGACTTGGTAAACTTGTCTGCGCCACTGCGCAGCTCGACGATCTGCGAACCTTGCAGGGCTTTTTGATCTTCCGAAGCCTTCAAGGCGGCGGTGAGCTGGGAGGCCGTCAGTTCGGACATGGCCATTTTGCTCTTGAGGTCGGCGATTTCAGCTTCGCGTTTGGAGACATCGGTTTGCAGCGAGGCCAGGTCGCCTTTGAGTTTGGCGGCCATATCGCCGGCGGACTTGGCCGCGTCCTGGGCGGTCTGCCAGGCGGTGGCTTTGTCATTGACTTCCTGTCGCAAAGCCGCTTCGCTGGCGGCCGCTTTGTCAGCGATATTTTTGGCGATCTTGGCATAGTCCTCGGTGCGGTTGACAAAAACCACGACCGCCGCCGAGAGCATCAGCGAGCAGAGGACCAGCAACACAACAAACACTTTAGTGAGAGCGCTCAAGGTTGGCTCCTTGGACAAGGGTGTCCGACAAAGAAGAATAACTCTAAGGTATGTTAATTAACGTTGGCAAGCTGTCAAGCATCGGGTGTGAAATCGACAGGCTGGGGCGTGCCCACGGATTTTGCACGGGTTCTGGCAGCCAGTCATCATGGCAATCTGCACACCGCGTTTTTCCTTCAAAACCGCAAGTTGCATAAAAAATATGGGCGCGCCCACAGGCTGGCAGACAGGCGCAAAAAAACTCCCCCGCGGGGGCGGGGGAGTTTTTGCTTGCCTGGCGGGTGTCGGAGGCAATCGCCGGAGCTTAATCCAGCTTGATGTCGCCGAGGCCGCGGGTGTCCTCGCCGCCTTCCAGACCGCCGCGGAGGCCGCGACGTTCGGAGCGTTGAGAGCGTTCGACTTCGCGGGTCTGCTCCTCGGCGGCCCACTGGGCGCGCTTGAGGGATAGGCCGATCTTCCGTTCTTCGGAATCGACGCGCAGAATCTTGACTTCCACTTCCTGGCCAACCTTGGTGGCCTCTTCAGGCTTGTCGATTTTCTGGTCGGAGATTTCGCTGATATGCAGCAGACCTTCCAGACCCGGCTCCAGTTCCACAAAGACGCCGAAGTTGGCGATCTTGGTAACATGGCCGCGAACCACCATGCCCGGACGATAGTTTTCCGGGATGACGGTTGTCCAGGGGTCTTCCTGCAACTGCTTGAGACCCAGGGCGATGCGCTGTTTTTCCTGATCGACGCTGAGGACCACGGCCCGGACGGTTTCGCCTTTCTTAAGCAGCTCCGAGGGATGGCCGATCTTCTTGGTCCAGGAGAGGTCGGAAACATGCAATAGGCCGTCGATGCCCTCTTCGATCTCCACAAACGCGCCGTAGTTGGCGATATTGCGAACCTTGCCTTCGACCACGCTTCCCGGCGGATACTTTTCGGCCACCCGTTCCCAGGGATTTTCCTCGACCTGCTTCATGCCCAGGGAGATTTCCTGTTTCTCCTTGTTGATATCCAGCACCTTGACCTTGACCTTCTGGGCGGCCGCGATGACCTCCGAGGGATGGTTGATGCGCTTGGTCCAGCTCATTTCGGAAATATGCACCAGGCCCTCGACGCCCTCTTCGAGTTTGCAGAAAGCGCCGTAGCTCATGATGTTGACGATCTCGGCCTCGTGGATGGAGCCGACGGCGTAGCGCGTCTCGATGTTTTCCCACGGGCTGGCGTCCTTCTGCTTCAGACCCAGGGCGATCTTCTCTTTTTCCTTGTCGATTTGCAGAACCTTGACTTCCAGGTCCTGATCGATCTTCAGCATGTCGGAGGGGTGGTTGATCCGGCCCCAGGACATGTCGGTGATATGCAGCAGGCCGTCCACGCCGCCCAGGTCGATGAACGCGCCGAAGTCGGCGATATTTTTGACTGTTCCCTTGACGATCTGTCCGACTTGCAATTCCTCGAAGGTCTTGCGCTTTAGTTCCTCGCGTTGCTGCTCGATCATTTTGCGGCGGGAGATAACGATATTACGGCGCTCCTCGTCGATTTTAAGGATCAAGGCGTCGATGGAGCGGCCGATCCAGTCGGAAATTTCGCCGGGGCGGCGAATGTCCACCTGGCTGGCCGGCAGGAAGACCGGCACGCCGATATCCACCAGCAAGCCGCCCTTGATTTTCTTGGTTACTTTGCCGGTAACCGGGTCGCCTTCCTTTTTGCTCTTCATGATGGCTTCCCAGTTGATAATCCGGTCAGCCTTGCGCTTGGAGATGCGGACCATGCCGCTGTCGCCCTCGACATCTTCCAAAAGTACGCGCACTTCGTCGCCGACGTTGACGTTTTCCGGCTCGTCAAATTCGCTGCGTTCGAGAATGCCTTCGCTTTTGAGACCCAGTTCCACAATCCAGTCGTCGCCGGCCTTGCCGGTAACGCGGCCGCGGATAATGGCGCCGGGGGTGAGGTCCTGGGCTTCATCAGCCTTGACCAGTTGGCTTAAATCGTTGGCGGCCTCTCCCAGGGCGGTGTTGACCGCGGTTTCGACATCGCTATCGAGATTGCCCAGGGAGTTAATGAGATTGAAATCGACCATGGTGTAAAAGTTCCTCGCGTGGACCGTTTATAATCTGGCCGCCGTCAACCACGCGGTGGCGGCGGAGCGACCCATGAGGGGTTGGAATCGCGGAACGTCCGCGCAACCCGAATGGGCCAGTATAAAAAATCGCGGGGTGGTTGGCAATATGAATGACCGAAAATTGCCGCGCAAGTATGGATGCGTCATCCCGCCAGCGCGAAAAAACCCCAGCACTATGAGCGAGTATGAGCGTTCGGCACCCTTGCGGCCGCGGACAATTTTTTCGCGCGGGGGGCATGAATGTTTCTACCGCCGCTGCCAGGCAGCCCACTCCAGCACAATGTACACAAAGGAAATTACACTAGCGTTTTTCCCGCCGGGCCAGAAAAAGGGGACACTAGACATTATTTGGACGCCGTATGTCCGAGTGTCGCTTTATCCCAGCCTTTATCCCAAGTCGGCTAGTCGCCCACAGGGTCGCTGATGAAGTCGCATTTCATGGCTGCGTCTTACGGAGGAACGCCAGCGTTTTTGTTAAAATGTCCTGTCTCACCATAAGCCCAGCGATTTCATTACGCAGCCGATTCGTCTCCGCGGCGATGGCCATTTGTTGCCTGGGGGACATATGCAATTCGTCGGAGTACTTGGCCACCCAATCCCGAACGCTGTTGGGATCGACACCCAGACTCCGGGCCGCCTCAATGATGGGAAAGCCCTGCTCTTTGACCAGCTTGACCGCCGAGTACTTAAACTCGCGCGTGAAATTTCTACTTGCCATGGGTGCTCCTTTAAAAGCCATTATGCTATTTTTTTTCGAGCGCACCATGCTTGGGCAAGCGCAAAGCAACCATCGCGTGGCCCGCCACGGTATTTGCATGGGATTACGATGCCGGCCTCTTTGGATGGCCCGGCTGGATCAACGTGGCAATGAGCGGCCTGCCGCGGAGCTTTATCGCGCCACCGCCGCTTCGACGGGGATCAGCGGCAGGATGCAGCGGACCAGTTGCTGCTCGTCGTGGCCGGCGGTGTTCAGTGAGAGTGTGAAATTATCACACGCCAGCGTTTCCTTGGGCCAGAAGCGGCGATAAAAGGCCTGGCGGTTGCGCTCCAGTTCATCGACTTTCCTGGCCGCGGTGCGCGATTCGCATTCCAAAAGTTGTGCCATGTGGGCGATGCGCCATTCCAGCGGGGCGACCAAGCGCAGGTGAATGCCGCCGGGCAGTTTGCGGGTGATGTAGACGCCGCCGCGTCCGACCAGCACGACCCGGCCGAGTTGCGCCAAGGCCCGCATGGTCTGGCTGACGCGCTGATAGATGCCATCCTCATCGGCCGCCGAGGCTTCGGGGGAGAAGGCCAGTGAGCGGAGAAAATCGTCAAACCAGCCGTGTCGGCCTTCTTCCAGCCGGTCCACCACATTGGCCGGCAAATGGTGTTCGGCGGCCACTTTTTCCACCAGTTCCCGGTCCCACAAGGACCAGGGCCGCGGGTGGGGATCGATCTGGTTCAGGTGCTCAACCAATTCGCGGCCCAGGGAGACCGCCCCGGCCCCGGGCTGGCGGCTGATGGTAATAAATGGCAGCGGTGGGGCCTGGCCGTCAGCCTCCTGATGTACCGGGACGGGCACCGAGCGGATGGCACCGAAAATCGGGCGAACGCTGCCGCTGGCACTAGCGGATAACATGTTGGACATGGCCACCTCGTGGTAAAAGAGGTTGTTAGATGACACCCACAGTATACCACAGCATGGGCGGCGGGGGGATTACAATTTTCTGACCATTTCAAAATTGCAGTGGCGTCGTTCGGGGAAGCCGGCCCGGTCGCGCTTGATGCCGCCGTCGGGGATGTAGGAGAGCAGAATGTGTTCGCCGGTGAGATTGGTATCTTCAAAACCGCTGGTGGCCAAATCCGCACGCTGGCGCTGGATGATCTGGCCGAGCATGGCCGGATCGATCAAGCCTTTAATGGCGGCCTGATCGGCGTCGATGGGGGTCCAGTATCCGACTTCACCGGGCGCTTCATCATCCTCCAGGCCGCGCCAGTAACCCCAGATGGTGATGTAGTCGCGGTCCAGCCGCAGGGCGGATTTGCCGTCGGGGGCCAGAAAAGTTTTAGAGCACTCAAAGCGGCGTTCATCAATGATACAGGCTTCCAGATGCACTTCGTTGCCGGTCATGTAAATGGCGCGGGGGTAGGCGGTGCGGATGCCTTTGCGGCTCATTTCCATGGCGAGGGAAAATTCCTCGAAGGGGGAGTTATAACCCTGGAAGAGTAGTTTTTCGTAGCGCGGATCATCAAAATCGCCCGGCGGCAATTCGCCGACGCGCGAGACCTTCCAGACCAGGTGGATGCGATCCTTGGTAAGGGTGTAGTACGTTTGATTGGTGGGGGAAAGTTTGACTTGGCGGGTGCGCCAGCGTTCGGGCAAAAAATAGTTGAATAGTTCAGGATCGCTTCCCACCACCCACAACGCGCCGTTGGTGCTTTCGGTGTGGCCATAGATATAGGGCACATTCATCAGTTGGGTTTGGCTGACATGACTGGAAAAGTCCAGCGGGTGCTTGGGGGCGAAGCGATTCTTTTGCAAATGCAAATAGCGGGTGCGTAAAGAAGCGCGCACGGAATCTTCATGGTCGGGAGTGCGGTTGAGCAGTTCATAATCGATCAGGGCATAGACCATGCGGTCGTGGCGCTGATGAATTTTACCCTTATCCATGCGCACGATAATGTGCGTGGGCTTGTTGTCGGCGACCATGAATCCCTTTTGCTCCAGTTCATGGTTCACCCAGTGGGTTACGCGATCCAGCTCCTGTTTTTGCTGATGCGGCTCCAGCCAGGAGCTGGCGTAGGCCTCCACGGCGTTAAGCCCGTCGATCCAGGCGTAAAGCAGGATGTAGGAGCGGAGAATATCGATTTCAACGCCGGGATGGCGGGCCACTTTGTGGAGGATTTTTTCGCGCGAGCGGCCGGATTGCCAAAGCTGCATTTTTTCCGGCGGCACATAAATCGCCAGGGGTTTTTGCGTGAGGATTTGCAGGTCCGGCGGGCCGTATTGCCCAGCCCGTAATTCCTCGACGAGGTTAAACTCCTCAAACGGGGTATTAAATTCGGCGTTGATGGCCTTGTTGAAAGTGAAGGTGTCCAAGGGCACGTCCTGGCCGACGCGCGACCACTTGACGACCAGGTCAAGGCTGGGGGTGAGGTGGCCGCTGACCGGCTTGGTGGGGACTTTGTAAACGGAGCTGGTTCCCTGGAGCCGCTCGCGCTTGGCCTCAAACCACGACTCCTCATACCAATTTTCCGGGCGTAGATGCTCGCGGAAGGGCAGGCCGAATTGCGTCAGGTACAAATCCCCTTCGTCGGCGGTTTTCAAATGGACGTAATTGACGCCCAGGATTCGCAAAAAAGTGGCGTCGGGGGGCAGATGCCGCAGGTCGATGGGCGCTTTGGAAGCGGGGGCTTCGGTAACGGGCGCAAACAGTGGGATGTGATAGCTCATCGGTCAATTCCGCCGTTAGTCGATCTTGATTTTATCCAGACCCTTGGGGGCCGGTGGAAAACGCAGGTCCATTTCTTTCATGGTCCGCACCAGCAGATCTGAAATCACCCAGTTGCGATACCATTTGTGATCCGCCGGCACGATGTACCAAGGCGCGTGGGGCTTGGAACAGAGCCCCAGGGCGTCTTCATAGGCCTTTTGATACTTGTTCCAGCGTTTGCGCTCCACCAGGTCGGCGGGATTGAATTTCCAGTGCTTTTGCGGATCGTCCAGCCGGGCCTGCAAGCGCTCCTTTTGCTCTTTCTTGGAGATGTGCAGGAAGAATTTCAAAATGGTGGTGCCCTCATCGGCCAGAATCTTTTCAAAATAGTTGATCAGTTCATAGCGCCGCGACCAGACCTTTTTGGGTGTCAGATCTTTTACCCGCTCCACCAGAACGCTTTCGTAGTGGGAGCGGTTGAAGATGCCGATCATTCCCTTGGGCGGGGCGGCCAGATGCCCGCGCCATAAAAAATCGTGGGCGGCTTCCAAATGGGTAGGGACTTTGAAACTGGTAACGGTGCAGCCTTGGGGATTGACCCCGCCAAAGACGTGCTCGATGGCGCCATCCTTGCCGCCGGCGTCCATGGCCTGCAGGACGATCAAAATCGCGTGCTGGCCATTGGCGTAAAGCCGTTCCTGCAAACATTTGAGTTCGGCGAGGTTTTTATCCGTCTGCGCCGCGGCGTCGTCCTTATGCTTAAATGGGCCGGTATCATCGGGGGCAATCTTGTTGAGCTTTATTTTCCCGGAGGATTGGACTTGATAAGGTGAATCGATCATGCGGTTAGTTTAGCGTGAAGCGGCCGATAAGGAAAACCGCCCGCGATCCAAGGGCGACGGAAGGGACGGCGGCGGATACAATAGCGACATGGATCAGGCAAGCGACCCGCCGTGGCGAGAACTGGCCGAGGCATTTGCGCGGCAGATGCCCTTGCTGGCCGATGTGGCCCAGCGGCAGCGGGCGGTGCATCTGGCCCGGGTGCTGAGCCGGCGGATCAGCGCCGCGGCGGAATTGGTGGGACCGGGGGAAGGGGGGCTTAAGCGATTGCGCACGGGCTTGAAGCGCTTTCGCAACAGCCTTGGGGACCAGCGCGACCGGGAGGTGATGGGCCAGTATTTGCGAAAAATGCGTGGGGCGTCGCAGGCGGCGGCGCGGGATTGGGCGCAAGGGCAATTGGCGGGACACGGGGAACAGAGCAAGATTGCCCAGCCAAAAAAAGGATGGGACAAATTACTGGGTCCGTGGCTGGCGCGGTGCGATGCGCTGGGCGCGGCCAAGACGGGGCCGAGCATGGATTGGGGGCGGCTGGAGCGGATCGGGCAAATGGTCCAGGGGTTGCGGCAGGGGCCAAGCGCCGCCAGTGAAACCAATCCGCATCGGGTGCGTATCGAATTAAAGAAGTGGCGCTATGCCATCGAGGCCCAGGGATGGTTTGTCGCGTCGCTGCCGGCGGATTGGGAAAAGCCGCTCAAGAGGATGCAAGATGCCCTGGGGCGGTGGCATGACATCGTGGCGCTGACGCACCTGCTGGAGAAGCGGATGGCGCGACAAAGTTTGGTCTACCGGCGGACCCAGTTGCATGGCGAGGTATTGCGGATGCTGTTGAGCATGGACCGCGCCGCCGCCAAGCGCTGGGAAGAATTTTGCGCCGCCTGGGAAGAGAGCTGTGGAGAACTCGAAGCGCTCAATGAACAGGTGCGCCGCGCCGCCGAGCAGGCACCGGCTCATCCAAGCCCAACCATCCCGGAGTAGTTATGCACGAATCCACGCCCAGCGCCACGCCATCGGAAATGCCCGTCAGCTCCGAGGGCGGGCTGCGTTTGGGGGCCATCGACATCGGCTCCAACAGCTTGCACATGGTCATCGCCCAGGTGGATGAGGACGGGGCGGTTACCACCTTATGGCGGATCAAGGAGATGGTGGGGCTGGGGCGGATTAGTTTTCCCTCGCGGCGTTTGTCGGCCGAGGCGATGGAACGGGCCTTGAGCGCCCTGACGCATTTTCAAGACACCTGCCGGCGGCGCGGCTGCCGCAAGATCATGGCCGTGGCCACCAGCGCCGTGCGCGAAGCGGAAAACGGCGGGGAATTTATCGAGCGGGTGCGGCGGCGGACGGGCCTGCGCGTGCGCGTGGTCAGCGCCCGCGAGGAGGCGCGGCTGATTTACCTGGGGGCGCGGCACGAGTGCGAATTAGGGGAGCAACCCAACCTGATTTTGGACGTGGGCGGGGGCAGTGCCGAGTTCATCGTGGGCAATAGCCGCAAAGCCGCGCTACTGGAGAGCCGCAAACTGGGGGCGGCGCGGATGACGGCGCAGTTTATCAATTCCGATCCGCCCGCCCAGGGGCAGATCGACGCCTTGGTGCAGCATTATCAGCGGGAGTTGACTCCCCTGTTGGCGAAAATCGCGCGGCTGGAGCCGAAACAAATCATGGGCTGCAGCGGCACGATCGAAGCCCTGGCGTGTTTATGCGACGAGCAAAACCGCAGTTTGCGCGACGGCGGGGCGGTACTGAAGCGAAACGCGTTGGATGAACTGGTGGTGAAATTGCGCACCAGCACGGCCCCGGAGCGTTCGGCGCTCAAGGGGATGGACGCCAAGCGGCAGGATCAGATTTTGGCCGGGGCGATGCTGGTGCAACAGATATTACACCATCTGGATGTGCCGAATTTGTCCTTGTGCGGCGGGGCCTTGCGCGAGGGAATGCTGGTGGATTATCTGGCGCGGCATATGCCGGACTTGGCGATCCGCCGTGATGTGCCGGACGTGCGCCGCCGCAGCGTGATCGATTTGGCGCGGCGCTGCGACTGGCACGAGCGGCATAGTCTGCAGGTAACGCGCATTGCCTTAAAACTTTTTGATCTTCTCAAGCCCTATCACGCTCTGGAGGACTCGCAGCGCGAACTTTTGGAATACAGTGCGATGCTCCATGATATCGGCTGGCACATCGCCGAGCGTTCCCACCACAAGCACAGCGCCTACTTGATTTTGCATGGACGGCTGGAGGGTTTTACCAACCAGGAGGTGCGGGTGATCGCCAACATCGCCCGCTATCATCGCAAGTCGCGGCCCAAGAAAAGCCATGCGGGATTCAACCGCCTCAGCGCCGCCGAACAGCGTTTGGTGGAGATCGGGGCGGGGATTTTGCGGGTGAGCGACGGTCTGGATCGAAGCCACTGCGGCGCGGTATCTTCGCTGCGCTGCCGCAAGGATGCGGATCATCTGACCCTGAGCGTCAAGGGCCGGGGCGATATCCAACTGGAACTATGGGCGGCGCGGCGCAAGCGTGGGCTTTTGGAGCGCGTGCTGCAAACGCCGGTGTTGTTCAAGAGCGTCATTGCCAGGAAAACGCTGAAGGCGAAGTAAAATATATATGTGTAAGTAAGTGGATGTGTAAAATCGTGATATCGACGGAGTAAATCATTTTTGCGAGCGCGACCATGATGTCTATCAAAATTGGCGTAATTGGCGGGACGGGGCTGGCTGAGGCGCTGTTGAGCGAAGCGCCGACGATGCGGCATGAAGTGCAAACGCCCTTCGGCGAACCCAGCGGGCCGATATTGGAAGGCCAGTGGGAAAAGATGCCGGTGTTGATTCTGCCACGACATGGCAACGGCCATGTGTTTTCACCCACGCATGTACCTTATCGGGCCAATATTTACGCGCTGAAGATGCTGGGCTGCACGCATATATTGGCCAGCGGCGCGGTGGGGAGTCTGCGGCAGGAATTTCGACCGCGCGATCTGGTCATCGCCGATCAGGTGATCGACAAGACCACGCGACGGGAGGCGAGTTTTTTTGACCGGGCGGCGGTGCATGTGGAGATGAGCGAGCCGTTTTGCCCGGTTTTGCGGAGCCTGCTGCTGGAGGTGGCCAAGGATCAGCCCCAGGGCGGGGCGGCGGTGCATGATCGCGGCTGTTATTTGTGCATGGAAGGTCCGGCGTTCAGCACCCGGGCCGAAAGCCTGATGCACCGCTTATGGGGCGCGGACCTGGTGGGGATGACCGCCATGCCCGAAGCCAAATTGGCCCGCGAAGCGCAGATGCCCTACGCGCTGATTGGCCTGGTAACGGATTACGACTGCTGGCGCAACGCCTCCGGTGAGCAGCCGACGCTGCTGGGGGAGATCACGGCCAATTTGCAGGCGGCGGCCGAGGCCGGCCGGGAGCTGATCCGCCGCGCGCTGCACCTGATGGCGGATCGGGCCGCGGCCCTGCAACAGTGCCCGGCGCGACACGCGTTGGCCCATGCGCTCTGGAGTGATCCGGCGGCGCTGGATGAACGGCACAATAAGGTGCTGGCCATACTGCGCGGGGAAAAGTAATTTTTATGCAACACTCGTGAACCGGTAAGAAAAAGTAATTTTTATGCAACACTCGTGAGCCGGTTAGAAAAAATAACCTTTATGCAACACTGGTGAGCCGGTGGGGAAAAGTAACAAGAAGTGCGATGTGTGGTGGCTAATGATGGGAAAGTGATTTTCGGGGCCAAACGCGGGAGCCTGTTGATGGCGCTACTGAATCGATCTATGTTGTCATGGCGATTGTTTATGGGAACCTGCCTGGCCGCGCTGCCCGCCGCGTCTGTGGCGGCACAGACCACAGCGGCGTCGTCGTGGAATGCACAAGGTCAAAGCGATGTGTACGTGGCCGATTCGACGTTGGCGGCCGACGGGCTGGCCCTGGCGGGGCGATTGGAGCGATTGGGGGATTTTGCCAAGGCCGCCGATGTGTACCAGGAAATATTGGAAAAATATGCCGAGCGACTGATCGCTCCCGACGCTCAGCGGGTGGAGGGGCGCTTTGTGGCGGTGGGGCGGGAGGTGAACTGGCGATTGAGCCGCTGGCCGGAGCCGGGGCTGGCGATTTACCGCGGCAAATTCGAGCCGGCGGCGCGGGCGCTGGCCCAGTCGCCCGATGCCGGGCAGCGCCGTCAGGTCTTGGATCGCTACTTTGTAACCCAGACGGCCAAAACCGAAGCGCTGCGCTGGATGGATCAGTTGTGGGAGTCGGGCAGTGCGGCGCAGGCGGCGCGGCTGGGGGAGCGTTTTTTGGTGCATTACCCCGATTTGGGGCCGGATCGGCCGGGGTTTTTACTGCGTACGGCACTGGCCTGGCGATTGGCTAATCAGCAGGTGGCCGCTGAGCCGTGGGCCAGGGAATTGCGGGAAAAATATGCCGATGCGCGCGTGATGGCCGCGGGTACAGAGCAATCGGCCGTGGCGCTACTGGAAAAGGCGCAAGTTAGCGCCGCGCCGCCGGCGATATCGGCCGTGCCGGTCCGCACCGATGCGCTGCTGTTAAGCATTGTGGCCCAGCCGCCCGCGATCGAGCAGCGCGCCACTCTGGCCGGGCAGCTTCGAGCGGCCATGAGCCAGAGCGGGCAAGACCTGACGACTTTTGCACAGTTATCCGGGGGTATTCTTTATTACCAGGACAACGCGACCATCAGCGCGGTGGATTTGTCAAACGGTCTGCCCCCGGCCCGGTGGACGGCGCGACCAGGGCGCGCCAAGCCGGAGAACGCGGGGACGATGCCGTTGACGCTTTGCCTGGGGCAGCGCGACATTGTTGCGGTGGTTAACCAGCCGCCTCGAATCACCGGCGCGCAACCCAGCGGCGCGGCCGCCGCAGGCTCAGTGCTGTGCGTGCGCCGCGACGATGGAACGGTGCGCTGGTCGATGACGGCTGGGCAACTGCCCGACTCGGCAAAGCAGTTGCTCAGCGTGCGTTTTTGCGGCACGCCGCTGCTGATGGAGGGCAAAGTGCTGGTCGCCGCCCGCGGTGCCAAGGCCAACCAGATGGAGGATGTGTACGTCTTTTGTTTCAGTCAGGCTGATGGCACCTATCTTTGGAGCACTTATCTGCTCAGCGCTATGGATGGGCAATTGGATATGGGCGAGGGGCCGGGGGCGGCTATGTCGCTCTCTGAGCTGAGCCAGGCCAATGGGCAGGTATTGGTGCAGACGAATTTAGGCGCTATCGCCGCGCTGGATCCACTGAGCGGTCAGGTTAACTGGCTGTTGCAATATCCGCGCAAGTCGCTTGGTAATGTCGCGGGTTTTCGCCGGCCCGGCGGTGGATGGATGAGTTCTTCGGGCAATCCGCTGACCAGCTCCCCGCCGCCGTGGGCCTTTACCACGCCGGTGCAACAAGGAGATATGATTTTTTCCCTGCCGATCGACAGTTCGGCGCTGCTGATCATGGGCGCACAAGACGGCCTGCCCATCAAGCGCATCGAGGCTTCGCGTCTTGGGGACGCCGATACGCTGCTGGGGGTGTGGGATCAGTGGGTGCTGTTGACTGGTCCGGCGCGTCTGGCGGCGGTGGACTGGAAAAACGCCGCCGACGGTGTAGTGAAAGATCCCGCCGAGGACAGCAATACCGTCATGCTGACCAATGCGCTGCCGGCGGTGCGCGGTCGGGGTCTGATCGCCGGCGATGCGGTGCTGGTGGCCACGCAGGATCGATTGTTGCGGTTTAGTTTGAATGATCGGTTGGCGCGCACGGGTTTGCGGGTGGTGGCGATGAATCCTCCCAGCCCGCGCACCTGGCCGCCGCCGCGCGGGCCGGGGAATTTATTGGGCGATGAAAGCCGGCTGGTGATCGCCAGTGCCGGGGCCGTTGACGTGTACGGCGATCTGGAGCGGATGCGCACGGGTTTGGCTGAACAAATCAAGCTTGCCCCGACCGATCCGCAACCGCTGCTCAAGTGGGCCGAGGTGCTATTCAACGCCACGCAATCCGATGAGGCGCTGGATCCCCTGGGCAAGGCGCTGCACTTGATCAACGGGGCCGCCGCTTCCCCGGCTTCACAAGTTTCGCAAGCGGCGCGGCGACGATTATTTGAAGATGCACTGCGGTTTGCCGTGCTGCGGGCGCAAGGCGATGCGGCGGGCAATGATGCCAAAACCACTTCCGCTGCGGGGGCGTATTTTGATCTGGCAGCGCAGGCGACCGATGAGCCGGTGATGCAGGCGCGGCGGCGCGTGGCCGAGGCGCGCTGGCTGGAGCAGCTCAAGCGGCCGGAGCGGGCGCTGGCGCTGTGGCAGGAGATACTGCAAAATCCGCTATGGCGCGATGCGGCGGCGGGCGACGTTCCGCCGGCGGGACGTGCTGGGGATCTGGCCCGTGAGGCGGTGGAGTCGCTGGTACACACCCAGGGGCCGCAAATCTACCGGGCCTATGCGGAGCGGGCCGCGGCGGAATTGGAGCAAGCTCAGAATGGCGGCGATGCGCCGCGGCTGATCGAGATTGCCACCGCCTATCCGGCCAGCCCAACGGCTTGGCGGGCGTGGTTGGTGGCGGCGCGGCGGATGGAATCGGCTGGCGACTATGCCGCGGCCAATCGCCTGTATCGCCAGGCCCGCGACAGCGGCGGCGGCCAGACCCCACAACTGCTGGAAGCGATGATCCGCAATTACCTTCGCCAGCCGAACCGTTTGTCCTTGGCGGTGAAATTTGCCGCCCAGGCCGCGGCCAAGGATGCGTCTTACGCTCTAGCACAACCCATGCGCACCGCCGCGGATCAGCCGATGAAGGCGTCCACGTTTGGGCAGTTGCTGACGGAACTTGAACAATTGCAGCGCAATGAACAAAAGCGGGCTTTGCCGCATTTCCGCTTGCCCGCGGCGACGCTTAAGCCGCGTTCGCTGCCGCTGCTTGCGCCTTCGGCGCCAGTTGAAAATATCGAGGCCATTATCGCCGCCGAGCCTTCGTATAGCAGGTGGGATCGCATCCTGCTGTACGGAACCGATGGGACATTGTCGGCCTACCCCGCACTGGCGGCCGCGCCGCTTTGGCGGGCCGGCGGCGTGGAAAAGCCGAAGCTTGCGGGGTGGCGGGGCGATGGACTATTCACCTGCTGGGCAGATAAGGTTGGGGCTTGGTCGGGGCAAGGGAAGGTGTTGTGGACGGTGGATGCGGGGGCGCTGCCGGCGGCCGCGCCGCCGCCCAGCGGGGCGGTGCAAGATGATGGAGGGGGCGGGCAAAACGCCGGTGCCCAGCCGCGGCGGCGGATCATGCTCAACGGCAACCAGCCGGCGGTGGTGATGAATGGGGCGGTGATTTTGCTGCCTATGCCGCAGGCGGTGGAGACGCGGCTGGGGGACGCCAACCAGTGGAACCATCTGGCCATTTGCGGCGACGGGGTGATGGTGGCCGGGGCCGGGGGCCGACTGGTGTGCCTGGCGGCGGGTGATGGCAAATTGCGCTGGCAATACCAGTGGACCGGCGGCGTCATTGAGCGATTGGAAGCGGCGGGGGAGTTTGTGGCCGTGTTGCATAGCGATGGCAACGAATCGCACTTGCTGGCGATGGATGCGGTCGATGGTCGCGTGGTGTTTAATCGAAGTTATGCCGGGCAGGCCGGGCCGGGTGTGCAGAATATCGCCTTGGGCGAAGATGGAATGCTCGTCTGGACGCTGGATGACGCGTTGTGCGGCAAGGATTTGTATCAACCGGGCGACCAAGCGGATTGGCAAACGACTGTTAGTAATCGCGCTTTGCCGATTTTTTCCGCGCTTCGCCGGCCTGATCAACTGCTGCTGAGCGATGGGCGGGTGATCGCCGTCAGCAACGACAAAAACAGCCGCAAGATGGTGCGTTTATATTCGCAGCAAACCGGCCGCGCCTTGCGCTATGTGCCGCGTGAGGGTGAGTCGGCGATGGAGGCGATTTTGCCGGTGCCAAGCGACAACGGCGATGTTCACTTGCGTTTGGCCGGCGATCGTCTATATGCCTTCAGCGGCAAATCGCTGGTGAGCTACCATTTGGATGAACCGCGTTTGAGTTGGACCAAGCCAGCCGATGCGCGGGTGGTGGAAAATATCCGCGACTGCTGGGTGGGGCGCGACTACGTGGTGCTGGCAAATCAGATACACATGGGTGAAGAAATAAATGAGGAAAATGTTCACTGGCGGCTGGACTGTTTCAGCCGGATGATCCTGCCCAATCAGCCGCGGGTTGAAAGCGGGCAATGGGTTTTTGATCCGACGATTCAAGCTGCCGCGGGTGTGTCTCAAGTGGTGGCGGTGGAGGGGGGATTCGGATTTCTGACGCGCGGGCATCAATTTTGCTGGCTAGTGGGGGCGGACAGCGCCGCCGCGCCGACCACAGCGCGTTAACTGTGGAACTTACGCGGCCAGTGTTGCTGTGACGACAATCGCGTGTTAACCGCAACGCCTGGGCGGACAGCGCCGCCGCGCCGACAATCGCGTGGTAACTGCGGCGCCTACAATGTATCAGCATGGTCAATACCAGTGTCATCCTCGTCAGTTTCAATCAGCGCCCGCAACTGGAGGGGCTGCTCGGAAACCTGCACCTGGAGCAGGCGACCAACACCGAAGTTATCGTGGTGGACAATGATTCATCGGATGACAGCGCCGCGGCGGCCGAGAGTTGCGCCGGCGTGCGTGTGATTCGTCAGGGGGCCAATGTGGGATTTGGAGCCGCCGTGCGCAGCGCGTGGGATAAAGCGCTGGGCGAGATGATCGTGGTGGCCCACGCCGATATTTTCACTGATATTCATGTTTTAACCGAACTGGCTGATCGCTGCCGCCTGGGCCGCGCGCGGCGGATCGCCGCTTGCGCGCCGCTGCTAATGGGAACCGACCAGCGTCCGCAGGCGTCGGTGGGCAATTTTCCGGGTCTATGGCAAGGGATGCTGGGCAAAGTGCGCAAGCTCGGCGAGCCGACACTGGACCATCTGCCGGATCATCAATGGATGCTGGGGGCGTGTTTGGCGCTCAATGGGGAAATTATTCAGGAAATGGGCGGGTACGATGCCAGCTTTTTTCTGGATGGGACGGACATGGATTTGGGCCGGCGATTGCACGATCGCAGTTGGCGCATCTCCATCGCGCGGGATTTGCCGGTGCTGCATAGGGGCGCCGGACGCGGTGCGCCGATGGATGACAATTTTGTGTCGCTGCTGCGACGCGACCAGGCCCGCTTTATCGCCAAACACCGCGCCGGCTGGCAAGCCAAATTGCTGCGGGCATGAAACCCCGGCGGTTCTGAAACAGACTTGGCCTCGGTGGCCGGACCAACCCTCACGCGGCGTGGGTTGTGGGTACATGTTTTTGTCAGCTTTTCACAATACCCGTCGGTTGTCCTCCATCATGTCCTGGGTTGTGAGCGCATGTTTTTGTAAGCCTTTCACCAATGGACGGCCGGCGCAGCATCATGCCAACTATAATTCGCCGTAGTGTTTATAAAACTTTCTGTGCCGCCAAAGCGTAAAACGGGCGGCCCTCGCGCCGATATTTGCGCTCAAAATTGGTTCCGACAAATTCATCCTCCCTGGCCGAACCGGGGCGGTCGTATTCCAGGATCTGCAACGGCGAGTCTTTCACCACGCTTTGAATCTGCTCAAAATAATCCTGATGATCGGTAACGATCAGCAGTTTGCCGCCGGGGATGAGGATGCGCTGAACCTGGGCGACAAACGGCTGCTGGATCAGCCGCCGCTTGTGATGCCGCTTTTTGGGCCAGGGATCGGGGAAATAAATATGCAGCGCCGCCAGGCAGGCGTCGGGCAGGTATTCGCGCACGAAAAATCCCGCCTCGGCGCGGATCACACGGGCATTGAGACAATCGTTGCGGCGCAGCCGGTCGGCGGCGTAGCGGTAATAAAAGCGGGCCCACTCGATTCCGAAAAAATTAATCTCCGGCCGCGCCTTGGCCTGGTCGGTCAGGAACGTGCCTTTGCCGATGCCGATCTCCATCTCCACCGGATGGCTATTGCCATATAAAGCGGCAAAATCCAGCGGGTGCGGCAGCGTTTCCACGTCCAGCCCCACCGGTTCGAGAATCAATTCATGGTGTGCATGCATAAGTGTGTGGCCGGCGGCGGCTGATAAATCAGAGTTTACGAAAGAATCCCGATGTTCGACCAAACAATGGCGTTTTCGCACAGATATCGCATGTCGGCATAAAACTATATACAGGCTTTCATTACACCGAATCGAGAAAATAATAATCCTTGCGTTTTCGGGGGCGGGAAAATCAATTCCACGTCGATCATCATATGACGGGGCACAAAACGGCTGATGGCCTGGCGGTGTCCATCGCGCAATGCGGCGGCGGCCATGTGGATGGCGGTGGCGATCATGCTGGGCGGATAGGTGATATCCGCGGGGATGGAGATGCCGATTTTCATTCTTCGGGTCGGCTGGGTCGACGCCCCGGGGCCGGTTGGCTCCTTCTGGCAGCCGCCCAGCATCAGCCATAAGCCCAGAACCAAAACCAAGGCCAGTGTCGCAAAGCGTTTCATAAAATCTCCCGCCAAATGGTAATCGCTTGACCGGCATTGCAGTGTGGGGTTTGCGGCGGCGGCGTCAAGATCGCCGCCGGGGCTGCGGTGGCCACATTAGGGGAATTTTTTACCAGGGGCTGGGCGCGTATTGCAATTGTATTTTAAGCCCGTATAGTCAACCCGCCTACGGGCCGTGTGGCCCGGGCCTTTCAGGTTTATTCAGGGCAGGTAACTTCCTATGGAAGATATTGAGCAGAAAGTCATCGAGATCGTCAGCGAACAGATGGGTGTGGACAAAGGTGAGATCACCCGCGAGACCCACTTCATCAACGACCTGAACGCCGACTCGCTGGATACCGTGGAACTGGTGATGGAATTTGAGGACGAGTTTGAACTCTCCATCCCCGACGAAGAAGCGGAAAAGATCCAGACCGTCGGCCAGGCGATTGATTACATCAAGGAACACTCCAACAAGTAACCGTCGATGTCTCTCCAGTTGCCGGCGGGCTTGCCGCGCTACCGGGAAACCGGCGGCAACTGGGGATGATCGGCCCGTCCCCTCTGATTTTCCATGAAGAGACGTGTTGTCATTACGGGCCTGGGCGTGATTACTTCCCTGGGCGACTCGGCCGAAACCCTTTTTGCCAACCTTTGTGAAGGCAAAAGCGGCATCGGTCCCATCACCCGCTGGGATGCTACCAAGCACACCACCCATTTCGGCGGTGAGTGTTCCGCCTTTGACGTGACGCGCTTTGGAGTGGATTATCGCGAAGCCAAGCGTATGGACCGGTTCTGCCAGTTTGCCATGGCCGCTTCCATTGAGGCGGTCAAGGATGCGCAAATCGATTTCGCCAAAACCGATTCATTCCGCTGCGGCGTGATGATCGGCAGCGGTATCGGCGGTCTGGAGACGCTGGAAGAGCAAAACCGTATCCTGGTCAGCCGCGGCGCCAGCCGGGTCAGCCCGTTTACTGTGCCGCGATTGATGGTCAACGCCGCCAGCGGCAATGTATCGATTCTCTTCGGTATGCACGGTCCGAATACCGCCGTTTGCACCGCCTGCGCCACCGGCTCCAACGCCATTGGCGACGCCGGACGGCTCATCCAGTATGACATGGCCGATGTGATGCTGGCCGGCGGCTCGGAAGCGGCTTTGTGCGAATTGGGATTGGCCAGTTTCGCCGCCGCCCGCGCTCTGTCCACGCGCAATGATGCGCCGCAAAAAGCCAGCCGCCCATGGGACAAAGACCGCGACGGATTTGTCATGAGCGAGGGAGCGGGTGTTATCCTGCTGGAAGAATATGAACACGCCCGCCGGCGGGGGGCGCATATTTACGCGGAGATGGTCGGTTACGGCATGGGCGGCGACGCCTGCCATATCACCCAGCCCGAACCCGATGGCAAAGGCGCAACCCACGCCATGAACCTGGCGCTGAAAGACGCGCAAGTCAGCGGCGAAGTGGTCGATTACATCAACGCCCACGGGACCAGCACCATCCTGGGCGATATCGCCGAAACCAAAGCGATCAAAGCCACCTTCGGCCCGCACGCCTACAAGTTGGCCGTCAGTTCCACCAAGAGCGCCCTGGGCCACCTGCTGGGCGCCAGCGGCGGCGTGGAGGCGGTGGCCAGTGTGCTGGCGATTCAAAAGAGCATCATTCCCCCGACGATCAACCTGGAAAATCCCGACGCCGAGTGCGATCTGGATTACGTGCCGCTACAGGCCCGCCAGCGCAACGTCGAGTACGCCATGAGCAACAGCTTCGGCTTCGGCGGCCACAATGCCAGCTTGCTATTTAAAAAAGTTGATTGTTGAGTGTTGAATGTTGATTGTGGAATGTTGCATGTTGAATGTTGAATGTTGAATTTGCATTTTTCCACAATCTACAATCAACAATTTACAATCTACAATCTGCATTCAACCTTCAACACTCACTTTTGCAACTGACCACTGACCACGGACTACTGACTACCGCTCCCTGACCACTCAATATTCGTTTGCGCTTGGAGCTTTCTTCCCGTCAGTTCATCGATGAAAGTCGCTTTGATGGTAATGGCCGTTCCCGTCGGCGGGGGGGGTTGCTTCCACGTGCAGGGCAATACGTATTGACTCAACAGCGCCCCGCCAAACCACAACTGGCGGGCCTGATCCACCGGAAATTGCCATGTGCCCAGCAGCGGCGCTTGGGGTTTATTCAAATCAAAGGCTTCGATGGTAAACGAGCCGGCGGCTTTGAGCGTTTCACCATCGGCATC
>JBBQBE010000052.1:0-24433 GCA_038317225.1 Tepidisphaerales bacterium | reverse complement strand
TACAATCGTGTGCTTAGCCATAACAAAAACCTTCCCTGTTGTGCAAGACACGATTGTAGCCTCCCTTCCTCCAAATGTGCATCCACCCTGCAACCGCCCGGTTGAATGTAGAGCGTAGAATTTATAACCCTCCTCCCTCTCTCATGTACTCATGGGGGAGGGCCGGGGTGGGGGCTTCCTTTTTCCGCATGGCCGTTGAATATAGAAAATGGAGAAAGTCCATATTCCGTTATGAAGAGTCAGTAGTCAGTAGTCCGTTGTCAGTAGCAAATACGTAGACGGGCAAGCATTTTGCCACGGACCAAAGGCGGGTACTCCCGCCGTTCAACGGACCACTGACTAAACGCCGGGTACTCCCGCCGTTTATCGGACTACCGACCATTTCTCCCCAACCCAATTTTCACCCCCGCCTCCTTCGCCGTCTGCTTCAAGTAGCCCTCATCATTATCCATCACCTTCACTTGCAGCTTCAGCGCACCATCCCCCAGCAGGCTTTTAGGCGCCATCAGTCGATACGCCACGCCTTGCTCGGTCTTGGCCGCATCCACCGTTACCCCCGCCGGCAGCTCGCCCTGCCAGATCGCTTTCCCATCGGCATATCCCGCCCAAGCGCTCACCAGCTCTTTGCCCGCCTGGTCGCTCAGCGCGATCTGTACGCTGTCTCCCAGCTCCAGTTTCCCCGCCGCCGGGTCCACATGCGCGCTGTCGCGCACCGCCACCGTAACCGCCACCTGATCCGCCAGGTTGTCCACCCACGCCAAGGCCGACAAATCCGCTTCTCCCTGATACCACCGCTGAGCCTGCGGAAATTTGTCAAAATAGTTGGTAACCGACAGCGAATCCAAAACCGCCGCCGGCTGACGCATCAACTGCTTTTGCCAGTCGCCCAGCTCCAGCAGCCCCGCGCTTGGCCCCAGTGGCTCGGCCAAAACCAGCGGCGCCGCCTGCTCGCTCAACAGCGTATCGCCCGCCCATACCCGGCATACCAATCGGTTGGCGTCGGCCCCATTGGAATTCTGCCGCAACAGTTCCGCCTCGCCCCCAAACTTCAGCGACCAGCCCTGCGAACCGCTCAGCACCATCACGCTGATCAAATTCTCCCCCGCCTTCAGCGGCAGCTCAAATTGATATTTCAGATGATCCACCGCCCCGTTATTCCCCGACTCCAGCGTGTCAAAAACCTTCTCACCATTGACATACCACGCCATCCACCAGTCCGCCGACGCCCCAACCTTCATGCGCGTTGGCTGGGCGCAGTACAGCGTCGCCATCGCCACCGCCGCGTCCTTCTCCTTGGATACTCCTCCGATCTTGCCGAGCTGAATCCCACCGTCGCGCGCCAAAGTCTGCACCCCGCGGGTCATCCCCGCCACCCCTGGCAATTCCACCGCCATCGTCCGCACCTGCCCCAAATCCACCTTCTGCGCATCCACCTTGGCAAACACCCGCCACCAATCCGGCAACCCCAGCGGCCCCTTCGCCGCTCCCAGCTTGATCGCCAGCGGCACCTGTACCGTCCCCCCGCCTTCCACCTTCACCCGCGTCTTGGCCGGCGCCACGTTCGCCTCCAGCATCGAATACACCGAATTTTCCAGCGTAAACGTCGCCGCCTCTTTGCCTTCATTGCGCACGCTCACGCTCGCCTGGTTTTCCCAGCCGCTCATCACCGGGTTATCCACCTTCACCTGGATCATCGACGCCTCGGCTCGAATCTGATCCAGCGAACCCTGGCCCATCCAGCTCACGTAAATCGGCTCTACGCCCACCGCCACCGCCAGTAACCCGCCAGGCAGCCGCCGACCCTCGATCCGGTTGCCAAATAGATCGCTCACTTGCGCATCGTTCACTTGCCCCTGGTCCAGCCGCAGCGCCACATCCTGTAACGCCGGCCGGTTGCACCACGCCACCAGCACCCGCCCATGCGTCCCGGCGTCTTCAAACACATACCCCTCCGTATCCGGGACCTGCAAATCCACCATCCGCACAAAGCGCTGATGCCGCAACTGCTTCACCATGTTCCGATACGCCAGCGCCGCAGGCCGCGGCGCTATCCCATTTTCCTCCGTCGTCGTGTAATTGCCGTCCCCACCTTCAATGAGCTGCGCAAACCAGAAAAATGTCGGCGAACCAACCGACTGCGCAAAAATTATCTTCTGTACGCACGTCCGCGCCTGCAGCATCAGCTCCCCAGGATTGTTCCCATCGGCCGCCATCCCCGACTCAGTCTCCACATACACCAAGTCCTTCAACCCATTCTTCAAGGCCACCTCCCGGCTGCGGTTGTACGCATCCCGCTCCGCCTTCACCCCCGCGCCATGCCCGTGATACGCCAATGCATCCAAATCACCCGGCTTGATCAGCCCGATCATCTTCCGCGCCCGCTGATCCCCCTCCGCACCCGCGAAACACAATCCCCCGTTCATCACCACCGCGCCACCGTCCGCGCCCTTGATCGCCCGCCGCATCGTCTTAAAACTGTCGAAATACTCCTCGATGGGACCGGGATAGAAAAAACGCAAATCCGGCTCGTTGCCCAGCTCGTAATACACCACTTTCCCAGCGTTTCGCTTGGCAAACGCCGACAATTGACCCGTCAGCTTCTTAAGCTCCCCCGCCCGCTTGGCAGGGTCCATCCCCTCGTTGCTGGTCCCCGGCGCCCCCTCCTTGGGCGGATCGCACATCACCATCACGCCCACCCCCTGGCCCAACAGCCGATCCACCAGTCCGTCATCCTGCAAACCAACCCCCGCACCGCGCAATATGTCAACACCCATCACCTTGCTCCATGCCTCGGTCAACTCCAGCCCCGTGGCCTGCGGACACAAGCCATACAAAAATTCCCCAGCCTTCGCCTTCTCCAGCACCTCTTCGGAAATAATCCCGATCTTACCATCGTGCCCCAGCGGCTTGGCCGAAGCTTTGGCCAGATGCGCCTCAAATCGCGTTATATACGGCCCCAGCGGCAGCTTGCTGGCGTCAAACTCAATCCGCGCCTCGCCCGTTTGCTCGCCGCCCAACGTCAGTTTCCCCTCCCGCTTGGCCGCAACCTTGCCCCCCAAATCCTCCAGCTTCCAGCTCCAGGTCAGCCCCGCCTCCTCCAGTGCCATATTGCTCATGTGATAGCTCAAGCTCCGCCCGCTCTTGGGCGGATACACCAATAGCGCCCCATCCCCGCTCCGATGCGTCAGCTTCAACATCCGACCCCAGTCCACATCCCCTTGACGCTTGTGCCCGATGATCTTGATCGAGCGAATGCACAAATCGCTGTTAAAACCATTGATCCGCAGGTCATACCCGTCCGATTTGATCTCATTGTCGGCATGCCCAAAGTCCCGGTTGCCGAAAAACGCATCGTCCACGCTGCATCGAATCGTGTTCCATTTCTCCGCCTGCCACCCCGATCCCGCCTCCCGGCTCCCCGATTGGCTGTCTATCAACACCGTTACCGGTGCCCACGCCTTATTCAAATACACCACCTCGATATCCACCGCCGGCATCTTCCCATTCTTAAACCGCTCATCGGTCAGCAAAAATTGCACGCTCCTGGCCCACGGCATCCCCATCGCCGTCCCCGCCACCAGGCCCCGGCTGGTTTTGCCGTCCACCGTTATCTCCCCAATCCGCGAGCCCGGCGAGTCATACCACATCCCCTGCGCCTCCGGACTATGGGCGTCAAAATTAATCTGGCATATAAGCTCCCCGTCGCTCGCCCGCTTAGCCTCCGCCGGAATCGCGCTCAAATCCATCCCCCGCACCGGATAATCCGCCTTGGTCGCCGCCCGCGTCTCCAGCTTCCCCGCGTACTGCGCTTTCATCTGCTCATCGGTTAAGCACGCCGCGTAAATCCGCACCTCATCCATCGCCCCCTGGTACGCCTGGTAGTTGCCGCCGGGAAAGTCCCCGCCCTTGACATACCCCAGGTGCAACGGCTCCGTGCTCCCGCGTAAGCGCCCGATCCCCGAATCCTCCTTTTGCTTTTGACCGTCAATGTACATCGTAAAACGCTTGCCCGCTTCGTAGCTGATCCCGATCTGGTGCCAACTCTTCAGCTCCATCGCCGCATCGCTATGAATCCAGTGGTCGCTCCCATCGTTGGCCATCGCGCTGATCCGCCCGTCCCGATCCAGACCCATCGCCCACGGCGTCCCCGTCCACCACCCCGGCCGCTTGCTGATAATAAAACTGATGTCCCCGCCCGGCCGCGCCGCCGGTTTGATCCACAACGTGATCGTCCCGCTCTTGACCAGGTTATCAATCGTCCAGTGCGAATCGATCTTCACCGGCTCTTGCTTGCCGCTGAATACCAGCACCGACCCGCCCCGATCCGCCGCCAAGCTCGCCGCCCCCTCATATGTCCCCTGTAAACCCAGCGGACCCTGGTCCGCCAGCTTCCCCGCCGCACCGTTCATCGGCACATCCAGCAGCAGCGGCACACCTTGCGCCTCCGCCACCGCCGCGGCGGCCGCCTCACCCGCCACGCCCGCCGCCATCAATATCACCACGAGCGCCGCGCTGATCCACTTGTTCATCATCATCATCTGCCTCAAATAAAAAATAAAAATCAGTAACTCATCACCCGCGTCCCCGCCGACTCCGCCGCCCGCGCCCCAACCACCGGCAACTCCAGTTGCGGCGCCACCACCCGCGTCCGCGGCCCCTCACCCAGCTCTCCCCTCACTCGCTCCAGCAGCAGTTTCACCATCGCCTCGCCCATCCGCTGGTTTTGCCGATTCACCGTCACCGTCGCCCCCGCCGGCTCAAACCGTCGCTCCTCGCATAACTCCAGATACCCGTCATACCCCCCGATCAATACATCCACCCCCGGCCGCTTGCCAAACAACCGGCACGCCGCCGCCGTATACGCCACCGCACGATCTGATACCGTCAGCAAAACCTCCGGCCGCCCCGGCCCGCTGAGCAGCGGAGCCAAAAAACCCGCCATCAACCGCGTCTGCCTCTCAAATTCCTTCTTGCTCCCATCGCTCTGCCAAACCGCCGCCGCCGCCGCCGTCGCCAGCGGCGTCAAACCCGCCCCCACCATCGCCTCCTCATACCCGCGCTGCCGATCACGCATCCAGTACGCATCCCACGGCAACGGCCAAACCTGCACAATCCGCCGGCACCCACGCTGCAAAAAATACTCCGTCAGCATCCGCGACCCAGCCGCGTGATCGCTCATGACCCGGTCAAATTCCCCAAGCTGCGGATCGCCCCCATACACCACCAGCGGCGTCCCCGAAGCGGCCACCAGCTTCGCCGCCGCCGCCGTCTGCGCCACCTTCTTGAAAACCTCCGGCAGCAATACCCCCACCGGACGCTGGGCCAGCAGTTGCCGAACCTGCTCCTCAAATTTCCCCGTGCAGTTCAGCGATAATACGCTGTACCCCGCCTGGCGGATCGCCCGCACCGACCCGAACGTCAAATACTCCTGCCACTGCGCGTCCCGACCCGCCAACGCCGGCATCAGCATCAATACCGTCTGCGCCAACAGCGGCCCGCTTTCGCTAACCGCATCCCGCCCGGCCACCCGCCGCCGCCCATCCCGCTGCTCCACCAACCCCTGCCGCGACACCGCCGCCAACGCCCGCCGCACCGTCGAACGCCCAACCCCCAAATGCCGCCCCAATTCCCGCTCCGAAGGCAAGCGCTCCGACGCCTCGTGCGTCCGCGCCCACTGCCGCAAAAACTGCTCCACCCGCGCCTGCGGCGATTGATCACTAATCAGCACCGAACCCATCATCTACGCCACCACCTTTCCAAACCGCCCCGCAACTAAAATGTTGAATTCTGAGAAAGTCAGTAGTCAGTAGTCAGTAGTCAGTGGTCAGTAGCAAATGCTTTTGCAACGGACAACTGACCACGAACCACGGACCACGGACCACGGACCACGAACCACGAACCACGGACCACGGACCACGGACAAACCGCTGGCATTCCGAAGGAGGACCAGAGTGGAGGAATCCCTATATATATTCCCCTCTCCCATGTACTCATGGGGGAGGGACAGGGTGGGGGCTTCCTTATACCCAACAAGCTTTGCATGTTGAGCGATGAATGCCGCATATGCATTTATCAACAATCCACAATTCACAATCTACAATCTACAATCTACAATCTACAATCTACAATCTACAATCTACAATTCACAATCAACCCTCAACCCTCCAACGCGCATTCCCCGCCCGTTCAAATTCTCCCTCTCCTGATACTCCGAAGGAGGACCAGAGTGGAGGAATCCCTATATATCTTCCCCTCTCCCATGTACTCATGGGGGAGGGTCAGGGTGGGGGCTTCCTTATACCCAACAAGCTTTGCATGTTGAGCGATGAATGCCGCATATGCATTTATCAACAATCTACAATCTACAATCAACATTCAACATTCAACATTCAACAATCAACCCTCCAAATCGCATCCCCCGCCCGTCCACCGCATCCATCCCTACCGCACCGCGATGATCCCCATTACCACCAACAGTTCGACAAGTCTAAATGCCGCTACCTGTTTCGCCGACTTCATATGCATGCTCCTGAAAATGACGAGGCCGGCCAGAATAACCTTGGGCCAAAACGAAAAAACGCCCAATGCGATACCAAAAACCAATCCGATACCATTATGGCCCCGCACCAGCCCTTTGTCAAATCTCAAAAAAAATCCCTTAAAAAAAAGCGCCCTCAAGAAGTCCGATGCCGAAACAGCCAACTCGCCGCCCCCAGGGAATGAATACGGGGCGCAGCTAGCGGTTGGTCAAGCCATCGGTTGGTAGACTCCTTCCCATGGCAAGAAAAGCGCGAGTTGCCCCGGGTGGGTAAGTCTCTACATGTGGTCACTCGTTCTGCCAGCCGGACGAAGATGCCGCGCACCAAAGGACTTCGCCGCGTTTGACCGGATTATCCTCCAGGCGCATGGAATGGAGATAAGGGTGAACTTGTGATTAATAATGACGAGTTTGCCCTTTTTAATCCTGGGACAGGTCAAAGCAAGGTCAACGGGGCCGCCAGAGCGTTCCTATTCCAGTTGGAGCGCATATCCTCAGTGTCCAAAGCAGTTGGCGGCATCGCCGCCGGTAACCCCATCCAGCACCGACTGCATGACGCTCCACAACCCATCCCGCGTGCGGCAGGCCAGGGACCGGAGCAGTTGTTTCATCTTGGGAAAAATCGGCTCTCCGCCAAACCCGCTGATGCTACGCCACGTACCACAACCTGTAGTAGCTCTCCAAGTTGGCAATGAATCTACAAGCTGTTTATTCACAATAACTTACGTCGGAATCTTATTCCGCATGCGAAACGCGACTATATCAAGAATCAGCGGTTTTGGCGGAGAGCCGAAAAATCATTTCGATGGGATTCAGGTCTGGACTTTAGAACATTTCAAACCAAACGTGGCGTGAACAAAATCCGCACCGGTGAGTGAGCGGAGGGTTTTCAAGGTGTTGACGCGCACGGCACTTTGCCAACCGCTACGAACGGCTTGAACATTCTCAAACCAAACGTGGCGTGAACAAAAGCCGCACCGGTAAGTGAGCGGAGGGTTTTCCACGTGTTGTCGCGCACGCCACTTTGCCAGCCGCTACGAACGGCTAGCAAACGCTCTAGGAAACGCTTTAAGGCGGCGGGAAGAGCAAGCGCGCTTGGCGGCTTTCGTTCAGTTCCCCTGTCCGACAACGCGGGTGGCTCCTGTGGTTTATTGGACAAAACAGATTCATCGATTGGCCACCGGCGCGGATTTATCGGCGGTGAGGTAGCCGTGTTCGATGGCGGTATCAAGCACGCCCTGGGCGATGCGGGCGGCGGCGATGCCGCCACTGCCGCCGTACTCGACCATAACGGCAAAGGCCACCTGGGGATTTTTGGCCGGGGCAAATCCGATGAACCAGGCGTGGGCGAGGTCTTTTTCTTCGCGGCCGGTGGCGGTGTACCAAGGGGCGCGGGGGTTGGGCTGGGTGGTGGTGGAGGGGCTGAGAAATTCGCGCTGCGGCTGGCCGTCCTGGTCGCGGAGGATGCGTCCCTCGGCGTCGCGGGCGACGATGGAGAAGCGGGCGGCCTGGGCGGTGCCGGTTTTGCCGGCGACCAGGACATCCTCGCGGTGCATTTCCTTGCCGGTTCCGGCCCTGGAGTTGACCACGCGGACCATCCCGTCGCGGGCCGCGGCTAAAGCGGCCGGGTCCAGTGGAAGCTGCACCCGATCAGGTATGTCGGCGGTTGCCGAGGGGGCCGGCAGCGGCGCGGGGTCTTGATCTTCACCCAGCTTCGGGGCGTCGGCGTCAATGAGTCGCGGGCGCATCCAAAGTCCGTTGCGGGCGATGGTTGCGGCGACGTTGGCCATTTGCAATGGCGTGGCGGCGACTTGGCCTTGGCCGATGCCGGCAAACCAGGTGGTCATTTTCTTACCGCGGGAGGGGCCTAAATAGCTGTTGGGCAGACGGCCGGCGGATTCGGCGATGCCGATGCCCGTCAGGCGTCCGAGGCCGAATTGGTCGTACCAATAGCTAAGACCCTCCAAGCCCAGGCGATCGGCGGCGGTTTCAAAGTAGATATTACAACTGCGCTGCAGAGCATCGGAGAAATTGAGAAACCCGGTGGGATGCGGGTCATCCCAGGGGACCGGATGATGGGCGACATGGCCGCCGAGTTCGGTGAAAAATTTGCTGGCTACCCAGCAGCGGCCGGCGGCGTAGCGGTGGCCGTTGAGAACCAGATACCCGGTGCATTCGATCCCCTCATTGACACTCAGCACGTGGGCGCTGATGGCGGCCAGTCCAACCAGCGGCTTGATGGTCGATCCCATCTCCAACTGGGCCTGGGTGGCGCGATTGAGCAGGGGGGTGTTGATTTCATCGACGGCCAAGGCCGCGTAATTGTCCGCGACCTGGTTGGCATCGAAAACGGGGCTGGAGACCAAAGCCAGGGTATTGCCGGTGGCAACGTCGAGCAAAACCGCCGCCCCGTGCATCGGATGGCCGGTATCGGATGGCTGGTCGGCAGCGGAGGGGGCGTGTTCAAAAAGGCGCTGGATATCCTGCTGTAATTCGATATCGAGGCTGACGCGCACGTCCTTGCCCACTTGGGCGGACTGGACATCGACCACGCGCTCTTCACCGGTGTCGCGTAATTCGCGCCCGCGGGTTCCGCGAAGTTGGCGCTCGCAGAGGGCTTCGAGTCCGGTGCGGCCAATCAGATCATTGGGCAGGTATTGGCGTAGCTCATTGACGCCATTATCGGGATCGCTATCCAGATCTTCGCGGGTAACGCGCGACAGGCGGCCCAGCACGTGCGGGGCCGCATCCTTATAGGGATAGTAGCGATGGGTGCTGGGGCGCAGGACCAGGCCGGGAAAGCGATCGATATTTTTAGCCAGAAAATTATTGGTTTTCACGTCGATGGCGGCAAGGACGACATGCGGTTCGATCTGCTCGGTAACGCGCACGTCAAAGTCATCGAGTTCGGGGGTGTCGCCCTGGGGGTCCACCAGCCAGGCGCGATACCAAGGTGGCGGGTCGCGCTGTTCCTGGCGTTTGAGGGCGCGGGCGAAGCTGGCGTACCAGACCAGGCGGCGGCGCATTTCCACGCGGCGGATGATGCCCCGGCGGGTTTCGTCGATTTGTTCCAGTGTCTGTCCGCTGAGTTGGGCCAGGACGGGCCAGAGGTGATCGATATCCTCCAGCACCTTGGCCGATTCATTTTTCAACATGGCGGCGCGATCGGTTTTATTGGCTTTGCGATATTCATCGCCCATGCGAGTCAGCAGGCGTTTGCGGGCCTGATCGCTGAGCCAGCGCTGATCGGTGGCGGCGGGGCGCAGGGCGCGGTAATCGACGCAGGCGTCGATGCAAGGAACATCGACGGCGATTTCGCGTCCACGACTGTCCAGGATGCGGCCGCGGGTGGTTTCCAGCAGCCGGGAGCGTTTTTGGGTGGCCGCGGCCCGCTCGCTCCAGTGGCCGCGTTGGGCGATTTGCACCTGGGCGCAGCGAAGCAGGATCACTCCGATGGCCAGAAAGATCAGCAGCAGCAGGATTTTAAGGCGGCGGTGAAACATGCGTGGACGTTTACTCGGATGGTTCGCGATGTCGTCCGCCTTGACCGCCGCCGAGGCCGCGTCCCGTTCCGCCCTGGCCGCGGCCTGTTCTATCGGAGCGATGAGTGGTCGCGTCGGCGCGGCGGACGGAGATGCCGGTGCGGTTTTCCTCCTGCAAGGGGCATACATGTTCGCAGATGCCGCAGCCGATGCAGCGGTCATGCAGCACGCGGGGCATTTGCAATTCGAGCCACTGGCCATCGTCGCCGCGGACGCGGCGGGTTTGGTAAACAATGGCCTTTTCCGGCAGCGGGCAATGCTCTTCACAGCAAATGCACGGGGTATTTTCGGCCCAGGGGAGGCAGATGCTATGGTCAAACTCGGCCTTGCCGATCACGGCTTGGCGTTTCTTTTCCAAACTTAAGCGGGGGATGGCCTCAACGGGGCAGACCTGGGAGCAGAGGGTGCAGTTGTATTCGCAGTAACCTTTTTTGGGGACCAGGACCGGCGAGAAGAGGCCTTCAATGCCGCCTTGAAAGCCAAGGGGTTGGAGGGCATTGGTGGGACAGACTTTAAGGCACTGGCCACAGCGGATGCAGCGATCGAGAAAATCCTTTTCGTTGCTAACGCCCGGGGGACGCAGCAGGTGCGCGTCTACGGGGCCATCGCGCCCCAGCCGGGCGGCTTTGACCACCAACGGCAGGGCCACGCCGACCGCTCCAGCGGTTAAAAAGGCGCGGCGCGTCAGTGGGACAAAGGGTTCATTGGCAAGTATGGGGGCGGCTCGGGTGGCCGAGACAGGCGCGGCGGAGGGCGAGACGAGCGCAGCGGAGGGCACCACGGGCGCGGTGGAGGGCGAGACGAGCGCGACGGAGGGCGACACGGGCGCGGCGGAGGGCGCGGAGCAAGCCGTGGAATCCGCCGGCAGCGGGGTGAGCTGGGCATTTTTGAGTTGTACCGCCGTCGGCGGCTTGGCGCGGGCCGGGCGTTTGAAGGTGAAACGGGCAATGCCGTACTGGCAATCGGCGGCGCAATCCATGCAGAGATTGCAGGCATCGGGAATGAAACGGCCGGAGGCGTCAAAGGCATCCATGCGGCAATCGGCGGCGCAGTCGCCGCAATGATCGCAGGATTTGCCCGGTCGGCGTCGCAGCAGGGAATAGCGCGAAATCAAGGAAAATAGCGAACCGCTGGGACAGAGGTAGCGGCACCAGAATCGCCGGCTAAGCAGTTCCATGGCCAGCACGCCGGCCAGCAACGCTCCGCTGATTCCCGCCAGCAGAAAATGATTTTGCTGGCCGGGGAGCAGGTGGCCTTTGGCGAAGTTATAGGCAGGGTCGGACGCATCTTGCATGCGTTGGGAGCCGTGTTGATAGATCCACGTGCCGCCTTGCTCGGTCCAGGCGAGCAGGTGGGGATCGACCCAGGCGGTCAGGCCGCGAATGAGGATGGAAAAGGGATTGACCAGGCCGATCAAAGGCAGCCCGCCCAAAGCGGTGATCAGGACGATAAGCAGCAGGGCATGGCGAACCCAGCGTGGGAAACTCCACCAGCGCGGCCGCATGGGCTGGCCGGGTGTGTGGCGGCGGGCAAAGAGTTTGCGAAATTTGGCTGGAATCCAACCTACCCAGTCCAGCAGCGTGCCCAGTGGGCAGACCCAGCCGCAAAAAAAGCGGCCCAACAGCAGCGTGAGGGCCACCATGACCAGGCCGGGAATCAGCACGCCCCAAACGATAACTTTAGCGCCCAGCAGCACACTGGCGGCGACGGTGGGATCAAGCTTGAAGATCAAGCTGACCCGATCGGTCAGAACCTGGGAGGGGTTAAATTCGGTGGCGCGGAATAGGTAGAGAAAGCCAGCCAGACAGAGCAATTGCGCGATGCGTCGGGCAGCGCGCCAAGGGAAGCGAAAACCTTTTTTCTTGTTCATAATTGGTACAACCCTGCTAACAACCGCTTCCCTGAAGTCATCTTAACGGAGGGAAGCCGGCAAGCAAGAAAAAAGCGGTGAAGTTGCGGGCAGGGGCCTGCCCACGGATTTTTGCATGGGTTTAGGAAATCAGCCTTCATGGGCAGTCATAAACCGTGTTTGCCGCTTAAAAATGGCAGGGTGCAAAAATATATGGGCACACCCGCAGGCAGGAATTAATTTTTCGGTTTCCATCAGCAGGCTGCGTAGCAAAAAAGATGCAGGTTGGCGGCACTGACAAGCGTGTTGGCAGGCTCTACAATTTAGCCATGAATTCGGTGCTATGTTTCGGGGGGAGTTTTAATCCCATTCATCATGGGCATTTAATTTGCGCCCGCGCGGCCGCGGAGGCTTTGGGTTTTGCGCGGGTGCGGCTGATTCCCAGCGCCCAGCCACCGCACAAGCCGCAAGCGACGGATTTAGCGCCGGCGGCGGCGCGGCTTCAGATGTGCCATCTGGCGGTGGAAAATGATCCTCTCTTTGAGGTGGATGATGTGGAACTGCGGCGGCGGGGGCCGAGTTACACGATTCAGACGGTGCGGGAATTTTTGCAAAGGGGGGAGGACGGTGTTCACTGGTTGATCGGGGCGGATATGCTGGCGATCTTGCCGCAGTGGTATCAGGCTGAAGCGCTGATGTCGCTGGCGCAATTACATGTGCTGGCGCGGCCTGGGTGGGAGTTTGATTTTGATTCGTTGCCGCAGTCGATGCGGTGCTTGCGCCAGTGGGTTATCCCCGCGCCGCTGGTGCAAATCAGTGCCAGCGAGATTCGCCGGCGGGTGGCAAGCGGCCAGGGCATCCGTTATTTGCTGCCGGCGGCGGTTGAGGCATATGTGCGGCAAACCGGGATTTACGGCTAAGCCGCTGGCTATTTGGCTGGGTTGCAGGTCAAAGTGCCCGGCCGCGCTTTATTGAGCCGGGGCGAAAGTCAAGGTTCCCCAGGGGTCGGGCAAGAGTGTGGCGCTGCCGGGACGATCGACGACCGTGCCTTCGGATAGACCCGCCCAGTGGCCGGAGCGCTGGCGGCCAATATGTGCAGGTTCAGAGTCAAGGATTACTGGCGGGGGTCTTGCTCCTCGCGGGCGGTGGCCTGGCCCTGGAATATTTTCTTCATATTGAGCGGGCGCTGGTCCAGGCCCAGCACGTTGGCCAGTCCGGGGCGCTCGACCAGTTCGCCGGCGTGGCGGACCACGGCGTATTTGCGCGGAGCGACCACATCGAGTAAATGGATGATTTCTATGCAGAGTTTACCGCCGTGGGCGTCGCGGGCGGGCAATGAGAGAATGCCGTTGGGGGGCAGGACGACGCCGATTTCCAGCGGTTCAAAGCCGCTTCGCTCCAGGCGGCGGACGACCATGGGATTTTTGCAGGTGTTTTGCAGTTTGAAACGCGGGCCGTCGATGCGCAGGGCGACATCATTTTCGTATTGATCCGGTTCGGGCAAAACCGGCGGCGGCGCGCCGAGAGGCGGGGGCGGGGGCAGCGGCGCCATAGGCTTGCCGTGCTGCACATCGGGCAGGACAAATTCGATCCAGCGGTCGGTGGTGTGATCCACATTGAAGATGGCCAAAAATTGCTGGCTGTAATCGGCCAGGTAGCCGGAATATTCGATGGTTTTGTTGTTGGGATTCAGTGGATCGGCCACCTCAACAATCACGGGCTGGCCGATGTACTGCTCCAGGAGCGGTTCGTAGGCGTTGGCGAATTTGCCCAGCAGGGTTTGGCCGATCTGGGTAACGCTGCCGCTGGAGCTGGCCAGTACGGAGGCGGCGGGGTTCATGCGCTGATACTGCCCGACGACGGCGCTGATAGCGGCGTTGAAGGCGTCGCGAAGGGTGTTGACGAAATTGCGCACGCCGCGCCAGAAGCGGCGGGGGAGATTGGGATTGAAGGTGGTTTGCACCTGCTGCAGCCGGCGACTGCGGCCCTCCTCATCCAGTTCATCGTGATAGCGAAAGATCGTCAGCACCTGCTGCTCGACTTCTGGCTGATAGAGCATGTAGCTGGTTTTTTTGCGGCCCTTGGTATCGATATAGGGGTGGTCATATGTCAATTCGATGCCGCTGGAGAGGGTTTTGAGTCGGCCCCAGTCGACCATGCCGCGGTTGTTTTCAAGGGTAACGTGATAGCCGTGGAGGCGCTTGAGACACTTATCGCGCGACCATTTGGTAACGATGGTGGTAACGATGGCGGTCAGGAAGATCAGCAGCAGGGACCAGTAAAAAATGGTGGAGGCGTTGGGTGCGGACTGGGCCAGGATGAAGCAAAGAGAATGCGGCATAACCTTTTTGTATGGATTGTGGCGTGGCGCGGCAAGCGGGAAAGTGGCGGCGGGGAACGCGTCAAAAGGTGCGACAGTGGGACAAGATTGACGCCGGGGGCGATCAGGCTGAAGTTTTCGGTGGTCCGTTGAGCTTGGTAATGATACGGGGGTGGGAACGTTTGCGGGGGCTTTGTTGCTGCGTTTTCGGGACATAATGATGGAATATCCACGTTGTGGCAAGCCGTTTGCAAGTGAATATCCTGCCTGCCGATGTTCGGCGGGCCATCGTGCCCACGGTTGGGTAGATGCAATGTGGTAACAGGTCGGGCCTATGCGGCCCGCGGTAAATATGAAGGAGTCGATAATGAAAAGCAGCAAACGAACGAACGGGATTTTGGCCATGGCGGCGGCGCTGGCAATTGGCGGTGTGCCGCTGATGGCGGCGGATCAAGCCGAGCCGGTGGGCGCTACGCCCTCGGTGGTGGACAAGACACAGGAAGCGGTGAAAGACGCTACGGGGGCGGTTGCCGACACCGCTCGCGGCGTGGCTAACGACATGAGCAGCACGACGCAGCCGGCGCTGCGCGGGCAAACGTCGCCAGATGCCAAGGAAATTCGGCGGGATCTGGCGCGTATCGTGGATGCGGCGCTGAGTAAAAATGGCGTGGAAGATGTGATCGAATGGACGACCAAGGCGGATCGCCAGCGCATTGGCGAAGCCAGCGAAGTGAAGGATGAGAATCTCAACGCCCGCCTGGAGCAGTTTAACAATGACTGGAAAGCCAAGTATGGCGACGACTTTCGGCTCAAGAGCAACGAGGAGATGGCGCTGAATAACGTGCAAATTCTGCAAGGCGACTTGGGCGACAGCGCTCGCACGGCGTCAGGTACGCTGCCTCCCGGCGGCTCCAATCGTGCCGATTATATGTCCAAGCAGATGGACAATTCCAAGCATGATATGGGCGACATGAAGCATGATGCGACCAATCAGCCCAAGGCGGGCGACAGCCCCCGCACGGCGTCAGATACGCTGCCTCCCGGCGGGTCCAATCGCGCAGATGATATGTCGAAGCAAATGGACAATACCAAGCGTGATATGGGCGACATGAAGCATGATGCGACCAATCAGCCCAAGGCGAAAGATAACGCCGTCGCCGCCAATACGGCGGATGAGAACCGCGTGAATAAGAATATGGCCACGGTGGTTGTTCCCGCTGCCGGGGATATGCCGGCGGTAACGTTGCGCTTCAGTAACGAAGGCACGATGATGGACGCCTGGCGGCTGACACTGCCGGATAACCTGACGGCCCAGCAGTTGCGCGACAATATCAGCCGCGCGGTGCAGCAGTGTCAGGATATGAAGGCCCAGTGGCCGGCGGACAAGACCGAGGCGTATCGCGCGGTATCGCACCGCATCCTTGCGGCGATCGCCAATCAAAATAGCTCGAGCGATCAACCGTCAGGCAAGTGATTTACTTTTAAGTGGACGAATGATTGTCCCGGAGTGAAAAGCCAGCCGGCGCGGACCATGGAGGTCCGCGCCGGCTGGATGTTTGTTGGCCGCGTACACGAACGCGGCCGACAATCTTCAGGTCAGACGCGCTTGCGCGGTCGGGCCTGATTGAGCTTGATGCTGGCGCCGCGGAGCTTGGCCAGCATGGAAGAAAAACCGCTGGACCCGGCGGGCCGGGGAGCGGGGCAACGGCGCGGGGCCGTTACCGAACGATACACAGTGTTGCGCATGGTGTGTCTCCTTTCCAATCTGCAACGGTTATTACGGTAGCAAGATTTGCGATGGCAAAAAAGAAAAAAACAGTTTTCAACAGCGACCGATAATGTTGTGGTCCGATAATGAGCAAGTGGCGGCGGTGGGAGGATGTAGGTTGCAGTGGGTGGTTCGTTGAGCAGTGGGGAGACTGCTCGCTGTCAGGTGGTTTACCAAATCGAGCCATTCTCCGCCAACGGAAGTTTTGGAAAAATGACGCGGGTGATGTTTGCAGTCGAATATGGTGTGCCGCGGAGGGCACCGGCGGCACTTTAAAAGGTTGTGCGGTTGTTGGCTTGACGGCGGGGGGCTGGGATACAACAATCCAGTCCATGCAAGCGAGCAAGCAATTCACGTCGATCGCCCATCCGGCCCTGGCGGCGCTCAAAGGGCGATTTGCCCAGATGAAATTGAAAGCGATGGAGTTTCGCGGTCAGGTAACGCTGCTGGTGGCGGCGGAACACTTGCTGGAGGTGTGCGCTTTTTTACGGGACGATCCGGCGCAGCGGTATGAATACCTGGCCGAGTTGCATGGGGTGGATTACCTGAATTTTCCCGGGGGCCCGGGGCATCGGTTTGCGGTCAATTACAGCCTGGTCTCCATCGCCTATAATCAGCGTTTGTGGCTGAAGGTTTTTCTGGACCCCACGCGCCCCTGCGCGGTGGGACAGGCGCCGGCGGATAAGGGTGTGTTGGAGGCGGGGGATGCGGGGTTGAAAGTGGCCAGCTTGTGCGGTTTGTGGCCGGGTGCCGAGTGGCTGGAGCGCGAAGCCTACGACATGTTTGGGATCATCTTTGTGGGCCATCCCGACCTGCGGCGCATATTGACCTGGAGCGCCTTTGGCAGCTATCCCTTGCGCAAGGACTATCCGCTACGCGGGGTGGGGGAACGGGAAAATTACAAAATTGTTACGCGCCAGGGGGCGTAGTTTATTGCCGGCGTCGGCGGCAGGCCCGCGCGACGGATCGCTCCAAGTACCATGCTCGAAACCATTACCCAGCGGCGCTATTTAATTCCATTCAAGGCCTCGCGGATTCCCCAACAATTTACGGATGTGCTGGTGATCGGGGGCGGTGTGGCGGGGCTGCGGGCGGCGATCGCCTCGTCCCAGGGCGGCGCTGAAACGCTGGTGTTGTGCAAGGATGTGGTGGAGGAATGCAATACCTGGTACGCCCAGGGGGGCATCGCGGCGGTGCTGGACCCGCGGGACAATATCCAGTCGCATATACAGGACACCTTGCGCGGCGGCGCGGGCTTGTGCGATCAAAAGGCCGTGCGCATCGTGGTAACCGAGGGTCCGCAAAGGGTATTGGAACTGCTGAAGTGGGGGACGGCATTTGACCGCAGCGCCGAGGACGTTGAGAAGCTGTCTTTCGGGCGCGAGGGCGGCCATAGTTTTTCGCGCATTGTTCACGCCAAGGGGGACGCCACCGGGCGGGAATTGATGCAGACCTTGATCGCCAGGGCACGGGGAATCGAGAATCTGCGCATCAGCGAAAAAAGTTTTGTCATCGATATTTTGAGCGAGCAGAATCGTTGCCTGGGGGTTTTGCTGCTGCTGGATAACCAGTTGCGCATCATCTGGGCCAAGCAGACGATCTTGGCCACCGGCGGGGCCGGGCAGCTCTACCGGGAGACCACCAATCCGCGCACGGCGACGGCCGACGGGCACGCCATGGCGTGGCGGGCGGGGGTGATGCTTAAAGATATGGAGATGGTGCAATTCCATCCCACCACGCTGTACCTGGCCGGTTCCAGCCGGGCGCTGATCACCGAGGCGGTGCGCGGCGAGGGGGCGTTTTTGGTCGATCGCCACGGGGAGCGGTTTATGCCGCAATATCACCCGATGGCCGAGTTGGCCCCGCGCGACATCGTGAGCCGGGCGATCGTGCGACAGATTCGCCAAACGCATTTTACCCACGTGTTTTTGGACGTGCGCCACCTGCCGACCGAGGCGTTTCGCAAGCGCTTTCCGTCGCTGGCGCGGCTGATGGATGAATTTGATCTGGATTTGGGCAAGGATTTGATTCCGATTCATCCAGCGGCGCATTACATGATCGGGGGGGTGGAGGCCGACGAGATGGGGCGCAGTTCGCTGGCGGGGTTGTTCGCGGCGGGGGAGGCGGCGTGCAGCGGATTGCACGGGGCCAACCGTTTGGGTTCTAATTCGCTATTGGAGGGGCTGGCGTTTGGGGCGCGGGCCGGTGCGGAGGCGGCGCGGGCGGCGGCCGAGCCGGTGCAGTTTCCCTTGAACCTGGAGCATCGCATCCCGCCCAGCGCGCGAACGCAACTGGACGTGGTGGATGTGAAAAGCTCGCTGAGGAGTTTGATGTGGCGAAATGTGGGCATCGAGCGCGATGGTGAGCGGCTGGCCGAGACGCGGGAGATTATCGCCTTTTGGGCGCGGTATGTGATGGACAAGACCTTTGAGCCGGCGGTCGATTCGGCCAGCGCCCTGTCGGGGTGGAAACTGCAAAACCTGCTGACGGTGGCGGCGCTGGTCAGCACCGCGGCCTATACGCGCACCGAATCGCGCGGAGCGCATTACCGGCTGGATTATCCGCATCGCGATGAGAGCCACTGGAAAATCCACCAGCTTTGGCGGCGTCCGATGGAGACGGCGTTAAGCAGCGCCGTGGATGAATCCTTGGGCTACAGCACCGACCTGGGGCCGGAAGGAAAGTAGCCGACGAAGTTTTTCCATTTGGCGATGGTCCTGACGAGGCGACAGGGCAATTGCCTTTGGAGGTTTATGGGTCCACCTGTGCCGCGGCGTTTATTAGAAAAGGCATATAAGGAAGCCCCCACCCAACCCTCCCCCACGAGTACGTGGGAGAGGGCGTAATAAACCGCTCCCCTACGAGTACATGGGAGAGGGCGTAATAAACCGCTCCCCCACGAGTACGTAGGAGAGGGCATAATAAACCGCTCCCCCACAAGTACGTGGGAGAGGGCGTAATAAACAGCTCACTCACGAGTACGTAGGAGAGGGCGTAATAAACAGCTCTCTCACGAGTATGTAGGAGAGGGAGTAAAAACCGCCAAATGCAATTGCCTTGGGCGAGGCGAGGGGTTGGGGCTGATACCCCTTGACCGGCTTGGCCCTTGGCCATGAAATGGGGGGATGATTGTACAGGACCTCATCGGCGCGATGGAGCGGATCGCTCCGCCGCGGTTGGCTGAAAATTGGGACAATGTGGGGCTGCTGCTGGGCCGCAGCGAGCGGAACTTGCGGGCGGCGATGTTGTGCATTGATTTGACCCAGGCGGTGCTGGCGGAGGCGAAAAAGAAAAAGTGCCAGGCGGTGGTGGCGTATCATCCCACCATTTTTCATGGACTTAAAAAAATTACCGGCGGCGTGGTGATGGGTGCGTTGGAGTCCGGCGTGGCGGTGTACAGCCCGCACACGGCGCTGGATGTGGCCGAGGGGGGAACCAATGATTTTCTGGCGGATATATTGGAACTGGAAAATCGTTTGCCGGTGCGTCCAACGGCGATAGGCGGGCGGCATTTCAAATTGATAACGTTTGTGCCCGAAGCGCAGGCGGAGGCGGTGGCCGAGGCGATTTTCGCCGCCGGCGCGGGGCATATCGGGCGTTATAGCCACTGCTCGTTTCGTTCCCAGGGGGTCGGGACATTTTTAGGCCAAGCGGGGACCCATCCCACGGTGGGCCGGCCGGGGAAACTGGAGCGGACGGAGGAAATTCGCTTGGAGACGGTTTTGCCGCTCCAAAAGGCGTCGGCGGTGATCAAGGCATTGCACCAGTCGCATCCATATGAGGAGCCGGCGTTTGATTTGCAACAACTGGCCGCGGCCCCGGAGGGTTTGGGTTTGGGGCGGATTGGGGATTGCCGGGCGGTGTCGCGAAAAACAGTATTGGGACGAATTAAAAAGGCGCTGGGGGTAAAGCAGCTTTTGGTGGCCGGGCCGAATAGCGGGCGGATCACCCGCGCCGCCTGCGGGGCCGGGGCCGGCGGGGAACTTCTGGAGGAGGCGATCTGCCAGGGTGCGCAATTATATTTGACGGGGGAGCTGCGGCATCACGATGCGCTGCGGGCGGCTGAGGCGGGCGTTACGGTGGCGGCGGCGCTGCATTCCAACAGCGAACGGGCGTATTTGCCGAGATTGAAGCGGCGATTGAGGGAACTGTTGCCGTCGCTGGCGACGCATATCAGTCGGCAAGATCGCGACCCGTTTGTGATTGAGTGATTTTTAAGTTAATTGGGCGCGGATCAAGTGCGTGCGCGCAGCAAAGCGGCGGGCGCGTGATTATTGCCAGCGGCTGGCGCGCGGGCCAGAATCGCGCACTTCACCCCCAACTCTATGGTGCCCCGCCCGCTGGCCGGGCGCGCACTGGCTTGCGGGCCTGAATCGCGCACTGGCTCGCAGGCGTGAGAGGGTCACATGCTGGCGGCCATGCAACAATGGCGGGCCTGGCCGGCGCGCACAATACTGCGGCGCACGGTCTGGTGATGGGCAAAGGGAACAGTACAGATCTGGCCTGCGCGCAGCAAAATGCACCTTAGGCGCCAACGTCTGCGAGGGACACCGCTGCGATTACGGGCCAATTTGATTAAAAGCCGCTGGAGACGTAAGGCAGCAGGCCCATGAATCGAGAGCGTTTGATGGCGGTGGCGACCATGCGCTGTTCCATGGCGGTGGCACCGGTGCGTTTGCGGGAGAGGATTTTGCCGTTGCCGCTGATCATCTTTCTGAGCGACTCGGTATCCTTGTAGTCGATGTAGACTTCGCCCTCGGCGCTGGTGCGGGCCACCTTGATCTTGGGGCGGTTGAAGGTTTGAAACTTGTCGGATCGTTCGCGGCGTTCACGGCCGCCGAATTTCTTAGCCATTAGCAAACTCCATCAAAGGCACGGTCGGTTTTCACACCGGAGGCCCATCGGCCCCGCCAAAACACGAATCAGGCAGTATACGAATCGGACGCGGATTGGCAAGCTGTCGCTGGGCGTGGCCACGGATTTTTGCACGGGTTGAGGAAATAAGCCCTCATGGACAGTCAGAAACCGTGTTTACCGCTTAGAAACGGCAGAGTGCAAAAATATATGAGCATACCCCTGTCGATACAATATTTTGAGGCCCGGCGCCTGCCGCGTCATCATTGCCCCCACGAGGAAACGCTGGAGTTTGCAAAGTTCTGGACCAAGCCGCCGCCGCCGAGGGTGGCGTAGAGGCGGACTTGGGCGGTCATTTTTTCCAGGCGCAGCAGGACCAATTCCTGCTGGGCGGCGTACAGCGAGCGTTGGGCGTCCAGCACGCTTAGATAGTTGTCCAGGCCGCGTTCGTAGCGGAGGTTGGACAGGCGGTAGGTTTTGGCGACGGCATCGACCAATGCCTGTTGGGCGGCGACCTGTTGATCGACGGTTCCGACAACTGCCAGGGCGTCGGCCACCTCGCGGAAACTGATTTGAATGGCGCGCTGGTAGTTTTCCACGGCCATTTGGCGATCGACTTTGCTCACGCGGGCCGCGGCCCAGATGCGGGCATCGAGGAGGGGCAGGGCGATTTGCGGGACGAAATTCCAGGTTTGCGATCCGCTTTTGAAGAGGCCGGAAAGCTCGGAGCTGGCGGTGCCGACGGAGCCGGTGAGGGAGATGGTTGGGAAAAGTGCGGCGCGGGCGGCCTCCACGTTGGCGTAAGCGGCGCGCAAATGGTACTCGGCCTGGAGTATGTCGGGCCGCTGGAGCAAAAGCTGCGAGGAAGCGCCGGCTTGCACCACGGCGGGCGCCTGGGCGTCAGCCAGCGATGCCGGGAGCAATTCATCGGGGGCCGGCGAGCCGGCCAGTAAATTCAGCGCATTGAGGTCTTGGGCGGTCAATTTGATAAATCGGGCCACGGCGACCTGGGCGCTTTGCACCTGGGCCTGGGCGCGATAGAGGTCCAGTTCGGGCGCGCCGCCCAGTCGGACCCTGCTGCTGACCAGGTCCAAGGCATCCTGCTGGGACTGGAGGGTGGTTTGCGCCAGTTGCAGGTTTTCCCGATCGGCGGCCAGGGTCAGCCAGGTGCCGGCCACATTGGAAACCAGAAGGATGCGGGCGCTGCGGGCGGCCTGCTCGGTGCTTAGATATTCATTGAGGGCGGCGGCGGAAAGGGAGCGGATGCGGCCAAAAAAATCCGGTTCCCAAGCCAAAACGCCCAGGGAGACGTTGTATTGTTTGGAGACGAGCGAACCGCTGCCGGGCGAGAGGTCGGCGGGGAATCGCCGGCGATCCAGGGAGGCGCTGGCACCGATTTTGGGAATCAGTTCAGCGCGCTGGATGCCGTAAATTCCCTGGGCCCGCTGGACGTTCAAAGCCGCCAGCCGCAGATCGCGGTTATTTAGCAGTGCCGCGGCGATCACCTTGCGCAAGCGCGGGTCGGTATAAAACTCTTGCCAGGGAAGCTGGTCGGGCGCGGTAGCCTGGGTGGAGGCGATGCGCTGATACGCCGGGCCGCTGGGCCAGGTGGTGGGTATGGGAACTTGCGGGCGCTGGTAGCGCGAAGTGGGGGCGCAACCGCTGGCGGCCAAGGCAAGCGCCGGGAGCAAAAAACGTGATATTTTCATAAGGTATGCTCCGGGCCGGCGGCCATGCTCGCCGCGGGCTGGTCGCCAGCGGCGGCGCGGGCGTCGCGGCGACGGCGATAGTCCCCGGACATTTTGTAGATCAGCACGTAAAACAAAGGTGCAAAAAGCGTTACCAGGAAAGTGGCGGTAACCACTCCGCCCAGCACGCCGATACCGATGGCTTTTTGAGCGCCCGCGCCGGCACCATTGGCCAAGGCCAAGGGCAAGACGCCAAAGCCGAATGCCAGGGAGGTCATAATAATCGGCCGCAAACGCAGCTTGGAGGCTTCGAGGGTGGCGGGGATCAAATCCATGCCCTCCTCCACCCGGCTCTTGGCAAACTGCACAATGAGGATGGCGTTTTTGGTGGTCAGGCCCAGCGTGGTCAACATGCCGATTTGGAAATACACGTCGTTGGGCAGGCCCATGACACTGGAGGCGATCACGCCGCCGATGGCGCCCAGGGGCAGGGCGAGCAAAATGGAAATCGGCACCGGCCAGCTTTCATACAGCGCCGCCAGGCACAGGAAGATCACCAGCACGGAGAAGGCGTAGAGCAGCCCGGTTTGCGAACTGGCCATGCGCTCCTGGTAGGAGATGCCGGTCCAGTCGTAGGCGATGCCCTGGGGGAGTTTGGCGGCGATTTGCTCCATGGCGCGCATCGCTTCGCCGGAGCTGCGGCCGGGTGCGGCTTCGCCTTGGATATTGACCGAGGGGAAGGAGTTATATCGTTCCAGCCGCGAGGGGCCGCGGCCCCAGTAGCCCGTGGCGATGGAGCTGAACGGCACCATTTCTCCGGCGGTGTTTTTCACATACAGCCGGTCGATGTCGCTGGGCAACATGCGGAAGGGCGCATCGGCCTGGAGGAAGACGCGCTTGACGCGCCCGCCTTGGATGAAGTCGTTGACATACAGGCTGCCGAAGGCGGCGCTGATGGTATTGTGAATGGCGTCGATGGGCACGCCCATCGCGCCGGCGCGTTCCCAGTCCACATCCAGATGATATTCCGGCACATCCTCCATGCCGTTGGGGCGAACCGAAGCCAGCCGCGGATCTTTGGCGGCCATGCCCAGCAATTGGTTGCGGGCGTTCATCAGGGCTTCGTGGCCGAGGCCGCCGCGATCCTGCAATTGGAAGTCAAAACCTTTGGCGTTACCCAGTTCCAGTACGGCCGGCGGGGCAAAGGCGAAGACCATGGCGTCGCGGTAGCCCATGAACCGGCCCATGGCGCGTTTGGCGATGGCGGCGACCTTGAGGGAGGGGGATTTACGCAGTTCCCAGTCCTTGAGTTTGATGAAGGCCATGCCCATGTTCTGGCCATCGCCGGCGAAACTGGAGCCGGAGATCATCATCATGGTGTCCACGGCATCTTTTTCCTCGGTGAGGAAATACTCGCGCACGCGGGCCATGACGCTTTGGGTCATTTCCAGGGTGGCGTTGGGGGGGAGCATAGCCTGAACCATCATTATGCCCTGGTCTTCGTCGGGCAGGTAGGCGGTTGGCATTCGGCCGTAAAGAAAGTACAGCGCCCCCAGCAGCAGCACGAAGATCACCAGGTAGCGCACGCTATGGGCCAGGACGCGCTGCACCTGTTTGAGGTAGTGGTTGCGGGCGGTGAAGAAGAGGCGGTCAAACCAGCGAAAAAACGCTCGGAGGAACCAGACGCCGCCCTCGGCCGACTCGTGGCCTTTTTCCACCGGCTTGAGCAGCGAGGCGCACAAGACGGGTGTGAGGATCAAGGCCACCAGTACCGACAAAAGCATAGCGGCGATGACGGTGATGGAAAATTGGCGGTAGATGACGCCGGTGGAGCCGCTCATAAAGGCCATGGGGCCGAAGACCGCCGAGAGGAC
>JBBQBE010000051.1:0-25249 GCA_038317225.1 Tepidisphaerales bacterium | reverse complement strand
GACTACGGACTACGGACTACGGACTACGGACTACGGACTACGGACTACGGACTAAATTCTCCCTCCCCCGGAATACCGGGGGAGGGAGAATTTATGGGATTATTCAGCCGCGCGTTTCTAGCCGAAACGCGCGGTTTTTTTATTGTCCGCTTGCCCGCCGAAAAAAAAATGGTAACGTCTGACGCTTCACCCAGGGAGCAGCAATAAAATGGCGACAGGTTTGAAACGGATTCTGGTTACCGGCGGCGCGGGTTTTCTCGGGTCGCATTTGTGCGATCGGCTGGTGGCCCAGGGACATGATGTGATCTGTCTGGACAATTTTTTCACCAGTCAGAAAACCAACATCACCCATTTATTGGACAAGGCGAATTTTGAGTTGGTGCGGCACGATATTGTCCAGCCGTTCTGGGCGGAAGTGGATGAGATTTACAATCTGGCCTGCCCGGCCTCCCCGCCGCATTACCAGTTCAATCCCGTCAAGACGATCAAGATTTCGGTGATGGGGGCGATCAACATGCTGGGGCTGTGCCGCCGCACGCGGGCCAAGATTCTCCAGGCCTCCACCAGCGAAGTGTACGGTGAGCCGACGGTGCATCCGCAGCCGGAAACCTACTGGGGCAACGTCAATCCCATCGGCCCGCGGGCATGCTACGACGAAGGCAAGCGCTGCGCCGAGACATTGTTTTTTGAGTATCACCGGGCCAATAAGATCAACATCCGTGTCATCCGTATTTTCAATACTTATGGGCCGCGGATGCATCCGTTTGACGGGCGAGTGGTGAGCAATTTCATCATCCAGGCCATTACCGGTAAAGACATCACCATTTACGGTGACGGCAGCCAGACGCGATCGTTTTGCTATGTCGATGACTTGATTGACGGGATGATGGCGATGATGAACGGGCCGGATTCGTTCGTCGGGCCGGTGAACCTGGGCAATGCGGGTGAATTTTCCATCAAGGAACTGGCGGAGATGGTGGTGGAGATGACCGGCTCGGCCAGCAAAATCGTCTACATGCCGCGCCCGGAGGATGATCCCAGCCAGCGGCGTCCGGACGGGCGTTTGGCCAAGGAAAAACTCGGCTGGGAACCGAAGGTGCAGTTGCGACAGGGCCTGGCCAGCACCATCGCGTATTTCAAGTCGCTGGACCTAAGCCACTTCCGCAAGCCGACGGATCAGTCGCCCTATAGATAAGTGTTGTACTGGCGGAGTACCGCCCTTTTGATTGTTGATTGTTGAAAAATACAAATTCAACATTCCAATTTGATAGTTGATTGTGGATGGTCGATTGTTGACAAATGCACACCATTCAACGCTCCACACTCAACAATCAACATTCAACAATCATCATTCCCCATTCCCCATCGCCGCTTTGATTAGGCCCATGAACATCGGTTGGGGGCGTAGGGGGCGGCTGGTTAGTTCCGGGTGGGCCTGGGTGCCGACGAAGTAGGGGTGAATCTCCTGGGGCAATTCCAATATCTGCATGATCGGCTGCTGGGGATGTTTGCCGCTGAAGATCAAGCCGCCCTTTTCCAGTGTCGCCAGGTATTGGGGATCGACTTCATAGCGGTGGCGGAAACGCAGGCGGATGCGCTGGGCGTTGTCGAATAATTTAGCCGCTAGCGTGCCGGGCTTGAGAACCACATCCTTGCCGCCCAGACGCATGTTGCCGCCGAGGCCCTCGATCTTCTTTTGCTCCGGGAGGATATCGATCACCGGCGAAGCGCAGCGCGGGTTAAATTCGGTGCTGTTGGCGTCGGGCAACCCGCAGACGTTGCGGGCAAATTCAATCACCGCCATCTGGAAGCCCAGGCAGATTCCCAGAAAGGGCAACTTGCTTTGCCGGGCATGGCGCACGCACTCGATTTTACCCTCTGAGCCGCGGATGCCAAATCCGCCGGGAACGATGATCCCGGCGCAGTCTTGGAGTTTGCCGGCGACATTCTCGGCGGTGATGTCGGTGGTGTCGATCCAGCGCAGATTCACTTCCGCGCCCAGGTGCACGCCGCAATGCTCGCAGGCTTTGATGATGCTGGCGTAGGCGTCGCGCAGGGCGGTGTATTTTCCGGTTACGCCGATGGTCAAATCGCGGCGTTTTTGGTTGATGCGATCCACGTACCAGCGCCACTGGCCGCGGTGCTGATCCTCGATGCGCTGGTTGACCCGCTCATGCAGGTCCAGCAGCGTGAGCACCTCGCGGTCCATGCCGGCGTCGCGGAGGGTTTCGGGGATCAGGTAGATACTCGGCTCATCGTGCATGCTGATGACGCGGCGCATGGGCACGTTGGTGTACATGGAAATTTTCTGACGCACCTTTTCGGTAACCGGATTGGCGGCCCGGCAGGCGATGATGTTGGGCATGATGCCCATTTCCATCAGCCGCTTCATCCCCAGTTGCGCGGCCTTGGATTTCTGCTCGCCCAGCGTGCCCGGCTCCAGCACATAAGTCAGAGCGACAAAGACCACCGCCCCTTCGCCTTCCTCGTAGGCCAGTTGTCGGCAGGCTTCCAGGTAGAAGGAGTTTTCATAGTCGCCGACGGTTCCGCCCACTTCGATAAAGACCACGTCGGCGTTGCCGCGGGCGGCCAGTTCGCGCAGTTTCAACTTGATTTCGCCGGTTACATGGGGAATGACCTGCACATCGCGCCCCAGGTAGCCGCCTTCGCGCTCTTTTTTCAGCACGCCGGAAAGTATCTGGCCGTTGGTGGTGAAATTGGCGGCCGATAAATCCTGGTCGAGCAAACGCTCATAGGTGCCCAGGTCCATATCGGTTTCCATGCCGTCGTCCAGAACAAATACCTCGCCATGACGGTAGGGATTCAGCGTACCCGAATCGATGTTCAGGTAGCCTTCCATTTTAATCGGGGAAACTTTCAGGCCCTTGTCCTGAAGCAGTTTGGCCAGGGAACTGGAAAAAATTCCCTTGCCCAGCCCGCTCATGACCGTGCCGACGACGACCACGAATTTGTGGTGGCCCTTGCGGTAGCCGGCGGGCATGGGGGTGTAAAACTCGGTCTCTTCCTGGCTCTGACCGACTTGGGCCAGCATCTCGTCGTTGCTCATGGTGGTGATTGTCGCGCGCCGAGCATGATGCCCGGCCGCCTTCAGCGACTTCCTTTCATTCGTTGAACAAATTCCTGATATTGCTCCGGGGTGTCGATGCCATGGGCGGCGCGCAGCACCTTCAACACGTCGATGCGCGCCCCATGTTCCAAGGCCCGCAACTGCTCGAGTTTTTCCGATTGCTCCAGGAGCGTGGGCGACCAGGAGGCAAAGCGCAAAATAAAATCGCGCTGGTAGGCGTACAAGCCCACATGCAGCAGCGGCGGCGCCATCCGCGGGCCGGGGTCGCGCTGGCAGGGAATGGGCAGGCGTGAAAAATAGAGCGCCCGGCCCGACTGATCGCATACCACTTTGACCAAGTTGGGATTGGCCACATCCTGCCCATCGGGCCAGGCGGCCGCCGCCGTGGCCATCGGCGAGCCGGAGGCGACCAGGGTGTCAATCAACTGATCGATAATCAGCGGCTCAATTTCCGGCTCATCGCCTTGGACGTTGACGATAATATCTTCACTTCGCCCGGCGGCGACTTCGGCGATGCGGTCGCTGCCGCTGGGATGATCCGCCCGGGTCATCACGCACTGGGTGTGAAACGGCGCTAGCGCATCGACGATCCGCTGGTCATCGCAGGCCACCAGCACGACGCTGACGCGGCGGCATTTGCGCACCTGGTCCACCACATGCTGCACCAGCGGGCGGCCGGTCTGGGCGGCGAGCATTTTGGCGGGAAAGCGGCTGGATGCGTAGCGGGCGGGAATGACAACACAGGCAGTCAACACAGAACCTCGCTCCAGGCAGCAGGGACACAATTGTTCTGGGAACAAACTGCAAGGCGAATCTATACGCGCGGCGGGGATGTGTCAAATTGCCGTTGGGGACGGCGTCTTACGCAAGTTGTTCGGCCCGCTCTTATCAAAGTAAAAATGTCCGGGAGCGCCGGGTCGCGTGCAGTATCCACCGGACATTTTAACTTTGGAGAGCTGCCGGGCATTTCTACTTTGGTTTGACAGGCATTTCTATTTGGAGTTGACAATTGTTGCTGGGGACGGTGATAAAAGCGGCGGCGTATGGGCAGAAGGCGGGGCTTTGGGCTATACTTGCGGCCATGAGTCAAGCGGCGGATTACGTATTGCAACTGGGGCAAAATGCCAGGCGGGCGTCGCGGCAACTGGCGATGCTGGGCGGTGGCCAGCGCACCGAGGCCCTATTGCATATGGCCGACGCTTTGGAGGCCGGCCAGGATGAGCTACTGCAAGCCAATCAGCGCGACTTGGCGGCGGCCGGTGAAGCGCACATGGCCGAGGCCCTGGTTCAGCGGTTGAAACTCAATGATAAACGCATCGCCGCCATGGCCGAGGGGGTGCGGCAGATCGCCCGGCAGACGGACCCGATCGGGCAGGTGATCGAAGGATACAATCGTCCCAATGGGCTGAATATCCGCAAGACGCGCGTGCCCTTGGGCGTGGTGCTCTTTTTTTACGAGTCGCGTCCCAACGTAACCAGCGACGCGGCGGCGCTGTGTCTCAAAAGCGGCAACGCGATTATTCTGCGCGGCGGCAAGGAGGCGTTTGCCTCCAACCAGGCGATCGCGCGGATTATCTCACAATCCCTACTGAGCGCGGGGATCGACCAGGGGGCGGTGCAGCTCATCGAGTCCACCGATCGGGCACTGGTGCCGCTGATTTTGAAGCTGGACCAATATATTGATCTGGTGATTCCGCGCGGCGGCGAAAGCCTGATCCGGGCGGTGGTGCGCGATTCGACCATCCCGGTGCTCAAGCATTTTACCGGCAATTGCCATATCTATATTGATGAGGCGACCAGGCAAAGCGCTCAGATGGCCAGGGAGATTTGCGTCAACGCCAAGACCAGCTATCCCGGCGGCGCGGTGTGCAACGCCGTGGAGCATCTGCTGTTTCACCGCCAGGCCGCCGGGCGGCTGCTAGCGCCGATTTGCGCGGCTTTGGCGGAAAAAGGCGTGGAAATTCGTGGCGATGAGGCGGCGCGGCAATTATATCCCCAGGCCATCGCCACCACCGCGGAGGATTGGGACACGGAATATCTGGCATTTATTATCAGCGTGAAAATTGTAGACTCGATCGACGAGGCGACTGAACATATCAACTGCCACGGCTCGCATCATACCGACGCGATTATCACCGAGTCGCTCAGCGCGGCCCAGCGCTTCACCGGCGCGGTGGATAGCGCGTCGGTGATGGTCAACGCCTCGACGCGCTTCGCCGACGGCGGCGAATATGGCCTGGGCGCGGAGATCGGCATCAGCACCGATAAAATGCACGCCCGCGGCCCGATGGGCGCAACGGACTTGACGACGTACAAATGGATTGTCAGCGGCAATGGCCAGTGCCGTTAAACGGGCCCTTTTTTTGCCAGGAAGATGAATATGGAACAGCCCAAGCCCCCCACCACTGGAGCCGACGCCTCGGTGAATGCCGCCTCGGCGGCCTCGGCGGCGCAGACTCCGCCCACCCCCGCCCCGGCCGAAGCGCAAGCAGCGGCGACGATCAGTTTTGATGATTTTTCCAAACTGGATTTGCGCGTGGCGACGGTGTTGGATTGCCAGCCGCATCCCAATGCCGACAAGCTGCTGGTTTTGCAAATTGATCTGGGCGATGAAAAGCGGCAAATCTGTGCCGGGCTTCGCCAGTATTATCAGCCCGAGCAACTGGTGGGAAAACAGATTGTGGTGGTCGCCAACCTGGCACCGCGCACGATGCGCGGGCAGGTCAGCCAGGGCATGCTTTTAGCCGCCAGCGACGCCGCCGCCGGGAGGGTTATCTTCATCACCCCCTCCGACGGGAGCGCGGCCGGCAGCAAGGTGAGTTAGCCGAGGCAGCCTTTGACAAGGGGACTGGCCACCGGATGTTGCGGGAACTGCACATATCGAACCTGGCGGTGATCGCCGATGTGCGCATCGAGCTGCACCCGCGGCTCAACTGCTTCACCGGGGCAACCGGCGCCGGCAAAAGCCTGGTGATCGGCGCGCTGGAGGTGCTGCTGGGCCTGCGCAGTCCCGCGGAGATGTTGCGGCCGGGCGTGGAGGAGGGGCGCGTCAGCGGCTTGTTTGAACTCAAAAGCCCGGCGATGCTCAAGCGCCTGGAGCAGGCCACGGATCTGGCCTTGAGCGGCGACGGCGGGGAACTTTTAATTAGCCGACGTTTGTTTGCTTCCGGGCGTTCTTCGGTGAGTATCAACGGCAACCCGATCACCCTATCGATGCTGAAAGCGGTTTCGGAAACCCTGGTGGATGTTCACGGCCAGCACGATCACCAATATTTGCTCAAGCCGGCCAATCAGTTAGATGTGCTGGACCAGTTTGGCAATTTGTGGCCGCTGCGGCAGCGTTATTACGGGCTGTACACGCGATTGCTGGAAGGCCGCCGCAAATTGGCGGAACTGACAAGCGGACAGAATTTTCGCCGCCAGCAGTTGGACCTGGCGCAATTTCAGGCCGGGGAAATTGATGCCGCGGAACTGGCGTCGGGGGAATATGAGGAGCTTAGCGCCCGCGCCACGCTGCTGGAAAATCTCCAGCGGCTCAAGCGCGACAGCGGCGCGGCGTACAGCGCGTTATACGAAGCCGATGGCTCGATTCTGGAACGGCTGAAAATGATGGTGGGCGTGGTGGGCGAACTGGCCGGGGTGGATAAAGCGCTGGCCCCTACCAGCCAGAGCTTGCGCGATGCGACCATCGCCTTGGAGGAAGTGTCATTCGATCTGTCGCGTTACCGTGATCGGCTGGACATGGACCCATCGGAACTGGCGGAAGTGAATGACCGGCTCAACACCATCAATCGCATCTTGTCCAAATACGGCGGCACGGCTGACGAGGTACTTGCGCTGCGCGAGCAACTGGCTGGTCAAATCGAGCAGTTGCAGCGGGCCGGCGAGGATTTGTCCGGCCTGGAAAAATCGCTGTTGCCCTGGCGCGAGGAGTTGAGCAAGGCCGGCCAGGAGCTAAGTGCGGCGCGGCGGCAAGCGGCGGTGAAACTGGCCCCGGCGATTGAAAAGCAGTTGCACGAGCTGGGCATGGAAAAAGCGCGCTTCGAGGCGCGGATCACCCCCGCGGAGCCGACGATTCTGGATGAAACACTGGCGGCGGCGCCATCGGGGATGGACCAGGTGGAATTCATTGCGCAAACCAATCCCGGCCAGCTCGCCCAGCCCTTGCGCAAAATCGCCTCCGGCGGGGAACTGTCGCGGGTGATGCTGGCATTGAAGGGCATTTTGGCCGACTCGGATCGCATATCGGTTTTGGTTTTTGACGAGATCGACGCCAATGTGGGCGGACGCCTGGGCGCGGTGATCGGCCATAAACTCCAGCAGCTTGCCCATCGCCATCAGGTGCTATGCATTACCCACTTGCCGCAAATAGCCAGTTTTGGAGATCGTCATTTGACGGTGCGCAAGCAAGTGGTGGGCAACTGCACCGAAACGCGCGTGCGCGTGATGGCAGGTGCCGAGCGCGTGGAGGAACTGGCGGAAATGATCGGCGGCAGGCAGATCACTGACACCACCCGCGCCCAGGCCCGCGAACTATTGGAAGCGGCGCAGGCGGTGCCGACCGCTTCAGCACAACGTGCCGCGCCATCGCCGTCCGCCGCGAAACCAAAGCCGTCTGCGCCGCCGTTGTCGCCCGCGCCAGTGCAGTCGGCCGCGCCAGCACAGACGCCCACCCCCGCGCAGACGCCCGCGCCGCCGTTGTCGCCCGCACCCGCACAGTCGCCCGCCCCGCCGTTGTCGCCCGCGCCAGCCTTGTCGCCCGCACCCGCACAGTCGCCCGCGCCAGCGTTGTCGGCCGCGCCAGCACAGACGCCCACCCCCGCGCAGACGCCCGCCCCGCCGTTGTCGCCCGTGCCAGCGCTGTCGCCCGTGCCAGCGCTGTCGCCCGCTTCAGCGCAGTCGCCCGCGACAGCGACACCCGCGGCTGGCAAGTCGCGAAAAAAAAACCGCGCTTAAGTAATGTGCCCGACCGGGCATCACGCCACGGTGATAGCGGTCAAAAGATCCTGGGCATCGGCGGGTGAAAAATTGTAGCCCAGGCCGCCGAAAAGCGTGTCGGCCTCCGCGCCGCCGACCAGCCAGTCGTTGCCTTTGCCGCCGCGCACTTCGTCGCGTCCCAGGCCGCCGAAGATAAAATCATCGCCCATGCCGCCGCGGAGTTGATCATCATTCGCCCCGCCGCGGAGCGTGTCGTTGCCGCCGTAGCCGAAGATCATGTCATTGCCGCCGCCACCCTGGATCAGATCATCCGCCGCCCCGCCGGCCAACCAGTCATTGCCCAGACCGCCCTGGATTGTCGCCGACAATTGCAGCGCCGGATCAACGATGACCTGGTCATCGCCGCCAAATCCTTGAATCCACAGGCTGGTAACATCCGACAGGTTGAATAATCGCGTCGTCTGGTTCAATCCCACCGCCAATTGGCCGTTGAACAAATTGACGTTGATCGAGTCGCCGGCGTCGGAGCCCTCCACATGCACCTGACCATTGCCAAACCGTGTGATACCCACCTGCGCGGTGGGTTGGATGTCCATCAGCACATTTTGACTGCCCATGGTGATGCCGCTGTAAAGTTGCGCGCGCGCCAGCCCCCCGCCGGCGGCGGTGATGTCATACACCCCCGGCGGCAGTTGCAGGTTGTAGCCGCCGGTGGAAAAAGACTGCGTGGAAAAAACCGCCTGATCGCTGACGCGGCGGGCGGTAAGGGTTACAGCGGCCAAGCCCTCGCCGGGCGTGTAGAACTGATCGGCTACCACCGTGTCGGCATAAGCGACTCCAGTTAAAAAACTGTTGCCGGCGGTGGCGGCAAAATCCTGCGTGGCCATGACCGCGTTGTAAATGCTAAACCGCCCGCTGACGACGCCGGCACCGATCTGCTTGAACGCTGGATTCATCAAATCAATGCGATGCCCACGATCTGCAATCCCCGCATCGACAAACAAATCCTCCTGCAACTTGCCGGTGGTAACATAGGGATCGGGCGCTGGGCCGGTGGTGCCGCGGTAGCCGATGTTTTCCCCCCAGGTCCAGTCGCCGGCAAAGACATAGCCGGACAGGCTCATACGGTCGCCGGGGGTGAGGGTGCCGGGGCCGTTATGTTGAAACAGATCGTTGTCCAACATCCATTGACTATGCCCGCGGGCGGCGTCGGTGATTTGAAAATCAATCGCCAGCGGCTGCTTGGGGACCGGGGAGATGGTCCCGCCGGCCAGTCCCTCGTTGAGATCGATATGATATCGCGCCGCCTCGGCGGCCGGATCGGCCCGGCCGCGGTTGACCAGGCAGACCAAATACTGTTCCACATCCATCGGGGCCACCGCCGAGAGCAAGCGGCGCGATTCCAAGGTTTCAAGCAAAGGGCACATCATACTCATTTATCGGCCGGAGGAGCGCGATCGGTCCTGCCTTGGCCGCCAAAGCCTAAAATAATTGGTCCAAGCCGCTGAGGCCCAACACTTCATGGGTAAAAAATGGTTCGGCGTACTGGCTGCCGATGCGCCCGCCGAAATATCCATTGAGCGTGCGCACCATCTGCGGCACGGGGCTGCTATTGGCGATAAATTGCGAATGATACGCCTCGATGGCCCGCATCTTTTGCTCCATGTGCCCGGAGATATCCACACAAAAGACCGGGTTGAAATTCAGTCGCAGATGCGTGCAAAAGTAATAGAGAATGCGCTTGGGATAGCACGGCTGGCCGGGGATATCGGTTTTGGTGAGCTTAGCGTCGAAGCGCGCATCTTCCCCCAAACGGGTAACGGCCACGTGGTCGGGATGGGCATCAATCGGATAGGGCAGAAAAATAACTTCCGGGCGAAATTGCCGCAAGGCAGCGGCCAGGCGATGGCGATTTTCAAGGTTGTGGACGACCTGGCGGTTGGGCAAACCCAGCAGCGAGCGCGTTACGCCTAGAATGTTCGCGGCGGCGGCGGCTTCGGCGGCGCGGGTGCGCGGGTCGCCCAGCGGCGTAGGCTCGCCATTGGTCATGTCCAATAGATGCACCTGGTGTCCCTGCCCTTGGAGCAGGGCAATGGTTCCGCCCATGCCCAGTTCAGCATCATCCGGATGCGGCCCGATTACCAGAAATTGGCTCATAAAATCCTTGTCGTTGGTTCACGGGGCATGGTAATGAGCCACCAAGGCATTGGGAATGCCGATTTATCCTGGTTATACGATTGGGCGCGGCCACGGATTTTCGCACAAGTTCAGGGAATCAGCTTTCATGGCCAGTTACAAACCATGTTTACCACTTAGAATTAGAAACGGTAGAGTGCAAAAACATATAGGCACACCCATACGATTTGAGTCAAGGGACCGCGGGGCGGGCGCTACGGTTTAATCGACGGTGCCGCAGCGCTGGTGGCCAACCCGCGGGCGAAGGCGGCCAGTTCCGCCATGGTTTGCGCCAGCGGAATATTGATGCCGCGCACCCAGTCGCGCCCGTGGCGTCCGCCGGCGATGAAGGGGATATGCCGCCGGCGTAACAGGTCGATTTGATCCAGCAGCTCGCGCCGGCGCTGCGGCGACGGCGGCGGCACGCTAAGCGACACCCATACCAAATTCGCATGCTTGCTCACCGCCCATTGGCATAGCAAGGTCGCCGGCGTGTGCGGGCCAAAAAGCACCTCCCGCAAGCCACATTCGACCAGCACCGTCGATGCCATCAGCGGCGCGAGGCGATAGGGGTCGTCCTGGAGCGCTCCGCCCAGAGCCAGGGGCGCTTGCGGGGAGGGTGGCGGCAGCAGATCGCGCAGCCGACCCAGGCACCAGGAGACCATTTCCGTTGCCTGATGCTCCTCTAAAATGCCATCAGGATGCTCACACCAGCGCTGCCCCAGGCGGTGCATGGCCGGTGCCAGGGCCTCATCGCCAATCCGCGCCACACTCCACCCGGAAGCAAACAAACCCGCCACCAGCGCCCATAGGCGCGCCCGATCGCCATGGCGCAAACGCTGGTAAATCACCGGCTGGAGATTGTGGGCCGGCGGCGCTTCCAGTCCCAATAGCTGCCAGCGGCGCAGCGGCAAACCGCTGCCGCGGGCATAGGCCAAAGCGTCGGCCAGGCGAATGCGACGATGCCCGCCGGTGGTTTTTTCCGACGCCAACTGGCCGGCATCGACCAATCGGCGTACCGTCGATTCACTGACGCCCAGCACTTGCGATAACAATTTGGGGGAGATCAATTGGTTCATAATGATCGTTTTGATAGATTATATAATGTGCAGGAATACAATTTCAAGTGTTTTTCAGTATTTTTTATGATTAAATTTGACTTTCACTCTATCGCTGTCCTATAGTTTAGAAGATTTGAAAGTTTTGCCTTAGCCCGCAAAGGACCGAATCATGCAGACAAGAAACACCCTGGCGCTAGTGTTAGTGATGACAGGTTTTTTGAAATGGGAACTGGCCAAGCTCTTTAAGATTGCTTTTGTAATAGCCCCCCTGGGCGACGGCGCGTTGGCCTCGTTGGCCGCGGTGCCGGTTGGTATGACGGGCGTCTGTGAAGCCGTGGGCTTTAAGAGAATGCGGCGGCGTTGGCCGCGGCACGCCTAAATCGCAGTAGACCTTTTTTCAGGAGATAGCAATGTTCAGCAATCAGAATTGGAAGTTATTGGCCGCGCTCACCGTGAGCCTCGGCATCGGCGGAATCGGCCAGCTCGCTCAGCGGCCGGCATTTGGCGGCGACATGGAACACAAGGAACACAAGGATTCGGCCAAGGACGTGGTCGATACCGCGATGGCGGCCGGTTCCTTTAAGACGCTGTGCGCCGCGGTACAGGCCGCGGGCCTGGTCGATACGCTCCGCGGTGAAGGCCCGTTCACCATCCTGGCCCCCACCGATGAGGCGTTTGCCAAGTTGCCGGCCGGAACCGTGGAGGAACTGCTCAAGCCGGAAAACAAGCAGAAGCTCGTGGGCATCCTGACCTACCACGTGATCCCCGGCAAGGTGCTGGCCAAGGATGTGGTGAACCTCAAGAGCGCCAAAACGCTCAACGGCAAGGAAGTAACCATCAAAACCGAGGATGGCAAGGTGATGATTGACTCGGCCACGGTGATCAAGACCGACATCGACGCCAGCAACGGAGTGATTCACGTGATCGACACTGTGCTGATGCCGTAACTGAAGACTCCTTGAACGTTTCGGCCACCCCGCGGCCGAAACACCCGCCCTCCGCGTCCCGGCGTGTGCCGGGCGCGGAGTTTTTATTTTTTACCTATTTATGTGCCGCCAGTTTCATTGGCACTTTCAACTTAATTTTTTGGCTCTCCGCGAAAGACGCTGGTAAACATACCTGCCATGTCCTAGAAACCACGTTCTGGGCGAAATATCGCATGTCCGAGCCTGGCAGCTTGGCATCCATCAGCGGGTTCCGCGGAGAGCCCTTTTTTGTACGGCAATTTTCGTCCCGCGTTCCGCCAGCCGAGTTTTCAGGTAATGTCGCAGCGCGTGTCGGTCCCAGTATGGGAACATTGTTTACCTGGTAAAATGCTATCGCGGCGGATCGCCAGCGCCGGGCCGATGGGTATGCTCGACAACGCGGTCCAATGCCGCCTGGGTCGGCGAGCGATGCCCGCGCCGCCGCCAGATCACGTAGGCGATGATTCCCCCCACCACCACCGCGATCCCGAGAAACACCCAGTGCTCAACTCCCTGAATTTTTTCCCGGCGTTTTTGTAATTCCTCCAGGCTGCCCAGATGCTTGCCCACCCAGTGCCCCAGCCAGATAAACAGCCCGCCGGAAACAATCGCCGCCAGACCGTCGGCGATGATGAATTTGATGAAGCTGTAGCGGATGGTGCCGGCGGCCACGACCATCGCTCCGCGAATGCCGGCAAAGAGCCGGCCGATCGCCACCACCCAGATGCCGTAGCGATCAAAGAGCGTTTCGGCCCGCTCGATGCGGCTGGCCGTCAGATGCTTGCCGACAAAGGGCACGCGGGTAATCCCCAGCCCCCATTTTTTACCAAGGTGATACAGGATCACATCTCCGCCGATAATCCCGCACCAGGCGCAGATCGCCGCCGGAACCAAGTGCATCTGTCCCTTGGCAACAAAAAACCCCGCGATCAAAAGCGGGATATCCTCCGGCAGCGGCAGGCCCACGCCGCACAAAAAGAGCAAGCCGAATAAGACCAGGTAGCCGCCGGCCTCAAACCATCCTTGTACCTGCTGCAAACTAAACGCCAACATCTCCATTGCCGCCATTATGTGGAGCCGGCGGATAAAAGAAAGCCATCAGAAATGCGGCCGACCGCTTTAACCAAAACGCGCCGATATCCCGCATCCTTCCACACCCTTGGTCGCCCGGTGGCGCACCAGCATTCAGCACCAAAACACCAACACATCACACCAAATGCCGAGATTTTGCGTATCAGGCCCGTATAGTAAGCACCAATTAACCGCTCGAAAGCGGCAGGGTCGATCAGTCGTATGAGAGAGCAAACTATGGATCGTCAATATTATCTGGATTTGTCCGCCCAACAGTTGCGCATGCCGGTGGGGGCCGATCTGGTGTTGCACCAGCACCCCGACCACAAAGCCATTTTATCCGATGGCAAGCGCCTCGGTCAGGTATTGCTGGAGGCGGCGGAATTGTACAACGCGCCCATGGCGCTGCCGATCATGGACCTGTCGCTGGAAAAAAGTGCGCTACTGGACATGCTGGGGATTGACGCGGCGCAAAAAGACACCTTCCACTTTGACGCCCCGCCCAGCGATCAACAAATGGCCATGGTGCAAAGCCATTTGTCCGATCCATACGACCCGCGTCTGCAAGCGAATATCGACGCCATCACCTACACCATCCGGCACTCTAAGCGCATCCCCGTCGGCATGACCATCGGGCCATTTTCCATGATGACCAAGCTGCTGGCCGATCCGATCACGCCGTTATATATCGCCGCCAGCGGGGTAACCGCTAAAGAGGATGCGGAAGTGGAACTGGTGGAGCGCGCCTTGGAACTGGCCGACATGATCATTTCGCGCTCGCTCAAAGCACAACTGGAAGCCGGGGCCAAAATCATCTTTGTCGCCGAGCCGGCCAGCAATTCCTCGTTTCTCTCGCCCAACCAGATCGAGGCCGGCAGCGACATCTTCGACCGCTACGTCATCGCCCACAATCAGAAGATCAAGAAGATGCTCGAGCAATACCAGGCGGACCTGTACTTCCACTGCTGCGGCGAACTGACCGATTACATGGTCAAAAAATTCTGTGAGCTAGACCCGGCGGTGCTCAGCCTCGGCAGCGGGCGCGGTTTGTGGGAGTTTGCCCAGATGGTTCCCAACCGCACGGTGTTATACGGCAACCTGCCGACCAAGAAATTTTATTCCGACGATCTGGTCAGCGTGCCCCAGGCCGAGCAGATGACCCGCGATCTAATGCAAAAGATGCGGGCCACCGGCCACAGCTTCATCCTTGGCAGCGAATGTGATATCCTGTCGGTGCCCGGATGTGAAAAGAAGATCATGGATAAAGTGATGGCCATGATTCACTGTACAATTTAGCCGCCGGCGCGATGGGCGTCGGCGATCGAGGAGACCGATGTCCCAACGCGCCACTTCCGTCGTATGCACCACCCAGCAAGCACCCTGGCAACGTTTAGGCGAGGATGCCGCCTGCGCTGAGCCGGTGAATCTGCAACTGGATGGCACCCGCCACCAAAGCATCGAAGGCTTCGGCGGCTGCTTTAATGAAATGGGCTGGGAGGCGCTGAACCGCGTGCCGGCCCCGCGGCGGCAGGAAATCCTCGGCGAGATTTTCGACCCCAAACAAGGCTGCCGGTTTTCCATCTGTCGCCTGCCTATCGGCGCCAGCGATTACGGCCTGCAATGGTATAGCCACAACGAAACCCCCGGCGACCTGGCGATGAAGCAGTTTTCCATCGCCCGCGACAAGGATTTTCTCCTGCCCTACATCAAGGCGGCGATGAAAATCCAGCCGCAGCTCAAACTCTTCGCCTCACCTTGGAGTCCGCCGACGTGGATGAAAAATCCGCCGGTCTACAACTACGGCACGCTGGTCTGGGAGAAAAAAAACCTCGAAGCCTATGCGCTGTATTTCGCCCGCTTTGTCGAGGCGTACAAGGAAGAGGGAATCGACATCGCGCAGGTGCATGTGCAAAACGAGCCGGCGGCCGATCAAAAATTCCCTTCCTGTCTGTGGACTGGGGCGCAAATGGCCGAGTTTATCGGCAGCTACTTAGGCCCGCTGTTTGAAAAGCGCAAACTGCCCACGCAAATCTGGCTGGGCACGATCAACAGCGCCGACTACAACGGCTTTGCCCATACCGCCCTGTCCGATCCCCAGGCCGCCCGCTATATCGCCGGCGTCGGCTATCAGTGGGCCGGAAAAGAGGCTGTCGGCCGCACCGCCGAGGCCTGGCCGGATGTGCCGCTGATGCAGACGGAAAACGAATGCGGCGACGGGGCCAATCGCTGGGAATACGCCGAGTACGTCTTTAACTTGATGCGCCACTACTTCATTAGCGGTGTGCGTAGTTATGTTTACTGGAACATGGTCCTGCCCGTCGGCGGGCGCAGCACCTGGGGCTGGCCGCAAAATTCCCTGGTGGTGGTGGATTATGAAAAGGGTCAGGCTTCCTTGACCTATGAGTTTTACGTCATCAAGCACCTGTCGCGCTTCGTGGAAGCGGGGGCGACGCGGCTGGGACTGCGCGGCCCCTGGTGCGCCAATGCCCTGGCCTTTGCCAACCCCGACGGTTCCATCGTGCTGGCCATACACAATCCCTTTGACACGCCGCGGGCGCTGCATTTTTCAGCGGCCGGGCAGTCTTTGAAATTGCGCTTGCCGGCGCGTTCGCTCAACACGGCGGTGATTCAGTCCTAATTTGCTGATTCCGCCGTCTCTGGCTGGATAGCGCGCTGTGGACTATCGCGCACAAGTTGTCGTCGAGGTGCCATTGCCCGCTGCCGGTTGCGGCCCTTGGACATGCGCCACTTGGAAAGATGTGGCCTGGCACCGCGCCAACTGGAAAGATGTGGCCTGGCACCAGCGCTTGACCTGCAGAATCTTAAATTTCTGGCTCTCCGCGGAACCCGCTGATGGATGCCAAGCTGCCAAGCTCGGACATGCGATATTTCGCCCAGAACGTGGTTTCTAGGACATGGCAGGTATGTTTGCCAGCGTCTTTCACGGAGAGCCATATTTCTAAGTGCCCGCCGGCGGCTTGGGCCGCTGCGTTGGCGGCTGTCCATCGTCGATCTTCGCTCGCCGCAGCAGCAGCGCATTGCCGATCACGCTCACATCTGACAGCGCCATCGCCCCCGCCGCCCACAGCGGATTGAGCAGGCCAAACGCCGCGATGGGAATGGCCAGCACGTTATAGACAAACGCCAGAAACAAATTCTGGCGGATTTTGCGCATGGTGGCCCGCGAGAGCCGGATCGACGCCGCCACCCCCGACAACGAATCGCTGACCAGCACAATTCCGCCGGTCTCCTTGGCGATATCCGCCCCGCCGCCCAGCGCGATCCCCAGGTCCGCCGTCGCCAGCGCCGGGGCGTCATTGACCCCGTCGCCCACCATCGCCACATAGCGCCGCGCCTGTCCGTCGGGCCGTTGTAATTGGCGGATCACCTCGGCTTTCTCCTGCGGCTGCACCTGGGCGTGAATCACGTCGATCCCCGCCTGCCGGGCGATGGCCATGACCGTCGCCCGGTTGTCGCCGCTGAGCAACACGGTTTTCAGTCCCAGCTTGTGCAGGTCCGCCACCGCAGCCGCCGAATCGCTTTTGAGCGGATCGGCCAAAGCGATCAAACCCAGCCGCACCACGCTTTTGTCCGGCTTGAGCTGGCCCACATGCACCAGCGTCCAAGGCCCGGACGCCGACGCCGGATAAGCCGTATCAAGCGTGCCCTTGTCGCGTAAGAGCGTCTCGCTGCCCACCAGCAATTGGCGCGTATCCAGCGTCGCCTCCACGCCCAGGCCCGGCTCATTGTGAAACTGCTGGGGGTCTTGCAGCTTCAGCTTTCTCTCTCGGGCCTCGCGCACGATCGCCTTGGCCAGCGGATGCTCGCTATACTGCTCGGCCGACGCCGCCAGGGCCAGCAAAGCATTTTCATCCAACTGCTCCAAGGCCCAGATTTTGGTTACCCGCGGTCGCCCCGTCGTCAAGGTGCCGGTTTTATCCAGCACCACCACTTGCAGCTTTTCGGCATGTTGCAAAGCGTCCATATCGCGGATCAAAATACCGCGTTTGGCCCCCCGGCCGGTCCCCACCATCAGCGAGGCCGGCAGCGCCAGTCCCAAAGCGCAGGGACAGGCGATAATCAGCACGCTGCACACCGCATTGGCCAGGCGACCCCAGGTGTGCAGTGAGTCCCAGCCGTGATAGCGTCCCCAACCCCACCAGCCCAGGGCCGTTATCAGCGCGATCCCCAGCACCACCGGCACAAATATCCCGGCGATGCGATCGGCAAGCTGCTGCACTGGCGGCTTGGCGCTTTGGGCTTTTTCAACCAGTTGCACAATTTGGCTCAAAGCGCTATGGCTGCCCACTTGCGTGGCCTGGATCACCAGCGCCCCGTCCTGGTTGACGGTTCCGCCGATCACCTTATCACCCACCTGCCGCACGACCGGCAGCGATTCGCCGCTGAGCATCGATTCATCGACACTGCTTCGCCCCTGCACCACCTGGCCATCGACCGCCACACGCTGGCCGGGACGCACCAGCAGCCGATCGCCGGCCTGCACACTGGCCACGCTGACTTCCATCGGTTGGCCATCCACCAGCTTCAGCGCCGTGGACGGGGTCAATTCCAGCAATTGACGAATCGCCGAGCCGGCCGATTCGCGGGCACGAGCCTCCAGCCAGTGGCCCAGGCTGATGAGTCCCAGCAAGCCCGTGGCCTCCATGAAATACACATCCGCCGCCGCCCACCAGCCGGCGACATGTCCCAGAAATGCCGCCAGGCTGTAAAAATACGCCACGCTGGCGCCCAGAGCGATCAGCGTGTCCATGTTGCTGGTCTTTTGCTTCAGTGCCCGCCAGGCCCCGCGGTAAAACCCCCAGCCGATGTAAATAATGGCCACGGTCGCCGTCGCCAGCGATATCCATTGCAGCGTCAGATGCGCTGGATGACTGGCCCCCCGGGCCGTCAAAATCCAGTGCGCCAGTTCCACCGGCAGCCAAAGCACGATCCCGGCCACGGCCCGCCATTTCCAGTTTTGCGCTTCCAATTTCTGGCGAACCAGCCGCTGTTGTTCCTGGGCCGCCTGCGAGCCATCGGCCTGTTCGATATGCGCTGCATATCCCCCGCGGCTGATCGCTTCGGCCACGACCGCCAAATCGGTCTTTTGCGGATCAAACCACACCTGCGCCCGCCCGCGCGACAGGCTCACCTGGCAATCGCTGACGCCCTCGACCGCCTTGGCCGCTTTTTGCACATGCGCCACGCAACTGGCGCAATTCATGCCGGAAACGGATAAATGCGCTTGGCGCAGAGTTGAAGAGTTGGCAACTTCCATGCTGACATTATATGACGCAAAGGCGATTTGCGCCCATGTTTAGACGCTGACGGGAGCAAAATTACCTTGCATATGCCAATTGGATAGACTTGTCGCCAGTGCAATTCTCCGGGTGGTGGTGCGCCAGTGCCATTTGCCAAGGGATGATGATGCGGCAGGTTTGGGCTGAAGCGCTCGAACGTTCATGGAGCACTTGGAAAATACCAATGGGGACGGGGATGCTGTGATCCCGACAGCCAATGCAGCAAAATTTTGCGATTCCATTGAATTTTTTGCAATCAAAGACTTCCAACCCTTTTGAATTGCCCAAATTTGATTTTAGCCATTGAGCTCATAGAGCGAGCGCGATCGCCGGATTCAACCGCCGCTGGATGGGGTCGAGACAGAGTACTCTCGACCTTTTTGAATTGCTCCGCGATGCCGCAAATGCAAAAATGCTTGCGGATACCGAATCAGTGACGCTCGGTGCCGGGGGCATGGCCCGTGAGGCGGCGGAAGGTTCGCGAAAATTGATATTCATCACCAAATCCCAGTTGCCGGGCGATTTCTCGCTGAGGCAATGCGGTCATCCGCAGGAGGTGCCGGGCGGCATCGATACGAGCCTGGGCGAGGTAATGCATGGGGGATAGGCCGGTGGCCTGGCGGAAGAGCCGGGCGAAATGAAACCGGCTCAGCCCTGCGGCATTGGCCAGATCATCCAGCCGCAAGGGATCGCGCAGATGTTCACGCAGATAGCGTGTTGCCGCCACGATGGGTTCCGGGGGACCGCTGGGGCCGGCAGTCAGTCGGGAATGTTCAAAGGCCATCGCCCGCATTAATGATCGCAAGGCATCATCTCGCCGCGGACCCTGCTCGCGCATCAGTTCGTGCATCCAGCCCGCCAGCCAGGTCAAACGACCATTGTGGTCCAGCACCCTGCTGGGCCAGTGACTCACCGACATACGCACTATCCGGCGCTCCCAACCAATAAACAGCGTGCGAAATCGCCCCTCCGATTCCGGCTCGCCCCACTCCTCGTGAGCGATTCCCTGGGGATAAAACAGAACCGCGCCGGGTCGGCCGACATGGACCTGCCCCGCCATCGCCACCCGGATGGTTCCTTCTAATACGATGATCGTCTGGTGGTGAAACTTGTGGACGTGGACCGGCATGTGCCAGGGGGTGTCGGTTAGAACCCGTCCCGCCAGCGGCACGGGGTAACGTGTAGTCTCGATCCTAGGGGTTTCCACAGCTTCAATTTATGGCCAAAAAGCAAGAATTGCCAATATCAAGGCAAAATTGAACATTGTCCGGCTGGCTTGGTTGAGTCATATTTTGCAAATCGGCCGTTGCGGGTAGCGCGCGGCATTAACCAGAGGAAACGCTATGAATCCCATTCGGATCGGTTTTGTCGGCGTGGGCGGCATGGGCCAGTGTGCCCATTTGCGCAACTACGCCACCAACAGCGACTGCCAGGTGGTCGCCATCGCGGAAATCAAGCAGGATATGGCCAAAAAAGTCGCGGCCCGCTATGGCATTGCCCATGTCTATCCCGACCATCGGGCCATGCTGGCCGAGGAAAAGCTGGACGCCATCGTCTGTATCCAGCAGTTCATTTTTCATGGCTCTCTGCTGCCGGAGGTTTATTCCGCCGGGGTTCCGGTCTTGACCGAGAAGCCCCTGGCCGGGTCGATCGAGACTGGCCTGAAGCTGCTTGGAGCCTTAAAGCAAAGCAAGGCCAGCCATTACGTGGCCTATCACAAGCGCAGCGATCCGGCCACGATGTGGGCACGCAAACAGATCGACACATGGACCGCCAGCGGAGAAGTCGGCAAGCTGCGTTACGTGCGGGTTACCATGCCTCCCGGCGACTGGACCGCCAATGGTTTCCTCGGGCTGATCCACGGCAATGACCCGGTCCCGCCATTGTCGGCCGATCCCAGGCCCCAGAGCTACACGCAGGAAGCCTTTGACAAGTACATTGGCTTCGTCAATTACTATATCCACCAAGTCAACCTGCTACGGCATCTGCTGGGCGAGGACTACTCGGTGGAGTACGCCGACAAGCCGGGCCGGCTGCTGGTGGCCCGCAGCACGTCGGGGGTAACCTGCGAGATCGAAATGGCACCCTACGACAACACCATCGCCTGGCAGGAACAGGCCTTGGTCTGCTTTGATAAGGGGTGGATCAAGTTGGAATTACCTGCTCCGATGACAATCAACCAGCCGGGGCGGGTGACGGCTTACACCGATGCGGGCAACAAGGCCGAACCCCGAACCATCTCACCGACACTGCCTTGGATCGACGCCATGCAGCAGCAGGCGAAAAACTTCATCGCGGCCGTGAAAGGCGAAACCACTCCGTTGTGCAAGGCCGCCGACGCCATCAAGGATTTGGAAGTCGCCCGCGATTACATGGCCTTTTTAAGCCGCTAGTATTAGGAGTTACTCTATGCCGTTGAAATTCACCCGTGTTAATATCAGCAGTGAAACCTTCGAGACCGCCGGCGTCTTTGACGTTGACGGGGATGGCGTCCTGGATATCGTCAGTGGCGGATTCTGGTACAAAGGTCCGGACTTCAAGCGAAAGATCCCCATCGCCGACGACCATCGGCGCTACAATGATTATTACGACGACTTCTCCACCATTGCCATGGACATTGACGGAGACGGGCGGATGGATTTCATCACCGGCGGATGGTGGGGTGGCGCGCTGCGCTGGCTGAAAAACCCCAGCGACGGAACGCCTGGATCCAGCGACAAGCTCTGGCAAGCCCATGTCCTGGCGGAAAACATCGGCAACATCGAAACCACCCGCGCCTGGGATATCGACGGGGATGGCGATCTGGAAATCGTTCCCAACACTCCCGGCGGCCCCCTGGTGGCGTACAAGCTAATTCGAGATGCTTCCGGCAAAGCCACCGGCAAGTTCGCCCGGCATCTTCTCTGCGAGCGTGCCCAGGGCCACGGCCTGGGTTGTGGCGACATCGCCGGCAATGGCCGCAAGGATTTCGTCTTCGCCAAGGGCTGGCTGGAAGCCCCGGCCGATCCGTGGAAAGGCAAGTGGATATTGCACGAGGACTTCGACTGCGGCCGCTGGGACGCTTCGGTGCCGATCCTCGTGGTTGACATCAACGGCGACGGAATCAGTGAGCTGATTCTCGGCGGTGCCCACGGCTACGGCCTGGACTGGTGGGAGCAAAAGCGCACCGCCAACGGCAGGACTTGGATTAAACATCCCATCGACCCGTTCTGTGCCCAGTATCACGATCTACAATGGGTTGATATCGACGGCGACGGCAAGCCGGAACTGATCACCGGCAAACGGCACCTGGCTCACTGCGGCGGCGATGTGGGCGAGCGCGACGATGTGGGAATCTATTACTTCAAATGGACCGGCGAAGGATTCGCCAAGCAGATGATCGCTCACGGCCCGCCGGGTGTCGGCAAAGGCTGCGGAATTCACTTCGCCATCGCCGACCTGCGCGGTAGCGGACGTTTGGATATCGTCGCACCGGGCAAAGACGGCCTGGCGGTGTTCTTCAATGACGGTATGTAGATTGCCTCGTTCTTAAGGATAAATCCTTGTGACCGACCGTGAACGATTTGTACGTTGTGTGCTGGGGCAGCCGGTGGATCGTCCACCCTTCTGGTTGTATTGGGGGCCGTGGGCAACGACCTGGCAGCGCTGGCAAAAAGAGGCGATGCCCGCGCAACTTCAGTCCTGGGGTGATGTACAGCGGTATTTTGGTGCCGATGTGGGGCTGCAAGCCATCAATGTCAATCTCGGCCCATGTCCCAAATTCGAGTGGAAGATTCTGGAAGAGACCGACGAGTGGTACATCTTTATCGATAGCTGGGGAATCAAGCGAAGGAATCTGAAACACAACGAATCGATGTCAGAGTTCATCGAGTTCCCGGTGAAGAATCGCGATGATTGGAAGCGATTCCGCGACGAACGACTGAATCCGTCCAGCCCCGACCGCCTGGCCGGTGATTGGCAGATTCGGGCCGGCGAGTGGGTGGAGCGGGGATACCCGATTCAGCTTGGCACGTTTCCCGATGTCGGGGTATTCGGCACACTCCGCTGGCTGCTGGGCGACGAAGAATGTCTGATCGCATTCTGCGCCGATCCGGAATGGGTGCATGAGATCATGGATCATCTCACGTCGATGTGGCTGAGCGTCTTTGAGCAGGTGCTGAAGCGGGCGCAGCCTGATTTTATCGAGTTGTGGGAAGACATGTGCAGCAAACAGGGTCCACTGATTTCGCCGGCACATTTCGATGAGTTTATGCGCCCGTGCTATCTGCGGGTACGAGCCTTTGCCGACCGGCACGGCATCCCCGTGCTGGGCGTGGATACCGACGGCGATCCGTCGCTGATCGTGCCACCGATGATGCGCGCCGGTGTGAATTTCATGTTTCCATTCGAGGTGGCCGCCGGTTGCGATGTGAACGAATACCAGAAGCGACACCCGGGCCTGGCCATGATGGGCGGAATTGACAAGCGGGTTCTGGCCCAGGGCAAGGCGGAAATTGACCGGGAGCTGTTGCGCATCGCGCCGGCCGTTCGTCGGGGCCGATACATTCCCGAACTGGATCATCTGATCCCCGACGACGTGTCGTGGGATAATTTCGCGTATTATGCGCAGCAACTGCGAAAGCTGCTCGAAGTGTGATTTCGCAATCAAGTAATCAACCGCGCCGACGATGGCGCAAGGAGCCAAGCATGTCCATCAAAATCGCCATGATCGGGGCCGGTTCGGTGGTGTTTTGCAAAACCCTTATTTCCGACATTCTGGCCACACCGGCGCTGCAGGATTCGGAATTCGCCTTGATGGCCCCCACCCAGACCAAGTTACGCCGCATGGAGGGCTTTGTCGGGCGGATGATCCGCGAGAACGGCTTGCCGGCCAAAGTCTGGGCCACCACCGACCGCCGGGAAGCGATTAAGAATGCCGACTTTGTGGTGGTGATGATCCAGGTCGGCGGGCTGGAGGCGTTCGGCATCGACTATGAGATTCCCTTGAAATACGGCGTCGACCAATGCATCGGAGACAGCCTCGGCCCCGGCGGCGTGTTTCGGGGTGCCCGGCATATTCCCGTGCTGCTCGGCATCGCCAAGGACATGGAAGAAGTCGCCAAGCCCGGCGCCATCATGCTGCAATACGCCAATCCCATGGCCGCCAACTGCCTGGCCTTGGGCCGGGCGACCCAAGTACCCTTCGTCGGCCTCTGCCACGGCGTGCAGACCACGCTCGATCTCATCGCCGGCTATTGCCAGGTGCCCAAGGAAGAGATCACCTACACCTGCGGCGGAATCAATCACATGGACTGGTTCCTGCGGCTGGAACACAAAGGCCGGGATATTTATCCCAAGCTGCGCGAGGTGTTTGAGAAACCGGAATATTACAAGAACGATAAGGTCCGAGGGGAAGTCATGCGCCATTTCGGCTATTTCATGACCGAATCAACCGGCCATCTTTCGGAATACGTCCCCTGGTTCCGGAAGAACAAGAAGGCGCTGGATCTCTATTGTGACGAGCCTTCGTTCGGCGGGGAAAGTGGGGCTTATTACAAATATTCCAACGCCTTAGCGGACAAATACGCCAAGCATGATCCGCTAGAATTTGAAACCGCCGCCATTACCAGCCGCAGCGTGGAATACTGCTCCTACATCATGGAGGCCGTTGTTACGGGCAAGCCGTTCCGTCTGATGGGCAACGTGCGCAACGACGGCTACATCACCAACCTGCCTGCGGGATGTTGTGTGGAAGTGCCAACGTTCGCCGACGACACCGGCCTGCGTCCGACGTATGTGGGCGATCTGCCGCCGCAGTGCGCCGCCGCGTGCATGACCAATATCAATGTGCAAACCCTAGCCGCCCTGTCAGCCATTGAGGCAGATACCGAACATTTGGTTCACGCCATCGCGTTGGACCCGCTTACCTCTGCGGTCTGCACACTTAAGGAAATTCGCGACATGACCAGTGAGATGCTGGAAGCCCAGCGGCAGTGGCTGCCACAGTTCGTAGGCAAAAAGGTTCGGCCCACGCCCACCATCCTCATCCCCAACAATTGCATTCCGGTGGAGGTTCCGCTCGATCCGGCATTAGCGATCAACAAGCGATTCGGTACGCTCATCAGTCAGAAGACGGATTGAAATCGGCTCTGGCCCTTGACTCGACGTGAAGCCGCCTTCCGCTATGATGCTTGCTTGCGGCAAGCTGAAGGTGTTGCAATTGGTTTGACAGGAGTTTGGCAATGACTACCCAGGATCGCGGTCTGGCGTATCTGAAAAATGTCAGTGACAAAGTTTCCGCTGTAGAAAAGAAGCAGGCGGGCAACTTTCGCAAGGCGGGCGAGATGATCGCCCGGGCCACGCGGCAGGATCGGTTGATACACGTCTACGGTGGCGGTGGGCACACGGTGATGATGGTGTGCGAGATGTTCTTCCGGGCCGGCGGATTGGCGAATGTCAACCCGATCTTCGGCCATGACATCAGTCCGCTCTGCCAAGCTCTGAAGTATTTGGAGGTGGAGCGCACGGTGGGCTACGCCAATTGCCTGGTGCGATATTATGGTGTGGGCAAGGGGGATTTATTCATCATCTTTCACAACATCGGCATGAATCCCGGTGCCATCGACGCCTGCATCGAGGCCAAGAAGCAGGGAGCGAAAATTATCGCCGTTT